>JBGSVE010000150.1:0-18115 GCA_041753075.1 Pirellulaceae bacterium
CGTGGATAGGCAGGATGTGCTGTTGGATTTTTTGAGGGATGGCTCCCGTGTCCAAAGTGACTGAAGGACGATCCTGTGCCCGACAATTGACGTGCCGGGTGAAGCGGACTGAAGCTCTGCGGGGACGCAACTTTGGAAGCATAGCCCGGTCGACCGTGCGCCAAAGGTGCTCGTGGGTCGCCGGCGGGATACCCGCCGGCGACTTTCTCGAATCTTCCATCGCGACGACTTTTGGACACGGGAGCCATGCCTCCAAGATCCGGGTTCCTAGGCAAATCCACGACAAAGTCTGATGGACCAATAACTAGGTTGAGGGCGCTTGTATGAACGCGGTAACGATAACGCCACGCCGATTTGCATACGTGGTGTTGATTACCAGCATCTGGGTGAACGTGTCAGTAATAGCACGCTATTTCCTCTATGTGATGCCCAGGACACGTGCCTTCTTTGGCGATCGCAGCGGCATCGCACAAATCGACATTCCCATCGCACTGATTTTGGGGGCGTGTGGGGTACGCCGCTTCCATTTTCATTGGTTGCGATTGTTTGGTTATCCGCCGTCTATTCCGGGCAGCAGAGAGCCAATCCAGGAGTGAGGTTTTAAGAATCGAAGTCTACGCGGTCAGCCTCCGAAATCGCGTGGACGTGCGGGTAGTCGATTCCATGCGCATCCAGCACGGATTGGCAGCGAAGCATACGATTGATCAGCGAGTTTGCCAGATTTTGCATTGCGTGTTGTGATTCACGCGGGATACCGGCAGCCTTAGGATGCCCGGAAACACGGATCGCGTTGCGACATAATGTGGCTAGAGAGTCGCCCTGCACGACAGCCCCGCGGTAATTGCGTCCCGGCGGTCTCACAACCGCAAAGTTGGAATCATCAGAGTAAACTTCAAGCGGTTCAACGTGCATCAAAATATGTGCGGCAGTTTCAAGCAAGAAGTTCAGCAGGATAAAGAATCCATACAAGTCCGAGATTTGGGGCGGAGTCGGTAATAATGCCTGCTTATATAACACCGTCACGCTCCAGCACAGCTTTCAAACCATCAACGCCACGCCGGCCTTCCTTAAACCGCTGCTGAAGTCGCAGAAATTCGATCTCGTCGTTATCGAGGCCTGCGGACCGTCGGGATGTATCAGAGATCTGTGTCACCAAGAAAAAACTGCAAACGTTCGTCTGTAGCACCAACGTCGAAGCCTGACAGTGGAAAAACGTCACACGCAAAACCGATCGCCACGATGCCCTCAAACTCGCGCGTATGGCGATGATGCGGCAGCTCACACCGACCCACCTCCCGCTCCGGAAACGCGCGAACACCGACGTTTGGTCAAGCATCGAAAGACTCTCTGCGAACGGATTAGCCGCATCAAGAACCCCATCCGCAGTCTATTCGCCAATCATGCCATCTCGATCGCCACCGGTGCCGGCGCCTGGCAAAGCGGACGCGAACTGATCGATGGCTGTAGCAAACCGCTCGCCCAGTGCCAAGCTCATGAACTCTGGAAAGGCGAACTCTACATCGAGCTGACGGCGATCGATGATCCGCATCGATTCAAAAGTGGACGGCAACTGTCGGCTTATCTGGGGTTGGTTCCCAAGCAATACCAATCCGGTCAAACCGATCGCAATGGACGGATCAGCAAACGTGGTCCAAGGTTAGTCCGCACCATCCTGGTCGAATGTGCTTGGTGCAGCTTGCGATACAACGGTTGGGCCAAAGCGGACTACGACCGAGTTCATGGTGAACAATCCACGCGCAAGAAGAAAGCGGCCGTGGCGCTGGCCCGCAAGATCGCCGTGGTCGCTTGGGCGATGCTCTGCGATGAGACCGACTGAAGCATTGAACTGATGAACCAGACTGGTCAAAAACTGGATCCTCTGAAGCGCTTAGCGGCCAAGCTACAAGCGACTGCGATTCCAAGTGATGTGGCTGCTTCACAAGAACCTACGACGCAGAAGTCCACTGGGGGTGAGTCCGTGAAATCTAAACCCGTGAACTCGAAACAAGCGAAGACCAAAACCAAGAACCACGGCAAAGCCAAAAGCCACCCAGAAGTCAAGCACCAATACGATTCGTTCGCCATCCAGAAAGCGGGACACTAAGGCATTACCAGTCGCTCGTATGTGCACCGGGCGGCGATCAGCGACAACCGGATCATTGCGGTTGATGACACCAGTGTCACGTACCGCTACACGCCGTCGAAATCACGGCAAAGCAAGACGCGCACGGTTAGCGGCGCCGAGTTCGTCGGCAACTTTGTGCAGCACGTGTTGAGTTCCAACAGTGCGATAGGGCGTGAGGAAGTGCGCTGGTTGGTGGCAATCGCATTGGAATGTGCGTTCCTATTGACGCTCGTCACACCACCACCGCCACCGTCTTTACGGCCGCGCTGCAAGGAGCGCGGCAGCGGACTGGCTTTAGCGACTTCGATATTGGAGTTGAGCGTACTAATTATCGCCTCGAATCTTGTCATCCACTTTTCCATCATGGCATCATCATGCAAGCTGCGAAATGCTTGAACCATGCGACGTGTTGATCGCAAGTCAGTCGGGTCCAGAAGTATCGCTTTGGCCAACGCGCCGATCGCGGGTTGGAACTTGGCCTCGGCAAGTAGTCTCGTCCCAATCGCGGCCCAGTATTCCGGGAATTGCTGTACGGGATCGGTAATCATAGTTTCCAGCCAGCGATTAAAACGGACATAGCTCTCGAATCAACATCACCGCTTCGTGACGGCGTCCTTGGCAGTTATGCGAGAACGCCAGCTTGCGCCGCGCCGCATTGATCGACGGATTGAGTTGCAGCAGTTTTTGATAACGTTGTTCGGCGTTCTCATACCGAGCGATCTTGACGCACAAATCCGCGGCAACCTCCAGCGCCGGGATTCCGGCTTCGGGATGGTCCGCAGGAATCTCCGCCAACAACTCAATCGCTTCGACTTCGTGCCCTTGTGTCGCTCGCACGTTTGCCAACAAGAACATCGCCTCGTAGTCGCGCGCGTCGGCTACCAACATTTTACGTAGAGTATCGACCGCTTTGGACAGTTCCCCCGTCGATTGATAGGTGGCAACTTGCGCGAGCAATTCACTGCGATCGTTAACCGTCGTGTTCACGGAACCGCCTGGCGGACGATTTCGACATTCACAACCACTGACAAGCAATAGAGTAAACAGCATCACACAAGCGCGACAAACTTCGGTCACTTCGCGACCTTTTCGTAGTACCGCTGCGTTGCCTTGGGATCAACGCGAATATGGTGGTCACGCAGCGGCGGGAAGACTGTACCGGCGGCGTTGTCCAGCGTTATATTCTCCGTCGCTTCCTTGGGCACGTGACAATCGATGCAATCGTCACGAATTTGATCACCCAGTCGCTCCGATCCACCGCATTGAAGCGTTTGATGGTATTTCAAACAACGACTTGAAAACAGTGCGGTCTGGTGCCGCTCATTGCGATGAGGGTTGTGGCAATCCACGCAGGCCATCTGCGACTGTTGAAAACAGGTGCTCTTGGCTAATCGCGTTGCTTGGTTGCTCGCATGAACACTGTTTGACTGATCGGTTTCATTAAGTGGGAAATAATGGTCGGATAGTCGATCACCAGGGCGGAACGCAAAGGTCAAACCTTTGGGTTGGCTGCCGCCGGAGTGACATTGTCCGCAAACGTCCATCTGCTGCGTACGCGTCAACTTGCTGGGAACTGTCACGAAGCGTGCTGTTTTGTCGACAGTGTTTGAGGCGTGATAGTCGATGTGCTGCTTACCTGGACCGTGGCATCGCTCACAAGAAATCCCCAACATGATCGAGTTGGGAACATACTGGTTCGATGCGATACCACCGTCGGCGTAGGTCGAATGACACTCCATAATAGAGAAATGCTTGACCTAATTTCGACGAGCCGATAACTAAGTACGCGGTTTACCAACGGGACTTCGAGAACAGATGGCTCGACGATTTTTGCTACCGGCCCTGATTCCAAATGTTCGCGGCCCGCCAAGATAGATAGCTGCCAACAATAAAAGGCGAACCCCGCGACCGACACCGCTGCGAAGATTATGAATAGCAGCCCCGGTCTGATCGTCCGTGCTGCTGCAGCGGTTGGGGCGTCGGACGATGATTTGAACTCATGGAACTTCGTGCTATTGCTCTACCGAAAGGGAGCGGCGAAACTCGCGGATGTGTTGAGTTTCACCAATGTCGAAGCGGCGAACCAAAAACGTACCGGCCGATTCGATTGAAAACCCGGGTAGCGCGCCACCGGTTTGGATCGGTTCGTATTTGCCCGATCGAAGTTGATACATTTCTAATCGCTCGCCGTGATGACGCCAGACTTCGGGTACACCCAACGCGGCAAACAATTTCATTTTTTCGATCGCCGACGACGTAATCTCAACTTCAATCACCAGATCGGGCGGCGGATCGATCAATAAATTCACCTCTTCTTTATCGCGAATCTGTTCAGCGCGCTCAACGTAGTAAGACTCGTCTGCCTCGAAAGCTTTTTTCAGGTCGCGGCGTTTAAAGGTTGTCGAAGCCACCGTTTGAATCTCGATCCCGCGAACTTCGGTATATGTTCCAACCATTCGCCCAATTAAACTGCCGATGTTTTCATGTTGCCTCCGTGGGCTCAGCAGTTCGAGCACTCCTTCGTCGTAGGTCATTCGCGGCATACTGCCACGTCGGTCCTCAGCCAACGCCTCGAAGGTTTCCCAACGAGTAACAAACAACGGTTGACGCGGGGTTAGGAATCGAAGCGGTGATAAACGCGATCGGATTCAAGCATGCCCATGAGCCGCAGACCAAAGAATGGCGACACCAGTGACATCAGGTTCGACTCGCCGCGCAAATATCGCAATTTGGCGTGACCGGACGTCAGCCCGACGGCGACATACTCGCCGGTAAACGGTTCCTTCACCAACCACGGACAACCGCTGGCGCCGCCGCCGAAGTTGGTGGCGATGGCGGGAGCGCAATCGCTACCGGGTCCGTTGCTTTGGCCAAACAGATAATCGCCGCGCGATTGCCACATTTGTTTGCCGAAATCAAATCCGCTGCCGGCCGGAAAGCCGACGATGGCAACGGGATTGGTATCGAAAAAGTCGTTGTTTTGCACTGGTCGCATCGCGATTTGAGCACCGACGATTTCGCCAATTGGACGATCGACCGTGCAGATCGCGATGTCATGGTTCGTCGCTGGATTGCCCATATAGGCTCGCGGTATATAGCAAGACGTAATGCGACAGAACTCCGGTCTTTGGTCGTCGTAATAGTCATAGGCGGCGTGAAATTGCAAAGCCTTTGACCACCGCTGGGTCGCGAACTCAAACACGTTATGTGCACAGGTAACAATCGTGCTTGGTCCCGAGATCCAAGCCGAACCGCTGGCCAATTCAGCAAAACGTTCGTCCATCAATTGAATGAACAAGCGGCCGACGGCGCGCAGTGGGCTGGCCATCGGATTGGTGACGAGGCGCCAATCAAAGTAGGGGCTCAGCGGTGCTTGAGCGAGCACATCGGGGTTCGGAAATTTCGCCGACGGCAAGATATTGAGTAGCGGTTGGTCTTGGCCACGCGAAAAATCAAAGGGATCCACCGGAGCAACGGGGTCCGCTTTTTGGCGACGGGGCGCAGCAGGCTGTGGGTAAGTTGGAAACTCGATGGGCGCGACGCCTGGTATGTGGCTGCCGTCGCGTTGCAATCGCAACCCCTTGGGAGTCAAAAACGGATGTTCGTCGTCGCTGGACGTTTGGTTCCGCCCCGGGTTCTGGGCCAGATCGCGAGCTTTAAAATATGCGTCAACCATGTCACCACGCCTTGTTTGGGAGTCGATGAATTATATCGCATCCAATTGCAGTCCGACTTGCATTCCGGGCAGAATCGTGCGGGCGAGATTGTCGAATTCAACCCAGAACTCGACTTCGCCATTTACGGGGTCGACTTGCGGTTTGATGAACACAACTTCACCGACAAGCGAAGCGGGCTTGCCGGCGCCGTTGACCGGAACCAGCCGCACCTTTGCACCCTGGCGAAGCGTTCCTGCGATTTGTTGCGAGACAAAACCCGTGGCGCGCAATCGATCGAGCCGAACCACCTCGACCACGGGTTCGCCGATCTGCACCCACTGGCCTGGACGGCGATGAATCCGCAGCACGACGCCGTCGATCGGCGAATTCACTTGATGGCGTCGCACGGCGAGCGCGGCCAATTCAGCGTCGTGCAAAGTTGATTCGGCGGTCAACGAGGCGATCGAACGATCGGCGCTCGCTTTTTCAACGCCCAAGCGTGCGGTGTCGATTGCCAGTTGCAATTCCGTCGCGGTCGCGTCTTCGCCTTGCGCCGATAGCCCGTCGATTTGGCGATCAAAGGTGGCTTGCTTTGTTTCAAGCTGGGATCGCTGCAGCGCCAAAGTCAAGCCATCGATTTCGGACCGCGAGACACTGTCGGCGAAGGCTGCCCGCGCGGCAGCGGCACGTTGCAGCTCGTTGTTGGCAACGGCTTCGGCTTTTTGCGCAGCCAGAATACGGATGTTGTTCGTTCCTTTGCGATGAGCAATTTCGCTAGCGAGCTCATGGCCACGGGCAACTTGCTCACTTTGCTGCTGGACTTTCTTGGCAAGATCAAGCTCGAGCTCCGAGTTGGCGATGCTTTGGTTAATCTTGAGTTTCGCGCCGGCGCGAGATGATTCGATCACGGCTTGGGCGTCATCGAGTTTCGCCAGCGTTTGGCCCAGCGTGACCGAGTCGCCCTCGCGCACCAACAACCGATCGACGACTCCGGTGGCTCGCGCGGGAACTTCGATTTGGTCAATCGCAGTGACGACAAGTCCACTGATTTGAACATCAGCCGCGATTGCTTGATACGAAATCGCGATCGACACCGCGATCGATACGATGAACAGAAAGATCGCGCGATTGAATTCTAAAACCATGATTGACGGTTCCACCACTCGAACAAACCACGAAACAATACAAACCCCAATGAGCGATTGCCACAATCGATTTCGCCCCACACCGTTGCTCCGATAGTCGGTCGGCGATCTAAGGAAGGAACGAATTGTGATCGCAATCGAACTAGTGAGCGGCCTTGGGAATCGACGTGGGCCGCTTCGGCTACAGTTGTTGATACCGTCGCGTAGTACTGATCCGGTTGAGACTGCAATCGAAAGGCTACCGTGGTCTCACTAGGTTTGCCAAGATAACCGGTTGCCGAATCGGGCATGTCAAGTTCGGCGATCCAATTGCCAGCGGGCTTGAACACATCGACCAAGTATTGGCCTTGGCTGACAGGTCGCTGGGCTAACGTTTGCCGCATGTCCCAGCGATCGACGACGCCCGCAATGGGGCTGACGATTTCTAATTCTCGCTGTTGCTGTGCGACCAGCGCGAGTTGCTTTTCGAGCCCCTCGATTTCGACTTTGAGCGATTCTTCGCTGGTCGCGGTTTGGTTCACATCGCCGCGTTGGCCGGGCTCGCGACTGTTGTTGGACCGCGATGCCAGTAGCGCGGCCAGCCGCGTTTTGGCGGTCAGCACCGCCCCGCGCAAGTTTTCTTCCTGCAAATCAATCGCGGGACTACGCAGTCGCAGAAGTGTTTGGCCGACCGTTACTTTGTCGCCGCTGGTGACGGAGATTTCCGTAACGACTGCGTCGGCGGGCGAAAATAATCGCCGCTGGACCGCAGGCACAACTCGCCCTTCGGCATGGATGACAAGTCGAGCGGGTACTAACCACAGCGCCAACGCCGCGACCGCCAAGCCGATGATCACTAGCCGCGCGGCACGATGTTGTACTTGGTCGCCAAACCTTCGACCTAGTGAACCCCACAAATCGGTATCGCGGGCGAGCGCCGATTGAACAGCCCGCTCGATGTGTGAATCAATTGCTTGATCGCCGGCGGATTCAGGAATGCGAAACCATTCAACCACGGTCATCGCGATCGGTTGGATGATGCCGTCGTCGCACTGGCGAATCACGTTGATCTCGATCTGCCGGCAACCGGATTCGATAACGTATTGGTCAAGCAGTTCGGGGCGATTGATTTTGGGCTGCGGTGAAGCCGCTCCGACGGTGAATCGAATCGGTTCCTGCGCGTCGTTAACCGACAACAACAGTTCTTCCAACAGCGAAGCTAATCGTTCACGTCGATCAATGGTTGGTGCTGCGTTGCTGGCGATCAAGCGGCATCGCGATTGGCCAATCGTTGCAATCAAAACGCGATCAGCGTGGCGGTGGTTGGCGATGCCTTGGGCGATGTGGTGAGCCGACTCACTCCATTTTCGACCTTGATAAAGCATCGCGATCGATTGCTCGCGCAGCCTGAGCGACGCAATGTCGTGGTCAGCCAAAGCCAACTGTTGGCGAAGCACGACGGGCGAAACAAATTCAATCACCGCTTTGACGGCATCCGAAATCGTCAACCGCGATTCAGGATCATCGCGCAGCGGTTCGCACCAATCGATCACAATCGCGACCCATTGGCCGGGACGAATTTGTTGTATAACGGCAAGCCGGTTTGCATCTCCGTGGTAAACCCAAGGCGCAGTATGGGTCGCCGTAATGTCGCTGGGAAAAATCGATTGAATGTCGCCAAAAGAAGCGTCATTCGACGGCGAATTCGTTTTCGCCAAACAGCGCGAGTCGACCGAACCGATCAAACTCAACGCCACTGGGCTTGCGGCCGCGAGCGTCGCCAGGCGGTCAACGACCACAACGAAATATCCTGAGGCGTTGACGTCCGCGTGCCGCGACGCTCGTTCCAATTCCACGATCGTCGCTTCGGCGTCATCCCAAAGACGATCGTGGTTGAGGGTGGAAGCCATCACACCAGTTTAACTGTTGTGCAGCGCTTCTTCATCCGCACTTTCCTCTTCGGCGACCACGGCGGAACCGTCTTCGTTGACCGGAGCGGCATACCCGCCCGTCGCCAAGACCGCTTGTTTGATCTCTTCCGCGACTTCGGGGTTCTCGATCAAGAAGTTACGTGCTTTTTCCTTACCTTGGCCAAGGTAAGTTTCGCCATACTTGAACCATGCACCGCTGCGGGACACGATTTTGTGAATCGTTCCCAAGTCAAGCAAGTCGCCCTCGAAGCTGATGCCGTTGGTGTGCATCATGTCGAACTCGGCAATCCGGAATGGCGGAGCGACCTTGTTCTTGACGATTTTGGTGCGGACGCGCTGGCCGACCTGTTCCTCGCCATCCTTCAGCGCACCAATGCGCCGAACATCGATTCGGCACGAACAATAGAACTTCAGCGCCCGACCGCCGGGAGTCGTTTCGGGGCTGCCGAACATGACCCCGATTTTCTCGCGGATCTGGTTGATGAAGATCACGCAGCACTTGCTCTTGGCGATCACACCGGTCAGCTTGCGCATTGATTGGCTCATCAAACGAGCTTGCAATCCGACGTGACTATCGCCAATTTCGCCTTCCAATTCCGCTCGGGGAACCAGCGCGGCGACCGAGTCGATGACGATCACGTCGATCGCGTTGCTCTTGACCAACATTTCGCAAATCTGCATTGCCTCTTCGCCGCTGCTGGGCTGGCTGACCAGCAACGTTTCCAGCTCGACGCCCAATTTCTTTGCCCAACTTGGGTCAAAGGCATGTTCGGCGTCAATCATCGCGGCGATGCCGTTGGACTTCTGTGCTTCGGCACAGATATGCAACGCCAAAGTCGTCTTTCCGCTTGACTCCGGGCCGAAAATTTCGATGATCCGGCCGCGTGGCACACCATAACCGCCAAGCGCCATGTCGAGGCTGAGGCTGCCCGTTGAGATGCCGTCGATCGTCAATTTATGCGATGCGCCCAGCGGCATGATCGCACCGTCACCAAACGTCTTCTCAATCTGCTGAAGTGTTGTCTTCAGGCCTGGCTCACGCTCCAGGATCGTTTTCATCCCTGGATCTAGCTTCACGCCCTTGGAGGCTGCTTCAGTTGCAATCGTCTTTTTCCTGACCATTCCCTCGTCTCCCGTGCTTTCGAAAATTGCTGGCGTTCCGGTAGAGTCCAACGGCTCGCCAACTAGGCCAGTGGACATCGTTATAGTACCGCATGCCGTCATCCGCCACAATCACGCTCAACACGTTTTCCACAAGCCATGCCGGTGGGAATTTAACTTGGTGAGCCGATTGGCCGGATGATTGGCCTGACGGGGATAGTATTGGCGATGCCTTGGACACGTTAGGTCAAAGCCAGACTAAACTTTCGCCAAACAATCTATCACCACAGCACTTGAGGTTGGCATGACACTGCGTTTTGGACTGGTCGGATGCGGCATGATCGCGGGTTTTCACGCGCGCGCAATCGCGGACACCAAAGCCGGCAAACTGGTCGGTTGCGTCAGCCGCAGCGAAGCCGGGACCGCGAAGTTTGCCGAGTACAACTCGTGTCGTGCGTTTGCGACGCTCGACGAAATGTTGGCCGATACCGAAATCGACGCCATCAGTATTTGCTCGCCCAGCGGTGCCCACCGCGACCCAGCCATCGCCGCCGCTAAAGCGGGCAAGCATGTCGTCGTGGAAAAACCGCTCGAAGTCACAACCGCGCGCTGCGACGAAATCATTGCCGCAACGGACCAAGCTGGCGTCAAACTTGGTGTCACATTCCAGAGCCGCTTCTATTCAGCGGCGCAAACGTTCAAAGCCGCCATCGACGCCGGTCGGTTTGGCAAGATCACGATGGGCGATGCGTATGTCAAATGGTTTCGCACCCAGCAGTATTACGACAGCGGTGCTTGGCGCGGGACCTGGACACTCGATGGCGGCGGGGCGCTGATGAACCAAGCGATTCATTCGGTTGACTTGCTGCTGTGGTTGATGGGCGACGTCGAGGAAATCAATGGACGCATTGCGACAATGACGCACGAGCGGATCGAGGTCGAGGATGTTGCCGTGGCGACGCTGAAGTTCAAATCGGGCGCACTCGGCGTGATCGAAGCGACCACGACCGCGTTTCCAGGCAGCCTCAAACGAATTGAAATTTGCGGCAGCGGTGGGATGGCGATTCTGGAAGAGGAAGACCTCAAACAGTGGCAATTCGCCGATGAGTCCGATGACGATGATGCGATACGTGATCGCTTTGGTGATCGCACCAAGACTGGCGGCGGTGCGGCCGATCCAGCGGCAATTGGTCATCACGGCCACACGCTATTTTTTGACGACTTCATTGACGCCGTCGCAAACAATCGCACGCCGTTGATTGATGGAATTGAGGGTCGCCGCAGCGTGGAAGTGATCGAGGCGATTTATCGGTCGGCGAAAACCGGCCAAACGGTTCGGCTGGGCTGATACTCCCAGGTCGCTAGATTCGATACAGTCGCTACGGTCGATTTTACACCGCGCAGATTGCGGCGATCCGTGTTCTCGCTGAGCAAACCTGTCGCGTTTCGCGCGGTAAACTCGACTTGTGTTTGTCGTTGCGTTTACTCCCAGCGGACCTGTCCCATGTTTCTCACCTTGCGTTTGACCGCCGTCGTACTGTGCCTTTCACTTGCGCCATGTGTAGGTCTCGCCCAGGATTCCGATACCGTTCTTTCGATCGCTGAGTTTCGCGTGATCGGCTATCGAGCGCTGGAGAAACGCGACGCGTTGCTGGCAAGCGATGTGGCCGAGCGATTGTTGGCCAACTACGAGAAATCACCCGAAGCGATACGCCTTGCCGGTGACTTGTATCTGAGAGTTGGCAAGGTCAATTCAGCGGTTAAGCAGTTTGAACGTTACGTGCGATTGGTGCCGGCGGACAAACCAGAGTTGTGGCAATTCGGTATTGCGCTGGCGCTGGTGAATCGTTATGACGATGCGCGCAAGTTGTTTGAACTGCATCGTGCTGCCAATCCGAACGATGTTGAAAACTCGGCTTGGCATTTCCTGTGTGTTGCCAAGATGGCCAACCAGAAAGCCGCCGAGAAAACCGTGTTGCCCGCGCCTGGTGATACACGCGTTCCGATGAACGAAATTCGTCGGTTGCTGATTGATGGTGACGAGCAGCGTGTTCTCGATGCAGTCAGCAAGTTGACCGAAGGTTCGGCTGAGCATGCGGCGGCAAGTTTTTATGCAAACTTGTATCTTGGTTTGTACGCCGACGCGACCGGAAACTCAGCCAAGGCGAAACGGTTTCTCAGCGACGCGGCGAAGTCAACGCAAGTCAACTACATGGCCGATGTCGCTCGCGTTTACCTGCGCGAACTCGACGCCGACACCAAGCCGTAGGTCATTTTTAGGTATCCGTTTTCGTTGCCCAGATGACGGTAAACACCGACCGCCTTTTGGGCTTGTAGATTTTGTCGATTCGCAGCGGCAAACCGGCGACGGCGTCGTCGAGACTGAGATCGGTTCGCCAACCCAGATGCTTTGTTATCGCACCGGCTGAATCAACGATCTTGGCGATCCATGGCGTGCGGCTGCGAAAGTGGTTGATTAACAAAATCCGCCCGCCGGTTTTGCAAACTCGCGTCAGCTCACGCATCATCTGCTGCGGATCCGAGACGACACTGACCACGTGAAATGAAGTCACAACGTCAAACGAAGCATCGGGAAAGTCGAGTTGCTCGGCATTCATTGGCATCACCTCAATGTGCGACCAACCGAACTCGTCGATGCGTTGTCTGGCTTTTTCCAGCATCTCCTCCGACAAATCGACACCGGTGATCGATGCGTCAGCGGGATACGAGACGAACGAGAATCCGGTGCCCACGCCGACTTCAAGCACGCGTTCGCCAGCGGCAATTGGGTACTTGCGAACCTCGCGCTCGATGTTGCCTCGCGCCGCCAAGGTCCAGAACGCTTCGTAGACCCAGGTCAGGCTGCCGTACAAACGGCTGGCGTGCGGCGTTGGCGGCGCCTTACGTTGACGTGCGCTTTTATCGTCCGGTCGCGATTGAGACGCTGTCTTGTGCGCGGTCTTTGTTGTCATGATTGTAAGATTCGATGAACTCGCGTCAGACCGCCTGCTCTTTTTCGCCGGGTTCATCATCGGACTTCGCGAAGTGGTTGGTCTGCCACTGTTTCAGCGGCGAATGAAACGCAAACAAACAAAAAGCCAGCGGCAGAGCAAGCTCATGTAACAAGAAGACTCCGGCCAGACCAAAGATGGCTTGGCCAATCTGATTTGGCGATCGTCGCCCAGTAACCCATTGCTGAATTACATGCGGATACTCGAACCGTGACACCATTAAATACGCCAACATGACAGCCAACGCGGGAACGAAATATTGACAAGCCATCAATGCCCAGCCGGCGGCAGATTGAATCGACTCGCGATATCCTTCGTGCGTAAACGATTCCAAGTGCGGCGTCGCGATCGCAAACGACGCCAACGTGCCCGCTGCGGCCGGTGACGGCAGCCCATCAAACCCATCGTGTGCATCGTTATCGCTGGTTTCAACATTGAATCGCGCCAATCGCATCAACACACACAGCGCGAAGATCACACCAATCGCCCAAGACAATCGATGTGGCAACAGCTCGCTGAACCGCCACACGATCACCGCTGGAGCCGCACCAAACGTGATCGCGTCACAAAGACTATCAAGCTGCGCCCCAAATTCGCTGGACTGGCCCGTCATTCGCGCCGCTGAACCATCCAAGGCGTCAAACAACATTCCGGCGAAAATCAACAAACCGGCAACAAACAATTGGTCCTGACGACCCCAATCAAGTGAAATGCTGGTCGTCACGGCAATCGAGGCCAAACCGCAAACGCCATTGCCCAGGGTCAGCATTGTTGGCAGCACCGCTAAGGATAGCCGGCGCTTGCGCCGCACCGGGCTAGTCCCCTCGGGATCGTGGCGGCGCGGCCAAAAACTGCGTTTCATTTCGCTCATGTTAATCTCCGTGTTCGACGACCCGAGAAACGCTCGGCTCGATTGCATAGCGCGCCAAGAGCGACGAACCCGCTTTTACCTTCTGGCCAATCGATGTGATTATTTGCAGACTTGGATCGCGAGGAATGATGACTTCGGTTCGAGACCCAAGTTTAATCATGCCAAACTGCTCGCCACGCGAAAGCACATCGCCAGGCCGCGTCCAACAAACAATTCGCCGCGCGAATTGGCCAGTGATCTGGCGAATTCGATATCGCGCCCGTGGATTGCCGCCCGTTTCCAAAACAATGTCGAGGTTCTCATTCTCGCGCGCCGACTCAGGCCGCAAGGCGTTGAGAAACTTTCCCGGCCGGTATCGAATCGCGACGACTTTTCCGGCGATCGATGCGCGATTGATATGAACATTGAAGATCGAAAGGAAAATCCCAATCTGCAATGCCGGACCGATTTCGGGATCATCGATCTCGTCGATCTGCACAATCTTGCCATCCGCTGGCGAGACGACGCTGCCGTGTTCCGTGGGGATTTGTCGCGGTGGATCGCGAAAGAACCAAAGCACCAACACGAACAACACCAACGAGGCAATCGCCAGTGGCCACCAAAGCCAAACCAGCGGCAACGATAACAATAGAAAAAAACCACCGATCAACAGCAGTTCCGCCAGCCCAGCCCGTGCAAACGGCAACGAGTCACGCCAGCGAAAGCGATCGTCCGCGTCGCTCCACCAATACGTTTCTTGGTTGCGATAGAATTTCAAATCGCGAGTGTCGACGGGCTCGAACGGCAAGGTTCCGCGGCTGCCGTGGCGCAGCGACTGCATCCGCTGCACATAGCCAGGAAAAAAACGCCGCAAGATCGCACGGCGCATGCGGCCCCAGGCTAACTCGATCGACATGACAATACCGCCACCGGGTTGAATCGTCGTCAGCTGCGGATCCAGACCATCGGCGGTCTTGGTCTTGGTCGGCGAGCCAGTGGCGTCAATGGTGGTCAAAAGGTCGTTACCTGGTGTTGTGCGGCGTCTCAGAAAACGCCTATTTGAACGCCAAATGTCCAGCGATGGCAGACCCCTGGCTTTTTGATTGCTGCCCCCAACGCTTTGCGTCAGCTAGGACAACCCGCCCATTGTCGCTACAGTCTTGGCAGTGGTGTTGTCCCCCTTTATCATGTGCTCCTGGCTTCATGCGTCGCATTGGATTGATCGAACAGGCGTCAGACGCGTCGCGGTTTTGCGATTATTTGACAACCCTTGGCATCGACGCTTCGACTGAACCCGCAGGCGGCGATGGCGAGGTAGGCCAGGCCCACTCGGTCTGGATTAAGGAAGAATCGCAGGTCGCCGAGGCCAAAGCCGAATTGGCGGAGTTCATTCGCGCGCCAACCGATCCGCGATTTGCCGTCGGCGACCGCGCCGCCAAGCTCAAGGCGGACAAGGTCGTTGAAAACCGCAATCGACTTAAGAATCAACAAACCGTTCGCCATCGTGCTTTGCCGGGGAGTGCCTTGCCGGGACTGGCCGGTGGTGACCAAAGTCGTCCGGTTGTGGTGTTAATTACAATCGTCGTTTGCATCGCGGTCGGCGTTGTCACCAATTTCGGCGAGCCACGGCCAATGATGTCGCGGCGCGGTGACGTGACGGTCTCCACGGGCCAGCGTGTGATTGAGGCGATGAGCTTCGTGTCGCGAGCCGACCAAGCCCAGTCTTCCGACGCGTTTGCCTCGATTCGCAAGGGCGAGGTCTGGCGCCTGCTCACACCGGCGGTGCTGCATGGCGGCATCTTGCACCTGGCGATGAACATGGTTTGGTTGTTCATGCTCGGCGGCGCGATCGAACGTTTGCAAGGACGCGGCGTGATCGCGTTACTGCTGTTCGTTACCGCCATCGCGGGAACAATCGTGCAAGCGATTTGGCCGCTTGATCTTGGCGGTGGACCCAACGCGGTGGGTGCCTCGGGAGCGACCTATGGATTGCTTGGCTATGTGTGGATGCGACCGTTTTATGATCCTGAGTTTGCCTTGCGCGTGCCGCCGTTCGGATTGATTCTCGCCGTCGCTTTTTTGCTGTTGGGGTTGACCTCGGTGATTGGCAACGTGGCCAATGGTGCCCACGTCGGCGGCTTGATTGCGGGAATGATCTCCGCGCGGTTCGTTCGTGTTGGCCAACAAGGCAGTATGCGGTGAGCGAACCAGTTCGCGATGGCGAGGCGCCTTCGATGACGCAATCGATCGCCGAAGTTTTGCGGATGGCGCTGCCGCTAATGGTCAGCACTGGCACCTTCTCCTTGGTGTTGTTCGCTGATCGCACGTTTTTGCTGTGGTACGACGGCAAGCAGATGAGCGCCTCGATGGCGGCAGGAAACCTGTATTGGACGCTCGTTTGTTTTCCCATCGGGATCACATCCATGACGGGCGCAATCGTCGCACAATATGTTGGGTCGGGAAAAGAACGCGAGGTCGGGCGTTTCATCTGGCAATCGGTTTGGTTATCGCTCGCGTTCACGCCGTTATTTCTGATCGTCGG
This sequence comes from Pirellulaceae bacterium, assembly GCA_041753075.1. Taxonomy (GTDB): domain Bacteria; phylum Planctomycetota; class Planctomycetia; order Pirellulales; family Pirellulaceae; genus UBA6163. Next base: position 16,341 of record JBGSVE010000150.1, read on the forward strand.
CGTGTATTCACCGTGGTTGTTTCAAGTCAGTGGCCAGATCGATTCGTTGATTCCGCTCGAAGTCACCTACATGCGGATCCTATTGCTGGGCGCAACCGGATCGGTGCTCGAAACCAGTCTCAGTGGTTTCTTCAGCGGGACGCAGCGCACTCGCGTAATCATGTGGTCAAGCATCGCCGCCGGCTTGCTCAACGTTGTGCTGGATGCGTGGTTTATCTTCGGCGGGCTGGGGTTGCCGGCGATGGGGATCGCGGGCGCAGCGATCGCCAGTGTGATTGCGTTTTGGTTCAAGGCGATCGTATTTGGCGTCATCTTACTGGCACCAAGCATTGACGAGCGGTACCAAGTCATTGCGGGCATAAGCTTTGATTACGCGAGACTAAAAAAGCTATTGTATTTTGGGATTCCGTCGGGGTTTCAATACCTGACCGAAGCCGGTGGCTTCACAATGATTGTGCTTCAGATTGGCCAACTCGGTGACGTTCCGCTGCGCGCCACGACCATGGCGATCAATTTCAACATGGTCGCGTTCATTCCGTTGATTGGCGTGTCAATTGCCGCGTCGGTGTTGGTGGGACATCACTTGACCGAGTCAGGACCGCGGCAAGCAATCGCGGCGACTCGCGCGGCGCTCATAATCGCGTGGGCGTACTCATTGGTCTGGGCATTCTTGTATTTTGTTTTTCCCGACTGGTTATTGTCGCTCTATGAACTTGGCAGCAGCGGCGATGAAACTTTGTTGGCGATCCAAATCGCACGCGGGTTGCTCGCCTTTGTCGGTGTCTATGTGTTGCTCGACGCGACGCAACTTATTCTTGCCGGTGCCTTGCGTGGTGCGGGCGATACGTGGTTCGTGCTGGGCGTCTCCTTGGGCGTTTCGACACTGGCAGTCATCATCGGCATCGGCGGTGAGTCGCTGGTGCGCCAGCGGTTGGGGATGTCGCTATTGCATTGGTGGTGGAGTGTGATGACATTGTGGGTATGGTTATTGGCCAGCATGATGTTTTTGCGCTATCGTCAAGGACATTGGCAATCAATGCGCATGGTGCGCTGACCGATAACCAGCCCAGTCGAGGCGTTATTTCCCCACTGATCGTGTCAATGCTATAACCCAGCGCGGTCGTAAATAGCGTGCCTGCTGTCTCGACAAATTCCTCGAGGCTAAGTTCAACATCAATGGTCTGGCCTGGATTGACGCTTGGCAAATCCAAATTGGCCGGCGTCCCGAATTCGGCAATCGTGTTTAGTCGAACATCGGGCATGAGAGGCGACGTCGTCACACCCCAGCCGATGTGAATCTCAACTGGACCGGCGGGCAAACTTGGTATCGATTCGTTGTCGAACCACACCAGTTCGTCAAAGCTGTTTGTGGCATTTCATCATCGCCAGTGGACGATCGTCGATTGTCCACAGAAAAACTGCACCCCTTGCGCCGCGAATCGAATTATCCAACGAAAGACCGAAGATGTCCGCAATTCGGCAGGTCGTTTTTCGCTCAGGCGCTCGATCGTATAGGCTTGCTGACGATTGAGAAGATACGCTAGATGTCCTGCATCATTCAAGTTTTCATTGCCTTCCTCGGCATCTGCCATTGCGTTTCTTGGCTCAGCAAAAAAAGGTCCATCCGGGTTTACCGTGAATAGGCAGGATGTGCTGTTGGATTTTTTGAGGGATGGCTCCCGTGTCCAAAGTGACTGAAGGACGATCCTGTGCCCGACAATTGACGTGCCGGGTGAAGCGGACTGAAGCTCTGCGGGGACGCAACTTTGGAAGCA
>JBGSVE010000151.1:0-16726 GCA_041753075.1 Pirellulaceae bacterium
GACCTCAATTCTGTACCAGGGTGTGCCGAAATTGTCCTGGACTTTGTTGTCCAAGGGCCCCGAGCCCGATCCTCTGCAAGCGGGAATTCGTCCAGCGATCTTTGGTACGCTGTGGGTTTGCACGATTTGCGCCTTGTTGACGTTGCCGATCGGAATTGCCACCGCGATTTTGCTCGAAGAATACCAACCGCGAAATCGCCTGGGCCGTTTTCTCTACAGCGTCATCCAGCTCAACATCACCAACCTCGCCGGCGTCCCCAGCGTTGTCTACGGCATCTTGGGCTTGACCGCGTTTGTGTCGATGTTTGGGTTATTCAGCGCGAATCAACGCGGCATTGAAATCGGCGTCCGCTACTACGACCAATTTTTCAGCGAGGGCGAGCGTTCAATTTTGATCCCCGTCGATGGTGCGGACTCCACGCCGATTATACCGACCACGGAGATGGCGGCAGTTGATGTTGATATGCGACCAGTGAAGGTTAACGTCATCGGCCCGCGCGACGCATTGCCCAAGGGTGATCTGCTCAGTTACACGTTGCGATCGGACGCCGAGCCGGGGCGAATCACAAAAAAAGCGTGGTACTACTTTTCATTGCCGCTGGGTCGCGGCGTCTTGACCGGTGCGCTGACGTTGATGCTGGTGATTTTGCCGGTGATTATCATCAGCTCACAAGAATCGCTGCGCGGTGTCCCGTCGTCGCTGCGCGCCGGTGCGTTGGGCTTAGGCGCGACGCCGTGGCAAGTGGTTTGGAACGTGACCCTGCCCGCCGCCATCCCCGGAATAATGACCGGATCGATTTTGGCGATGAGTCGCGCGATTGGCGAAACGGCACCGATTTTGATCATCGCCGGGATCGTCTACATCAGCCGAGCACCACAACACTTGATGGACGACTTTACGGTGATGCCGCTGCAGGTATACAACTGGATTGGTCGCCCCCAGCCCGAATTTCACGGAATTGCAGCGGCAGGCATTATCTTGTTGTTGGTCATTCTATTATCCTTCAATGCGGTCGCCGTGCTGATCCGACATCGACTTCAGAAACCGTTAAGCTGAGTGCAGCGAATGATGCCGTCGTCCGATTCTTCCAGTGATCTCGCAGCGATGACTCCCGTGGATTCAACTGAACCAATCGAACCGCTGGTACCGCGCGTGACCGCGGCGCGTTCCGAACCGTTGGCCGATACAGCACCAGCCCTGACGCTGAATCGATTGAGCGCCTGGTATGGCGACTTCCAAGCGCTGCACGATGTGACACTAAACATCATGGCCAATCGCGTCACCGCCTTTATCGGCCCCAGCGGTTGTGGCAAAAGCACGCTGCTGCGTTGGTTCAATCGTATGAACGATACGATTCCGTCGGCCAAGGCGATTGGCGACGTGAAGCTGGGCACGATCGATTTGCTGTCCAAGGGGACGGACGTGGTCGAGTTGCGCCGCCGCATCGGCATCGTGTTCCAACGTCCCAATCCGTTTCCCAAAAGCATCTTTGACAATGTCGCATTTGGGCCGCGTTTGCACATGCGAATGACCAATCCCCAACTGCATGACCTGGTTGAATGGTCGCTGCGCAAGGCCGCCGTTTGGGAAGAAGTCAAGGACCGCCTGCACGCTCCGGCGCTTGGCTTGTCCGGTGGCCAACAGCAACGTTTGTGCATTGCGCGAGCCATTGCCGTCGGTCCCGAAGTGTTGCTGATGGACGAACCGTGTAGCGCACTGGACCCGGCCAGTACACTGGCGATCGAAGATTTGATTTTTGAATTGCGGAAACAATACACAATCGTGATCGTGACGCATAATATGCAACAGGCGGCGCGGTGCAGCGACCAGACGGCTTTCTTTTTCGAAGGCAAGCTGATCGAATCCGGGCCGACGACGGGCGTCTTTACAAAACCAAACCGTAAACAGACCGAAGACTACGTCAGCGGCAAGTTCGGTTGATCCCTGATCGGAATCGCTCATGTCAAAGCATTTGCAACGCGGCCTCGATGACCTTCGCGAAGATCTGTTGTCGTTGTTCGGCGTCGTGGAGCAAATGGTTGATCTGGCGGTTCGTTCCTTGGTCGAGCGGCGACCGGATTTGGCCAATCGCGTGATTCAAAGCGACGCGACGGTCGATGCCCGCGAGGTCAAGCTCGAAGAAGAATGTTTAAAGATGTTGGCGCTACACCAACCCGTTGCGACCGATCTGCGGCAAGTCATCAGCGTCGTCAAAATCAACTCCGAACTCGAACGGATGGCCGACTTGGCGTGCAACATTGCCGAGCGCGCGGTGGCGCTTGACATGTATCCGCTGTTCACCGTGCCCGACGAGCTGAACGATATGGTGCGAGAATCCAATTCGATGGTCCGCCGTGCGCTCGATGCGTTCGTTTCCGGCGACACGGTGAAAGCTCGCGCCGTGATTCGTGATGATGATGTCGTCGACGCGCTGAACCGGATCATCATCGACCATTTGCAAGACCTGATGCAAGAATCCGCCGAGTCGGTCATCCCGGCAGTGCATTGTTTCAGCGCGTCACGCAACATCGAAAACATCGCTGATTTGGCGACCAGCCTCGCCGAAGACGTGATTTATCTGATCGAAGGCGAAATTGTCCGCCATCGCCACCACAAATTCGACCGCGACCCGCAGACGGTAATGCCGAATTGACAAAAACACCGCTCGTTCTAGAATTTGATCGTCGAATCCAACAAAAGCTTCTTAACCAATGACGATTGTCGCCATCTTTGCGATTCCCCGCTGCCGAGTCGGTTTGATTACTGGCTCCGTCTTTCGGCAACATGCCTAGCCTTCGGGGGACAGGGTTTGTGGTGAGGAAAGACGGAGTGATGACAATCACCACCCGCTGCCACTGAGCGTCAAACATAATCCCCCGAGGCTCAACCCGCCTTGGGGTTTTTTGTTCCGCGACTCACCCTACACTGGGCATTCCCAACCATGACGACCACCCCATCCACCGTTCGACCGATCGAAATCTACGACACCACGCTGCGCGACGGCACGCAAGGCGAAGGTGTCAGTTTGTCGTTGCAGGACAAACTTAACATCGCCCAACGCCTGGCCGAAATCGGCATCGACTTCATCGAAGGCGGCTACCCGTTGTCCAACGAAAAGGACGTAGCGTTCTTTGAAAAGGTCCGTGCGTTGGATCTGGGCAAGAGTCAAGTTTGCGCCTTCGGAATGACGCGGCGCAAATCGATGAAGGCCGCCGACGATCCGGGCATGAAGGCACTCGTTGCCGCCCAAACTACGGTGTGTACGCTGGTTGGCAAAACCTGGGACTACCACGTCATCGAAGTCCTCAATGCGACGCTTGACGAAAACCTCGACATGATTGGTGACAGTGCCGAGTTTTTAGCGCGTCACAGCCGCGTTGTTTATGACGCCGAACATTTTTTTGATGGTTGGAAAGCGAATCCGGCCTACGCGGCCAAGACGCTGCGCGCCGCCGCCGCGGCCGGTGCGACGCATTTGGTTTTGTGTGATACCAACGGCGGTACGTTGCCCGAGGAGATCGCCGCCTTGGTCACCTTGGCACGCGCGGCGGTCAGCGACTTCAAGGTCACGATCGGCATCCATTGCCACAACGACGGTGAACTTGCCGTCGCCAATTCGCTCGCCGCCGTCGATGCCGGTGCCGACCAAGTCCAGGGCACAATCAACGGGATCGGCGAGCGCTGCGGCAATGTTGATTTGATCTCCGTGATGGCAAACTTGGCAATCAAAAAGAAAGGCTACCAAGTGCTCGGCGGACGGTCGCTCCAGCCGCTGACCGAATTAAGCCGATTCGTTTACGAAACCGCAAACCTGCAGTGGCGCAATTGCCAACCATTCGTCGGCCAAAGCGCCTTCGCACACAAAGGCGGGATGCACGTTCACGCCATCAACAAGAACGCCAGCACCTATGAACACATCGATCCCGCGCTGGTCGGCAACGAGCGCCGAATCTTGATCAGCGAACTGAGCGGGCGCAGCAACATCGCCGCAATGACATCGAAGCATGATTTGGTAAACGACCGCGAGCTGATGGATCGCATCCTTGGCGAAGTCGTTCGGTTGGAAAATTGCGGCTACCAATTCGAATCCGCCGGTGCCTCGTTTGACCTCTTGGTGCGACGGACCGCTGGCGTGTTCACACCGCATTTCGAACCGATTAAATACCGCGTTGTCGCCGGTGATCGCGACGTTGCCGGCGGTGGCAATTTTGCCGAAGCGATCATCAAGCTGCGTGTTGGCGACCAATTGTGGTTCGACGCTGCCGAGGGGCTCGGTCCCGTCAATGCACTCGATGCGGCGCTACGACGGGCGCTCGAACCGACTTACCCGAACCTGGCCGATATGAAGTTGGTCGATTTCAAAGTTCGCGTTGTCAACACCGGCGCAGGCACCGCAGCGACGACTCGCGTCAACATCGAAAGCTCCGACAAGCACGAATCGTGGGGCACGATCGGGGTCGGCGAAAACGTGATCGAAGCAAGCTGGCAGGCGCTCGTTGACGCCGTCGAGTACAAGCTACACAAAGACGCTTAAATTGTAGAACGGTTGTCCCCAACCGTTCTACAATCGCCTCACCCGTACATCCCTAATTCGCTATGACCGCAATGACTAACCAACCCGCCGAGCCGATCGAGGACTCAGACATCCCCACACGGTTCGATCACGCGACCGCAGCCCCACGCATCACCCAGGCTTGGCTCGACGCCGGTTGCAATCGTGCCCAGGTCGACCCCAGTCGCAAGCCGTTTACGATCTGCATTCCCCCGCCCAACGTCACCGGTGCCTTGCACTTGGGGCACGGGCTGAACAACACATTGCAAGACGTTCTCGTTCGCACCCGCCGCATGCAAGGCTTCGAGGCATTGTGGATGCCCGGCACCGACCACGCCGGCATCGCCACCCAAGCCGTGGTCGAACGGCGGCTCAAGGAACAAGAAAACAAAACTCGCCACGACCTCGGCCGCGACACCCTCGTCGCGCGGATTTGGAAATGGAAAGACCAATACGAAACCCGCATCCTCGGCCAATTGAAACGCATGGGCTGCAGTTGTGATTGGGACCGCACGCGCTTCACACTCGACGACCAATGCGCCGCCGCAGTGCGCGCAACGTTCTATGATCTGTTTTCTCAACGCCTGATTTATCGTGGCAAACGGCTGGTCAACTGGGATACGTTTCTGCAGACGGCGGTCAGCGACGACGAGGTTTTCAACGAAACCACTCAAGGTCACTTTTGGCATTTCTATTATCAAGTGATCGGCCCCAAACGCGGCGAACCCGCGATGGTCGAGATCGCCACGACACGCCCGGAAACAATGCTTGGCGACACCGCTGTGGCCGTTCACCCGGACCCCGCGGCGGCGCTCGATGCGGTCGAGAAAGAACTGCGGCTAAAGCTCGTCGATGCGGCTGAAAAAGATCTCGCAGCGATCAACGGACAACTTGCCGATTTGGAAATTCGCCGACGCACGATGTTGCCAACGCTCATTATGTTGGCCGATATGGCGCGCGACCATCGCCAAGTAATGTTACCGCTGCTGGACCGCGCGATACCGCTTGTCGTCGACCCCTGGGCCAAACCGGAACTGGGCAGCGGCTGCGTCAAGATCACACCAGCGCACGATCCCAATGACTACGAAGTGGGCAAGCGCTGTGGCCTGCCGATGATCAACGTCCTGCGCACCGACGGCACATTGAACCAGGAAGCCGGTGTGTATCAAGGCTTGACGATCAAGGCCGCGCGGGAACGTGTCGTCGCGGACCTCGACGCGCTCGGCCAACTCGGCGAAGTCGAAGATCGCGAGATCGAATTGCCACACAGCGACCGCAGCAAGACGCCGATCGAACCGTTCTTGGCCGACCAATGGTTTGTCAAAATGGATTCGCTCGCACAATCCGCGATCGACGCGGTCAGCAGCGAAGCGGTGAAGATTTTTCCGACCCGGTATCGCAAAGGTTATCTCGATTGGCTCGGCGAAAAACGTGATTGGCCGGTCAGTCGTCAATTGTGGTGGGGCCACCAGATTCCGATCTGGACCAGCGAGAAATTGACCGCCAGTGACGCCAAGTCGTTGGCCGCAAAAATCGCTGCGCTGCAATCCGCATATTCCGCAGGCGAGTCGTCGTTGACGCATCAAACCGAAGTCGACGAGGACGGTGACAATCGTTTGTTCGTCTGCTTGCGAGCCGAAAACGCCAAGCTCCAGGCCGCCGTCGAAGCGATTGGACTCGTTCGCGATCCCGACGTCCTGGACACGTGGTTTTCGTCGGCGCTGTGGCCGCACAGCACGCTTGGTTGGCCCGAGAAGACCGCTGAACTCGACTATTTTTATCCAACCAGCACGTTGATCACGTCCCGCGACATCATCACGTTGTGGGTCGCCCGCATGGTGTTGATGGGCATCAACAACACCGGCAAGGTGCCGTTCAGCGAAGTGTTCATCCACCCCAAGATCCTCGATGGCTTGGGCGAAACGATGAGCAAGTCCAAGGGCAACGGCGTGGATCCGATTGACATCATCGATAAATTTGGACCCGATGCGCTGCGGTTCGGTTTGGCGTGGTTGGCGACCGAAACCCAAGACGTTCGCATGCCGGTTCAATACGAATGTCCGCATTGCGAAAAGCTAATCGACCAAACCAAAAAGAATCGCAGCCTGCCGCGGATCGATTGCCCTCATTGCAGCCAACCGTTCTCGACTCAATGGGCCGAGTCCGAGGCTGACAAGTCGCTGCACCGGGGAGCCGTGGTCAGCGAACGATTCGAGACCGCACGCAATTTCGTCAACAAGCTGTGGAACGCCGCGCGCTTCACGCTGTTGAACCTCGACGATTACCAACCAATTAAGATCGATCGTGCGGCGTTGCCGTTGGAAGACCGCTGGTTGTTGACTCGCTTGGCAACCGTCACCGCCGAAGTCACTGACGCGATCGATCATTATCGCTACGCCGAAGCGGCGCGGTCGTTGTACGATTTCGCCTGGGACGAATTCTGCAGCCTGTACGTCGAGATGGCGAAGTCACGGTTCAGCGATCCGGCCCAGCGCGCGGCAACACAAACGATCATTGCCCATGGTCTCGACACGCTGTTGCGATTGTTGCACCCGATCATGCCGTTTGTGACCGAAGACATTTGGGCTCATCTTGGCAAAGTCGCACCGACCCGTGGACTCGATAAACAGATCGAAGCTGGTCCATTCGTGATGCGCGCGCCGTGGCCAACCGTTGACGTTCGCGATACCGGCGACAAGACGATCGAGAAGCAATTCGCCGTGTTCCGCGAAGTGCTTGGCGCGGTGCGGCAAATTCGTAGCAGCCAAAATGTGCCGCCCCGCGAGTCGGTGCCGGTTTCGCTGGTGTGCGACGCCGCGACGGTCGTATTGTTGACGCCGATGATACCGCTGCTCGAATCGATCGCCACCGCGAACGTGGTGGCACTCGGCCCGCAAGCGACCGCGTTTGCCACCGACGTACCGCTTTCGTTACCGTCACTGGGGATCGACGTGCATGTCGACATGGATCGATTTATCGATGTCCAGGCCGAGTTGGTGCGGTTGGAGCGATTGCTTGGCCAGATTATCAAACAGATTACGGTCAAGGAGCAAAAGTTGTCCAACGAGAGCTTCGTCAGCCGAGCACCCGAGCAAGTGGTTGCGACGGAGCGTCAATCGTTGCAAGACCTCAAGGCCCAACGCCAAAGCGTAACCGACGACATCAAGAAAATGCAAAATCGCAAGTAAATTGTAGAACGGTTGTCCCCAACCGTTCAGGGACGAAACACTAGCTCGCCAGCTCAATCGCCGCGTTACTGTCGCCAAACGATTCCACCGGCACACCCATTCGCTCGAGCATCGCAACGTAAAGATTGCACAGCGGTGTGCCGTCGGGGCTGGCGATGTGCCGTCCGCCCTCTATCGTGCCGCCGCCCAAGCCGCCCAACACCACCGGAATGTTATTCGCCTTATGCTGGTCGCCGTCGGACATTGCCGAACCTGACATAATCATGCAATTGTCCAACAACGTTCCCTCGCCCTCGCGAATCGAATCGAGCTTGTCCATCAAGTAGGCAAGCTGCTCGTTGTGCCAACGTGTAATCTTCGAATACGGCTCGAACTTCTCCGCCTTGTTTTGATGATGACTGAACTCGTGATGGCTGCCCGCCGTTCCGGGAATGATCTCGCCAAAATTCTTATTGGAAACATCGTTGGCAAACATAAACGTACTGATCCGCGTTGAATCGGTCCAAAACGCCAATGCAATCAAGTCCAACATCAACCGCACATGCTGTTGATGATCGCCCGGCGCGCCCTCCGGTGCGGCCATTTGCGCGACATCGGGACTCGTCGTCGGTCGCCACAATCGCGAATCCGGTTGCGAAAAGAACGCCGCACGTTTCTCCACATCACGCACCGCATCGAGATACTCGTCAAGCTTGAATTGGTCATCACGGCCAAGCACTCTACGCAAATCATTGGCGTCGTCCAGCACTGTGTCCAATAGCAAACGCCGATCGTCCGCCGACCCATCACTTTGCACCGCATGTTGCGAGTCACGGCGGGAACGCAACACACCAAACAATCGCTCATAAGCAAACTGCGGATTGATCTCTCGCGCCAACGGCTGCGACGGCGAACGCCAAGAAATGTACGAACCATATAACCGCGTGTAACCGACGATCGTATCAATTCCCGAAATCACCGGATCGATTCCCAACTCCAACGACGGCATCGGCGTCAATCCTCCGATTCGCTGCGCCGCCATTTGATCAATCGAAACGCCACCTACGCTAATATCTTTGCCCGTCGTCTTATGAACTAACAAACCGGTCAGAAAATTAGCCGTCTTGGAATAATGCCCATCGCCGGAATTGTGACTGTGCTGTTTATCAAGCCCGGAAAACAGGGTCAGCTTCTGGCGGTGCTTGGTCAGCGGCAACAGCGCCGGCGGCATTTCATAATCGGTGCCATCCTCTGTCGCAAACCAATCACGTTCCAACACGCCGTTGGGAAAATAAAAACAAGCCATTCGCACCGGTGCTTGAACCGAGTCGGTTGCCTCCGGTGCAGCGATTGCCTGAGCCGATGGCGATCCCGTCAACGAACCCATCGCATCAAGCAACGGAATCCCCAACGTCACACCGGCTCCGCGCAACAGCCTCCGCCGCGAAAGTCGCCAAGATTCTCCACTCATTTTGCCATTCTTATTGCGGATAATATCGATTCTTGAAAGGCAAACTGGTCGCAATCACTTCGATCAATATCGAAGGTTTGTAGCCGTTCGCTTCTAGCGCCGTCATCGAATCACGAACCACACACTCATCGAATTCATTCAACTCGCGGCCCAAAGCATACCCCAGCAACTTCTTCGCAAGCTGCCGCATCACCTGGTCCTTGCGTTCAATCAACACCTGTTTTAATCCGCTCGGACCCTCGAATGCAAAACCATCCGGCAATTTCGCCGAAACGTCGATCGGTTTTCCACCAGCTTCGGTTCGCTGGCGTCCCAAATTATCAAACGACTCGAGGCTGAAACCCAACGGGTCCATCCGGTCGTGACAACCGGCACAAGCGGGGTCTTGGCGATGCCGCTCGAGTTGCAATCGCATGTTCGCCGCATCGACTTGATGGCCTTCGGAATCCAGCGGCGGGACATTCGGCGGCGGCGGTGGCACCCGCTGGCCAAGCAAGATCTCGAGCACATATCGCCCGCGCAACACCGGACTGGTTCTCAACGGATATGACGTCAACGTGTGAACCGCCGCCATGCCCGTGATACCGCCGCGCGCCGCATCATCGAAACGAACCACCTGGAAGCCATTGTCCTGCACAGCCGGTTCCGCGCGACTCCAGGGAATTTCATAATGGTCGGCCAACCGCTGATTTAACAAGCTGTAATCGCTGTCAATCAATTCCAACAATGATCGATCCTCGCGAACGATCCGATTGAACACCTCGACGACTTCTTGTTTCATCGCCACAGCAAGCGGATCGTCAAACTCCGGAAACTGTTTTGCATCCGGTCGAATGTCACCACCGAGCTTGTCAATTTCGAGCCACTGAACCACAAACCGCTCGCCCAGCGACCGAGCCTTGGGGTCGCGCAACATTCTCCGCACTTGCTCGAGGTACCCGTCCGGCTCGAGCAATCGCCCCGATTCCGCGGCGAACAACAACGTCTCATCAGGCATCGACGACCATAAGAAATACGACAATCGACTGGCCAACGGAAAACTTCCCAGCCGCTGAGTGCCACCTTGAGCTGGTTCGGGTTCGACCAAAAACAGAAAATGCGGCGAAATCAAAAGCCCCGTGATCGTCAACCGTAACGCCGAATCAAACGCGTCGCCACGCTGATGCGAATGCTCAAAGATCGCCATAAATCGATCCACGTCCGCGCTCGTCACCGACCGACGAAACGCACGCCGCAGCAAAACTTGCAATATCCGTCGCGCCCGCTCCGCATCACTTTGCGCATTGTCGATAACGCCATCGCTACCGAGTGATAACAATCGTTCGCGCGCCGCGACGGCATTAACATCTTGTTGCACCGGAGCATCGGGCAAAATTCTTTGCATCAATTCATCCGCGGCCTCGATGTATTTCTCAACATTGAGCGATGACGTGTAGAGTGTGTCGCCAGTCGTATCAAATCCGCCGCCACCGGCAGCGTCGGCGGGCAATCGCGAGCCGACATCAACCGCGATGCCGAACAAATCGCTCAGTGTTCGATTGTATTCGTCGCGGTTCAGTCGTCGGCTCATGACGTTGCCGGTGTAGAAGCTCACCGTTCGATCGCTGGCCAACTTGCCGCAATCCGCTTTGGCCGGTCCATGCTCGCGGGCCCAGCCGATCAGCGCTTGGCGATCGCCGAACATCATCCTTTCGGCCTCCTTGGGCGGCATTTCGTCGGCCTGCAATCGCTCCAGCACCGTCACCCAAACTTGCGGCATCGATATCGCATGGGCATAGTCCGTGACCGCGGCAAGATTCAAACCACCTTGAGCGTCATCCGCGTTGTGACAAGTTTGACAACTCTTCACCAGCACCGGCGCAATGTTTTCATCAAACCGCTTGATAGCCTCAGCAACCTTCGCCACCTCATCCGCCGCCGCCTCGTCAACTAGCGTCCCATCAACCAACGTCCCGTCAACGGCCGCCTCGTCAGCCACCGCGCCCAACGCCGCAACGCTCGCAAACAGGAGAACCACAACGGCGAACGGCAATCGGGTCATATCATCAACAATGAAAATTGGGTCCGCCTGGCTTTCCCGTGGACAGAACAAAAAAGATAGACTTTCCGAGGCATAGCTCCGCGTCCCCGCAAAACCACTCGCGAATGGCCCGGACTTAAACGAGTCCGAATGCCCCTGTAGCCGACGAATAAGCCTTTCTCCAATTCTCCCATTAGAAACAAATTAACGGCGGCCTGGATTGAAATCAACGGCTTAGATGCCGAGAAATGCCTCAAAAATCCGCCCCAATGGATCCAGCCTCGCGAACCCGCACTCATTTGCGCTCCTGAGCACGCCGCCGATCCTACCCACCCCCAAAGTAGTGCATAGTTTCCCCCTGTCGCCACACGCTTCCGCTTGGCACCCCACGCCATCAGGTTGTTCGTTCTATTCACGGGTGAGTCGAGCATAAAACCTCTTACACGCGGCTGAGCTGGGGTATAAAAGCATTACCCCCTGGCTGGCCCGGGGATCATTGATCTTTATCCTTCCAAACGCGCAGACTGCGACCGCCAGCAACAGCTTGCGTTTCTTCGTCGAGCAAAAGCTCTGCTAGCATTTGACCCACACAATGGGTAGTTCCGTTTATTGGCGGTTGTTCCGAGTAATAACATCCATTCGCACCGGTTCATCCGGGTGATAAACTGCATTCTCACCCGGACCAACCGGTAATAATTTATCGTTATTTGATTGAAACCCTACTGCTTCACTCTTCACTGCGAGAACTAGAATGAATCCCAGACTATTGGCCGTGCTCTCAATGCTCGCAATGCCGATCGCAAGCATCGCCACGGCTGACAACCCCGTCGTGTTCTTCCTTGGCGAAGCTCAGTTCTTCAACGGAGACTACGTCAAAATCGACTCTGTTACTTCAACTGGAGACGCCTTCGAGGTCGGCGCGACGATCACTGTCGCCGGAACCTATACGCTTAACTCCGCCGAGCATGCGCGATTGTGCTTTTACACAACGCAAAGCGTAAAGCCGGGAGACAGAGCCGTAGCTAGTCCCGAACTGAAATCGCAACGATTGGATGCAAAGCGTGGCACACATCCTTTCACGCTCTCTAAGGTCGTTACGGGTGACGGGGGTCCGCACCTCACTTTTTATGACTCTGACTCTGCGTTTGGTGGTGTGTACTTCGGTGACGAATCGAATGTTTGGATGAAGAAAGGCTGGTCGTATGACGCACCAAGCTCTGTCCCGGCCGCTCCCTCAAAAGACAAATAACAATGCCGTGAACCGGAGTCGCGTGTCACGCGTTTTGGCAATGGCAAACTTTTCCGACGCGACCCGGTTACGGCTAGCGTTCGACGCTGGAACGCTTCGACGCGATGATACCCGCTGACAAACTAGAACGTCGCTCCTGACGAAACGAGAGTACCCCGGCATGGCCAAGAAAAAATTGCGAACCTCACGCAAATATGTCCACCGCAAATGCAAGAACACAACCGTCATTGACGGGCCGGAGTTCGAAGCGCTGGCCGACCCGCTGGCGAACATGATTCGCACCTACTGCTCTGAGTGCGACGAGCACTTCCCGATCGCCGAGTTCGCATGGACCGACACCGACGAGCGAATATCGGACTATTACAAACGCTATCGCCAGCAGGCGTCACCCGTTCAGCGATTCTTGGCGTCGCGCAAGGCGATGTTCGTCATGTCCGGGATGGCGGCACTGTTGGCGCTTTTGATTGGACTACTCGTCCTGAAGATGCCTGTGATCTCAGTGGTTCTGGCCGTCGTCGCTGTGGGCGCAACCTTCGCGTTGCACACGGTGGTGATCGGGCCGATGATCCTCAAGCAAGCACTGGGAACCAACGATCCGCGTCAACTCGATTGACATATATTTTGCTTTGTTGAAAACATCCTCGGTCACTCGGTGTTTACAGGCAGCGAGTGTGGTCGTCTCCGATATCGCGTATCACGACGACTGCGACTCAAGAAATGCGCCGAACAAGGCGGTCAACCGGAGCGGCGGCTGGCCTGTTGTCCGTATTTCAAGCCGGTGGCCGCCGCCCGGTTACCTTGGTCGTTCCCCGACTGAAAGTCTGAGATCGAACCTTGGGCCAGCGAGTTTACGACAAAGCCTGTTTTTACGTTCGACGCAATGAGCGACGACGCTTAAGGCGTCTCATCAATAAGCGCCCCCAACTTCGCACCTCGCATAATTCGCTACTGCTGTTCACCGCGATCTGGGACAACCCTGGTCTTGTGCCGTGATTGCTCGAGCGCGGTGTATCGGCTGATTGTCGATGTGGCACGGATTGCTACACTCCCCTAATGCACGTTGCGTCCGAGGGCAACACCGCGATGGTTCGATTGTTCCTGGCTTTTGGTGCTGACGCGATGGCGACGAACGAGGACGGTGAACGTCCACTGGGATACGCCTGTGCTTGGAATCAACCCGATGCCGCAAAGCTCTTGCTTGACGCCGGGGCCGATCCAAACATCCCCGAAGACCAAGACGCAACGTATCTTGACTGGGCGACGACCGGCGACCACACTGAATTGGCGACGATACTGTCATCACACGGTGCTTTACCGTTCTCGCGGTTTACCCAAAGCGGCGGGAAACAATGACACGCACGGGAGCACGGCTTGCGGCGTTTTTCGCAGTGGAAAGTCAACTCTCCGTGCTCCGTGATGTCCGCCGTTATCCGACTGAAATGCAGTGATTTACCGCGATGCGACCTTGAACGACGCTGAAATCGTGAGCCAGTTTGTAACTGCACTCGCAACGGAGCATATCGCACCCTCGCTTACCGCAGAGGGACTTGCGAAACTTCTCGCGGGAATGAACGTCGACGCCACACGCAAACGTATCGCTGACGGATGGTTGCATGTCCTTCGATTATCCGATGACCGCTTGCTCGGCGTTGTAGTAGTCAAGCCACCGTCTCATCTCTACCACTTGTTCGTAGAAACTGACTACCAACGTACAGGGATCGGACGCGCCTTGCTTCGCATTGCAAATGAACGAACGCTTTGCGATACTAGACGCGAAATAGACACCGTGAACGCTTCACTGAATGTAATTGAGGCCTACATGCGACTTGGGTTCGTACCGTCTGGCACCGCGTGTGACATTGACGGCATACGATTCCAACCGATGGTCCGAACCGGCGGATAACCAAGCCGTGCACCGGAGGACGGCATCGCGCGTTTGCAAATAGAAAATCAACTCGCCGTCGCCCGGTTACGGCCGACGTTCTGCCTCTGACTGGTCACTTGTATTTGATGAAACGGCCGTTGCTTTGGAAAAGACATGAAGATTGCAAAAACCCCGCTGGAATCAGTTCGAGTCCTTTGGACCATTTACGGAGTACTGATCGCGATTGCGCTTCAAGCGATTGTGTTGAGCATTCGTTGGTATCGTGGAAACACCGTTGATTGGATGGATGTCTTCCCAAGCGTCGCTGCAGTATTCGCAGTCGTTTTCGCGGTTCAGGGAGCGGTATACTCGGCAGCGAAAGCACCAAGAGACTGATGCTTTCACACGTTTCGACGATTTCTCGCCACGACTTGTACATGCATATACGAACCTATCAAAACCGCTGGTTGTTCGCGTTGCGTTTATCGTTCCGGTATCGTCCTCAGCCGCGATACCGCTGATGGGCTGTTCGGTCGACGAAATCGCGGCAGAACAAAGCGTTGGACGCGGAACCGCCGATCGCGTCTTTCCTGGAGTCAACGTTGGTTGGCGGCGGCCCCGTTACCGCCGTCGTTCGCCGACTGGACGCTATGGAATGCGTCGGATACGCCCGACATCGACGCGTTTTGCTTTTGCATCGATCGAATAGATCGCTCTCAGTGGTGGACGGTCTATGTAGAACATTCCTTCAATAAGAGGCGTACCGTTTCCGATTGGATCGGTTTCCAGCGCTCGGTCGATTTGATGTGTCGCGTCAATGATTGCAACTTTGTCATTTCCGGCAACGAATTCCGCTGCAACTTCGTGTGTCGCACTTTCTTCCCAATCGACTTTGTATTTCACGACTGCTCCAGCGAGCGAAGACGCGCCACAACTTCATCGGTTGTGTAGCGTGTACCATCACCTGCAATGCGATCTTTGGCGATTTGGATGTCTTCATCACTTGGGGGACGCAGGAGCGTTCCAAGTCGCTTGCCATTGGAATCGACGAATTCTACGCATTCGTTCGATTCGGCGAGAAGTTTGGCTTGGTCGTTCGTTGCTACTACCTGTACCATGGGATGCTCCTTTTCATTTGATTGACACCCCATTCTACCATTACCGCATGCTGCTGCAATTCCGCGGGTTTCGTTGCACCGGCAGATAAATCGCGGCGAACCACGGGTTGTTACGGAGCCGGGCTTGCACGATTTCACAATTGGAACATTAACCGTCCCGGCCCGCAAAACCCTACCGTTCTGCCTCTCAAGGGATCCGCTCACTGAAATGTCAACGCGATTTGAGATTCTGAAAAACGGCGAACGTGTTTGCATCTCCGGCCTCAATGGTAATGGCGTACTGTCAGTCGGGGTGACCTACGTGAAGCATCCAGGGCAGGACTCGACTCACGACCTACAGATTGGCGGCCTCGGAATGTTTGACGGTTCGCAGGACCGTCATCATCACGCGGCGTGGCCTTCGCCTGACGTGGCAATTGGCGACGAAATCACGATTCGTATTCTCCCACCTGGCGAATATGACCAACCATACGGGATGACAGGGAGTCCACGGAAGACGATCGACGATCCAGAATTCGGGAAACTCAACTACTACATCGATTCGTGGGACGCCGACATCGCGTTCAACTCGTTTCCAATCGAAACCGCACACATTCATCTACGGGCCGACGATGCCGGCCCGAGCCAACACCAACGCGATCTTCTCCGTGATCTTCAGGTTCGTCACATACAATTGTGGCCGGAAATCTGTTCGGCACTGGTCAGATGCCATCCCGAAATAAAAACATCAGACGAACTTTCGAAACGAATCGCCTCTCATGTTGGCATCAACATGTATGATGAGTCGAGCACAATCGAAATCACATACCGCGTCGAGGGTGATCCGGAGTTCCGCAGCTACTTTGTTAACCTTCGGGATTGGGAAATCGCAGAGGTTTGCATGGCCGAGTAACGCGGCAGAACAATCGCATGCAACGGAGCCGGCGGCCGCGTCAGTTTTGAAATCAACGCGTATCGCGCCGGCCCGCTGATGCGTAACTACTATGAAGTCCGAGGTTTGCAAGTGGCGGGAGTCACGTTTCTGATATTTTTTGGTTACATGATTAAACCGTTCCGGTAGGTGCCTTCGACGGAGCCGCTTGTCGGTCGCTCACCCCGGCGCAGCGCAGCGGAGCGTATGGCGATCGACAAGCGAGCGCAGACGAATGGCACCGGTGCCTTTGATGGTGAGCTTCGAGGAAGTGAGCCAGCACCAACGCTGACGACGACTTTGATCAAGGATGTTGATTAAACGACTATTCGAGGTGTGATCGCATTTCACTCTTGTAGATCCGCACTAAGCGG
>JBGSVE010000152.1:0-10251 GCA_041753075.1 Pirellulaceae bacterium
CGCTCGCGGCAGTCAATGGCGACCTGGCGACCAACCGCGACAGCATCGTGGTCGCGGTGACGGGCCACATGGCCGAATCTGGGCGCGTGATGACGTTGGCCAAAACAATTCCGGCGCTTGTGAATATCTGGCCCGACTTGAGATTCTGGCTGATTGGTGATGGTCCACTGCGCAATGAGCTGCATCGATTCTTAAAGTATCAAGGCGTTCGCCAAAACGTCGCAATGCCTGGCACGTTTGCTGATCTGGGCGATCTGCTGTTGGCCGCTGACCTGTTCGTGCAACCTTCTGCGAACGATTCGCTCGATGACTTTGTGCCGCAAGTGATCGCGGCCGCGTTGCCGTTGGTGATGGTTGATAGTGCTGACACGCGCAGTATTGTTGGCGACCACGACGACTGTGTGAGTTGGTGTACCGAGTCGGATTCGGCATCACTCCATCAGGCAATCCGCAAGGTCTTGATTGATTTGAAGCCGGCGCAATTGGCCGCCGAACGACTTCGTCGTGAACTCGTCCAACGGCGACCTTATAGCCAAACGATCGACGGGTTTGTGAAGGTGTTTGATCAATTGCTGACACCATCGAGTCAATCTCTCAGCATGGAGCGCCGATGACGCAAACCCAGCAATCACTTCGCGTAGCACTAGTCATTCCGACGCTGGACCGTGGCGGAGCGGAAAAGCAGATGTGCTTGCTGGCAGGTGGACTACGTCAGCACGGCATCGAACCACATGTGGTGGTGCTGACTCGCGACGGTCCGCTGCGCCAGCGGCTTGATGACGCAAACATTCCGGTGACGGTAATTGGCAAGCGATTTAGCGCTGATCCAACGGCGTACTTTCGCCTGCGCGATTGGCTGCGCCAGTGGCGTGGCGACGTTGTGCATTCGTGGTTGTTTGCTGCCAATGCGTATGCGCGGTATGCCGCGATCGCCGCGGAGGTTCCGGTGATTTTGGGCAGCGAGCGGTGTGTTGATTTATGGAAGTCGAGCGTTCATTTTGCGATTGATCGATACCTTGCCAATCGCTCCGACGCGATCACGACGAACAGCAGCGGCGTCCGCGAGTTCTATGCGCAGCACGGCATTGCCGCCGAGAAGTTCACGGTGATTGCCAATGGCATCGCACCGCCCGTTGCGATGCTTGTTTCTCGCGCGGAGGCGGCCCAGCGTTTGGACATCGATCCGGCGCGGCGTTGGATCTTTGCGGTCGGTCGCCTGTGGCCACAAAAGCGATACCGCGATTTGGTCTGGGCTGCCGAGTTGCTCGCCTCGCTGCGCCAGGACACGACACTGGTGATCGTCGGCGACGGGCCGCAAGCCGGTGAAATGCTACGTTTTCGTGATGCCACGTCGACGCCCGAGCATGTACGCCTGGCCGGTCATCGCGACGATGTGGGCCAATGGCTGCACCACGCCGACCTGTTTTGGAACGGCAGCGAATACGAGGGCCAAAGCAACGCGATCCTCGAAGCGATGCAGGCCGGGGTTTGTGTCATTGCATCGGATATTCCGGGAAATCGCGATTTAGTCCAGCAGGGTACGACGGGTCGATTAGTCGTTGCCGGGGATCGAGCCGACTTCGCGAGGATTTCTCACCACTTGCTCGATCACGACGCCGAGCGGAAACAGCTTGCTCAAGCGGCCCAAACGCGGATCGCGGAACATTTCACGTTCGCCCGGATGGTCGCCGAGCATGCCGCGTTGTACCGGCGATTGTGGGCCACAAAATCAGCCGAAACTGGCAAAAAGTAACGCTCATAACGATCGCGCCACAGCGTTTTGCAAAATTAAGCCAGGACACGCCATTTTCGCAAAAGTTGACGTTGAGCGAGCCGCTCCGGCGGATACGATCGTGCTGTGATCGATGAGGTAGCGGCTTGATGTCGTGAGCCTCGATGGACCGATCGCCAGCCGCCAGCATGGTAAGCACGGCTGCCTGCAATCCCACGCAACAGTATGAACCACCTATGAGTGACTCGAACCGAACGGTTTTGGACGAAGTCGAATTGCTGATGGACAACGCGCGGCTCCGCGACGAACTGGAGCCGTATGTTGATGAATCGGTCAATGGCGCCACGGCAACCCGAATGCCGCTGCGAGTTGAAAACGAATACTTGGCGTCGATGCTTGCCTGGGAACGCGCCCCCGCAATGCCCATCTCGCAGTGGTTTTTGCCGCCGCTACAATTGCCGCACCCCGATACATTGGACGCATCGGAACTGCACACTTTGCTGTGGCAGACGATTCGTCAGCTCCATAGCGCCCGAATCGTACTGGAATGCACTGACCACCTGAGCGACCGCGAATTGTTCACGATGCTGTATCGCGACATTTTGCCGAGTTGTGAGAAGAAGGTTGATTTGCCGCGCAATTATTTGCATTGGCGATGCGTCGATGATGCCGACGACCAAACTTGGTTGCGATATTACGCCAGCGCCGTGGAGCGCCGTCGCTGGCAGGAAGAGACCGGTGAAAGTCTGCCCGCCAACGAAATGCCACCCTTTCCGCGGCACATGCCGTCACGCGGCTAGACTCGATGGTAGACCGGTTGTCTCCAACCGGTTGTGCGGTCCCAAACGGTTGGGGACAACCGTTCTGCCATTTTTGCCATCCGAAATCTTAGCTGGGACAAGGCAACAGTCGACGTCGTTGGCGATGTCTTGCTCCGGCCACGATGAAAAACGCTCCGGCGATGGCAATTGACATTGGTTCTGGGACAGCAACCACAAAAATTGATTCACCTAGGCCCGCTGCGTTAATGATTGCGCTAAGTTCGGCGACATAACTGCCCACACGGGTGTCGCCGGAGCCAAACATCGTGTTGGTTACGTCGGCGTACTGAAACCAATGCACGCCGGTGAGCACAAGTTTATTGTTGATCGTCGTAAAGCTCGGTGCGCCTGAGTCGCCACCTTGGACCAGCGCTTCGTCACTGCTTCCAGGACTGTTGTAAGCGAACGGATAAACATCGCCGGTTCCCACCAGATCCGGATCGGAAAAGTCGTCTCGGTATTCAGTTTCGTTGCTGACCACATTCGTACCAACACGCTGGCCTGTCGCGGTCAAAGATCGTCCAACAACCGTAATCGGCAACCCAATCACATTGCCCGTCGCAATCGCGTAGGTGGCGACATCGGCGGTCACAGCCTGGTCCAAGCGTCCTAACCACAAGTCCGAATCAAGAATACGAAACCCATCGGTGACGGTTCGCATAATCGAATCTCCGCTCAACGAATTGGTCTCGTAGAACCGCAGCGAAGCGCCGACGCCAGGGTGAAAATGGAACGCGCTGACGAAAAACGAAGGGCTAACTAGCGTGCCCCAGCGTGTGAATGCTTCGGCACCGAGACCATTGGGGCCTGAGCTCGCTACGCCCGAAAAATCGAGTCCGCCGCCGATGAAACTCGAGCTGTCGAAGCGCTCATGGACCGCTGGCGAATAGCCGCGAACGGTCAATGCGGCATCGACCTGCGATGCGGTCACGCTGAACCACGAAAGCAAAAGAAGGGCGACTGCTAACCGCATGAGAAGATTCCCGATCAGGGCCAAAACCAACATTTTAGGCATGCTCAATCTAAACCCTGCACCGGGCCCGTCAAGGAGCGCCGCCGCTGGACGGGACCAGTTTTGGGGGTGATTGGGGTTGCGACCAGTCACGCGGATATTGCACTCTCCGCCCGATAAACGCTGGTTTCTACGCGAGGAAGCGACCGAAATCAGGCTTGTGATACGACGAACGTCCAAGGAGGGACGAGCGTGAGAAGTTTGTTTGCTGCTTTATTTGCATTTTCTGCATTTGCCGTGAGTCCGGTGGTTGCAACCGCCGCCGAGGCAGTGCTGATCGAGTTTGTATCGGCTCGTTGCGCTCCGTGTCGACAAATGGAACCGATTGTCCAGACACTTGGCCAATCGGGAGTCGCGGTTCGCAGTGTTGACGTTGATCGCGAGCCCGAATTGACGCGGCGCTACGGCATTCAACAAACACCCACCTTCATTGTCGTTGCCGAAGGACGCGAGTTGACGCGTTTGGTCGGCATGCAGACGTCGGAAGAATTGGTCACGGCGCTATCGATCAACCCCTCGGGGCCATGGGTCGATACCGGCAGCAAGCCAGTCGAATACGCACCCGCCACTCGACTCGCCCCGCTGCCTTCGTCGCTTGTTCCGCCGAGCGAACCGATGCCCAGCCTGGCCGTCGCCGACGCGGTCCAGCGTGCCGAAGCGGCGACGGTTCGTTTGCGAGTCTTTGATGGCCATGGCCACGGTGCCGGCACCGGAACAGTAATCGATGTTCATGGTGAAGAAGCTTTGGTTTTGACTTGCGGCCACCTGTTCCGCGACACCAAAGGCGAAGGACGAATCGAAGTCGATTTGTTTGTTAATGGTCAAACAACCACGGTCGCAGGTCAATTAATTGACTACGAAGCCGACGACCGCGACATCGCGCTGGTGGCGATCCACCCAGGCGTTGCGATTCAGGCAGTCCGTGTGATCAGTCCCAAAGACTTGCCTACTTCAGGCGACGTAGCCTTCAGCTTCGGCTGCGACCGTGGTGCCGATCCAACCCGACGTGATACGCGAATCACAGGCGTCAATAAATACAATCAACACAAGGCCGCGTCGAATCTCGAAATCCAGGGTGCGCCAATCGATGGCCGCAGCGGTGGCGGCCTGTTCGATCAACAAGGACGTTTGATCGGCGTGTGTAACGCAGCTGATTACGATGGCGACGTCGGCATTTACACCGGCCCGGGGTCGGTCCACTGGCAATTGGATCGTGTGCAATTGACCCGGCTATACCAACCGTCGGGCAATGATGTTGCACCGGCATCGCTGGCGATCGATGAACCCACTGGTTCCGTAACCCAATCTGTTTGGGCGGACCAACCGGACGCTCGTATCGCCAGCTTGCCGACCAATCCAATTGCACCCTCAGCGGCCAGTACCGCTGAGGTGATCGTCATCATCCGCGACCAAGCCAATCCCGCCGCATCACCGCGCGTGATGACGCTCACCCAACCATCCGCAGACTTGATGCGAATGCTCCAAGCCCAAGCCGCACATTGATCCGGCCAGCAGAACCGGCAATCAATCTTCGGGCAGCGGCTGGCCTTTGGTTTCTGGCAAGAACGGCAACACGATCAAACCCAGCAGATAGATGCTGCTGAGCCAACACGCCGCATCGCGAAACGCATCAAGTTTTGCGGCGGCTTGCGCGGCGGCATCGGCAGTCTCCGGCAATATGCTGATGGCCCGATCGCTCAATGATTTCTGTAGCGCTCCCAGTGTGAACGGGCCGCTTGCCGCAATGAAGCGACCGACGTTGTAACAGAAGCTGGTACCGGTGCTGCGCAGTCGCGTCGGGAACAACTCGGGCAAATAAATTGCGAAGCCGGCAAACAGTCCGAGCTGAAAAAATCCCATTACGCCGGTCATCCAGATGTCGCTTTTCGCGTCGAAAGAGCGGAAGAAAAAGATTGTTGCCGCCATCGCCGCGATGAAACCAACCGCGAACGCATTCTTGCGTCCGACCGCGCCGGCCAATCGCGAAAACGCCAACATGCCAAAAAATGCACCGATGTTTTGCACGATCAAGTTGTAAGCCGACCAGCGCGATTTCGCGGCGGCCAAGTCCGCACCTTCCAGACCGTCGGCGCGCAGCGATTTGTCCAGCGCCGTCGCCACCAACTCGGGGCTGAAGAAACCTACGCCCCACAACCCGACGACGCCGGCGATGCACAACACCATGCCCAGGATCGCCGGCCGACGCCATCGCGGTTCACCGAACAAACTCGAGTACGAACCCATCGCCTTGCCGCCGACTTGCTTACTGGCCAATTTCGCTTGCGTCCATTTCTCCGGTTCCTTCAGTCGCAGCATGATAAACAAGCACAGGAACGCCGGTGCCGCACCGATCAAAAACATGTATTTCCACGAGACGCTGGGGTCGACGCTGGATAGCGACAAACTGCACAATCCCGCCGTCACATTGCCCACCGCCGACAGCGATTGCAACCAGCCTAGTGCCTTCGAGCGAACATTCTCCGGCAACGAGTCGGCGATCAACGCGACCGCTAAACCAAACACACCGCCAACACCCAATCCCGTCAAAAACCGGAACATGTAAAAGTCATTGACGTTGCGCGACAAGGCACTCAGACCCGTGCTCAGCGAATACAACAACACCGTCAGCGCAAGTGTCTTGGCACGTCCCACGCGATCGCCCACCGACCCAAAAATCAATCCGCCGACTGCCCAGCCAGCAACAAAAATCGAAGTTGCGTAGGCTCCGTATTCCTTCACTTGACTGGGGTCCGCCGACGGACCACCGAGTAAGGTTTGGATCGCGTTGTTGCGTGCCAAGATAAACAGTTGTTGATCCAAGCAATCGAACAGCCAGGCCGCCGAGGCGACAGTGAACACGAACCAGTGATAACGATTCAGTTGCTTCCACCAGGGCAGCGACAAGGTTGCGTCAGACATGAAAAAACCGGTCAGGTTGGTGGGGCGGGAGGATTCGACGAGCGGCTGACGGTATGATAACCGCAATGATGACACTCACGACCCCCGCGATATTGTTTCCGGCGATTTCGCTGTTACTGCTGGCGTACACGAATCGATTTTTGGTCGTCGCCCAATTGATTCGCCAACTTCACGGACAAGATCGCAATCACTTAAGCAAACGAATCTCGCTGCAAATCGCCAATCTGCAACAACGAATTCGGCTGATCCGCGCGATGCAAGCCTGCGGTGTGCTCAGCTTCATCGTTTGCACGCTCTCGATGTACGCCTTGTTTCTCAATCGCATCCCGCTGGGCGAATCACTGTTCGGTGCCAGTTTAATCCTGCTGACGATTTCGCTGCTGATTTCGTTTTGGGAAATCCAGATTTCCTGCGTCGCGCTGAACATTGAATTGCAGGATCTGCGTTCTGGCGACGACAACCACCGGCCGTCCGCGTAGAATTTGCCGATTGAATTTCGCTACCCTCCATTACCTCGCAAGCGATCGCCATGAAATTCCGTTTTCCGATTTTGATTATCGACGAAGACTTCCGCTCGGAGAACACGTCGGGGTTGGGTATTCGAGCCCTGGCCCAAGCGATCGAGGGCGAGGGGGCGGAGGTCATCGGCGCGACCAGCTACGGCGATCTGTCGCAGTTCGCCCAACAGCAATCTCGCGCCTCGGCGTTTATTTTGTCGATTGATGATGAGGAGTTTTCTTCGGGCGACAGCGAAGCGCCGGCGATCGACAAGCTGCGAGATTTCATCCAGGAGATCCGTTTCAAGAACGCGGAGATTCCGATTTTCTTGTATGGCGAGACGCGGACATCAAGCCACTTGCCTAACGATATTTTGCGTGAGCTGCACGGCTTCATCCACATGTTCGAGGATACGCCCGAGTTCGTCGCCCGGCATATCCTGCGCGAAGCTCGCTCGTACACCGACAGTCTCGCCCCGCCTTTTTTTCGTGCGCTGGTTGAATATGCGCGCGATGGTTCGTATTCATGGCATTGTCCAGGGCACTCCGGCGGCGTGGCGTTTCTGAAGAGTCCAGTGGGTCAGATGTTTCACCAATTCTTTGGCGAAAACATGCTTCGCGCCGACGTTTGCAACGCGGTCGAAGAGCTCGGCCAATTGCTTGACCATACCGGCCCCATCGCCGCTTCGGAACGTAATGCCGCGAGGATCTTTTCAGCTGACCATTGTTTCTTTGTAACCAACGGCACCTCGACTTCCAACAAGATGGTTTGGCACTCGACCGTCGCCTCGGGTGACATTGTGGTCGTTGATCGCAATTGCCATAAGTCGATTTTGCACTCGATCATTATGACTGGCGCGGTGCCGGTATTCTTGACGCCGACGCGCAACAATTTGGGCTTGATCGGGCCGATTCCGCTCTCCGAGTTCAAGCCCGAAAACATCCAACGCAAGATCGACGCCAACCCGTTCGCGCGAGAAGCCCAGGCCGCCCATCCCGGACGCCAGCCGCGCATTTTGACGATCACGCAAAGCACCTACGACGGCATTATCTACAATGTCGAAACGCTAAAAGAGTTGCTGGACGGCCAAATCGATACGTTGCATTTCGACGAAGCTTGGTTGCCCCACGCGACCTTCCATGACTTTTACCGCAACATGCATGCAATCGGTCGCGACCGGCCAATGTGCAAAGTTGCAATGATCTTTGCCACGCACTCGACGCACAAACTCTTGGCCGGCATTTCGCAAGCGTCGCAGATTCTGGTCAAAGAGTCGGAGACACAGAAACTCGATCGCCACATCTTCAACGAAGCTTACTTGATGCACACTTCAACCTCGCCGCAGTACGCGATCATCGCGTCGTGCGACGTCGCCGCCGCCATGATGGAACCGCCCGGCGGGACTGCGCTGGTCGAAGAATCGATCGCCGAAGCGTTGAACTTTCGCCGCGCGATGCGCAAGGTCGATGCCGAGTGGGGCAGCGATTGGTGGTTCCAAGTTTGGGGCCCGGACGACATCGTCGAGTCGGGCATTGGTGAACGTGATGATTGGTTGCTTCGCGCCGACGACAATTGGCACGGCTTTGGCAATCTCGCGCCCGGGTTCAACATGCTTGACCCAATCAAGGCCACCGTCGTGACGCCGGGTTTGAACGTCAAAGGTCAATTTGCCGAAAGCGGTATTCCCGCTTCGATTGTCACGCGTTACCTGGCCGAACACGGCGTCATCGTCGAGAAGACGGGACTCTACTCGTTCTTCATCATGTTCACGATCGGCATTACCAAAGGCCGCTGGAACACGTTGCTTAGCGCCTTGCAACAGTTCAAAGACGACTATGACAAGAACCAACCGATATGGCGAATCTTGCCTGAGTTCGTCCAACAACACCCGCGCTACGAGAGCATCGGTCTGCGCGATTTGAGCCAACAGATCCACGACACCTACAAGGCCAATGACATCGCGCGGGTCACGACCGAAATGTATTTGTCACCGATGCAGCCAGCGATGAAACCGTCGGACGCCTTCGCAATGATGACGCACCGCGAAATTGATCGCGTCGAAATCGATGACTTGGAAGGCCGCGCGACCGCCGTGCTGTTGACGCCCTATCCGCCGGGGATTCCGTTGTTGATTCCTGGCGAGCGTTTCAACCAATTGATTATCGAGTATCTGCAGTTTGCCAGAATGTTTAACGATCGTTTCCCCGGTTTCGATACCGACATTCACGGTTTGGTCGAAGTCGATGCCGACGGCAAGCGAGTCTACTATGTCGATTGTGTTCGCGGCAAACCGCAGCAAAGCAACATCGCCATGATGGCCACGGAGAACGGACATGCCGTCGATGCGTCAGCAAAACAAAATGAAGTTACACCGTCCCGCGCCTAGCAACAGGAACATCGCCATTGTCTTCGGAAAACGATTACGGATCACCCATCTCGTCCCAGTTTCAATCATCGCTCAGCGAATTGGGACCGGGCCAACGTCCCAATCGACTTGAAATCGCCAAGAATTGGCTGCCGCGCTACACCGGAATGGCGATTTCGGAGTTCGGCGATTACGTGCTGCTGACCAACTTTCGCACCTACCTCAATGAGTTCTCGCGACAATTCAATTGCCCAATTCGTGGCGATCAGTCGCCGATGCAATCGGCCACGAACTGCGATGGCTTGACGATGATTAACTTTGGCATCGGCTCGGCGAACGTGGCTACGATCATGGACCTGTTAATCGCTCGCATGCCCCGCGGCGTGTTGTTTCTGGGCAAGTGCGGCGGCCTCAAACGGTCGAGCGAAATTGGACGTTTCATTTTGCCGATCGCCGCCATTCGTGGTGAAGGAACCAGCAACGATTATTTTCCTCCCGAAGTGCCCGCGCTGCCGTCCTTCAAGCTGCACAAATTCGTCTCGGACCGAATTCAAGAACGCGGCCTGGATTATCGCACCGGCGTGGTCTATACGACCAATCGGCGTTTGTGGGAACACGACCAACAATTCATCGACCACCTGCACCGGGTGACCTGCATTGCGATCGACATGGAAACTGCGACCTACTTCATCGTTGGTCACTACAACCAAATCGCTCGCGGCGCATTGTTGTTGGTCTCCGACGTGCCAGTGTTACCCGAGGGGATCAAGAGTGAAGCGTCGGACGAATTGGTGACGCGCGAGTTTGCCAATTTGCATTTACAAATTGGCATTGAGGCGATGACAAAAATCGGTGCCGAGGGCGAAACGATCAAGCATTTTCGTTCTTGAGTTTTTGTAATCAA
>JBGSVE010000153.1:0-43782 GCA_041753075.1 Pirellulaceae bacterium
GACTGACGCGGACTGACGCTCTGCGGGGACGCAACTTTGGATGGATTAGCCCGGTCGACCGTGCGCTAACGGTGCTCGTCGGTCGCCGGCGGGATACCCGCCGGCGACTTTCTCGAATCTTCCATCGCGACGACTTTTGGACACGGGAGCCATGCCTCCAAAATCCGGGTTCCTAGGCAAATCCACGACAAAGTCTGATGGACCCAAGAATAGGCAAAGCGGCCCAAGTCCCACAACGCCCACGATTCTCTCGAAGCAAAGTGCCCCTCTTGCCATCGGCCAACTTACTAAACTGCCATTATGATCACAGAGCATCAACCGAGCCGAACACAATTGGCTGGAAGCCTGTGCTAAGAACCCGCCCATTCGCAACAGAAAAAAAGCAAAGAAAATCGGTCAGAAGTTCCAATTGACGGGTTGACGGAGAGCGTTACGTTTTTTTCTAGGATGCGATTGAGCGACTGGCGAGCGCTGGTTTTACGCGTTGGTGCCTACCCACTGCTATCTACAGTCTTCGAACGTTTCGACGCTGTTTTTGGGTGATTTCGGAGTGACCCATAACGCGCTACGTCACCGTTGTCCTTGGTGTGTTGATCTTCGCAATCTGAGTGCCGCAATTTTTGGCACCTGGTGCGTCCTACGAATCTCTTTCGCAGTCGGAGGCGGCGTGCATCTTGGGAGGTGATCCCTGTCTGTCGCCGATCGCCAGCGTCCTTGTAACCGGAAATTGCACTGCCGCTTGCATGGGGCATTTTCAAGAGTGCGACGAGAATGGGGGCGGTCAGAATCAGGCAGCTTGTACCGGTTCTGGTGACCACGTTGAAATGTGAGTTTGGACTTGCAAGTTCGCGGATGGTGTTCCCGACCAGGGCGGTAGCGGCACAACCGGTCGTGGTGTTTGTTACGTTCGTTACGCCTGCGATTGAGACGAAGATTACGGCTGCCAAACATTCGGCAGACCAACAGGTGGAGAATTTGGCTTTTCTGATTGTGAAACGAGCTAGCGCTTCAAGAAAAGTTTCGACCGCGGTTGGAAAACTTGCCGTAGCGATGCCCAAAACGTTGTCCTGTGGCCAAATAGTTGTGAATCATTCGACGTCGCATCAGGCAGGATCGATCAATCTAACTTGCTCAAGTATTACGATTTACTTTATAAAACGAAGTTTTAAAGTAACGAATTGGGATCGCACTTCTTACTAGCGTATTCCTTCAATCTGTGGTCATCCAGTGTGAGTTTGCTCAAGATTATGGTTGTTGTATTGGCGATGGCGGTTACCACTGTTGAGTTCTTAACAGTCAAAGTTTTCGCTGCCGATGATGTTCTCAATGAGTTGATTCAGAAACAGGCCGATTATGCAAAGCATTGGAACGAAGGTTTTATCGGTGCCAGGTTGCAGGGATTAGGTGGACAGATGGCCGACGTCACAGCGTATTGGGTTGGTGATCGCTCTCGGCGCGTCATGAATGCCTTTGGCATAGACTGCAAGCAGGAACCCGTATTGCGTGACCTCTCGATCAACAATGAGACTTACTGCCAATACTCTCCGCAATCCTTGTTGGCTCGTTGTGGTCGACGCATCGGAATTCCCGAACTAAGGCAGAAGTATCGTGTTTTGCCGACTGAGGCGTTTCAAGAAATCGGCTATGGTGGACTGACGATCGATAAATGGTTCAAGCATGAATTTGATTTCCGTGGAGGGCGATACGTGTTTCGGACCACGGACGGATATGATGTGTATATTGGTAAAAAAGACGATGTTGAGAAATGAGTGGCTGCTTTGGCAGTGGGAGTAAAGACGTAAAAGGCTGATGCCAAACTGATGTTGCCTTGATCTGATGGCCTATTTGCTCGCTGTTGGAGAAGCCAATGCTGCTGCGTTTCAGCAACCAAAGTGATGCAATCATTGCCTTACGCTACAGCGTAAGATCTACGATATGAAAAAACCGGTCACGGGAACAAATTTTGAAATTCGCTATTGTCAACGGCCAATATTTGCTGATAATTGACCAAAGATTTCAGAGAAGCGTTCTCCTTGCGTTTTTGCTATGTATCGAGTCTTTCGCCGCTCCTCGAGTAGCGTTCTGATCGCAATCATTTGCGGTTTGTGGCTCGTTATATCTTCAGGTTTGACGCAACTTGACAACTCAGTGGGTGATTCCAACGATCGTCAACTTTGCATTTCTGTTTCCGAACCATCGGTCTTTCATTACTCAGACACGTCGGCTGGCGAGAGTTTTTTACGTCACTCGCAGGTGCAACTGAACGCAACATTTCGAGCCATTGGAATGCTCAGTGCGGTGTCTGAAATACAGTTGGGTGAAATTGCTATTCCGCGATTGTTGTCGCTTCGTGACGGTTTGCAGCCATCGCTGTTTGGCTTGGGTATCGCTTTACGACTTTGATGTCGCAGTGCGCGAGTACCCGTCACTAACGGTTGTCAAAGCTAACTCGTTCACCGGAATTCTTGCCGGTGTCCTGTTTCGCTCTATTTCCTTGATTTGATGCTTGACGTACGTCTGGTTTCTTCATGGGAGTATTGAGTGAGCGTCAAGCGAGGCAACCTTTCAAATCACCAATTTCAAAACAATCAAAAGCATGGCAATTATTTCTAAAACAGTTGAAACACAATCCACACCCGTCGCAGCCGACCTGACTAAAACTACTGCGCCGGCGGAACGACAGATCAAACTTGAAGCTAAACTCAAGCGAGCACGCGACCTAATGGCTAAAGGCGAGTACCAGCTTGCGCTAGGCGTGTTACCGGCTGCTAACCAAGACATTGAAGTTCGTAACATCTGTGCAGTTTGCCTGATGAGAATGAATCGATTTAAGGAAGCGATCGGCTTGCTTCGCACCGTCACACTCAATACCCAGATAAACAGGGTGCGAGAGGATGTGGCTGACCATATTCGTATTAACTTCGCAATCGCTCTGTTTTTTGGCGGCCAACCCGCAGGTGGACTGGAGGCCTTGCAGGAAATCGATCGCGAGAATGATTCGTCTGTGATCATGCTCCGAGAGCAGACTCGACGTTGGGTGTCACAGATGACGTTTTGGCGACGACTCGATTGGCGAATGAGCCGTATCGCTCCCAGGACGCTGCCTGTACCACCAGACGCACCGCTCGGGAAGTGCTTTTGGGATGTCGCATGAACCCGCTCATATCCGGCGATCGTGATCGCAAATTGAAAACCACTGGAGTTGTATCGGCGGCGACTCTTCGGCAAGGATTCTTTGACCGGTATGCGGTGCTGGTGCTAGCCATTTTTGTGATTGCAACTCCTGTATTGGTTTACAGCGCAGGCCGCGCTGTGGGCACCAATTCGAATCGATTGTCAGATTGGCTACCAGCTAATTTGGAGGAAACCGTTGCACTAGAGAAATTTAATGCTTGGTTCGGAGATGGGCACTTCGTGGTGGTGAGTTGGGACGATTGCAAAATCGATCTGACCACTGATCCAGCAGACAACTCAGGTGACGATCCGCGGTTGGCCAGATTGCTCAACATGCTGGTACCTACGCCAGTCGTTGCCAAGGAAAGATTGGAAATGTCCGAGCACTCGCTCGAAGTTTCCGGACGACAACGAATCGATCGCTGGGTGGCCGAGTTTGAAAATGATTTGGTTAAAAATGAGGTTGAAGCGTCACCAAGCCTTGAGGGTGCGCCCAGTCAAGTTGATTGCGAACTCTATTTCAAAAAGGTAATAACCTCACGAACACTGTTGCAAACATTGACTGCAGAACCTCACGGAGTCCCAAAAGCGGAAGCGGTACGACGTTTAATGGGTTCGGTCATCGGTAGAGAAGGTCAAGCCTGCGCGATCGTGTTTCTGCAAGATCACTCAATTGACCATTTGCGAGCCGCGATCGGCTTCCGACGGTCTCGATGGATCGACCGAAACGTGCCTCAAGGCGTGCTTTACCGTGCTTTGCAAGCCTGCGACGTGCCTTTGAATATAGCTCATCTCGGTGGCCCACCGATTGACAATTTATCTATTAACGAAGAAGGCCAGCGAACTCTCGCGCGGCTCGGTCTCGCTGCCGGTGCTCTCGGACTGGTATTGGCCTGGTGGTCGCTGCGAAGTGTAATGTTAACACTGATCGTGTTCTATTGTGGCATCATTAGCACGTGCGGTGCGACTGCGGCGATTTGGCTTACTGGTTGCCACGCGGACGCAATTGTGTTGGCGATGCCGTCGCTCATCTACGTGCTAACGATTTCCGGCGCGATTCATCTGATCAACTACTATCGCAAGGCGGTCCAAATAGATGGAATTGTCGGTGCCGCTGGACGCGCTATCAAGATGGGATTTCGCCCCGCAGCGCTGTGTAATATCACTACGGCGCTGGGCCTGCTTTCGTTGTTCTCCAGCGACCTTACTCCTATCCGTCGCTTCGGAATGTTTTCGGCGCTGGGTATGGTGTTGATGTTGATCGTGCTTTTCCTGCTGCTTCCAGCGGCGCTGGAATTGTTCGGGAAAAGAACTGCATTTGGCTTGACCTGCAAGGTCAAGGAAATTGATCTCGACCAAGCAGGCGATGGACGTGGTTCGAGAATGATTTCACGATGGGCACGTTGGTTAATCCGACATCATCGACTCGTATGCATCTCAAGTCTTTTAGTGTTGGTTGGGCTTGGCGGCGGAGTCGGCAAGATTCACACGTCGGTCGATCTCTTGAAGCTATTCGATAGCGAAACTCGAATCCTTTCAGACTATCGTTGGTTAGAGAATAACCTTGGCAATCTTGTTCCGCTGGAGGTCTTGGTCAGGTTTCCGGCCGATACGCTGGAGACGCCCGGGGCAGAAAAACGCGACGGGCAGCTCAAGATGATCCAACGAGTCGAGGTGGTTGATCGAATTCGCACCCAAATCGATTATCGCTTCGGCGACGCGGGCGAACAACTGATTTCGCCGGCGATGTCCGGAATCGCATTCATGCCCAAATTACCACGTGAACAACGCAGCACGTCGTCGGTAATGCAACGTACTGTGCTGAACAAAAAACTGTACCAAAGCCGCAATGCGCTGGCCGATTCGGGTTACCTGAAAATCGATCCGGTCACCGGGGACGAATTGTGGCGAATCAGCCTGCGAGTCGCGGCGTTCAAGAATGTTGATTTTGGTCGCATGGCCGAAGACGTTCGTCGGCTGGTCGACCCGCTGTTGCAGCAGGCTAATGAAAAACTTGTGGCGACCGGAGATGTAAAACAAGCGTCTGCGATTAGTGCGATTCATACCGGCGCGATTCCGATTGTTTACAAAGCACAACGAGAATTATTGACTAGTCTGATCGCAAGCACGATCTGGTCATTTGCCACGATCACACCTTTGCTGATGTATGTCACAGGAGGATTCTCAGCCGGCTTAATCGCGATGATACCAAACTTGTTGCCGGTCATCGCTGTCTTCGGAGCGATGGGTTGGTTGGATATACCAGTCGACATCGGTTGCATGATGACCGCCAGCATTGCGTTGGGTGTAGCCGTCGATGACACGATTCACTTCTTATGCTGGTATCAGCAGGGACAAGATCATGCGACCAATCGTAATGGGGCCATTGAGGCAGCGTTTCAAAGCTGCTGTGTGCCGACTTTGCAGGCTTCTGTAATCAATGGACTTGGCTTATCGGTATTTTTGCTGAGCACTTTTGTACCGACCAAGCAATTTGGATTGTTGATGCTAGTAATCCTGACATGTGGTGCGATCGCTGAACTGGTTCTCCTGCCCGCGATCCTAGCTAGCCCTCTTGGTAAAGCATTTGACATGAAGACGACACCAAAATCCCCATCTATTTCCCGCTTTGTCGTGAGACTTCCCCATTACCGACTGAGTCCATTGAAGCGCAAAAAGGTTCTCAATTGAGCGAAACATTTCTTGGGGACACACCAGGTATCCGGGAACTGGAATAGGTCCATCGGCTGATCCGCACCACCTTCCTGATCGGTCAACACAAACGAGATGTTTTCGGGCGTATGCCAAAGCGTATGCATGACATCGAACGGAATGTGGAAGTCTTGCGCATGGATGCCTCGCTCGAGTACCTCAGCAACTAACAGCAACTAACATTCCAATTCAAGCTGATACAAAAATCTTTACCGGCTCTCGCCAAGGTGCTCAAGCCCCTTCATCAAATCGGCTACGATCGGGAGAAGGCTTAGAACCGAAGCCTGCCTATGGATGAGGCAGCTTCGCTTATTCGTCCAGCAACAACCGCTGGCGCATAAACTCAAGCAACGTCGCGTTGGTCTGCGGATGTAAAAATGTGACCATGTGGCCTTGCTTCTCGACCATCGTAAACTCACTCTCCACGCCGAATGATCGCTGGGCGTCGTACAACGATCGGCTGCTTGCGATTGGCACAATCGCGTCGCGCTCGCCATGCACAAACGCAATCGGACAATCACCGGCCGACGCAAACGACGTTGGCGACGCGGCTTCATAAACTTGCGGCAATTCACTCCGCGAACCGCCCAAGAAATACGCTAGACCCATGTTGTCCGGCGGCCAGTCGCTAAAGTCGCAGGGCGGTCCGCCGGCGACCACCGCGCGAACGCGAGGAATCTTCTTCCAGCGCGAATCGTCGGCAGCCCAGTTTGATGTTGTCAGCACGCGGTCGATTGGCTCGTCGACTAACGTGGCAATCAGACAAGCCAAATGGCCTCCCGCGGAATAACCAAAAATGCCTATCCGTTTGACGTCAATCGCCAGCGTTTGCTGTTGGTCGGTGACCCAGATCAGCGCCCGGCGCAAATCATCGACCTGGGCCGGAAACTTTGCCGCCGGAGCGTGGCGATAATTGATCGCGACGGCGATCGCGCCAGCTTGGGCCAATTGCGTTGCGTAACCGGCGACCACCCTTTTGTTGCCGCTGGCCCACGCCCCGCCGTGAACGACCACCACCGCCGGAAGTGCTTTGCCAGCGACGCGATCCGCAGGTTCATAAATGTCGCAGTGCAACGGTGCATCTCCTTCCGCTGCATAAATCTGGTCTCGCGTCACGCGAACCCGTTTAATTTCGGTTGTTTCTACATCCTCAGCGGCGGTGATGACTGCGAACCCCGGCGACGCCAACGCGAACGTCACCGGCACGAGCCAAAATATCAATCGTAACATCGTTCTCGGAGCGACCATTGGATTCCTGGCGGGTAGTGGTGCCGCAATCGGCTTTACGGTTCTATAGTATAGTTGTCTGTCCACCACCTTTTCGTCGAGCACAACATGGCCATTGAGTTCAGCACGATTCCCGAAGCCGTTGATGCGATTGCGCGTGGTGAGGTGGTGATCGTGCTTGATGCCGAGGACCGCGAAAACGAAGGCGATTTTGTCTGCGCCGCCGAAAAAGCGACACCCGAGGTGGTGAATTTTATGCTCGGCGGTCGTGGCCAATTGTGTGTTTCGGTGTTGCCCGAAGTCAGCCGCCGGTTGGAATTGTCGCCGGTGGTTTCGCAAAATGACGCGCCGCTGCAAACCGCGTTTATGACTCCTGTCGATATCTACACCGTCAAAACCGGCATCACCGCCACCGAACGCAGCAACACGATCCAGCGGTTGGCATCGCCGACCAGCCGGGCCAGTGATTTCTTGCGTCCCGGCCACGTATTTCCCTTGTTGGCCAAGGAGGGTGGCGTGTTGCGACGCGCCGGCCACACCGAAGCGTCCGCGGATTTGGCAAAAATGGCGGGGCTGCAACCCGCCGGCGTGCTGTGCGAAATCCTTGACTCGACCGGCGACCGGGCCAATCGGGCTGAGCTGGAACGCATTGCCAGCACGCATCATTTACGCATCATTACGATCGAAGACTTGATCGCGCATCGCCGGGTCAGCGAAAAATTGGTGTCGCGACAAGCCGATGCGACGCTGCCAACGAAGTACGGCGTGTTCCAAATTTTGGTCTACGGTGTGCAGTTCGAGCTGCAAGAACCGGTCGTGTTGGCAATGGGCGATTTGACCGCGCCGGGTGTTGCACCGCTGGTGCGAATGCACAGCAGTTGCTTCACCGGCGATCTGGTGGCGTCGTTGCGATGTGATTGCGGCGACCAATTGCATCTGGCACTCGAAATGATCAGCCGCGAGGGTCGAGGCGCACTGGTTTACCTACCGCAAGAAGGTCGCGGTATCGGTTTGGCGCAAAAAATTCGCGCCTACGCGTTGCAAGACCAGGGACTCGATACCGTCGAAGCGAATCACGCCCTCGGGTTCAAAGCCGACATGCGTGACTACGGAATTGGATTGCAAATTCTGAAAGACCTAGGACTAACTGAAGTTCGCTTGTTGACCAACAACCCAAAGAAGACCGAAGCGTTCAATTTGCGCGGGTTTGACTTGCGAGTGGTCGACCAGGTGCCGATTCTGCCGCCGTCGAACGAACACAACAGCCGCTACTTGGAAACGAAGCGAACTAAACTTGGCCATCGGCTGCCTGAAGCATGAGTCAATCTTGGCATGAGTGAAGCTGGCTTTACCCCCGGTTGCGTCGCAATCATCGGCGCGGGTTTGCTGGGCGGTTCATTTGGTCTGGCGATTCGATCGCTGTACCCGTCGGCCCAGGTCGTTGGTGTGTCGCGTTCGCAGTCCTCGCGGCAAGCCGCGATTGATTGTGGGGCGGTGACGATAACCACGGACAACTTTGCTGAAGCATGTGTAGAAAGTGACTTGATTGTCGTGGCGGTGCCGGTCGATCGAATTGCCCAAGTCGTGATCGACGCGGCCAAGGTTTGTCCCGATGACGCCACCATCATCGACATGGGTAGCACCAAAGCCACGATTGTCACCGCCATCGACCAAGACGTGCGTGCGCGGAAACAATTCGTCGGAACGCATCCGATTGCGGGCAGCGAAAAAACCGGTGCCGAGAACGCGAGAGCCGATTTGTTCACGGCCAAACCGGTCATCATCACACCTGGCAAGCACACTCCGGAGCTGTTGGTTGAGCGTGTCTGCGAGTTATGGAAGTCGCTGGGATCCAACGTCTATCGAATGACTGCGGCGGAGCACGATGACGCGGTTGCGGCGATCAGTCACGTCCCGCATATTGCCGCGTCAATGATCGCCAGTGGATTGCCCCAGGAAGCTTGCCCATGGATCGGTTCCGGTTGGATCGACACAACGCGAGTCGCATCAGGTGACGCGGAATTGTGGACGGCGATCTGTCGCGAGAACGCACCGGCGATCCTGTGCGAACTACAGCGGTCGATCGAGTGGCTGAAATCATTCTCCAGCCATCTCGCCGCATCCGAGTTTGAATCGATTCAGGAAATGCTGTTGGTGGCAAAGCAAAAACGCGATGCGGCGATCAAGATTCGTAAATGAATTCCAGCGGTGCATTCACATCGGGATGCAAGCTGGCGTGAACCGGGCATTTTTTTGCGGCGGCTTCGAGTCGTTCGCGCATCGATGAATCGGTTACCGCTCCGGCGGGAACGGTGATCGTCGTGACTAGCGAAGCGATGCGGCGAACGGGTTGCTGAGTCATTTCTTTGATAACTTTTACGGTCATGCCGTTGAGATCAATCTCGTGCCGCGCCGCGACCAATCCCATGGTCGTCAGCACGCAGGTTCCCAGCGCCGTGGCGACCAAATCGGTTGGCGAAAATGTTGTGCCCGAACCACCGTTATCGACCGGCGCGTCGGTGACAACGCTGGTTCCGCTGGGTCCATGGCCCGCAACGCAGCGGAGCTTGCCTTCGTAAGTCGCAGTCAATTCAACAGACATTTTTTTTTCGCAATGCTTGGGGGCTGCTAAGTATTAGTCGGAGGCGTTTGATTTGTGAGCGGATCGGCACTAGCAGCCGATTCCGAGCGGGTAATACCGGGGGCTAGTGGTCTGCCGAGCATGAAAATTAGGGTTTGACAATCCAATAGCGCCCGCCCGCTCGCTGAACGTGACGCTCTCCAGCTAATCATCTTGGTACGATAAGACATAGCATCCAAAAACTAAACCCGACAGAGCACTTGACTGATGGAAGAATTCCAGTTTGGCGGCGTAGGCCCGACATTGCGAGTTGTGGTGCTGGCGTTTCTTTTTGTATTTGCCTTGGCCGCGCTGGCGCTCGTGGTAGTACTTGCCGCGATGCCGGGAAAAATCGCCCGTTCGCGACAACATCCGCAAGCTGACGCCGTCAACATTTGTGGTTGGCTCGGGTTGCCCACCGGTGCGCAATGGGTGTTGGCAATGGTGTGGGCGTTCTATCGACACGATCGCTTGGTCGCACCGGCAGACGGAAAATCAACTGCCGATATCTCTGCAGCACCGCTGGCTCGGCGTGTTGCCGAACTGGAAACCGCAATCACGCAACTTGAATCCTCTCTCAACGCGAAGACCAGATGATCCCCGCAATTTTGTCCTGTGTTTATGTGATTTACCTCTACAAAACGTTGAACGAACCGAGTTCGAGTTCGGTTGCCGATTCGAGTGACGTAAGTTCTACGCTCGACGATCGGCTGAAGTCACTGAGTGATCGCATCGCCGCGCTGTCCAAATTGTAGAACAATTGTCCCAATTGTTTGGGCGTTAATGAACAATTGGGGCAATTGTTCGACTCTAAGGAGAATTGGGATGAGTTGGTTGCTCGGTGGTGTTTATTGTTTTGTTTTGTGGCTGGTATTTGCCAAGCTGCGACTGTTGAAGCTGACATTGCCAATCGCAATTTTGGCGGCTTCGATTGGACCGTCGTTGATTGTGGCGCTGTTGTTTTGTGCCCAATATTTTCATCCCTACACCGAGGCGCTGATCGCACTGCAGGACGTTGATCCCGTCATTCCGCAAATGACCCAGCCCGGCCGCGTCACCGAGGTCTTGATCAAACCGAACACGCCCATCAAAGCCGGTGACGTATTGTTCAAGGTTGACCAGGTGCCGTACCAAAACACCGTCTCGCAAATCGAGTCGTCGCTTGCCCAGGCCCAGCAAGGAATCGCGGTCGCCGAGTCAACGGTAACGCTCGTCGACGCTACCGTCGCGCGGGCAACGGCGGACCTTCAGCTCGCAACCAACGAACGCGACCGCTACACCGAACTGCTTAAGCAAAACGCCGCCAGCCAAGATGAGTTCGAACGCGCGGTGACGAAGTTTGAGCAAGCTAGTGCCGCGATGAAACAAGCGAACGAGAGTTTAGCACAAGCTAAGTTTTCGGTTGGTGTGTCCAAGAGCGAAGTTGCGGTCGTCGAGGCGAGGCTGGCGGATGCCAAGTACGATCTCGAGCAAACCACCGTGACTGCGCCAGCCGATGGATTCGTGACCAACCTGCAGCTCCGTCCCGGCATGTTGGTTGGCATGGGCAGCGGTGCGGTGATGAGTTTTGTTCGCGATCGCCTTGATGATAAGGCCGGCGTTGTAGTGGCGACGTTTGGCGAGAAAAACTATTTGCGGATCAAGCCCGGCCAATATGCCGAGGTGGCGCTGGACGGTTATCCAGGCGAGATATTGACGGGCCGCGTGCTCAACTCGATCGATGCGTCGGGAATGGGACAATTGACGGCCAGTGGTGCTTTGCCGACCGAGCTGGTTGACGGAAAACCGTCGACGTTTGCGGTGCGAATTAAGCTCGACGACCCCGAGCTGCGAATTCCCGCAGGGGCCCAAGGCCAAGCGGCGGTTTACACCGAAGACGTCCAGATCGTGGGCATTCCGATTATGTTTTTGATTCGCACGAAGAGTTGGTTGAAGTATGTGATGTAGTCTACAAACGCCGCAGGCCGTCTTCGGTCATCGGATTAGGTATCTCAAAATCGATTTCGTCAATCCGTGCGAGCGTCGATGCGTCGAGCACCAGGTCTGCGGCAGCGAGCGTTTCGCCGAGTTGGTCGACCGAGGCGGCTCCGAAGATTGTTGAGGCCACGAAATCGTGTTGGCGACTCCAGGCCAAGGCCAATGTCACCACTGAAACGCCCAGGTCACTGGCGATCACCCTCAGTCTTTCGGTCGTTTCGATCGACCGCGAGTTGACAAAACGCTGCGCCATCCGCTTTTGCCGGTCGCCGCCGTTGAGCAAGTAGTCGGTGAACCGTCCGCCCGGCGGTGGGCCGTTCTTATACTTGCCTGACAACACGCCGCCGCCCAGCGGACTGTACGGCAACAGCGACAACCCTTCGCGACGCAGCACCTGGGCCAATTCGCTTTCGCAGCGGCGGTTGATCAGGCTGAAATTGTTTTGCACCGTTTCGTAGCGATCCAAGCCGCTGACGTCCGCGGCCCACAAACTTTTCATCACCCCCCAACTTGTCTCGTTGCTACAACCGATGACGCGGACCTTGCCCGCTTGCTTCAATTCGGTGAGCGCACCGAGGACGTCTTCGTAAGGCATACCGTGGTCGGGCCAATGAATTTGATACAAGTCGATGTAGTCGGTCTTCAGTCGCCGCAATGAATCTTCGCAGGAGGCAAAGATTTGGTGTCGATCGATGAAACAACGACCATCGCGAACCGGCGAACGGAACCAACCATGGCCGGGGCCGGTGATCTTTGTCGCAATCGTGACCGAGTCGCGCGGGATCGACATCATCCAGCGACCGACAATCTCTTCGGTCAAACCAACGCGTTCCTTGCTCGGTGGCACCGGATAAACTTCCGCTGCGTCGAAAAAATCGACTCCCGCTTCGTATGCGTGATTCATGATGGCGTGCGACGTCGGCTCATCGCATTGCAAACCAAATGTCATCGTGCCCATGCACAACTCGCTCACCACCAAACCACTGCGGCCAAGTCGTCGATACTGCATCTTGTTCCAAACAATCCAAAAGCGTATAGCGGTTGAGAATCAAAGCGTCGACGAAGTATGCTATAGGAATGTGGTTTCGTTGTCCAAACGGGCTTGCTCCACCCCCGTGCCCCACACCCCGAGAACTTTTCATGCGGTTGTTTTTCAGATCTTGCGTCGTCGGATTGCTGGCTGCGTTCAGCTTCGGGTTAATGCCCGCGTTGGCACATGCCGACCAACCGAAGATTGTTCCCGGGCCGTATGAACATGGCCCTGATTCGGCTCGCAAACCCGGCGTGCCGCAGGGCAAAGTTACTCAGCATGAATTGTTGGCAAGCGAAACGTTCCCTGGCACCAAGCGTCGCTACTCGGTTTATGTTCCGGCGCAGTATGACGGTACGACACCGGCCGCCCTGATGGTGTTCCAGGACGGACATGCCTACGAAGACGAAAATGGTGATTACCGCGTGCCGACTGTGTTTGACAATCTGATCCATGAAAAACAGATGCCGGTGACCGTCGCGGTGATGATCGATCCGGGTTTTACTGGTGAGATGCGCGCGAAACGTGGCTGGGAACCGCACCCGCAAAACCGCAGCGTTGAATACGACACGGTTTCCGACAAGTACGCGACGTTCTTGATTGACGAACTGGTGCCGTTGGTCGCCAAGGATGTGCAGATCACCAACAATCCCGACCTGCGGGCGATCTGCGGAATGAGTTCAGGTGGAATTTGTGCGTTTACGGTCGCTTGGCAGCGGCCCGATTCGTTTCGCAAAGTAATGAGCCAAATCGGCAGCTTCACCGACATTCGCGGCGGCTACGTTTATCCGGCGCTGGTGCGAAAAGAGGAACCCAAACCGATTCGAGTGTTCTTGCAGGACGGAGCGAACGACTTGAATAACCGCTTTGGTAGTTGGCCATTGGCGAATCAGCAGATGGCTAACTCGCTCGATTTCAAAGGCTACGACTACAAGTTTGTTTACGGCGACGGTGAACATAATGGGCGACACGGCGGCGTCATCTTCCCCGATGCGATGCGCTGGTTGATGCGCGGTTGGGAAGAACAAAAGCCGTGACATCGCTTGATTCAGATCCCTGTGACATTCATTTCGCGGTGCCGATGACCCATCGGTTGCGGTTCACGGATGAAGTTGCCGGTGCGGACTTTGACACGTTACTCGACGTGTTACACGGCATCGACGACGGCGGCACAACCGTCGCCGCGAAGGTGCTCGTGTGGGCCGACGAAGCCGTTGCGGCGGCGAGTCCACGGGTGGCGCAGATCGTGGCGCGATTGAGCGAGAGCGAACGGGTCCACTTGGTCGCTCCGGTGCAACGGTTTGTTGGCGGTGAGGCGGTTAAGAACTCACGCGATGTCGTCGACAAAATGCTGGCCCAAATTAATACGTTCAATCTCGATCGCCGCAGCTACGTGATCGTCATCGGCGGCGGAGCGATATTGGACACAGCCGGTTACGCTGCGGCGATCGCGCACCGTGGCGTGCGGTTGGTGCGGTTGCCGACGACGACATTGGCGCAAGGGGATTCAGGTGTCGGCGTCAAGAATGCGATCAACGGCTTTGGCAAAAAAAACTGGATCGGAACCTTTGCCGTTCCGTGGGCGGTGATCAACGACGCCGGGTTTTTGACGACGCTGCCGGATCGCGATTTTTGTTGTGGGTTCAGCGAATCGGTTAAGGTTTCGCTGTTGAAAAGCCGCCGAATGTTTGACGACATTTGCGACCACGCGGGCCAGGTCGCGGCACGCAAAATGAGTGTCGCGCGGCGATTGATTGGTGAAAGTTGCCGGTTGCATTTGCGGCATATTACCGAGGGCGGCGATCCGTTTGAAACGCTGGAATCACGTCCGCTGGATTTTGGACATTGGTCGGCACACCGGCTCGAACCGCTTACCGAATACCGTTTGCGTCATGGCGAAGCGGTGGCGATTGGCGTGGCGCTGGATTGTTGGTACTCGATGATTCGACACGGCTTGCCGGAAACGGTTGCCACACGGGTCTGCGATTGTTTGGCGGCGCTGCGGTTGCCGTTGTGGGATGAGTCGCTGGATGATTTTGAATCGCTGCTGGTCGGGCTGGAAGAATTTCGCCAGCATTTGGGCGGTCGCTTGACCGTGACGATGCTTGAAGCTGTTGCCAAGCCGATTGATGTTCACGAGATTGATACTCGCGCAATGCGAGCAGCGGCGAAACGATTACGCGAAGCCGCCGTGGCGCGAGCCGACAGCGTGAATTCGTTTACTTAGGTAGCTGGAGTCGCCAGACTTCAGAATCAGCAATCCGAAGTCTGGCGACTCCGGCTACGGGAAAAGTTTCATCTGCCGCTCGCCATATTTGCTCAGTAGAAACAATCCGGTGCCTTGGTTGTCGTTTCTTGGCCGAGCGATAAAACTATTGAGCACGCTGGCCTTACGAACTCACCCTTTCATTGATCGATTGCTATTTATCATGCCCGCTTTGAACCGCTACAGCAGCCGAGTTACCCAGCCCAAAAGCCAAGGAGCGTCACAGGCGATGCTGTACGGCACCGGCATGT
Organism: Pirellulaceae bacterium; assembly: GCA_041753075.1. Classification (GTDB taxonomy): domain Bacteria; phylum Planctomycetota; class Planctomycetia; order Pirellulales; family Pirellulaceae; genus UBA6163. The sequence goes on from JBGSVE010000153.1 coordinate 15,258, forward strand.
CGACCGCCGATATGGATAAACCCCAAGTCGGTATCGGCAGCGTTTGGTATGAAGGCAACACCTGCAACATGCACCTGTTGGACCTGGGCGTCCACGTCAAAGAAGGCGTTGTCGCGGCGGGTATGATCGGAATGCGATTCAACACAATCGGTGTGTCCGATGGCATCTCGATGGGCACCGAAGGGATGAGCTACAGTTTGCAGAGTCGCGATCTGATCGCTGATTCAATCGAAACGATCATGGGCGGCCAATGGTACGATGCGCTCGTCGCCATCCCGGGCTGTGACAAGAATATGCCGGGTTGCTTGATCGCGATGGGACGGCTGAATCGGCCCGCGATTATGGTCTACGGCGGTACGATCAAGCCCGGCCATCACAACAGCGAAACGCTTGACATCGTCAGTGCGTTTCAGTGTTACGGCCAGTATATCGCGGGCCAAATCAGCGAAGACGAGCGGAAGGCAATCGTGCGTCACAGTTGTCCCGGTGCGGGCGCGTGTGGCGGCATGTATACGGCCAACACGATGGCGTCGGCGATCGAGGCGCTAGGCATGTCATTGCCGTATTCGGCCAGCATTCCCGCCGAAGACCCAGCGAAGAAACAGGAGTGCATTAGCGCCGGTGCAGCGATCGGTAAGCTGCTGGAACTGGATCTCAAGCCGCGCGACATCATGACTCGCGCCGCCTTCGAGTACGCGATCGTCACGGTGCTGGCGCTGGGCGGCAGCACCAACGCGGTGTTGCATTTGATCGCGATGGCGCGCAGCGTCGATGTGCCGCTGACGCTTGCTGATTTCCAAAGCGTTAGTGATCGTGTGCCGTTCTTGGCCGACTTAAAACCCAGCGGCAAGTTTGTGCAAGAAGATTTGCACAGTGTCGGTGGAACGCCGGCGGTGATGAAGTATTTGCTCGAAAACGGTTTGCTCGATGGTTCGTGCATGACCGTGACAGGCAAGACGCTGGCCGAGAATATCAAGGATTTACCGGGCTTGAAGTCGGGCCAAAAGATCGTTCGCCCGATTTCGGATCCAATCAAAGCGACGGGGCACATCCGTATCCTGCACGGGTCGCTTGCGCCCGACGGTGCGGTCGCCAAGATCACTGGCAAGGAAGGTTTGCACTTCAGCGGTCCCGCGAAGGTTTATGACAGCGAAGAGTTGATGTTGTCGGCGCTCGAACAAAAGCAGATTGTCAAGGGCGACGTGGTGATCATCCGCTATGAAGGTCCCAAGGGCGGTCCCGGTATGCCTGAAATGTTGACACCGACCAGCGCGATCATGGGGGCGGGTTTGGGGTTGGACGTGGCGCTGTTGACCGATGGTCGGTTCAGCGGCGGGTCGCACGGATTCATCGTTGGACACATCACGCCCGAAGCACAGGTCGGCGGTCCGATTGCACTGGTGCAAGACGGCGACCTGGTAACGATCAATGCCGATGCCAACACGCTTGACATTGACGTACCGGAGGCCGAGATGAAACGCCGCGCCGCCGCTTGGGTTGCACCACCGCTGAAGGCAACCCGCGGCACGCTTTACAAATACATTAAGAACGTCAAAAGCGCCAGCGAAGGTTGCGTCACCGACGAGTGACAACTAATCGCCTTGCGGATTGCGATTGAACTTCTGGAACGGCAAACGAACCTTGCCGATCGTGAACGAATCAACGCGAATCGATTGCGGCGGTGCGAAACCAACTTGACCCGCTGCCGTGACCACGTCGTCTTGATCGACGCCGTCACCGCTGACGCCAAACCCACCGACCAATCGCGACGCGTTATTGTCAAGATACAGCGGTGTGCTGCCGGGGAAGAACACGATGCCGTTCTGATTCGCCAGCGGTTGCGGCACACCGGTGCCATTGATTACGACTTCGGCGTCACCCGGATCACGGAAGTTGCGACTTGGCACAAACGACTCGAACGCCAAAATCGTGCTGTTGTCGACATTGGTATAGACCGAACGTGGCAGCGGATTGTTGTTGTCGAGGTTTTCGCCGGTTCGTGGGTTGATGCCCGGCATTTGCAGAATGCTCTCCGGTCCCACGGCACGCGCCACATCTTCCTTTTGATCACGAAGTGTTAGATTCGCGTCATTGACCAAGCCGCGATCCGAGTTCTTTGGCAACTCGCGTCCCGTCGGATAGCGAGGTTCGACAATGAAGCGGAACGTGCGATTGGTAAACGCGGTGCCCAGCGGCACTGTGTCGCCGGATTCTTTGACCGACGTCGAGACGCTGCCGAAGACGCCGTCGCCGTTGAAGTCAAGTCGATCGGTCGGCAATAGATCAACTGGGTCCGCGTAGTACGCGGTGTTACGTGCCTTGGCAACGGAAACGTCGATCGAGAAGATCGTCGCATCGGGCATACGGAACAAGCCAAGCAGTTCACCGTTGGTATCGGTCACGGACAATACCATTCCGGTACGAGCTCCGGGCCGGAAGCCGTTGTCGACGTCCAAGCGAATCGCCGCGCGAGTGACTTCGGCCTGAGCCACGCCCGCCATAATGATTTGCTCGACATCCGCGGCGCTCAACCCGCCGGCTTGAGCCGACGCATGCGGTGCGACTAGCCATTGTTCGGGAACGGGATTGCCAGCCAGGTACAGGTCGCCGGTGCGAGTGACCGAAACGTCGGTGCCGCTGCTGATTCCGGGGCCGAGTCGTTTGCCGGCGGCGATCAATTGGTCAATCCCGGCCTTACGATTCTTGCTCGTTGGATTGGGACCATAGATTTCCAGCGTGATACCGACCAAGTCGATGCGACCACTCAAGGCGACGAATCGCGGTGCCGCGGGCAACACGCGATTGATGAACGAGAAGTCACGAACGAAATCCCTGGGCGCGACCAGTTTGTTGTTGCCTGAAGCTGCGGCCAGTGCGATGAACTCGGCTTCGAGAACTTTGGTCGCATTGGTACGCGCGGCTTCGGTTTGCGTCTTGCCGCGATTCTTGCCCGTCCGCTCGCTAGTGTGAATGAAGTTCTGCTCGTGAGTCGCGTAGCCGTCTTCGCCTGGGAAGAAAACTCCAATCCCGCCAACAAGATTGATACTCGCACTGACCGGCGTCGTCACCGCGTTTCCGTTGGCATCGAGCACGGTCTTGTAGAGTGGCACGCCGCCGGGCAATGTGGCAATCCCGCGAGACTGTGCATTGACGGACGTTCCCGAAACAAATCCATACGACTCGGGGAACGTATTGAAAAACTCATCGGCCGCTGCCGGAACAAAGTCGCCGTTGGCGTTGAAACGATTTTCGAGCAAGAAGTCATCACCGCCAACGACAGTGTTGCCGGCTGCGTCGATCGATGATTCTTTGATCCCATTGGCACCGGCGTGCAGCGAGCTATCGCGGCTTTGGTGTTCAATGGCGAGCAAGTCGACCTGCGGCGTAAACGCAATCTGGGGCGGAAAGTGGCCGCCGACACCGATCGGTGCCACCAAACCAGGACCTTGGTAGCGCGTGTCCGCGGCTGTCGATGACGATTCGACTTCACGTTGGGTGATCGTCGTTTGGCTGAGCGACCGAATCGTGCGGCTGGTCAGCGGAGCTTCGTTGCTGGCGAAGAACGCTGCGGTCCGCGCCTTGGCGACGGCGCCATCGATTGCGAACGCAAGTCCTTCTTCATCACCGGCAAATGCCGTCAATACTTCGGCTTCAACCCGTACACCTAAAATCTGTCCCGAACGATCAACGATCGCGATGATCGCGTCTTGCGTTCGCGACGCCATCGAAGCACGATCCAGCAACGTCTCGACATCTGCGGCGGTCAGCAGATTCTCGTCCGGGTTGATTGTTTCGGCAGCATTGAAAGTGGCCTGAAAGGTCGAGCCAACGCCCGGTGCCTTGCCCGGATCGGTGTTAATAAGCTGTGCAACCGGCTCGGACGGCGGCAAAATAATTGGGTCCGGCGCGACCTTTTCGGCTTCAGTCTGGCCGATCGAGTTGATCACACGAAGTGCATCGCGGACCGACACATTGCCGTCGGCATTGACATCATAAAAATAGTCCGCCGCCGCACCGGTCGTTTCCTCGCCACGCCGTTGGCGACCGATTTCGTTGATAATCAACAAGGCATCGCGCGTCGAAACCTGGGCATCATTGTTCACGTCGGCAGCCAGCGACACGTTGTGCGAGCTCACGGTCAAGCCACCAGCAAACACTTCGCGGCGTTCAAGCGACTCAATCTGAAGCGGGCGATGATTCTTGCGACGCATGTTTCGTTCTCTCAAAATTCAAGCTGGATTCGGCGGCCTTCGCCGATCCACATGTGGGGTCGGCGCTATCCTAATTGAAAGTCGGCGTGATACACCCGCTATAAGCAAAAAGAGTTGAATCGTCAGCACAATCTGAAAAACCGTTAAAGTCAACCTGACGGGTTGAATTTTGCATCACAACCGCGTGCGGCGGTGGATTTGTTTGGTTATTCTCAAGCGGCCCGTAAGTATTAAAAATCTGGGTCAGCGAAAAGTGTTCTACGACGCTCCGCCGTCGTAATTTAACGACAGCGGAGCGCCGTAGAACACTGCTGCAACCATAAGTCTCTCCGCTAACTAGGTTCGACTGGGTTTCTCTATGCGATGCACGCTCTTTTTCTTTGTAATGTTCACATTGTCGGTAACTTTTGCCGCGTCGGCTGTCGCCCAGGTTGCCCTGAACGCCAACCCGCTGGATACGTTTCCGGCAAATTCAGCGGCCTTGGCAACGCTGGCGGAGAAAGACCCTTTGATTGCCACCGCGATCGAGAGCTTTAAGGCCGGGAACGCCGAAAAATTGAAAACCGATCTGGCCGCCGCAAAAGCTGCCAACGCAAACCTGCCAAAAGTCGACGTCATGATCGCGCGGATGCTGATGGCCTCGACGCAGTGGTCCGATGCCCTGGCAGTTTTGGAAAATCATGTGGCCAGCAATGCCGCTGACGCCGAAGCTCACAAGAGTTTTGCCGAAATCGCCATGGTTTCGGGACGTTGGACCGACGCTTGGCTGCACATCGAAAAGGCCGCGGCGCTAATCGAAGCCGCGAAGTTCAGCGATTCGCGAAAGAAAGACTTCAGCACCGAGTTGTTGAAACTGCGCGGCGAAGTGGCCGAGCGACGCAAAGATACCGCGACAGCGACCAAGTCATTTGAATCCCTAGCCAAGTTGCAACCTGGCGACGGCTATCCGTTCTGGGCACTGGGCCGGATGAAGGTTGCCGCCGGTGACGTCGACGCGGGGTTTGAATTGCTGAAAAAAGGAAAGAGCCTGAAGCAGGATCTGCCACAACCCGAACTGGCCATCGCCGTCGAATTGATCGGTCGCTCAGAACGCGAAGCGGCGGAGAAATGGCTTCGCAGCGGACTGACCAACAAAGAAACCTCTAGCGAAGCGAACTGGGCGCAGTACATCCAATTTCTCGTTGACGCCGATCGAGCGGCTGCGGCCAAACTGTTGCTCGACAAATTGCCCGCCGCCTACCAATCAAACCGCGATTTCAAACTGCTGCGAGCGGTCGTGCATCGCCATTTGGGCGAATCCGCCGAGGCTGAGAAGTTGCTTTCCGATTTGCATCGTGCCAACCCCGATGACCTCGACGCTGCCGATCATTTGGCGTTGGTCTTGGTCGAGTCCGACGATGAGGGCAAACGCGCCCGCGCCCAACAAATCAGCGAAGCGAACTTGCGCCAGGCACCCAATCAAGAGCGATTGGCCGCCACCGCCGCGTGGGTCAAATTCAAAACCGGATCGGCCGACGTCGCCGACAACCTACTTGGCCAAGTCGTACGTGGCGGGCGAATCAGTCCCCAGACGGCATATTATTCGGCGATGATTCTCAAATCGCGTGGCCGACCCACCGAAGCGGCACAATTTCTCAAGATGGCCGTCGAAGCCCCCGGAACATTTCCGCAAAAGCAAGCCGCCAAAGCCGAACTGGCGGCGACTGCGAAATAGCAAGTAAAACGTCGCAAAAGACGAAGGACTTGACGCATCAGGACGGCAAAAAAACCGCCGTGAACCCAAGTCGAACCAACCAGGTCCTATTCAACTGGAGTCAAATTTTCTGTAAACTTCTGCTCAGCTTCCTGCCCCGTGGTGTAATGGTAACACTACTGATTTTGGTTCAGTCATTTAAGGTTCGAGTCCTTACGGGGTAGCTTAAGGTATTTGCACAAGCTGTCGCCAGCATACTTTTACCGTCTTTTTGGGTGTTTTCTGAAAACGCATATTCCCCCTTGATGGTCATAGCGGCGTCGGTTGACGCAGAGTCGTCCGCGCTTCTGAACCGTCGTTTGTCAGCCCGATGTCGCGCGCCAGATTGCCGAACAATTGATTTCCGGCGGGCTTTCTATGCGAGCCTCGACTCTTGGGTTACCTGCATCCTGCGAGACTTCCGCGAACAAGTGCTTGACCCCTTGATCTTGCTTCCATCCCGATCGACCCAATCAAGTTCGAGATTTTGCAAAGGCAAATGATTTCAGATTTACCAGTATCCAACGAAGGGGCGACTATATCGGCGTCGGCAGTAGCGAGCCACGAGAAGCCGCATTCGCTGCTTATCAAGGAATCATCGACACCTACGAACGAAACAACGTGGATCGTCCCAAGTACGCTCGCCGAAAGCGGCTTTCATGGCACGAATCGTGGCAAGATTGGACCCATCACGCAAGACAGGCTGCACTAATCGGCATTGCTCGCCTCAAGCGTGAGGCGAAGTGATGCTACCCCTTGCAGTTCGCGATCCAAATTAAACGCTTAGCCCGCAAGTGCGCTCGCCGTACTGGCGAAGCATCCGACTGGCCAACCATTTTCGACGCCCGGCATCGGGTCGATGTTGGGATTCATAAAAGACGGCTCGTCGGCGTCAACCGCTTCGATTGCCTGGTGCACCGTGTGGGCCAGCGCTGCGGCGCGGCGCTCGTCCAGCGTCTTTAGTTTGGCGTCTTTAGTTTGGCGTCCAGTTCTTCGGCAAGTGGGTGCATCGTCATCCCCGATGTTTTCTTGGTGCCTGCGTTCATGCATCGCCATCGTACCTACTGGCGTCGTCACTTCGCCAGCGAACGGGGCGACGCCTCGAATCATGGCACGGATTCAACGGCGCTGAGGCGCAGCCCTAAGACGGCGGCGATGGCTTCGACGCTGGACAGCTTTGCGTCTTGGCCTGCTTCGATCGCTCGGACAGGGCCGCTGTTCGGGATTCCGGCTCGCTTGGCGACCGCGTACCACGTCAGCCCCTGCGCCGTTCGGGCATCGCGAATTTGGCGAGCGATACCGACCGGCGTTCTGGCTTCGCGGCTTTCGGGCGGATACTCTTTTTTTACCTTCGCACGAACCGACGCGCGGCGCTTTTGACCTTCCACGGATTCAGGCTTGGTCACTCGCGTAAACTTCTTTCCCATCGCGTTTCCTTTACGGTTACTTCACTTCGTAAGCCGTCGCTGGGTAAAGCGTCATTTCATCGACCACTTCGTAAATGACGATGATAAAGACGCCTTCGGGTGTGTACCCAAAGCAGCACGGCAAATTGCTAACCGATTCCGACGCAGGGGCCGACAAAACGTGCTCCAAGTCTTCCACGGTCAACCCGTACTTGACGTGCGCGGCATTACCGTTCCAAAGTATTTGCCACATGAATGCAGTATCACAACGCAATGCAATGCCGCAACGCAATGCAACCTTTCGAGTAGACGCTAGTTCACTTCGCTATCAACTGTAAAGCCGTTTTCGACGCCACGATTGCGGCGATTTTCGCGTTTGAGCCTACATCCGCATCAACATTGTAGAACGGTTGTCCCCAACCGTTTGGGACCGCTCAGACGTTTGGGGGCAGGAGTTCTACAATCAAAAACAAGCTGCGCATTAATACCCTGCGGCTTCGCGAACTTGAAAATTGCCCGAGATGGTCGGTTTCTCGTAGTTCGTGTCCCAACTGGCAATTTGCCAAATCTGTTTCGGGTTATCGCGCGTCAATATCAGCACTCGTCCGTAGGACTGATGCGCGGCAGCAAGCTTCGGCAACTCTTTGGTTCGCATGTACGCTTCCTTCGTATCGGCCAATAATCCGTTGACGTGCGTGGGACGGTCGCGAATGCCGACGATGAAATCGGGATAAAAATTATCGCCGGTTGCCATCAAGACGTTAATTGACCAGGGCTTTCGCGGCTCGTTGCGATGCCACCACAGAACCGTGTCGGTGTCATCCGCATCGAGCTTGTCGGCGAATGCCACTTCCCACGAATTCATTTGCGGTGGGTAGCACGAGTATAAATTTAACCGCGAACTGGTCAGCAATTCGTCCGAGTCGATCTCGCCGGGCAGCGACTCCGCAGCGACCACGATGGCCTTGGCTGCGATCGCTCGCCGGTAAGCATCGTGCAACAGATAAGGGCGAAAACACAACAGGTCATTCAGCACCTCGTGCGCCGTCGCCTGACTTGTTTCCACAACAAAACCACCGTCGACGAGCATCTGATGCACGGCGTGTGCTAGTTCGGTTCGCAACACCTTTGCGCTCAGCGTGCCGTACTTCAGCAGCGTCCGCTGTGCCGCCTTGGCTTTCTCATCACTAGACGGCTGCGCAAAATCGATCTCGGTTTGGATCTGACGCGTGAAAATTTCGATCGTTCGTTTCTGAACCGAAACCGGCGCATTGGCCAAAGCCGCATCGACCAAAGCCTGCGTGTTGACCACAAACCGCTGGGCGACTTCTTTCTCCGTCACCTCGTCGGCGTCATCGAGCCGTTGGGTCTGGAAAGACTGGGGGCAATCATTCTTCAGACGATACACATGCTTCTTCGTTGCGGTCGGCTTCGTCGCAACCATCGCCCGCAATTGTCGGCTCAATTCAGGCGGAGCGAACGTCGCGGCGAACAATGGCAATTGATCGGGATCGACATTTCCCATCTCATCGACGATCGATGCGGGTGGAATTTGGAAGTGCACCCCCGGTGGCGGTTCGGGTGCAAATTGCAATTGTGTCCCATCGTCGGGCGATTGAACCATCACGTCGTCGCCGTGAACGTACATGATCATTGTCGGACTCGCCGTCGCACATTGCGTCTTGATCTGATTGATGCGTTGCCCCGCTTTATCCAATCCGCTTTGCGACTCGATATCGGCCAACAGCACATAGCCATATCTCAGCGCATCGGGCACCACTCGACCCTGCAAACGGCGATGCACGCGCAAAATACGGCCGACCAATTGCACGCCAAAATCTTCCTTCTGAGTCGCGCGCATCGATACCAGCGTCCAGGCCCGCGGCGCGTCGAACCCCAGCGCCACGGCCATCTTGAAAATCAACACTTCGACTTGTTCGTTGTTTGCCAATGCCATCAGCGAGGCGTCGGGTTCATCCGCTGTGTGCGTCGCGATTTGTGAATCGGCAAACCCCAGCTTCGTCAAATACTCGCGCGCCCGATCGGTGCTTTTTCCTTTGCTGTCCACCTGCACCAACATCAGCGGCGTCAGATTGATGCCCGCACGCAGCAATTCCGACTTCAAAAACTGGTGCAACTCGGTCGCACCGCGCAGCGCCGTTTTCTCGAAATCGACCCACGCATCGGTCTCCTCGGGAACTCGCCATGCAATCGCTTTGATGCCCCGCTTGATCAATCCCTCGGCCTCGTTCTTGCCCGTCGCGTCGGCGCGGCTGACGCTGACTTTGTGGATATGTCTGATCTGCATGCGAGTCTTCAGATCATCGAGATCCTTGTCGTCCGGCGTTGCCGTGACCAGCACCGTGTAGTCCGGCTTCAGGATCGTGCGATAGAAAATTGCCGCTTGGTTGTCACCCTTGAATGTGTGATGAGCCTCATCGATCACGACACCGAGTCGAAACCCTTGGTCGCGCAGGTCCGCCACCAAATCATCGATGCTTGCCTGTTGCTCACCGGTGACGCGGACGCTGCGGCGGTCCTTGATCCGCGTGGCGACCGATTGCCAAGTCGTCACAAACACGTCACCGGATTGCGTGCCGATCGGGTTGCGATCGTCGGCCAATGTCCGCAATCGCAAGCCTTGGAATTGCTCGCGAAGAAACGACGCCGATTGATCGACGACGCCTTTGAACGGGGCGAACCAAAACCACACGACCCTGTCCGCACCGCTGACTCGTTCGACGACGTTGCCGGCCATGAGCGTCTTGCCGCAGCCCGTCGGGGCTTCGATCAAGAGGTAGCCGTTGTCGTGAATCGCGGTCGCGCGAGCATCGTCGTTCTCGCCAGCCTTGTTCAGCACGTCGCGCATGTACGCGAACACGCCGACGGCGCTATCGACGGCGTCCTGTTGAAATTGTTTCAGCGTCAGTACGGACATCGATCAGATCCTCAATCCGAAACGCCGCGCCAGACTCTCGGGTACCGGTTCGATTTGCGTGTTGGTCGCCGATTCCAATCGCCCGCGCACCAGCTCGGGTTGCCACGTGTAAACGATCGTCGAGGGACTGGCCAGTGCCGCGTCGAGCAGCGCCTTGGAGCCGCGAGCCTTCAAGTGCGGGACATAGATTAAACGTTGGCCATCGTGATCCGCGATCGCCAGCGATTTCGATTCGTCCAGCGGCATTAGCGTCGGCATGTGCGTCAATTGCAACGCGGTCCAAACTTGGTGGTGATCGACGTCGGTCAGCATCCCCGGGTTGATGCGACGACAGCGCAGATACGCAAAGTCGCCGCCCAAACCAGGCGTCTCGCCGTAGCCTTGGATAACGCGGCGAACGCGGGTTGCACAAACATCGAGACACAAGTTTTTGTCTGGCTCATCGACCGTCGCCTCGGTGCTGGAAACGAGGATCACGCGACGATTGCCACCGTCCTGGGCGTTGAGTTTGTGAACCGCATGAGCCGTGGTGCCTGAACCAGCGAAGAAGTCCAGGACGATTGCTTGGTCATGATTCGAAACACCTTGAAAAATCAATTCGCGAATCAGCTCCGAGGGCTTTGGAAAAACGAAACGCTCTTTGCCTTCAAAAATACTCCGTAGTTCAGACGAGCCGTCGCGGGTATGAACTCCCAACCCGATCATCGAAGAATAGCCGGTAACGTCAGTTTCAAGATCCCGCAAAAATGCCTTGATCCGCGGTCTGCCGGACTTGGATTTAGGCCATAAAATATAATTTCCAGTAACGAGGTTGTTCATCGTCTCTTTTCCGTATCGCCAACCTTTTTCAGGGCAGGCGTACGTTATTCCAGTCTCTGGATTAAGCAATTCATAGTGAAGGTTCGGACGTTGCTCCTTTGTGGCCAGACCAACCATGTTGCCGCTTTGCCATGGACCGCGTTTATCATTGTCCGGATTCGTATACAGCGACGTATTCCTAATTTCACCATGAAGACGAAGGCCATAGCACAAAACGTATTCGTGATCATTTGATACGCCATTCGTATTCCTGTTGTCTTTATTTTGTCGTGATTTCCAAATCAACGTTGCAATCATCTTGGATGGCGTGAAAATCTTGTCCATAAGCAACCGCAGCGTCGCAACTTCATTGTCATCAATCGAAACAAAGATCACCCCATCCTGCGTCAACAAATCCTTCGCGAGCGTTAGCCGTTGGAACATGAACTCGCACCACTTCGAGTGCCGCCAGAGATCTTCCTTGTCGACGAAGCGGTCGTTGTAGACAAAATCTTTGTTACCGGTGTTGTACGGTGGGTCGATGTAGATGCACTTCACCCGGCCCGCGAACGTCATCCGCAAATACCGCAGCGCGTCGAAATTGTCGCCCTCGATGATCAAGCTCTTCCACGGTGCGTCTCCACACGACGCTGCGGCGTCCAAATCGAGCGCGACAAAATCTTGATTGAGCGCCTTGTCCCGCTCGATCTCATTGGCCTCCCAAACCAGCCCAAACCGCGTCGCGTCGCGGCGATCGCGAGCCTCCAAAAGCTGCACCAATTCGGCTTGGCTCAGGTCGCTGTAATTCTTCTTGCTCATGCGCTTCACACCGCCACGGGTGCCTTGATCGCCGGATGGGGCGAATAGTCCACCAGCTCGAAATCCTCGAACCGAAAGCCGTCGATCGTGTCGGGACCAGAAAGCAAATTCAGCCGTGGCAGCACCTTGGGTGGGCGACTCAATTGCAAATTCGCTTGCTCAAAATGGTTGTGGTACAAATGCACATCGCCAAACGTGTGGACGAAATCACCCGGCTCCAAACCGGTCACCTTGGCCATCATCATCGTCAGCAGCGCGTAGCTGGCAATGTTGAATGGGACGCCCAAGAAAAAGTCGGCGCTACGCTGGTACAATTGGCAACTGAGCCGCCCACCGGCGACGTAAAATTGGAACAACAAATGGCACGGCGGCAGCGCCATCCGCTCGACATCGGCGACGTTCCAGGCCGAAACGACAAGCCTGCGCGACTCCGGGCGGACGCGAATTTCGTTCTCGACCCAAGCGATCTGGTCGATAGCATGACCATCTCGATCGGACCATGAACGCCATTGATGGCCATAGACGGGACCTAAGTCGCCATTAGTATCCGCCCACTCGTCCCAGATCGAAACGCCGTGTTCCTTTAGCCAAGCCGTGTTGGTTTCGCCGCGCAAGAACCACAACAATTCATAGATGATCGAACGCAAATGCAATTTCTTCGTCGTCAACAGCGGAAACCCCTCGGCGAGATCAAACCGCAATTGGCGTCCGAACAAGCTGCGGGTTCCGGTGCCGGTGCGATCACTGCGATCGACGCCGGTTTCGATAATTTCGCGAAGCAGTTCAAGATAGGTTTGCATGAGCAAAATATGTTACCGTGAAGGTCGATTATCGCCATCCCAGCGCGACGATCGGCCAATATTCCAAAAACAAAATTTCGGGCTGCGAAAGCCCTTTCGGACCTTGTGAAGCGACGTTGCTTGAGACTACGCTCTGAGAAACTTTTAACGCTTTTTACCTAAACGGTGCTGCATGTCGGAAACTAAGTCGGTTGCCCAGGCCGAAGTGCAACAACATGTTGGCGAGCTACGCGACACGGTTGAGAATGTTGATATCGACGTGAGCGAAACCCGCGAGTGGTTGTCGTCGCTCGACTATGTGCTCAAGAGTAAAGGCCCGCAGCGGGTCCAATTCTTGCTCGAACAATTACGCGACAAAGCGGCCGGCGAAGGCGTCCAGCTTCCGCCACAAACATCGACACCTTATATCAACACGATTGCGGTCAAAGATCAACCGGCGTATCCGGGCAATCGCGAGCTGGAGCGGCGGATCAAGTCGATCATTCGTTGGAACGCGATGGCGATGGTCACGCGCGCCAACAAACGCAGCGAAGGTATCGGCGGCCACATCAGCACGTTCGCCAGCAGTGCGACGTTGTATGAAATCGCTTTCAATCATTTCTTCCGCGGACGTGGTGAAGATGGTTATTCCGGTGACAGTATTTATTTCCAGGGCCACGCTTCGCCGGGAATGTACAGCCGCGCGTTTTTGGAAGGTCGTTTGACCGAAGAGAACCTCGAAAACTTCCGTCGCGAGCTCGCGCCCAGCGGCGGACTGTCGAGCTATCCGCACCCTTGGTTGATGCCGGGCTTTTGGGAATACCCAACCGTCTCGATGGGCTTGGGCCCGATCATGGCGATCTACCAAGCGCGGTTCAATCATTACCTGCGCGATCGCGGCTTGAAGGACACAACCGGCCAACGCGTTTGGGCGTTCCTTGGCGACGGCGAATGCGACGAACCCGAAACGCTCGGTGCGATCACGTTGGCCAGCCGCGAAAAACTCGACAACTTGACCTTCGTCATCAATTGCAATTTGCAACGTCTCGATGGTCCCGTGCGCGGCAACGGCAAAATCATTCAGGAACTCGAATCGATCTTCCGTGGCGCGAATTGGAATGTCATCAAAGTTGTTTGGGGTGACGATTGGGACCAATTGCTGCAGCGTGACGAATCCGGGTTGCTGGCCAAGCGAATGGGCGAAGTCGTCGACGGCCAATACCAGAAATACACGGGCATGCCGGGCAGCTACATTCGCGAGCACTTCTTCGGCAAGTGGCCCGAGTTACTCGATATGGTGAAGAACTACAGCGACGAGCGTTTGGAAAAAATGCGTCGCGGTGGCCATGATCCTGAGAAGGTCTATGCCGCTTACAAACGTGCGACCGAAATGACCAACGGCTTGCCGACGGTGATCTTGGCCAAAACGGTCAAGGGCTATGGACTGGGCGAAGCGGGTGAAGGTCGCATGGTCGCCCACAACCAAAAGAAGCTCAACGAAGATGAGCTACTCGTATTTCGCACGCGGTTTGGGATTCCGATCAGCGACGCCGAGGTTGGTAAGGCACCGTTTTATAAGCCACCGGAGTCGAGCCAAGAGATCAAGTATCTGAAGCAGCGCCGCGCCGCGCTGGGCGGTTTTGTGCCGAGTCGTCCGTTGGAACACCCGACGCTCGAAGTACCCAAGCTCAATGACTATCGCGCCAAGCATGTGACCGGGTCGCAGGGCAAAGACATGAGCACGACGATGGCGTTTGTGCGATTGTTGACCGACCTGCTGCGCGACGACAAGATTGGCAAATACATCGTGCCAATCGTGCCCGATGAATCACGCACCTTCGGCATGGAAGGATTGTTCCGCCAAGTCGGTATTTATGCGCATACGGGCCAATTGTACGAGCCCGCCGATTCGCAAATTTTGGCGTTCTACAAAGAAGCCAAAGACGGCCAAATTCTCGAAGAAGGGATCACCGAAGCCGGTTCGATCAGCTCGTTCGCCGCCGCCGGAACGGCTTACAGTTGCCATGGCATCAACATGATTCCGTTCTTTATTTATTACAGCATGTTTGGTTTCCAACGGATCGGCGATTCGATTTGGGCGGCTGCGGATATGCGTGCCAAGGGTTTCTTGATCGGTGGCACGGCCGGTCGCACGACGCTCAACGGCGAAGGTTTGCAGCACCAAGATGGACACAGCTTGCTCAACGCAATCGCGTTCCCCACGGTGCGTGCTTACGATCCGGCTTTTCGTTACGAGTTGACGGTAATCGTGATGGAGGGGCTGAAGCGAATGTACGAAGATGGCGAACAAGCGATCTACTACATCACGGCCGAGAACGACAACTACGTCCACCCGGAAATGCCTGCGGGCGATACGACAAAGATCGAAATCGGGATCATCAAAGGCATCTACAAGTTGGGCAGCCAAGAAGCCGACGGTGCCCGCGCGCGGGTGCAATTGTTTGGTAGTGGCGCGATCTTGAATTCGGCCTTGGCGGCACAAAAGATATTGGCCGAAAAGTACCAAGTCGCCAGCGACATCTGGAGCGTCACCAGCTACACGCAACTTCGCCGCGAAGCCGGAGATTGTGCTCGTTGGAACATGTTGCATCCGACGGAAACACCGCGTCGCAGTTATTTGGAAGAACAACTCGACGGCAGCGAAGGACCGTTTATCGCGGCCAGTGATTATGTTCGCGCGTTGCCCGAGCAATTGACGCCCTGGATTCCTGGTGACTATTACGTTCTGGGCACTGACGGGATGGGACGCAGCGAGGCACGCGAGACGCTGCGGCGGCACTTTGAGGTCGATGCCGAATCGATTGTGATCGCAACGCTGAGTCGGTTGAGTAAAGCCGGTGTCGTCAAACCCGAAGACGTCGCCAAAGCGATAACGGATCTCGGCTTCGACGCCGACAAACCCAATCCGTACTTCACTTAGCAACGAGCTTAATTGGAGAACGGTTGTCCTCAACCGTTTGGGAACGGCTAATCACCGCAACGCGAAAATCAAGCCTTATGGGTATGTCAGCGGATGGCACTAGCCACCGGCCTCACAAATTACCGGCGGCTATCGCCGATCGGCTCACCTACGACCCTACATTTCAATCTGACCTAACCATTCGTCTTAAAATTGAATGCAACAAACCACTACTTCCCAATCTTTACCGCGAGGATTTCAGTGAACTTGCCGACTTCCATGTTGGCTCCGCCGATGATCAACAACTTGTCGTCGCCCAACGGCAACATGCGATGAAAGAACCGCGCAGGTTCAATCTTTGAAATCGTGTTCCATGATTGATCGTTGTCAGCAAGCTGGTGGACGAAGCCGTCCATGGCGCTGACGTACAGCTTGCCACCGGCGGCGTAGGATGACGTACCGAAACCCGACATCTTGGGGCCCGGGATCGCCGGGCCGCTGGACCATGAATTTGCCACTGGATCGTAAACCGCAACCTCGGTTGTTGTTTTGCCTGCGGGCAACATGCCGCCGATCACATACAAACGGCCATCATGCGCCGCGACGCTGATCGCACGTCGTTCCCATGAAGGTGCGGCGATTGGTTCCCATGCCACCGGTTGACTCAAGTCCAAACGCCACGCCGTTTGATGCCAAGTGCTTTCGTCGCTGTCACCGGCAAGTTTCCAACCACCGAAAACGTACACGTGATCGCCAAGCACGGCGGCGTCCAACGATGAACGCGGTTCCGGCAGCGCCGCCAACTCGCTCCACACACCATTGGCCGGATCGTAAATCGCCACGCTCGTTTGCGATTGCAGATTTGATTCCTCGCCCGCTGCATTCATCGCCGTGAAGCCGCCGATGCGCACCACTTTGTTGCCATAGGGAACCAGCGCCAGACCTTGCAACGACGGACCGCCGAGCGATTTTTCCCACTCGCTCCCGCCCTTCTTCAAATCGAGCGACCAGAATCGATCGGATTGCTCGTCAATCGAATACGAGTGTGCGTTGCCGGTATGTCCGCCGTAGACAAACAATGTGTCACCCGCGATCGCCGCCCCAAAGCTCGTCAATTCTTCGGGCAAGTCAGGCAAACCCGCTGGGCCGACGCTCGCTCTGCTGTTGGGATCAACTTCAATCGCCTGGTCGCTGGTTTTATTCTCTTCGGCGTGCTGCAAGGCAGCTTCGCCGCCGATAAAGAATGTCGAAGTAAGATAATCGGTGCTACTGGCATACGGCTCGCCATCGAGAGTGCCTTTGGCTTCGCCATCGCGAACGCCGACCATCAACGCGTTGAGTCCCGACTCGAGTACATCGGCGGCAAACTCCACCATGCCGGCCGCATCGGTTCTTTTAGCGGCTTCTTCATGGCCAGCTTCGCAGAACAGTTTGACTTCGGTGTCGCCCACAGGTTTGCCGTCGCGCAAAACGGCGACCTTTATGCCGCCGCCTTCAATCGGCGTGATCACCGTTTGCATCGCCGCAGCGTCGCGCGGTGTCGTCGGCCAATCGCCGCAATTTCGCTGCGGCAAATGTTCGACGTGATAGGTCAACTTCATGCCATGGTACAGGCCATACGTAACCGAGCCGGCAAGTTCGCGGTTCGCAGCGATGGCGGCGTCACTTTGAATCCCGACCAACTTGTCCGTTTCAACCGCAGCCATTTTGACGGCTGGTTCTTCGTTGCCGGATTGCAACGAGATGGCTTGGACTTTTACCGGCATTGGATAGGTGCGATCCTCGGGCGATTCACCGAACCACATCACCGCGTGGCCGTAATCGTCGCTGGCCAACCAAGGAAAATGCGCCCGCGCCGTGGTCGCAATGGCCGGCGAGGCGACGAGCAAGGTCAGGCAGGCGATGCGTAACGTTTTGGAAATTCGTTTCATTCGTTTTCACTCTGGAATAAGTTAAGAGACACTGTCATCGTGATTTGGCAAACTTGACATCGAACTGCAATGAATTGTCGGCACCTGGCAACAGCTCGCATGTTTGTGTGCTTTGCGCGTCGAACTGCGGTGCAACCGCCGAACCTTTTGGCGGCGATACAAACGTACCCGTCTCGATCGGTGCCAACATTTCGGCGGGGATCATGGCGATGCGTACCAAATACTTGCCGCCATGCAGTCCCACATCGGCAGACACTTGAAACTCACCGGCAAAAATGGCGGCCGACGCGTTGGGCCCCGTCGTGCCGTCAATCGGCTCCAGCGTAATCGTGGCGCCGGACAACGGTTGACCACCGGCGTTTTCTTGGCGGCGGCAAGGTTCGTCGTCGCCCAAGCGTCGTCGTTGAAATCAAACTCGTCATGCAGCGCCGCTTCTTCGTGAAACGGCAAGATCGCAACCCACGCGGTCAAGCCACCGCGATGCACCGGCTTGCCTTGGCTGGTTCCCGCGACAACACCCAAAACCAATGGCGGCAAACTCCGGTGTACGTCGTTGTAAAGGTGCATGGCGAGCCCAAGTTGCTTGAGGTTGTTGCTGCACGACATCCGCCGCGACGCTTCGCGCGCCGCCTGGACCGTCGGTAACAATAATCCAACAAGCACACCGATGATTGCAATCACGACCAACAATTCAATCAGCGTGAAACCCTGTCGCGGCTTTGAACCAGTGCGAACTCTTCTTATTGAAGTTCCCCTGCGAGTGATACGGCGTCGATACACCGCACCGCCGGCCGCGACCAATCCGAGTATCGCCATGCTGGTCGGCTCGGGGACTGCGGTTACAAAGGGAGTCGAGAATGCGTCGGACTGGGTAAACGAATCGACGTAAAATTCTTGCAGCGACAACGACGACTCGGCAGCGCCAAAGTCCAACCGGTAGGCCGATTGGCTGGACGCTAAATCCCACAGCGCCAAGTAATCAACTTGGTCACCACCGAAGCCGCCCAGTGTCAAACGCCCGGTTTCCAACAGGAGACTCGGGGCAATGTTGCCGCGATTTGTCAAACTGGTGTTCAGCGAAATCGCACCGTAGGCCAGCTCGCTGCCGCCGGTCCGAAATTGGGCAACGATCCGCGTGTTGGGTCCACCGGATGTACCGGAATTCACTACCGAATTGAACTGCAGCGCCACGAACGGCGAGTAGGCGTTGCCGCTGCCCACACCGACCGCTCCGGGGCTGACCGAAATCGATCCCGGTGCACCGAACTGGCCAACCACATCGGGCGTCGAGTCGGTGAAGGGAGTTCCAGCGAAACCCGGAACGAAGACCGCTTCGAATCGGTCCCAGCCGCTGAACGTGCTGTTGGCGTCACCGCGACTCCAGGTGAACACGTCTCCGGTAACGCCCGGGATCACGCTGCCCGGGCCAAAAATTTCCGCCCGCGTCGGCGCAGCCCAGTACGTGACCAGAAATAGACTTGAAAACAGAATACGACAAACCATCTCGAACCCTCCAGCAGAAAAACAAACGTTGGGAACCGGCACGTTGCCAATTCTCGGTTCGCTCTGTTTCTGGCTGGCTGGGTGAGACGCCGCTGTTTCGCAAGTCAATTTGACTGCTGAAAACAGGGACCATTCCTAGCTTGCTACATGACAAAAGCTTGTTGCGAATTAGTCGCAACAACAGCGATCGTAATGCTACGGGCTGCCGATGTGAAGAGGTAACGCGATCAATTGAGGCTAAGTCAGTGTTCTACGACGCTCCGCCGTCGTAATTTAACGACGACGGAGCGTCGTAGAACACTTTGCGCTTAAAGAAGTACCGGTCGGCACCTGAGACATCCTGCGATTTCCACGCCTCTACTCGTGCCACTGAATCGGGTTAAACTGTTGGCCCCGCCGCGCAGCCACTCTCCCCACTTGGCCACTTCATGACTCTCTCCTCACAACCCGCTCGCTTCACGTTTGTAACCTGGACCGTCTGCGTCATCGCCGCCATCGGTTTCGCGTTCGATATTTACGAACTGCTGATGCTGCCGCTGATTATCAAACCTGCGATGGCATCGTTGAGCGCACCGCTGGTCGACGAATTGGTCGCCGGAGGCATGGCGCGGCCCGATGCGTTGGCGTTGTGGTTGCCTGGTGGGGCCTACTACGTCTCGTGGGTGCGAACGTTGTTTTTTGTCCCCGCGATTGTCGGCGGTGTGTTTGGACTTTGGGGCGGATGGTTGACCGATCGCTTGGGCCGCCGGCGCGTGTTGACGTTCAGCATTCTGCTTTACGCATTTGGTGCTTGTGCAGCAGGCTTCTCGACGAATCTTTATCAACTTTTGTTTTTCCGTTGCTGCGTGTTTGTCGGCGTGTGTGTCGAGTTTGTCGCGGCGGTCGCCTGGTTGGCGGAATTGTTCCCCAATCACCAACAGCGTGAAAGGGTTCTGGGTTGGACCCAAGCGTTCTCTTCGTTGGGCGGATTGATGGTTGCGGGCATGAATATTTTGGCGGGCAAGATTGCACTGAGCCTGCCTGAGATCGCCGGTGGTCACGAAGCGTGGCGATACACATTGATCTCGGGTGTGATTCCGGCGTTGCCGTTGATTATGGTGCGTCCGTTTTTGCCGGAGTCCCCGGCGTGGCAAAAGAAGAAGGATGAAGGCACGCTGAAACGGCCATCGTTCGCCGAATTGTTTGCCCCAGCGCTGCGCAAAACAACGATTGTCACGACGCTCGCGTTCGCAGCCAGCTACGGGATCGCGTTCGGTGCAATTCAACAATTACCTCAGGTGCTCGGTGTCCAGGCGCTCGGTTCGCCCAAGGAGTCGGGGCACCAGCAGATTTTGGCGGCGGCGAAATTGAAAGTCGGTGAACCCGCTGGCAAGAATCCCGAAAGCGGCAAACCGCCTTACACACCGGACCAGAAGATGGCTGCGGCCAACGAGAGCGATTCGATCGTGGCCGGCGTGACGTTGTGGCAAGAGTTGGGCGGACTGTTGGGGCGAGCGCTACTAGCGATCTTTGCGGTGCGAATCATCAGCCGCCGCAAGCTGTTCCGCATGTTCCAAATTCCGGCGCTGTTGTTTATTCCGGCGCTGTTCTATTGGATCGGCCAAAGTCTGCAGACCGATTCGTTGACGCTGATCAAGATGGGCATTTTTGTCGCGGGCGTGTTCACGGTGGCCCAGTTCAGTTTCTGGGGCAACTACATCCCCCTGGTTTTTCCGGTTCATTTGCGGGGCACGGGCGAAAGTTTCGCGGCCAACATCGGCGGGCGAATTTTGGGCACCGCTGCGGCGTTTTTGACGATCACATTCGCTTCTAGCCCCGCGAATCTGGCCGTTGTCGGAGCCTGTGTTGCCGGTGGTTACGCACTCGTCGGGGCGTTGTTAACGTCAATGTTGCCTGAACCGATGCTCAGCGACGAAAGCGACGCCTAGGTTGTTCGCGGCGGTTGTGCGGTTATTCTTTGCTTACCGCGCTGCTATTCTTAACGCAGTTTCAATTGCCTTTTTCTTGAATCGAAAGTTGCCGCATGACCGACGCCCAGGTTGAACCGTTCGCCGCCGAGGATGCGCTCCGCCTCACGGCCGCCAAGAATCGCATCGTTGAACAACTCAGTAAGATCATCGTCGGCCAAAACCAAGTCATCGACGAAATCCTGATTTGCTTGTTCAGCCGCGGCCACTGCTTGCTCGAAGGCGTCCCCGGGTTGGCCAAGACGTTGATGATCAGCACGCTGGCCCGCACGCTCGATCTGTCGTTCAGCCGCATCCAGTTCACGCCCGACCTGATGCCCGCCGACGTCACCGGCACCGAAATCATCGAAGAAGATCGCGCCACCGGCCACCGCGCGATGCGGTTCATGCAGGGACCGTTGTTCGCCAACGTCGTGCTTGCCGACGAAATCAATCGCACACCGCCGAAGACACAAGCCGCGTTGCTCGAAGCGATGCAGGAACGCCAGGTGACGGTCGGACGATTGCGACACATTTTGTCCGATCCGTTTTTCGTGTTGGCGACGCAAAACCCGATCGAACAAGAAGGCACCTATCCGTTGCCCGAGGCCCAGCAGGATCGTTTCATGCTGAAGGTCTTCGTCAAGTATCCGACGTTCGACGAGGAGTTCGAGGTCGCCAAACGAACCACCGGTGACAAAGTCGCCGAGGTCGAAAAGGTGATGTCCGCTGAAGAGATTCTGCGGTTGCAACAATTGGTTCGCCGCGTGCCGGTCAGTGATCATGTCGTTCGTTATGCGTTGTCGTTGGTCCGCCAGACTCGTGTGGGCAGCGAGGGTGTGCCGGACTTTGTCGAGGAGCTCGTCGGTTGGGGAGCCGGGCCGCGGGCTGTCCAGTTCTTGATCTTGGGCGGCAAGGCGAAGGCGTTGTTGGATGGCCGATTTCATGTCCAGGTCGAGGATGTCCAAAGCTTGGCAAGGTCGGTGCTGCGCCATCGCATGGTTGTCAACTTTGCTGCCGAAAGCGACGGTGTGACGAGCGACGACGTGATCGATCGAATCATTGCGGCCACCCCAACCAACGAAGACGAGTTAACGCGCGATGCCCGATTCAAAAAGATTTTTGCGTCCTGAGGTTACTCAGCGAATTCGCCGCTTGGAATTGACGGCGCGGCGAGTCGTCGAAGGTTTCCTGTCGGGCATGCACCGCAGTCCCTACTTCGGCCAATCGGTCGAGTTTCTGCAGCATCGCCAATACACCCGCGGCGACGAAATTCGCCATATCGATTGGAAGGTTTACGCGCGTCAAGATCGGTTGCACATCAAGCAATACGAAGAAGAAACCAACCTGCGTTTGCATTTGCTCGTCGATCGTTCGGGCAGCATGGCGTACGGCGACGGCGAATCAAACAAGTTCGATTACTCGGCTTCGTTGGCGGCGTCGCTGGCGTATCTTGCCATTCGCCAACAAGACGCCACCGGCTTGTTCACGTTCGATACCCGCGTTCGTGATGTCGTTCCCGCCAAGAGCAATCGATTTCAATTGAACCGCCTGTTGCAAGCGCTCTCTACCGTCGGTGCCGAAGGCCGCACGGATTTGCCCCAAGTCAGCAAAGAGGTGACGCAAACGATCGCGCGGCGCGGTTTGGTCTGTATCATCTCGGATTTATTGGGCATCGACGAATTGGTCGAAGGTTTGCGATTGTTGCGAGCACGAAACCATGACGTGGCGTTGTTTCATGTGCTGCACGACGACGAATTGGATTTCAATTTCTCCGGTGCAACGCGTTTCGAAGGCTTGGAGTCCGCCGATTTTTTGAACTGCAATCCGCGGGCGCTGCGTGAAGGTTATCTCGCAGCGATGAACGAGTTTCTTGACAAGACGCGCAAGGCCTGCGGTCGTTTGTCGATCGACTATATGCTGGTCCGTACCAGTGATCCGCTCGACGCGGTGTTGGCGAAATTCTTGGCCGCTCGTGGTTCGCTGCCAAAGATCAAGGGGTAACGCATGTTTCTTTACCCTGGGCTGGCGCTCGGATTTTTGTTCGTCGGTGTGCCGTTGTTGGTGCATTTGATCAACATGCTGCGGCACCGGCGGACGCGCTGGGCCGCGATGGATTTTTTGCTGGCCAGTTATCGCAAACAGAAGAACTGGATTCTGCTCAAGCAATTGTTGTTGCTGTTGTCGCGGTTGGCGATCGCCGCAACGTTGGTCGCGCTGTTGGCTGGTTGGATCAGCGGTGGCAAATGGATCGAGCTGGCCGGTTCTCGCACGACGCATCACGTTGTGATTCTCGATGACAGCTATTCGATGGATGACACCAGCGGCGGCACTTCGGCTTACACTCGCGCGCTGGCGACGCTGCGCGGACTGGCCGAAAAACTGGCGTCCAGCGATGGCAATCATCAATTGACCGTGATGCGATCCAGTCGTGCCGCTCTGGTGCGGCTTGCCGGTGCCGATGCAGCCGACGCCGCTGCGGATTTGTCGGCTCAATCCGTGCTTGGCGATGCCAATATCATCAACCGCGTGATGGCCAGCGCCGCCAGTCCGCTGAAGATCGACCTGGTGCCCGCGCTCGACTTGGCCGCCAAGCTAATCGCTGGCACACCAGCGGACGAAACGATCGTTTATCTCGCCAGCGACTTTCGCGCCGTCGATTGGCAATCACCCCAACGCGCCGCCGAAGCGATCGCCGAAATGTCTCGCGCCGGGGCAAAGGTCAAGATGATCGATTGTGCCGTGTCGCCGCTGGCCAATTTGGCGATCACCCAAGTCGTACCGCAACCGGATGTTTGGGTCGCCGGTGTCCCGGTGGTGATTCGCGCGGGCGTTCGCAACTACGGCACCACGACAGCGAAAAACGTCACCGTCTCGGGCCGTGTCATTCGCTACGGCGCGGCCGTTACACTCGGCGATCCAACGAAACGGGTGTCGGGAGATATTGAGCCGATTCCAGCGATGGTGATTGACGAAATTCCGGCGGGCGGCGAAGTGTCGAAGTCGTTCCAAGTGTTCGTTTCGCAAACGGGAACGCATGTGGTCGAGTTGACGATTGCCGACGACGCGCTGGCGATCGATAACCAGCGCAGTTGCACGTTGCCATTATCGGATATCGAAAAAGTGCTCGTCGTCGATGGCGAACAAAGCGGACGCGGTGCGTATTTCGTCGCCTCGGTGCTGAACCCCGGCAGCCAAGTTCGAACCGGTGCAATGCCCGATATCCAAACGCCCGCATTCTTGCGCGGCGCTTCGTTCGACGATCTGCGTAGCTACCGCGCGATCTATTTGATTGATGTTCCCGAGATGAGCGAAAACACGGCGGATGCGTTGTCACGTTATGTCAACGAAGGTGGCGGTTTGTTTTGGTTTCTGGGCCGCGAAATCGATCGCGATGCTTACAACCGCTCCGCTGCGGGCTCGCGCCGTTTGCTGCCCAGTCCGCTCGGCGAACCGATCGAGTTGCCATTGCGGTCCGCCGAATCTTCGGGCGATTGCGTGCTCGGCCCAGCGCATCCGTTGACCGCACCGTTGGCACCGATCGGTGACGCAGCGTTTGCGCTCGTTGCGATCACGAAAAGTTGGTCGCTCGAAGCGGTTGATCCCGACTCGGTGCCGAAAAGTGATTCCGAGCAGGCTTCACCCGTGCGAAACGTGATCCTGCGCCGCGACGGGCGACCACTGCTAACCCAACATGATGTCGGTCGCGGTCGTGTGGTGACTAGTTTGGTAGGTTTGGATTCAACTTGGACCAATTGGGCGGGCGATCCAACGTTTGTGGTGACTCTGTTGCAAGCCAACGCATTCCTATGGTCCGCCGCTTCACCTCCGGTGGAGCAATTAGTTACCGATGAAATCAGCCGCGCGCTACCGACCGATCTTTATGCTCCCACCGTGTCATTTTTTCCACCGGCGAACGAACCACCGCGTGCCGCAATCGAAAAAACAATCCCTGACTCGTCGACGCCGCGTGTCGTGACGCTCGATGCCAAGGCGGAGATGATCGCCGGGGGCAGCGACGTCGATTCGCTGTTGCAAATCGGGATTGGCGAGTGGGTTTTGACGCGGTTGGACGGCCAAACCGAAGTCCAGCCGGTGGCGATGATGATTGAACCGGGCGAAGGTGACTTGAAACGCGTCGAACCGATCGAAGTGCAACGGGCCGTGCGACCCGTCGATGTGCGTTTCGTTTCTGCCGGTGAATTGGCTGAACAATACGAAGGCGGCAACGGCACGACGACCACACTCGTGTTGCTCGGGCTGTTGGCGGCACTGTTGGCCGTCGAGCAGTGTTTGGCGTACGCGTCCAGTTTCCATCCGCCGCCGCTGACCGCGCCGAATCCCGTTGCGGCGATGGGAGGCCGACGATGAACCAAACCGCAACCTTGAATGAGGCGGCCGCCGCCGGTGCCGTGACAACCAGCGAGGTCGTTTACGAGTTCAGTCGCGCCGCGATGCTTGACGGTTGGTGGGCATGGGCGCTGGCGATCGGTGTGATTGCGCTGCTGCTCTACTTGTGCGTAAAGCTCTATCGCCGCGACACCACCGAATTGGCCCCCAGCATCCGCGCCACGTTGATTGCCCTTCGCCTGGTCACAATCGTCGCCTTGGTGTTTTTCTTTTTCGGCCTGCAACGACGGATTCAACAACGCGTCACGCGGACCAGCGAAGTTGCCGTGTTGGTCGATACCAGCCAAAGCATGTCGCTGCCCAGCACATCGGACTCCGCCGCGGATTCGCTCAGCCGCACGGCGCGGGCCGCGGCGCTGCTCGGCGAAAGCAGCATGCTCAAGGAGTTGCAGCAATCACATCGCGTCAGCGTCTACTCGTTCGGCGACGACAGCGAACCGCAAGAATTGGAATCTCGCACCACCGCCGGAGATTCCGCAACGGGAACCGACGCCGCCGCGAATCCTTTGACCGCCTCGGTGCCGAAATCATCACGCATCGCGATTCTCGGTGCGCTGTGTTTGACCGGAATGGCGTTGTTAACGTTGGCCTCATTCGTGCTCGCCCTTGGCGGTCGTGCTGACGCGATCGGCAGCCCATTGCTCAGCGCCGCATTGCTCATGGTCGTCGGTGCAATTTTGCTGGGCGGTGTTTGGACCGTCGAGTCCAATCGCACATTGTCGGCCCTGGTCGGTTGGAACGTCGACTCGATCGCGGCAGACGAATCATTAACCAATAACCCCGAAGCCGAAGTCCAACCCGAGCGCCGCGTCGACGATTGGAACTCGGCGCTGGCCGCATCAGGCAACGAAAGCCGCATCGGCGATGCCATTCGCGGAGTGCTCCAACGCCATGACCCGTCAACGCTGGCCGGTATACTGTTGTTGTCTGATGGCCAAGGCAACGGCGGCACGTCGGCCACCGCGGCCGCAACATTGGCTCGGCGCAGCGAAGTGGCAATTTATCCGCTCGGCCTGGGCAGCAGCGATGCCCCTCTCAACCTCCGTGTCGTTGACCTCGACGCGCCCAAGCGAGTTTATCCCGGCGACAAGTTTTCGATTTCCGCAGTGGTCCAGGGCAGCGGCACCGGCAAACTCAAGGCGACAATGCAGTTGCTCGACGGCGTTGATGAAACCGATCCCGAGAAATTGGAAGTCATCGATACGCGAGAAATCGAAGTCGATTCCGATGGCACGCTGTCGTCGATCCGCTTCGAGATGAAACCGGAAACCGTCGGTCGCCGGCGTTTGGCCGTTCGTCTGCAACCGCCCGCCGGTGACCAGAACAAAGCCGACGACATGCGCGACGCACGTTACGAAGTCGTCGCGCGAAAGCTGCGCGTCTTGACCATCGCCGGTGGTCCCACACGTGAATACCAATTTGTGCGGAACCTGCTGTTTCGCGATGAATCGATCGAGGTTGATACGTGGCTGCAAACCGGCCAACCGGGAATCAGCCAAGACGCCGATCGATTGCTCAGCGAGTTTCCACCGACCGCCGACGAGTTGTTTGAATATGACGCCATCATCGCCTTCGATCCCGATTGGTTGGCCATCCCAACGGAACGCTTGAAGTTGATGGAGCGATGGTTGGGCGAGCAAGCCGGTGGTTTGATTCTCGTCGGCGGGCCAATCTACATGCCGCAGTGGACACGCTTGCGAACCGATCCGCGGGTGTCGATGTTGGCTGGCATGTTTCCGGTCGAGTTGGCGTCGCGCAGTCCGCTGCTCAGCGGCGGACGCGAGGGCGGCGAAAATGCGTTCACGTTCGAGTTCACACCCGAGGCCCGTCGCGCCGACTTCTTGTTCGTCGCCGAAGATCCCGAAGCCAGCTTCGCCGCGTGGAACGATTTCAGCGGCGTCTACGACTTCGTCGGCGTCAAAGATGCAAAGCCCGGCAGCAAAGTTTACGCCTATTTCTCCGACCCCACGACGAAGGTGGGCGACACGTTGCCAATCTACCTCGCCAGCCAGTTTTACGGTGCCGGAAGAACGTATTTTCAAGGCAGCGGCGAGATGTGGCGGCTGCGTGGCATCAGCGACGCGTATTTCAACAGTTACTATACCAAACTGGTGCGTTGGGTCAGCGAAGGGCGATTGCTACGCGACTCGACCCGCGGCGTTCTGTTGGTCGACAACGCTCGCGCCGGCGTTGGCGATACGATCACCGTACGCGCCGTACTCTACGACGAACAATTCGAACCGCTGCGCGTCGCCAGTCTCGACGCCAATTTGCTCAAGCCCGATGGCTCGATCGAAGTGGTCAAGCTGCAACCGGTGCCCGGCGAAGCGCTCGCCGGAACGTACGGCGGCCGGTTTGTCGTGCGATCATCCGGCGGTTATGAATTGCGGTTAACACTCGGTGACGCGCTGGGCGAGCAGGTTTTAAGACAAAGCGTTCAAGTCCGCTTGCCAACCATCGAACTTGAACGGCCCAAACGCAACGACGAAGAGTTGCGATTCATCGCCACCACAACCGGCGGCACGTATTTGCCCGTTGGCAACTTGCTAAGCAGCGACATGCTCGAAGCGACCAAGTTGGCCAAGTCGATTCAGCCCCAACCGCAAACCACTGTCTTGCCCGGGACGCCGGACAGCATTTTCGCGATGCGCCGTAACGCCGTATTGCTTTGGTTGATCGCCACCGCCCTAACCTTCGAATGGGTCCTACGCCGCCTCCAACGCCTCGCCTAGCCACCAATGTTCCACGACGCTCCGCCGTCGTGCCGACTCACATCCGATCCAACGGACCAAGTAGGTATGCATCACTGATTAGGCATATCAAAAACATATCGACTCCCCTCGCCCCGCTTCGGCGAGAGGGGCTGGGGGTGAGGGGCTATCCGATCCAACGGGCTAACCACCGCCAAACCCGGACGATTCATCACATGCGTATAGATCATCGTCGTCTTCACATCCTTATGCCCTAATAACTCCTGCACCGTCCGGATGTCCGCGCCATTTTCAAGCATGTGAGTCGCGAACGAATGGCGAAAAGTATGGCTTGTCACATGTTTCGTTAACGCCGCATCCTCCACCGCTCGACGCAAGTGCACCGGAAATGTCTCATGGTGCAAATGGTGCCGATGCAGAC
>JBGSVE010000154.1:0-17501 GCA_041753075.1 Pirellulaceae bacterium
TTCGACTTGTGACACGTTCTCAGCTCCTGGGAATCGTTGTGGAAACACGGACGGGTGTGCGGACTGGATCCGATCATTGGGTCAAACCGCGAGACCCCGCAAAGGTGAACCGCATTCTAGTCAAGAAATTGAAAATTATCAGTGCCCGGTGGCGTTGCTGGCATCTATATCCGCAATGCGCCGCAGCGCTCCACAAACTCACGGATTTTGTCGGCTGATTTCACCCCACGGGGCTGCTCGACCCCGCTGGCAACGTCCACGGCGGTCGCGCCGGAGGCCAAAATCGCCTTGGCGACGCTTTGTGCTGTCAATCCACCGGCCAACGCCCAGCAATCACCGGCACCCAATTCGGCGTGCCAACGACCAATCGCGTTCCAGTCCAGTCGCAAACCCGCACCGCCGGCCTGGGCACCGGCGTCTGTATCTAGCAATAGATCGCAACCCAGCTCGCGCCACGGTCGCACGCGATCTTCGATTTCGCGAGTTTCGATGCGGCCCGCCGGCAAGCGAATCACCCGAATCACGCGTTCGCCCCCCGCCTGCAATCGCTCGACATCGTCAATCGACTCGTGGCCATGAAGCTGGACAAAATCCAGCCCCACCTGGTCCGAAACGGCAATCAGCGGCTCAACTGGTTCATCGACGAACACGCCCACACGCAACAACCCCAGGTCCGCCGCAGCGGCGGATAGGTCCGTTGCCAACTCGCGATCGATGTACCGCACGCTGGGGCGATAAAAATTAAATCCCACGGCGTCAGCGCCCGCAGCCGCCGTGGCTTCGATGTCAACAATTCGCCTGACGCCACAAACCTTGATCCTAAACACGACTGGCTCGCTCCTCAAAATCGCTATTTCCGGCACAATCGACTCACCCTACCAATTGATCAAGACCGATGTAAACGAGAGGCCGTTCTTTTACCCTGAGGCTTGTGAGGTTGGCTTTGTTCCGATTGCTGCGTCGATACCGTGATTCGATTCAAGTCGGAGCGGCGGCCGCGATTGTGGTGCTGGCCGTGATGACCTTTGGCGTTCCGCAGCTCACGCTAAACTCGCTGGATCGCGATCCCCGTGACCCAACGACACGGCTGGCCATACCTCAAGACGCAGCATACTACCGCGAGCAATGGATTCAAATCACTGAGCAGTTCTATGCGGCGCATCCGGTGACCGGTGACGAGGCAACGGTTGCGACAGCATCGCTGAGTGATCGTATCGCGACGGTAACACTCCAATCGGACGCGCGCGTCCAGCCAGCGGGTTTTGTTTCCGCAGTCGTGCCGGCAATCAGCGACCGAGTTGACGTCGCCGCTGATTCGCCAATACTCAACATTCAGCCGATCAAGGCTCGTCGCACCGCGTGGGCCGGGAACTATGCGGTCGGTATTGCGCTTGCCATCGGCGTGTTTGCGACCGCTTTGTTCCAGTGGCTCTGGCCGATCGAAGCGAGCGCAGCGGCCCAGACGATCGAAGTCAAAGGACAATTGCGGATCGAGCTGCCGCGCCAT
Source organism: Pirellulaceae bacterium (assembly GCA_041753075.1). Taxonomy (GTDB): domain Bacteria; phylum Planctomycetota; class Planctomycetia; order Pirellulales; family Pirellulaceae; genus UBA6163. The sequence continues at coordinate 1,508 of JBGSVE010000154.1, forward strand.
TGGGTCCACATCCGCCCCACAGCGATGCAACAACTGAAGCCGCTTGTTGTCGCCAGCTCGTACGTCGCATCGGCATGCGCCGCATGGTGGATCTGGCACAACGCAGCTTAGTTCGACTTTCAAACGATTGTTCTACAACGCAGGCGTTAACCAACTTGGTTTTCGCGTGCCGCATCGATTACGCACAATCGATCTCGCGCCTCATTGGCATTGACCACACCGTCGATTTGAATCGGCTGGCCTTGGCGACTTGTGCCCACACGAAACGTCAATCGCTTCATATTCGAACGTCTCATCAGCGGCTCTTGGATCGTGGCATAAGAATGCGCGTCGCGGAAGTGAAACCGTTGGACGACGCCAGTGAATTGCAAAACCCAATTCCCATCAGTATTGCAAGCGGTTGCACCGCTGCAATACAGCCGATCATTGGCTGGGTGCGGCAGTATCGACGAAGCAATTCGCAATCAATATCAAACTCAAATGCGATTGGAAAAATTTCATTTGGGGCAATCAACGGACCCTATTCAAGCGGTTAGAAAAATCGTCACGCTGGCAAAGAATCGACCAACATGACACTCCATCAACCACTCTTTCGAGACTTAAAACGCCTCCTATCACCGGGGCAGACTTACATAGTCCGAAAGATGTTTTAGATTTGGCGTGGTTTATTGAAACACAGGGCGCAAATTTCCGACCCCCCTCTACACTGCATTGCAATTATGACGAGGTACCGGCCAGGAGGGTGGATTGAAAAATCATACGACACCAGTGACGCGCGATGTTTATTTCTCGAAATCTCTGTAACCAGCATGCACACCTTAGTAGGCGTACATTACTGACCACCGGTGTCGGCGGTTTGTTTTTTGGTTTGTTGTCGCAGCGATTGGCCGCTGAGGAATCAAATCCAAAAGCCGACCGCAGTCGGCCAAAGTCCGTAATCTTGGTTTGGCTTCAAGGTGGTGCCAGCCAGATTGATACATTCGATCCGCATGCTGGCGGCATCATCGGAGGTGGTGCAAAGGCTATCGAAACTTCGGTTAAACACATTCAGCTTGCCGAGACGCTGCCGCAAATTGCCGAACAAATGCACCATGCGGCAATCATTCGCAGCGTTACCAGCGTTGAAGGCGATCATGAGCGCGCGATCTACAACATGCGAACTGGATATCGCCCGGACCCAACGCTAGTTCATCCGTCACTCGGAGCGGTTATCTGCCATCAAGATAAGCATGGCGCTGAGATTCCGCGTCACATCACAATCTTGCCTGGCGACATGCCTTCGCGCGGTGGATACCTGGGGGCCAAGTTCGATGCCTTTGTGATGCGAGATCCGGCGACACGTGTGCCGGATGTAACGCCGCCCGTTGCCACGGCCCGCTACGATGCTCGGATTTCCGATTTGTTGGGTGTCGTCGAAAAGCGATTTCGGCATCGCAGACTCGCAGATGTCGAGTCGGAGCGAACGCTTCATGCCGCAATGACGGCGCGCGCATTGGCGATGATGACCAGCGAGCAACTCAGTGCGTTTGACGTCACCGAGGAACCAGTCAGTGTCCGTCAGCCGTTTGGTAATTCGCCGTTCGCGCGTGGCTGCTTGGCGGCTGTACGATTAGTCGAAGTCGGCGTGCGCTGCATCGAAGTCAAACTGGGTGGTTGGGATTCGCATGTCGACAACAACACAATGCAGACGGCGGCCTGTGCGAAGCTTGACCCCGCAGTGGCCTCGTTGATCAAATTGCTGAATGATCGCGACTTACTTAAAACAACGCTCGTAGTCGTCGGTAGTGAATTTGGACGTACTCCCCAATTCAATGCCGTCGGTGGACGCGATCATTGGCCGCATGGATACTCAGTGTTGCTCGCTGGCTGTGGAATTCGTACCGGTGTTGTCCATGGTGCGACCGCATCCGACGCGGACTTCAACGCCGATGATCCGACGTCGAACGTCGGCAATCCGGTGACGATCTCCGATGTCCACGCCACGATACTTCAAGCCGTCGGCGTCGACGCCAGCGCGGAAGTCGAAACACCGTTGGGTCGTCCAATGGCCGTCAGCGAAGGGATTCCGATTCGGGGTATTCTCGCCTAGCTAGACAGCTCGCGTTTATTTGCAGCCAAGCTAAGCTAAGGCGACGCCGCTACAAGGTTCTTCACCAACTTGTTTGGCGGATCGACGTCGACGTACTGGCGGATTCGTTCCACGCGTGCGGGTCCGATGCCTGGCGTCCGTTGTACGTCATCGACCGACAAGAAGTTTCCGCCAGTCGCCCGCTCGGCTACGATCCGCCCGGCGAGAACTGGTCCGATCTGCGGCAACAGCGACAACTCAGCCACCGATGCGTCGTTAAGATCAAGCTGAAAAATCGGTCGCCGTGGATCACTGGCAAACTCGGTTTCACGCCCGCGCAAGTTACAGTAGCCAATTGTCATCAAGATCGCACCAAGTATTGTCAGCGCGGTCAACCATTGTTGAATATCGGCGCGGTCGATCATGTGTAGCCGCTGTGCTGAACATGGGTTCGAAGACTCTTCCATGATGACACTCACTTCAAGTTCTGAACTGCTGGTCACTGCCAACGCTCGCAGACATCGGCTAACCTGATTCCAAAGTCGCACTTCGCGATAGTATTGAGTAGAAGAAAACCATTGACAAGAAGTATCCGCTGGATTTCTTATCAATTGGATTTGCTAGCATTTAGGTGGCTGGGGCTTCCAGCCACAGTTTTGGCCGGCATCGCTGCGGCTAGAAGCCCCAGCCACATTAGGATTTAGACTTGATTGGTAAAGAATATAAGACTGTCGTCGCGGACAAATCGCTCGAAGACGATTGCCGACAACTGATTCGCTTGGGCGTTCGCGAGGACTTAGAACGAGCGATCGATTGGACGACGGTGTGTTTAATCGAGCCGTCGGCAATGGGTGCTTGCGATGTGGTGTCGCGTCAAGTGGGCATTTGTGCTGGCCTCGTGACGGTGCCCTGGATCATCGATGAAATGGATGCGGCGATCGAGATCCAGTCGATGGTTGCCGATGGTGATGAGTTGGTCAACGGCAAGCCGATGTTGCGGCTGGCGGGTAACGCTCGCGACTTGTTGACTTGCGAGCGATTGATTTTGAATATGGTCAGCCGGCTATGTGGCATTGCAACCTTGACGCATCAATTCTCACAACGCATTCGCGATACACAGGCGCGGTTGTATGACACGCGCAAGACGACGCCGGGGTATCGCCGGTTGGAAAAGTATGCGGTCGCGTGTGGTGGTGGACACAATCACCGCACCGGTTTGTTCGATGGATTTTTGGTCAAGGACAACCACCTGGCCTTGGGCGGAAGCATTGTCGGCGGTAAGTCGGTACCGTTATCGCCACGAGCCGCCGCCGAACGCGTGCGAGCTTGGGCGGGCAATCAAACTGAATCGATGCAGGCACCGGAGATGGTCGAGATCGAGGTTGATTCGCTTGAGCAACTTGCTGCTGTCTTGCCGGCCAAGCCCGACATCGTGCTTGTCGACAACTTTTCGCTCGAACAATTGCAGGTCGCCGTTGCGATGCGAAACGAGGTTGCACCGGCGGTCGAACTGGAAGCCAGCGGTAACGTCAAAATCGATACGGTCCTTGAGATTGCGCTAACCGGTGTGGACCGCATCAGCAGCGGTGCATTGACCCACCAAGCGGTGTGGCTTGATATCGGACTGGACTGGCATGACCAGAACGCGAGCTAGAGTTGCGGCAAATCGTGGTGCCGAGTGTCACCGCGTGTACGCTGCCAACCGCTAGCCATTCGAGCCAATCTGTGGGGACCGCGAATCGTTCGATCCAAAGCCATCGCGGTTGGTGGGACATTGTGCAACCGGCGCTGGATGCGTGTGCGCTAATTGCCTCGCTGGGAACCTGCGGCTATGCCGAAAAGGGTGTGCTGGACGAATCCGTGATGCTGATGGGATTCGTGTCGACGATTGTGTTCTTGATCGTTGGCAGGCTCGTGGGTTTGCATCGCGCCAGCCATATCGACAACGTCGATGACGAAATCGCGGCGGTGGCGATGAGCTGGATGACGACGCTGTTGATTCTGTTCGCGTTGATCTTTGTGACGAAGTCGAGCGAGTGGTATTCTCGCAAAGTGATCGTCGCTTGGATTGTGCTGACGCCAGCAATGATCGGTGTCTGCCGGATGTCGATGCGAATTCTGCAACAAGGCTTGCGCCGTCGCGGTATTGGACTGCGTCGTGTCGCGATCGCGGGTCTCAATGATCTGGGACGACAAGTTGAGAAAAATTTGAGTGGCGACACGGGTCTGACATGGCAATTGATCGGTTATTACGACGACCGCCAAAGCTCACGCGAAGAGGACCCGGCGCTGCAACGAAACCTGCAGGGCAACTGGGACCAAATGGTCAGCGATGCCCAGGCGGGAAAGATTGATACCGTGTTGATCACGCTACCGATGCGTGCGGAGGAGCGAATTCGCGGTGTCCTGGACCGATTGAGCGATTCAACCGTATCGGTATATGTGATCCCCGACTTTTTCGTGTTTGAGTTGTTGCATTCAAGTTGGCGAACGATCGGCGGATTGCCGGTGGTCAGCATTTACGAAAACCCGCTGCGTGGGATTGATGGGATTGGCAAACGTGTGATGGACATCGCGCTGGCTTGTGTTGGTCTTTGCGTGGTTGCGATTCCGATGTTGCTGATTGCGATCGCCATCAAGCTAACTTCACCCGGAAAAATCTTCTTCCGTCAACGGCGCTATGGACTCGGTGGGAAAGAGATATTGGTTTGGAAGTTTCGCTCAATGCGAACCAGCGATAATGGTCCCCACGTCAAGCAAGCCACAAAGGGCGATTCTCGCATCACGCCACTGGGCTCAATCCTAAGACGCACCAGTCTCGATGAATTGCCACAATTGTTCAACGTGCTCGAAGGCAGCATGTCATTGGTCGGACCTCGACCGCACGCCAGCGCCCACAACGAACTCTATCGAGGTCAGATTCGAGGTTACATGCTGCGCCACAAGGTCAAGCCAGGCATTACCGGACTCGCACAAGTCTGCGGTTGTCGCGGTGAGACCGATACGCTCGACAAGATGGAGCGTCGGGTCGAGTTAGATCATCGATACATTCGCGATTGGTCGCTGTGGTTAGATCTGCGCATTCTGCTTCGCACATTGGCGGTCGCTTGGCGACAACCCGAAGCGTATTAACAGTTAGTCCAGCGAGGATGACTCGGCAGCTTGGGCAGGGGCGGAACGGTCTTTTTTTGTTGACCCAACTGGCTTAGACTCGTCACGACCTTGGTGTGGGTCAATAGTGCGGTGTTGGGGCCGAGTGAGCGGATCGGCGCTAGCCGCCGATTTCGATCGGCAAATACCGGGGGCTAGCGCCCCTCCGCTCACTGAACTTAGCGCCGTCGCGTTTAGCGTGAGGAGAATTCACTTGCGAAACCAAAAGATAGTAATGCGAAGCCGTCGTCGTTTTCTGCAACAGGTGGCCACTGCGCCGCTGGCCGTTGGCACACCGCTTGTTACCGCCGCTCGGGGCTTTGCGACTGAGGCACCAAGTGATCGTTTGAACGTAGCGTTTATCGGAACCGGCCATCAAGGAATGGCGTTGCTGAAGCGATTCGTAACGGCGGACCTAGGCAATGTATTGGCGGTTTGCGATGTCAACGAAGGCAGCACCGGCTACAAGGATCCGGCGCACTTTTATGGTCGCATGCCCGCTAAAGAACTGGTCGAAGCAGCCAGCGCGAAAAAATCCAAGAGTGGCTCCGCCACACGGTGCGACGCTTACGCCGATTTTCGCCAAGTACTCGATCGCCAAGACATTGAAGCCGTTTGCATCGTCGTGCCGGATCACTGGCACCGGATTATGACCACCATGGCGCTGGAGGCTGGAAAAGATGTGTATTGCGAAAAGCCGCTTACCTTCGCTGTGGCCGATGGTCCGTTAATGATTGCCGCGGTTCGTAAACACGACCGCATACTTCAAACTGGTAGCCACCAGCGATCAAATCCGGTCAGCATGTTTGTTTGCGACGCGGCCAAGGCGGGCAAGATTGGTACGCTCAAGAAGATTGTGACAAAGGTAGGATTTAACAACATGACCGGTCCAGGTCCTGGTTGGCAGCCGATGCCAGTACCCAAAAACTTGGACTACCCAATGTGGCTCGGCCCCGCTCCGGTGCAACCCTATCACAACGAAAGATGTTTGTTTCGTTTCCGATTTAACTATGACTATGCCGGTGGTCAGATCACAAATTTTGGTGCGCACTCGAATGATCTTGCGCACTGTGGCATGGGCCTAGAAACCGGTGGGCCGGTCGAGGTCGAATGCTTGGCAGCAAAGTTCTTACCCGCCGAGAGCCTGTTTAATACGGCGACGGAAACTCGCTTTCGTTGCCTATATGCCAACGGCGTCGAGCTGCTGTGCGAAAGCGGACCGGAGAATATGCAAATTCGTTTTGAGGGCAGCGACGGTTGGCTGCAAACTGGTTTTGATGGCACGACGTCGTCGGACCCAAGCCTATTGGAAGGGCTACCCGCACCTGCGGTTGGACTCCGCGACCCACATACTGCTCACATGGCCAACTTTGTTGATTGCGTCAAGACACGCAACGAACCGCTGGCACCGGTTGAGGTGGGTCATGCATCAGCGACGCTGTGTCATATTGCCAATGCGATGGTCCGGTTGTTTCCGGAAACCGGTTCCGGCGTGGTGGCCAAATGGGACGCCAAGCGGGAAAGGTTTACCAACAACGAGGCTGCCAATCGAATGCTTGATCGCGAAATTCGGGAACCTTGGAAGTAACGGACGGAAAATAAGTGCTTGACCCGAATGGTTAGCGTTGGACATTCCGTAATCCAGGCATAAGCAGACCTAAGCGGCGGAATTCGGTTGGAAAGATGGTTGCAAGTCGAGTTCACGCGGACCTGTGTGACCTAAACTGAGACCCATGACACTTTTCTGGTTCCTGCTTGTCGTTTCCGCAATTTCGTTTGGCTCAATCCCTGCTGAGGCGGTTGAACTGCGACGGGCCGTGGGTTCTAGCGTTATGTTGGTCGCGGGTTGGTGCCTCCTGATCCAGATGGCGGCGACGACAACGCGGCATTCCGTCCGCTGCGGACTCGATCCATTGGTGGCGGCGCGTAGCCTCGAACGTCAACTCGACATCCTGCGGTGGCTGGGGCTTGTCGTTTCGGCTGTTTGTATGGTTGGATTTGGACTGGCCGCCGCGGTGCAGACATGGCCTGTGTTTGAACGATCAATGACGCTCCAGTGGTTTGTGCTGCTTTCGCCTGCGCTAGCGACAACCATCTCGGTGTGGTGCAGCGAGCATCGTTACGGGTTATCAATGGACTACACCGACCAGCGCGGTTGGCCAGCGGCCGTTGGCTGTATCCAATCGTTGTCCAGCGCCGGCGGTTGGATTTTGGTTCCCGTGTTTGCAATCTTTTTGGCGACCGACCTGATTGGCTGGCTCAATCTCTTTGACAAAAATGCTTCGGCTGCTGCGGTGGCGTCCGTCGCTGGATTGGTCAGCATCCCGGTGCTGGTGCCGTTGGCGGTCAAGCTGCTGTGGCGAACGAGGCGGCCCGATGATGAGGAACAAGTTTGGATCGGCGATGTCCTGCGAACCGCGAGTGTCGCACCGGTGCCGGTGCGGATTTGGTTGACCGGCATGAAGTCGTCAAACGCGTTGGTAGCCGGGTTTTTTCCCGGGATGCGGACGATGCTGATCAGCGACCGCTTGCTGCGTGACTTGTCGCGACCCGAAGTTGCGATGGTGATCTTGCACGAACTGGCGCATGTGCGACGTGGTCATATTTGGATTCGCATGTTGGCGATGGCTCCAAGCTGGCTCGCTGCCTGGGCGATTTCAGCGACATTGACCCCATCGCCACTGGTTTCGGTCGCAACGAACCTGGTGGCAATTGGACTGACACTGGTGACGCTGCGGCTCGTCGCTCACGCCACCGAGCATGACGCCGATCGCTGGGCGTGCGTCATGTCGATGCGATTGCCCGCTGGATTTGATCCACCGGAAACGATGGCGTCAGCGGCCGAGCGATACAGCGATGCGCTTTGCACAGTGACCGGCAGTGACCAAGCCAATGATCGCGCCAGTTGGCTGCACCCCAGTGTCAGGCAACGGTGCAATCATTTGCGTGACGCGTCAAACGTGTCGGCGCAGCGCCAAAGCCCGCCTTTGCGCGCGTAAAGTCAGCGCGAATTCTTCAACCGGACGGCGTGCTCGCCAACATCGAGGCTGCGTTAAGGGGAAGCTGCACACCTTTTCACACGTGTGGAAAACACAAACGAAAATTTAACATCGTGAAATCGGCTTTGTCGCCTAGCATTCTCAATGACGCAACATCTTTGAGGATGCTCGATATGTGGACGTATGAATTTTCTCGCAGCACCGACCTTCCGCCTGGTCGGCTTTGGGCGGTTTTGATCGATATCACCGCTTGGTCTCAATTGGACTCGACAATTGAGGCAATCGAGATGACTCAGACGGCTCGAGTTGGCAGCAAGTTTCGACTGCAAAACAAGACTGGACATTGGTCGACGAATCGAATCGAAGCTTGTCATCCGCCGTCGCGACTTTCGTATGTGACGCCACTTCCGCTGGGTAAATTAAAGACGACGTACTCGCTGTTTCGCAAAGCCCGCGGCACGGATATCGCGATCGATGTCCAACTAGACGGCCCTTTGTGGTTTTATTGGCGGCACCGATTGGGTCGCCAATATCCAGAGCAGATATTGTTGTTCGCCAACGCGTTGATCGAGCGGGCACGCGGTGCTCAGCCGAAGGTTGCGGTGCCAGCGCCGCATTTCGATTCGGTGACCGCACCTGAGCTAGAACCAAACTAGTGCTGTTTGAAGGTTGAGGCGATTGTTGAACGGTTGGGGGCAACGGTTCTACAATTTTTGTTACCCAATGTGGCCACGCGCAATATCCGTTGCCCAGGCTTCAATCATCAACGCCTGATTCGCGTTGCGTTGTGTATGCGAAATCGCATCAATGGTTCGCTCGATACGAAACACTGGCTTGCCAATCGATCCCGCGTCATCAGCGTTAGTCTTCAATTGATCGCGGAAAGTGGCGACCGCCATCGCCAAGATATCTCGCAATCGATCGCGTCGTTGCGCTGGCTCTTTGCCCGCCTCATCGACAATCGCCGCAACTGTCTTGGCCAAATTGACGGCAGGAATCGGCACGGCGGATAGCAGGTTTACGAAATCTCGCTGGAACGAATCGGCGTCGCCGGCAAGCAGCGTCGCGGCGGCTTCGTAGTCACCGCCACAGACTTCGACCGCGTGATCGGCCCGCGCCGCATCGCAAACAATACCGCGTTGACGCATCAGCTTCGCCGCCAACTCGCCGCGCGGAGGTGTGAAACGAATGATTCGACAACGCGAACGGATCGTTGGCAGTTGGCGTTGTTCGTTGGTTGCGATCAAAAACACGACCGCGTCGGGAGGCGGTTCTTCTAAGGTCTTGAGCAGGCTGTTGGCACCTTCTTCGTTCAAAAAATCGGCATCGTGCAGGATCGCGACTTTGCGTGTACCACGAAACGGTCGCAGCCGAATATCGCGACAAAAGCCTTCACGCATGCGTGCTTCCGGAGGGCCAATTAGTAAGTCCAATGGGATCGTCGCGCGATCTGCTGGCTTGCGGACCTGGACTAGATCGGGATGCGTTCCGGCTTCGACTTGAATGCAACTGTCACAGCGACCACAGGCCGACAGCGAACTGGTTCCCGTCGATTCGCAAAACAAACATTTGGTGATCGCTTTGGCAAATAACGCCTTGCCAATTCCCGGTGGTCCAACCAATAAGAACGTTCCGCTGAGCCGCCCTTTGCTCATCGCTGCGGCGAACCATTTTAATTGGCGATCATGTCCGACCAAGTCAATCATGATCGATACTGTTTTTCCAATGCCTGGATCTTTTCGACACGGCGACCATGACGACCGCCCTCGAATTCGGTTCGCAACCACATCAGCACAAGATCATCGATCGGTCGATCGCCGATCAAGTCACCTGGCAAGCAAAGCACGTTCACGTCGTTGTGTTTACGACTCAGCTCGACCATCACTTGGTCATAACATGGCGCCGCTCGCACGCCGGGAAACTTGTTCGCGGCAATCGCCATTCCAATGCCGGTTCCGCAAATCAATATGCCACGGTCGACTTGTCCGCAACTGACTTTCTTGGCCACGATCATCGCAAAATCGGGATAGTCGCAGGCCTCGTCGGTGTTCGTGCCTTCGTCGTAAACTTCAAAACCGCACTCGACCAACTTTTGGATCATGCGGGCCTTAATCGCGACGCCGCGATGGTCGCTGGCAAAACTGATTCGCAACATTATGCTGACTCCCGCGATGCGGCATCGTCGTCGTGAGGCCGAATGTCCGCATCAATCGATGTCGTTTCTTGCGGCAAAAAATCTTCTGGCAAACCCTCAATCCATGCCTGCAGCTCGCGCTCAATTTGGTCGGCGCACATAACATAGACATCCACCGGAGAACCAACGGGGTCGGCAATGTCACCGCCGTCACGGCGCAATGTACGCACTTGGTCGGCGCGATCGGGCCAAGCGGCCAGAATCGATGCGCGATGCCCACGGGTCATCGTCAGAATCAAATCGGCGCGGTCCATGACCCCGTCGCTCAGCGGGCGGCTGCTGTGTTCGGAAATGTCGATCCCACGATCGTCCATGACTTCGATCGCCTGCGGGCTGGCCATCGCACCATCGGCTGCGGCGACACCCGCAGACATCACCACCACCGATTCCAGGCCACCGCCGGCCTTGGCCAGCAATTTCTTGAGGATCGCTTCGGCCATCGGGCTGCGGCAGGTGTTGCCGGTACAAACGAGGGCAATCATCGGCTTGGAAAATTCATTCATTGCAGCGCTCTCAATTGCACCGTGTCGTAAAATCTCGAAGCGATTATCGATCACGCGGACCACGCTCGACGCACCGCCGTAACGAGTCGGACCGTCATCCAGGATCAACGGCAACGTCGCACCAAACTGCGCAACCACATCGCTGCCATTGGTTGCCGCCGGTTGGCCAGACAAGTTGGCACTGGTCATCACCAGCGGACCGCGCAAGTAATCATGCAGGTGACAGATTACCGGATGGGACACGACTCGAAAACCAACGCACGCTTGGTTTCCCACGACCAACGCCTGAATCTCCGCCGGAAGTCGCGACACAATCGAGTGCGGGTTGTCGCACGGCACCACCAACGTGATCGGTCCTGGCATGCAGCGCCGCGCCAATCGCCGGCCCAGCGGTGACCAGTGGCAAACGAAATCCTCAATCACCTGCGTGCTGCGAACCGCCAATGCCAATGGAGCCGACGCCGATCGCCCTTTCAACTCAACCAACCGCTTGACCGCCGCCGGATTGAGCGCATCGGCCGCCAAGCCATAAACCGTCTCGGTCGGAATGCCGACGACGTAACCGCGCGCTAGAGCTTCGACCGTTCGATGCACGCTGTCACGAGGATCATCAATCCGACGCAGGTCGAGCACCGTCGCCATAAAATGAAATTTACCTAGGCTCGGTGCAAAAAGGGGTCTGACCCTCTAAGGACGTGAGCGAGTTTGAAGTTGATTAAATTTGACAAACGGTCAGACCCCGTTTTGCTTCGAGCCTATATGTAAAACATCGCGGAGTCCGATTTTTCGCAACTGCGAACCAGATCCGCAATACTAACGGAGGCCAGCACGTCGCGGTATGCGTCTCCGGCCTGGTCCCACACGCGTTTTAATTGCCGCGAGGCGGCGTGAGGTGATGAATCGGCGCTACAGCCCGTTTCTTGCATCCCGACGGCCTCCGCAATGCCCAACAATGTCAGGTTCTTGGCTGCGGTCGTGATCCGATATCCGCCCTGGCTACCACGCGAACTCGACACCCAACCGGCGGTTTTGAGTTGCTGCAGAATCTGCACCAAAAACGGTTGCGGAATTCCGTGGCGTTGGGTGATTTCACGCAGCGCCAATGGTTGCGGTCGGTTTGCCGTCGCCGCCAATTCCATCATCGCCAGCGCCGCGTAATGCACTCTTGCGGGCACCTGCATGATTATCGCCTTTTCAAGAGGTGTGAAGTCCGCATTCTTTTTTCTCAAATCCGCTCCAGCGTCCGGCACGCTCGTCTTCGCCAAGCGACACCGCCCGCGTGCAGGGCCAACACCCGACGCTGGTATAGCCTTTGTCGTGCAACGGGTTGTAGGGGATTTTCTCTTGCCAAATCAGATTCCAGACTTCCTTTTTGGTCCAATTCGCCAGCGGACTGATTTTGACGAGTTGAAATTTCTTGTCCCAACCAACAATCGGTGCACTAGCACGATCGCTACTCTGCTCACGCCGGATCGCGCTGGCCCAGGCGTGCATGCCCCGCGCCGCCTCGTGCAAAACTCGCAATTTGCGATCGAAACAGCAGCGGTTGGGGTCTGTCTTGTATACCGGGCCGCCGTTGAGCGCCTCGTATTGCTCGACCGTCGTGTTCGGTCGCTTCAGCTCCACCTCGATCCCGTAGCGGCGCTTGACTTCCTCGCGTAATTCCAGCGTTTCGTCGAACTGGTATCCCGTATCGAGATTGAACAGTGGTGTCTCCGGAGCGATCTCGGCAAGCATGTGAATCAACGTCATGCCCTCGGGACCAAACGCCGTTGCCATCGTAAATCGCGGGGCGAAACGATCGATCGCGTAACGCAAGATTTCCTGTGGCGTGGCAGTTTCCAAGCGCTCGCTGTCCGCCGCCAATTCGGCCAAAAAGTCCTCGTTCGGGTCCAGCGGTGGGTTAGCCGCCAGCGCACCACGCAGCTCCGTCTCCTGGGCCGTGGGCGATAAAACCTGCAATATCGCAGGCGAAGGAAGAAGCTGGTTCATAATCGGTAGCGCCAATGATTGTCGAACTGCCATGACGGGATGCCTTTGCATGCGTGACGACCAGATTTGATACTATATATTGATGATCGAATTAGTCAAGTATCGTTCGTTTATCGGCATGATGGCACGAATTTTCGGAGCGAAACAGGCACAGACGTTACAAACCGTGAGGACATGAATAAACTAAAGCGCTGTACAACCACGTCCCACACCGCCAGGCCGCCATGCTCCCGCGTCTTATCCTGCTCGTGCTACTCGGACCGCTGGGAATCGCGGCGGCAGACACGGTGGAATTGCGCAGCGGCGGTCGAGTCGAAGGCCAAGTCAAACGCGTCGAGCAGGAGCGGGCACCGTATGCGGTTGTCCAAGTCAGCGAAAACCTGCGTATCGCGATCCCCGAATCACAAATTAGCCGCGTCGCCGAGTCGGCGGAGTTGGCCGAGTACCGACGATTGGCTGGCGAAGCGGGCGAAAACGCCGAAAAGCACTTGGAATTATCTCGCTGGTGCAACGCCAACACGTTGCCCACCCAGCGACGATTTCACCTCCGCCGCGTCATTTCGCTCGAGCCCGACCATGTCGAAGCCCGCGCTGCGTTGGGTTACGTGGCTCACGATGGACGCTGGATTCGGTTTTCACAACTGCAGCAAATGCGGGGCATGATCTCGGTCAACGGCACCTACCAATTGCCCGCGGCGGTGGCGCTGAAGGAATCACGCGACGCCAATACCGTGAAGGTCAAACAGTGGATTCGCGAAATTGAAAAGCTGCGCATCGCGGTGCTGCGTGGCGGCGACAAGGCACGTCAGGCATCGGCTAGCTTGGCGGCAATCGACGACCCCAATGCCGCCGTCGCAATGGCCAAGGAATTGACCCGGTCGCCGCTGCAACCGCGCGAGCTACGATCTTTTTGGCTCGAGCGATTGGAGGCTTTCGCGAATTCGCCGGCGCTTGAAGCATTGGTCATGACCGGCCTGTACGATCCGGATTCGGTGATCCAAGAAAAAGCACTCGAGGCGTTGCAGCGACTGTCTCCTTCGACGGCACTGGCGAATTATTTGCAGTTGTTGCGTTCGAACGACAACGTCACGGTACGCCGCGCGGCGATTGCGTTGTCCTATTTCCCCGATCCCGAGATCGCGTTTTCGTTGGTCGATGCGTTGGTCACCCAGCATAAACGCGTAACCCCAGCGAACGGTCGCACCGATGTTGGGTTTGGGTCCGACGGTCGATCAGGGCTCACGACCGGCGGTAAGGCCTCGACCGTCGTCGCATCCATCGAGAACCCGCCGGTGCTGGCGCTGTTGCGTACGCTCGAACCCGACGTGGACTACGGCTACAACGAAGCACGCTGGCGATATCATTTCGCCTCGCGGATCAGCGGCTACAGCGGCAACATGCGTCGCGACGAGTAATCGCCGACTCTTTTCTTGACACCACGCCCGTCAATTGTCTACGTGAAAGTGTTCTCCGACGCTCCGCCGTCGTGTCAATACGCAATTTCGCAATCGGTTACGACGGCGGAGCGTCGGAGAACACTGGTCCAGCCCCATTGTGCGGAACTGCGATAGGAAAATTTTGCGTGGGTTTTATTCGCCAAGCTGCCGTTGTCGCAATCCTCAACGCTAGCCTCGTTGCGTGGTCGATTGCAACCGCTGCAATTGCCCAGGAAACGGCGGAATTGCCCGCACCGGCTGAAGGCATGATTCGCATGTCGCTGCAGGGCGATGTCAAACTTGATGCGCTCGTCGGCTACATATCGCAACGCCTGGGCGTCGATTTCGAGTACGACTCGGCCATTGCGGATCGCCAAGTAACGATTCGCACGCCGCGAGAAATCCCAGTCGCGTCGCTGCCGCTGTTGCTTGGCAGTGTGCTGCGAACCGAAGGCTTGGCGCTGGTTGATTCCGACAATCCCGGCTGGAAACGGATCGTCGACATCAAAGACATTTCGCGTTTTGCGGTTCCGGGAGACGCACCCGAGGTGCTTAATCGCGACGGACCCGCCGCCGTGGTCACGCAAGTTTTCGTACTCAAAAACCTCAGCGCCGCATCACTCGGCGAAGTGCTCAAGCCGTTCCTCAGCGGTCCCAGCGCGACGGTCGTTCCCGTCGCGGAATCCAATGCGTTGATCGTTACTGATTATGCGGCCAGCGTGAAAACGATGACCGATTTGATCGACTTGATCGATCGCCCTGCGGGCCAAAGCGAGTACTCGGTTTACGACGCCAAGAACCAGTCGGCCGAAACATTGACCCAGCAGCTCAAGGGAATCTTTGCCTCGCGGGGTCCAAACCAAAAAGACTCGCCCACTCGCGACAACCTGTTCATTGAGCCAACGGGCAAACGAATCGTGCTCGCGGGCAATGCCGAGTTGGTCAAACGCGCCGCCGATTTGCTGCAACGCCTGGACGTGCCGCTGGGCATGACCACCGAGGTCTATCGCATTCGTAACACCAGTGCCGAAAGGATCGACAAGTTGATCAAAGGCTTCGTCGAACCGCCTAACAGCGAATCATCCTATCAAACCACCGTCGACGAAGACGGCAATCTGTTGATCGTGCGTGGTTCAGCGGAAGTGCATCGCCAAATCGCCAAACTGATTGCCGAGCTGGATACGGCGATTGATTCGAACGACAGTCCGATTCAATTTTACAAGCTCAAAAACGCCAGCGCAATCGATGTGCTGTATTCGCTGTTGGCCCTGCAAGAAGCGTACGGTGCCGGCGGCTTAGGCGGCAACACCCAAGGTGCATTTTACTCGCCCTTCGGCGGTGGGTTTGCAACGCCGATCGGCGCGCTACCTCTTGGTGGCTTCGGCAATGGACTAGGTAATGGACTAGGCGGTTTTGGTAATGGTCTTGGTGGTGCACTTCCCGTGACTCAATTGCCACTTCCGGTGAACAATGGCACTCGCCAACAACTTGTACCCGACCAACAAAACCCACTGGCGCGGCCGACGCTGGCCGCCGGTGCAGATGGCTCCGGTGCAACAACTGGTACAGCAGACAGCAACCGCGGTGTGCTCGGTGCCCAGGCCGTCGCCAACGGTCTCGGTGGAGGTGGTGGATTTGGCGGCGGCGGATTT
>JBGSVE010000155.1:0-13305 GCA_041753075.1 Pirellulaceae bacterium
CGCTGCTGAGGCTCTAAGCGTGACGTTTGTTGCCGACGGTGCTCCCTGGATTTGGGATCGAATCGACCGCATCATTGAACTGGCAGGTTTGCGGAAAGTGGCAACCTATCGCGTGCTTGACTGCTGCCATGCGGTGCAGCAATGTGTCCCAGAAATGGTTGAATCGCTGGTTGAGTTGCAAGACTAGGAGAAGCCGAACGCTGAATTGGCAACGGAGATCTCGTATCTTCGTCGTCACGGGGAAGCGGGTCATTAAAGCTATGTGAGATTCCGCCAACTGGGGCTTCCGTGCGGCAGTGGTGCGATCGAAAGTGGAATCCGACGCGTAATCAACGTACGTCTGAAAAGCAATGCGATGTTTGGAAGATCGATCACGCGGAGTCGATGCTGCAAGTGCGTAGCCAAGTGGTGCCCGAACAGTGGGACAGCGCCATGTCGGAGCAATCAGAATTTCGTCGAACGGAGGCCTACGATGGCTGGCAATGGGAACCCCCAAGCATGAGCATCAAAAATGAAAGTCCTCCTGCCTTGGCAACGTAACCCCGCAAATCACGGCATTTCTGAATCTGCTTTGTTGGAATGCGCCCGTTTGGGGCGTGGCAATCGGATGGAATATCTTGTTTCGATGAGTACCAAAGCACGCCGCATGAACCTGTATGCCAAAGAACATTTGCCAGAAGGGCATCCCTATCGCCAGCGAAATTATACCAATGGCGATGTCAATACATCCCTGATCCGTATGACAAACGGGGAAACGATCGTGATCAAGCATGACACCGATCTACCGCGACCCTACAGTCGCACGAATTTGGTTCAAGGAACCAAAGGTATCGTTCGTGGTTTGCTGAATTCTTGGTGTCATTAGAAGACGAAGATTTGGAAACGCCCGAGGAGAGCGGGTTTACACAAAAAGACGTCATGACGGGCCCGAACCATAACTACAATTGGCGATCCGGCAGATCGCTTTGCCAGAAGTACGACCATCCTTTGTGGAATCACATGATCGAGTATGCGAATGAAGTGCCCGAGGCCGCCGACGGGTTCAAAAGCATCGACGAGATCGCCGGCGGTGACTTCATCGAAGTCTACCGATTGATAAACGCCTTGCTCAAAGGCCTTGCCCATGATTTTGATGTGTATGACGCTGCGGACTGGAGCGTCGTCGCGGCGCTATCGGAACAGTAGGTCGCCAATCGCAGCCAAGCAGTTGATTTCCCAGACTTCACCAAGGGGAAATGGAAGTCGAAACTTCCGCTTAAAATCTTGGGCGTGTGATTGACGAAACGTTGATTCCCAAACGAGACTATGGAGAAATCAAATGTGTCAAACCTCATTTCTGCGAACTCCGAAACAAAAAGGTTCGATCTAGTTGGCGTAAGAGGCGGCACCATCGCCGAAACTGCGTAATGCCCTGTTCCGTGGTCCATCCGGGTTTATCGTGGACAGGCAGGATGTGCTGTTGGATTTTTTGGGGGATGGCTCCCGCGTGTCCAAAGTGACTGAAGGACGATCCTGTGCCGTACAGTTGACGTGCCGGGTGAAGCGGACTGAAGCTCTGCGGGGACGCAACTTTGGAAGCAATAGCCCGGTCGACCGTGCGCCAAAGGTGCTCATCGGTCGCCGGCGGGATACCCGCCGGCGACTTTCTCGAATCTTCCCTCGCGACGACTTTTGGACACGGGAGCCATGCCACCAAAATCCGGGTTCCTAGGAAAATCCACGACCAAGTCTGATGGACCTTTTAATGTCGGTGATGGATGAGTTGATGCGGACGACTGTGAAGTATGTCGCTCTACTTTTTTAAAATGATCCATACTGCATGCACAATTCCCGGCACGTAGCCAAGGAACGTCAGCAATAGGTTGATCCAAAACTGCATTCCAATGCCCACCTGCAGGAAAACACCAACTGGCGGCAGCAGGATTGCCAGCAAGATGCGTAGAACGTCCCCGCCTCCTGTGGTCGTCTTTATTTCGTTCACAACAAGCTCTCCATTGGTCGGTTGGTCTTTGTTCATCCATCCTGACCGTTGCACACGCAGTGTGTTTCGATCAAGTGTTGATCGCATTAGGATCGAGCGGAAAATAAGTGGCTGGGTTTTCCAGCCGCAGCGCTGCGGCTGGAAGCCCCGGCCAAATTCAAAGTTTATTTTTCGTCAGTGCAAACGTTGCGCCGCGAAGTTAACTCGAGCCTAGCAGCGGCGTATCGTTTGCTCCACTCCAACGGTCTGACATGTAGACTCATCTATTCCAGCGGTTAGGCGAATGCCTTGGATTTCTTAAAACAAACTTTCGCCGAGTTCTCGAAAAATCAATGTTCCACATTGGCCGCGGCACTCGCCTTCTACACCGCATTTTCCCTTCCGCCGCTGTTGTATTTGTTGTTGACCATCCTGACCTTCGGGATGTCGGTGATATACGACAGCGAACGGGCCGGTGCAAAGGCCGAGAGCGTATTGAAGAGCCAAGCCGCCCAAATGATTGGGAATCCTTCGGCGAGTGAAGTCATCGCCACGATACTGGACAACAACGATCAGGACGGAGGAAAGTGATGGAAAACGCTTGCCAGTCTGGCAGGCATCATGGCGGGAGCGACCGGCGTTGTCGTAGCCTTGCAAACGGCGCTCAATCAAGTCTGGGAAGTTCAACCTGACCCCGACAGTGCAGGCATTTTGCGCACCGTATTCAAGCGAATCCTTTTTTTGGGATGATCCTCAGTCTTGAATTTTTACTGCTTGTTTCGCTAGTCGTGTCGTCAATCTTGGCGGGCATTGGGGATCAGGTTAGTAACGTGATTGGCTTTTCGGGAGCCATTGCCAGGCTCATCGACGTGGGCGTACAAACGGCCCTAGTGCTGTTGATCTTCGCTGCGATTTTTAAGTTCATGCCCGATGTGATCGTGCCCTGGCGAGATGTTTTCTTGGGAGCCGTTGTAACCACGGTGTTGTTTCTGATGGGACGCTTCGCGATGCAGCTCTACTTTTCGTACAGTTCACCGGGGGCGCAGCTTGGGTCCGCGGCGGCGTCTTTGGCGGTTTTGTTGATGTGGATTTACTACACCGCGATGATCGTACTGCTGGGTGCTGAAGTCACTCAGGTGTATGCTGTCCGCCAAGGTGATGGCATTCAGCCCGAAAATGGTGCGGTTCGTGTTGTGCGAGAAATCAAACGCATTTAGTTTTGAGTGATTCCTTAACCGCTGCCCCGTACAAACACTTTCAGCGTTACGTTTCTCCGAATCCGATCCGCGCGGGCTGATCGTTTTCTTCACCTGGCAATTCGGGAATCTCGTCGGTGCTAAGCCATTGATTCGGTGGAACCTGTAGGCTGAAAAATGGCTGGGTATACCTCATCGCATTGAACCACAAGTTCGACGTTGGTTGGACTTCGCCGTCCTTGATGTCAACCACGACGTGAGCGGCGTAATGCAGTTTCGATAGGTTCTCCAGCGGCGATTCATACTGGTGCTGCCAAATATAGATCGTGCGTTCGTACCGCCCGTCGTCGACTGCGTCAAACAGCTTGATCGTCGCTGTCCACTTTTGCATCGGTGAAAAGACTTCGAGGTGTGTCGCATCGCTTGAGAAAACGCAGCGGTCCAGATCCGCCTCGGCCGTCAGGAAGATCTGCTCCATCAACGCATCGTTAAACATGAAATCCGCTGTATTGGCGGCGCGATCAATCTGCAGCTTAAGAAAAACGCCGGCTGGCACCGACTCGCCGACGGCCAACGATTGTCCCTTTTGATTCACGGCGTCGACGTGAAATGTGCAAGTTCGATAATTCCCATTGTTAAACAATTCTTCACCGCGCTCATCATTGCCACGATAGTACGTTCGCGACAACGACCGATCGGCATTTATATTGACCGGCATCGGCGGGTTTCCAAACATTACATGAACCTGATGTTGGGCACCGCGAAGCGTCGTCGGGTCCAAGCACCACTGGTAATGATCGACCAACAAAAACGCCGTCAGTAGCACTGGCAATGAAATCGCGACGGCGTACGCCGTTGGTATGGACCTTGGACGTTCTGGTATCTTTCCAGCGTTTAAAACCAAGTAGGCCACCAGAATCAGTGGCCAGCCAACGGCGATTGGCCAGAGGGGAATCCATCGGCTGATGCCCCACGGCGATGCGATAGGTGTTCGTGATGTTGACAAAATCCGATCGATCCAAAAACTGCCAATGCCGTCGACTGGCAAACCAAGCGATACTGGTACGGGCTTATGTTCGTAGATCGCGCCATCTCCAATCCATTTCGTTAAAATGCCGATTTGGTCCGCTGTAAGCGATGATTCACCCGGAGGCATCGACACTTCGTTATCCCGATCCAAAACGCGAATCAACCGACTGCGCTCAGGGAACTGTATATCAATAATCGAGCCATTGTCACCACCGGCATGCAAAGACTCATAAGACGACAAGTCGATTCCGCGCGCGTGAACATCCCGATTGTGACAAGCGAGACAGTTTTCGTTCAGCAATGGCCAAACGGCATCGCGAAAGTGACTCGTATTCCAACTTGTTTCCGTAGCGTGTGGCACAGCCGTCATTCCAACAACCAACCACGCCACTGAAAGCGATAATACAGCCGCGATGTATTTCAAGTTGACCGCCTTACTGTTGGTTTGCCAGCGCGATGAGAGTCACCGGAACGATACTACGCGGCTCCCACCATTATCGCAATTTGGCTTATTGTTTCGCTACTTGCGGCTGGTAATGAGTATCGACGATCGTACCTTGTCGATCGTATCGATTATTCGCTATTTGGCTTTAGCGATGTGCGGTAAAGATGGGCGGTACGACGGCGGATCGTCGTCGAACACTTTTAATCACTTGCCCCGGCGCGGATCAGGTCAATCATCTCGTCGGTGCTGAGCCGGCCCGCTTGGTCGGTGCCGCTGAGCACACTGGCGACCAATTCTCGCTTATTGGCGTGCAATTCAAGAATTTGCTCCTCGATCGTGCCTTTGGCGACCAATCGATACACCGTGACGGCCCGTTCTTGACCGATGCGATGGGCGCGGTCTGTCGCCTGATCTTCGACCGCCGGGTTCCACCCTGGATCAAGGTGAATCACGTAGTTGGCCGCCGTTAGATTTAAACCCGTGCCACCGGCTTTTAACGAAATCAGGAACAATTCGCCTTCACCATTTTGAAACGCATCGACACGGCGTTGGCGTTCAGCCGCGGGCGTCGAGCCGTCGAGATACTGATACACAATGCCGCGCTGGTCGAGCGCCTCGCGAACGACATCCAGGTGTTTGACAAATTGGCTGAAGACCAATGCGCGGTGCTCGCCATCGCGCAGCTCATCGACCGTCTCCATAAACAAACTCAGCTTCGCCGAACCTTGACGCCAAGATTTGTCGATCATTCGCGGGTGGCAAGCTAATTGGCGTAGCTTGGTCAACCAAGCGAGCGTGCGCATGCGTTGGTCGCCATCGCCCTTTTCGTTGGTGCCGCTCAATTCAGCGATCGCCGAAATCCTCGCATCTTCGTAACGTTTGCGTTCCGGCGCGCTCATCTCCGCAAACAAGGTTACTTCGGTTCGCGGTGGCAATTCGGTTAGCACGTTGGCTTTGGTTCGTCGCAAGATGAACGGTCGCACCAACTTCGCTAAGGACTCGCGGCGATCATCATCTTTGTGTCGTTCAATCGGTTCGGCGAACCGGGTGCGAAATCGTTCCCACGAGCCAAGCAAGCCGGGACTGAGCGTGCGGAACAAACTCCACAATTCGCCGAGATGGTTTTCCAGCGGCGTTCCGGACAGACCGATGCGCCAGTTCGCTTCGATGCCGCGAATCGCTTGGGCCGTTTTGGTTTGGGCGTTTTTAATGAATTGAGCTTCATCAAGCACCAACGTGTTCCACTCACGCGAGGCAAACCGCTCGGCGTCGCGCTGCAGCAATTGATAACTGACGATAACGAGGTCGTTTGGCTCGGCGGTTTCGATCAGATGTTGTCGATCATGTTCGCGATACAACTTTGCGGTCAGCGCCGGCGAGAAGCGTTGGGTTTCGCGCATCCAATTGTCGCCAACGCTGGTCGGTGCGACGACGAGCGCCGGGCCGTCGGGGCCACGGTCCAACAGCACGCCGAGTGTTTGGACTGTTTTTCCCAATCCCATGTCGTCGGCCAAAATCCCGCCGACGCCCCAACGACTCAATCGCGCCAGCCACCGATAACCCTCTTCTTGATAATGACGCAGCGTCGCATTCAATTCCGCCGGGACGTTCGGTGTCCAATCGCGTATCTCATGAACTCGAGCCAACGTTTTCAGCCAGCGTTCGCTGCTTTCCAACGTCACATCGTCGCCCAACAGATCGCTGACCACCGACGCGGCCGCATCGGCCACTCGCAACGAACCCCGCTCGGAAACAACGGCATCGCCAAGTTGCTGCAGCCGCTTGCGGAACGCTTGGCTGATCTGGGCAAACTCGCGATCGCCGACGCGAACGAGATTGCGGTTTTCTTGCACAGCAATGAGCAAATCCGACAGCAAGACTTGTTTGCCTTCGAGTTCGACATAGCCCGACAAGCCAAACCAATCTTTGCGATCATCGAGTTTGACGCGCAGCGACGCTGGGGTGATCTCGCCACGCACTCGCATCGATTGGCCATCAGGCCACAGGATCGGCGGCGCATCCGGCACCGGTTCGTATAATCTTCCCAGTAGGTCGAGCGCCGCCTCGTCGGTCGTTGCCGTCCACGAATGCGAACCATCGGATTGCAATCGATCCAGTCCGTATCGCGCGACGATTACCGCCGATTGATCGAGTTCATTTTCAAGGTCACGTTGCAATCGAAACGGTCCTTCGGTGGTCAAACAACGAACCACCGGTGGCGCAGCGCCGGGTATTTGGCTAACAGGAAATCGCGGCTCGTGAATTCGTACTGCGGCGCTCAGTCCTGCTGGCACGCGTGGCCTCAGTTCGACACAAACGGTTGATTGGGCCGATTCCAGCGGTCCCGACAACTCGTCGGGCAGGTACAGACTCATCAATGAATCAAGTTTGCCACATGCGGCGGCAAGCTTTGCCGCCGCCGCACCGTCAAGCACGACTTCGTCGAGATTCTGTTGTAACAAAAACTCGAACAGATCCGTCGAGCGGACGTCACGCAGGTCACACAAAACCAGTTTGCGTTGTTTGAGGGCCGCGAAAATCAATACCGCGCTGAGCGGCCCGGCGTAACCAATTTGAATCGTCACATCCGGACTGCGCAAATCACAATTCACACCCGGAATGCTCAGCCGCGGACGGTATCGCTTGGTCAAAAGATTGCGCGCGGCGGCTTCTTTATCCCAGGGGTTGAGCTCGACGTTGGCATCGGTCGGCACCGTCGTCGCGTCACCACTGGCGGATTCACCGGCGGTTTCATCGAGCGCTTCGATCGTCAACGTCAAGTCGCCGCGCAGCACCTCGATCGGTGTCGCCTCGCCATCGTCCCAGGCCACGTTCGAATGGCCAACGAGTTGCCGCATCGCTTCGTAAGTGGGAAAGTCAACCTTGCCGTAACTGGAACCGCTGAGCGACACCAGGCCCATTACTTTGGAATCTTGTGGCGAGCTAAACAGGTCCGGTCGCGTTTCAAATTCGTACGTCCGGAACTCGCGCCCCTTGGTCCAGCCCGAGCCGTTTTTGCGCGGCCGTTGTTCGTAGGGCACGACCGACGCCAGCCGGACATAACGGTTCGCGTTGAGCTGAATCCGCCATTGGATTCGTGATCCGCCACCGGTATCACCGCTGGGGATTGGCGGTTCGCTCAGCGAAATCAGATTGTCGACAAGCGACTTCCCGAGCATCATCGGATCGACGGTCAACTGGGCAAAGAAGTCTTCGATATCATCAGGCGAGCGGCGTCCGATTTGTTCGTGCAACCACCAAGCCGCCGCCAACGTGTGATGGCATTGATTGAATTGCTGGAAGGCTGGACATTGGCAATCGCTTTTGGCGACAAACTCCAGCGACGATTTGCGCTTGTGGCCAATGCCGGCGGCGTCTTGGTCGGGGCTGATGCGAATCGCGAACTTAAATCGTTCTTCGGGGCCGCGGCGACCTTGGAAGATAAACGCCAGCACGTCTGCTTCTTGGGCCAGCACCGGCGGGCGGACGCGGACTTGGGCGGCCCGCTTGTCGAATCCGCGGTCGTGTTTGGAAACCAAATCTTCGACCGCCTCGGAAATCAATACCGCGACCAGCCCGATATTGCCGTCTTGCATCCTGTTCAAAATCACAATCCTGGAGGTGCGTCGTTTGAAGCCCAACAGTGTAGCCGAAACCACATCGCCACCCCAGTCCAGGCGAACCTGCTTGTCGAACAGTGCCCGGGATCGCAAAATGATTAGCTAATTTCGCGATCGTACACTTCTCTTCATCGACCGACCACCAGGAAAAGCAAAATCATGATGCAGCTCGGATTTGTCAGCGCGATTTTGCCGGACCAGGATTTGAAGTCCGTGTTCGCAATCGCGGCGGACTTGGGCTACGACTGCGTCGAGTTAATGTGTTGGCCAGCCGGCGATGCCGAACGACGATACGCCGGTGTCACCCACATTGACGTCGAGAATTTTGATGGCGCAAAAGCCGCCGAGATCAATTCGCTGGCGGCAAAGTTCGGCGTTGCAATCAGCGGTTTGGGCTACTATCCCAACGCGCTGGCCGCTGACAGTGACGAGTCAGCCGCAGCGATCAAGCAAATTCGCCGCGTGATTGATGCGGCAAGTTTGCTGGGCGTTAATCAATTCAACACCTTCATCGGCCGCGATCCCGTCAAAAGCGTGGACGAAAATTGGCCGCGATTTCGGGAGGTATGGCGTCCGATTGTCGCTTACGCCGAAGCCCAAGGCGTGCGAATTGGGATCGAGAATTGCCCGATGCTGTTTTCGCGAGACGAATGGCCCGGCGGCAAAAACTTGGCACAAAGCCCCGCGATTTGGCGACGTATGTTTGAGGACATACCCAACCAAAACTTCGGCTTGAATTACGATCCGTCGCACATGGTGCTGCAGCAGATGGATTACTTGGCACCGATGCGTCATTTCGCCGAGCGAATTTTTCATGTTCACGCCAAAGATGTCCGCATCGATCGCCATCGGTTGGACGAAGTCGGCATGTTCGCCGAGCCCAAGGAATATCACCTGCCCAAGCTACCCGGCTTGGGCGAGATCAACTGGGGACGCTTTTTCTCAGTCCTGGGCGACACCGGGTACCGCGGTCCGGTGTGCGTGGAAGTCGAAGACCGAATCTACGAAGGTCCATTGGAGTTAAGGAAATTGTCGCTGCAGCAATCCCACACCTTCCTGCGCAACTATTTACCTTCGGTGCGTTGAATGTTCGGTCCGCCCAAGCGCACGACGGTACCGATGCCGGTTATGATTGAGGTTTAGCAACGGGCGGAAAACACTTTTTTCCGCAGCCGGCTTTTGATGGAACCTCAAGGCGAAAATGAGGCTAACGCCGATGTCCCCTACACCGCTGGTTCTCGTCGTTGACGACAGCCCCACCCAGCAACTGCAAATCCAACAGATACTCCAAGCCGATGGCTATCGCGTTAACTAGGCCGGCGACGGAATCGAGGCGCTCGACGCAATCGAGCGCGAGCGGCCCGATATCGTCGTCACCGACCTGCAAATGCCAAACATGAACGGTTTGGAGTTGGTGGCCGAAGTCAAAAACCGATATCCGACGTTGGCGATTATTTTGGCGACGGCGATGGGCAGCGAAACGATCGCGGCGGCGGCGCTACAGAAGGGAGCCAGCAGCTATGTTCCCAAAAGTGATCTGACCAGTGGCTTATCGCCGATCGTCCGCCAGGTGTTGAGCTTGTCGCAGTCCGCGCGGACGCAGCAAGAGATTGCCTCGCGGATCGAATCAATCGAAATGACGTTGAAATTGGAGAACGACGAGACGCTTGTTCCTAGTGTCATCGCGCGGCTTGAACAGGCCGCCTGCGAAGTCGATTTCTGCAACGAAATGCTCTGGATGCAAGTCGCCATGGCGCTTGACGAGGCACTTGTGAATGCAATCTTCCACGGCAATCTCGAAGTCTCCTCGGAATTACGCCAATACGATGATGGCAAGCCGTTCGTTGAGCAAGTAAACCAGCGAAAGGCGGCCAGCCCGTACAAAGATCGACGCGTTTTCTTGAAGATGAGCGTTAATCATGAACAAGCCAAGTTCGTGATTCGAGACGATGGACCTGGGTTTGATGTCGCATCGTTGCCCGACCCTACCGATCCGGCCAATTTAGAGAAAGCGGGCGGACGTGGCCTGCTGTTGATCCACTCGTTCATGGACGAGATCCAGCACAATGCCGAGGGCAACCAAATCACGATGATTAAAAATAAGTCCAACGGTGAATGTGACGAAGACGAATAGCGTTTAAATTTGTAGAACGGTTGTCCCCAACCGTTTCTGCGATCCCAAACGGTTGGGGACAACCGTTCTACAATCGCCTCAACTTTGATTCTTCCACAAATACAAAATGCGATTGCGGAAACTTGGATGCGTCAGGCCGGTGATTGACCGTGGCTCGGTTGGTAATCGAAACAACAAGTGGTCCGGGTGTGCGACCAACGTTTCGACCAACTGCTCAATCTGTGACTCGTTCAACTCGATTTCGGGGTCCCACTGAGTCAATTCTTTCCAATCGACAAGCGGCAACTTGCACAACGTCTCATACTCCTGGATCGCTGTGTCGCGGGCGTCGGCAACGTTGCTGTCGGCCACGCCGTCGTGCCACAAAAATTTGACCAAGCCAGCGATCGATAACGACCCGGCGGCTTCCTTTTCCTTCTTCACCGCTTCGCGAATCCGCGTCATTGTGCTTTCGACATCGGTCGGTCCGTAACCGAGCGAGTCCTCATAGATCTTCATCGCTTCGACATCGTTGATCGCGCGGCCTTGGCTGGCCAATTGCAATGCTGCGATCGACAACTCGTATTGCGCTTGTGACTCGTTGCCGAAAACCAGCAAATCGGAAATCGATGCGTTGACGCTGCTGGCCTTTGCGCCAAATCCATCACACAGGTATTCGATCGGCTGGGACATGCGCCACGACGGGATCGCGTCAATGAACGTAAATCCCCACGCCGCCGCCGTGGCCAACATCAAACCGCCCGCGCCTGGATCGCCGATTTTTTCGATGATGAACAACGCCAACAAGCCGCCGAACGCCAACCTCGCGAACCAACCGTCATGCCACCTCGAGACGTACGGAAACAAATGTCCAAGCTCATGGCCGATCGTCGCCCGCAAGCCCGACTCGGTCGATACGTGCAACGCCTGGCGATGCAGATACACGCCGCGAACCGATGGCAGCAAACCTGAGAACGAGCTGCTGACCGCGTAGGCGTTGAGCGATTTATCGCGCGTCAAGTAAACCGGCACGCGGCGCAGATCCAGGTTCAACGACCTGGCGGTTTCGCGAATCAGTGAGAGCAGTTTTTGCTTCGTGAACACACCCGCCGTAAACGATTCGGACAAGTCTTCGACACGCTTTTTCTTCTTCGCCAACGTCATCGCAATGCTGGGCAGGTATTGCGACGGCACCAACAAAATTGCGACCAAAGAATATAGTGGATTGGCCTCGACCCAGCGCCAGTCGATCAAGATCGCCAGCATGATGCCCGCCGCGATCAAAAACCAATGCCAACCGATTGCCAATCGATTGCTCCGCCGCACCCGTTCGACCAACTCGACTTGATCGGGGATTTCCGCTTGCACTATGTCCATCAATTCTCGGATCCGGGGCTATAAAATGTGAGCGGATCGGCGCTAGCCGCCGGTATGGCACGCTGCCGGGGGCTAGCGCCAATCCGCTCACGAAGCTGGAACAAAGCTATCGTCAAAGTTGTTAAACTTCCGTTGATACAAGGAACTTTAACAAGTTCCACTACAGTCTAGTATGTTAGGGTTCCACGACGCTCCGCCGTCGTGCACTCGCTACGTCAAAGCTCTGGGGAATTGATAATGCCGCATCGCCTGTTCCGTCAATCAAGTGCTTCGGTGCGGTGGTGGTTGCTCGTCGGACTCGTGCTGGCTTGTAATTTACCGGCCCAACCTGCCCACGGGCAATTTCCGTTTGACGATGCTCCAATACTTTACAACCGCACGGCGGCGAGCGATCGCGTGGCGCAGTTAAGTCAGAAGCTGGTCGCTGGTGAATTGCGCTGGGACGCCGATGAGCACGCCGACTATTTGCCACAATTGCTTCGCGCCCTGGAGATTTCGCAATCGTCGCAGGTGTTGGTGTTTTCGAAAACAAGCTTGCAAATTCATCGTATCAGCCCCGAAACGCCGCGGGCGATCTACTTCAATGATGATACCTATGTGGCCTGGGTCCAAGGCGGATACATGGTTGAAATTGGCAGCGTCGATGATCGCTTGGGCGGGGTATTTTATTCGCTGCGTTTGGACGGGCGCGATCCACGGTTGCAACGTGACCGCGGCGGTTGTAACGCCTGCCACGCTTCGCAGCGAACACAACGCGTGCCAGGTTTTTTCATTCGCAGCGTTGCACCGCGGTTCGACGGACGGCCAATCGAAACCGGCACTGTGACGGATCATCGCAGCCCATTCGACGGGCGCTGGGGCGGATGGTATGTCACCGGTACCCACGGCACGATGCGACATTTGGGTAACGAAGTCGCGCCGGACCCGAAAGACGCTGCGACGCTTGACATCGAGCACGGCGCAAACGTCACCACGCTCGATGATCGTTTGGATGCTCGGCCTTACCTGACGCCGCACAGCGATTTGGTGGCGCTACTGGTGCTCGAACATCAAATGCAAATGCACAATTTGATCGCGCTTGCGCAATACGAAACTCGCAAAGCGATCGATGCTCAATCACCAGGTGAATCGGCGGACGAATTCGACTTCGCAGATTGTGACGCAGCGACCCAAACACGCATCGCCACCGCAGGTGAAAAGTTGGTTGAGTATCTGTTGTTTTGCGACGAGGCACCACTGGATTCGCCCGTCGCGGGTACGTCTGGGTATGCCGATGAGTTTGCGCAGCGCGGGCCCCGCGATAAGCAAGGTCGCAGCTTGCGCCAATTGGATTTGCAGACACGCTTGTTTCGCTATCCGTGCAGCTATTTGATTTACTCCTCCGCGTTTGATGCGTTGCCGCAGCCAATTAAACAATGGGTTCAGACCCAATACTGTTCGGCACAAGGATTGCTACGCAAAAAAAGCAAGATGACAAACGGAATTACGCTAGCTTTGGCACGACAATTGCGCATGTGAGCTGGCTTGAATTCAAGCTGCCACTTTGTCGATCCGGTGTTTTTTCC
>JBGSVE010000156.1:0-6161 GCA_041753075.1 Pirellulaceae bacterium
AAGCCGCGATAGTCTTGACCCCGACAAGACGGTGTTTCAAGAGATCAGTGGCGGTCACGATGTCTTAGAAATGGGTGGGCGACAGTTGCACGCTCGCAGCTACGTTTCCAAGTTCAATTTCAAAGGCCCCGATCAAGAAAAGAAGGTCGGCATCCTGTCTGGCGGAGAACGTAATCGAGTACACCTCGCCAAACTGCTGCGAAAAGGTTGTAATGTGTTGTTGCTGGACGAACCGACCAACGACTTGGACGTCGACACCTTGAGAGCACTGGAAGAAGCGATCATGAACTTCGTCGGTTGCGTGGTGGTTACCAGCCACGACCGTTGGTTCCTGGACCGCCTAGCGACACATATTCTGGCGTTTGAAGGCGACGGAAAACTGTATTGGTGTGAAGGCAATTTTGATACCTACGAACGCGGACGCCGCGAACGGCATGGCGAAGACATCGAAGAAGGAGCGAAGCGACGGTATAAAAGCATTCACGCGACCTAAACCGCTCGCTAGCCACTGGTTCGGTTTTAGTGAGCCGATGGCGCTAGCCACGGGTTCCGGCGGGCGTGAAGCCAGCCGATAGGCCAGCGGCTAGCGCCGTCGGCTCACAAGACACAGTTGTGTTCCCAGGCAGGAGCCTGGGAATTAGTAATTCAGTTTCATTTCACTTACACATGGCCGAAGAAAACGAATGACCATTCTCCGAGTTGGACCCAGCGCCGCATACACCGACGGTTGGGCTGCTGCATTCAGCGGCAAGAAAGCTGCCAAGAAACAAACGACGGTGACAGCCAAGGCTGGCAAGGCTAAGTCTAAGGACAAGCCGTTGACAGCCAAAGCGTCCACGTCTGTAAAGGCTTCTAAGCCTGTCACAGCGAAAGCATCAGCGGCAAAACCGGTCGCAGCCAAGGCAACGACCGCCAAAGCCAAAAAAGACGATAAGCCTAAGAAAGACTTGTCGAAGAAAAGTACGCCTAAGAAAAAAGCGGTGACTGCGAAGAAAGCTAAAAAGTAGTCTTACCGTTCGTTTTCCTTCCCTCTGCTGCCATAACATCCGATGCCCGCTTCGTCGCCACCGACAACGCTTCGTGACGCGCTGCATCAAGTGGTGGGATACCTCAATTTTTCTGGCGGTACGTCTGACCCCAAGACGCTCGCCGCCTGGAACGTCCTGTATGCCTCGGCTGCGCATGGCAAGCCGTTGTCGGGTCCGCCAGCTTGGCTGATCATTCGCCAATGGTTAGAAGAAACCACTGCGGAACTCGCTGAGGCCGCCGCAAATCCCAGTCATTACGACCAAACCTTCAAGCTGATTCGGTTGTTGTTCAGCGACACGTTGCCCGCGTACGTCGATCGCCACAAAGACTTGCTGTTTCATCAACCGCCCGAAGCAATTTTCAGCGGCTTCTTTCTCGGTCGAGTTGCCGAAGCGTTGTTGCAAGCGATCAGTCTAGGCGTCTCAGGCGACGACGCGATCATGGCCGAAGCGTTCGATCGACTCGATGACTACGTCGGCTACCGTCCCGTGCCACGTCTAGAACAAGCACCCGGTGAACCGTACCCCGGTGAGTTCATTCGTCCGGTGCCGTTGTACATTGCCGGTGCGGGAACTTCCGATGGTCCGTACCACGAAATTATCAAACGCGCGATCGAATCACTGACTGCCACCGACGCCAACATCCTCCGCGCCGCTTCGTTTGATCCGGCGCGATTGCAGGAATTGGCATTTGACCCGCAGGCTTACGACTTTGATCATCCGGTTCATCGACGTGCCAATTATATCTTTGGACAATGGGATCCTGATCGTGTTTCCAAGGACGGCTATTTCACGCGGTTCGTGATTCGCGAAGTGACTTTGACGGCTCTTTTGACCCGCGTCGATGAAGACGCCAGCAACGAGTCGCCGCCTGAAGAATTACTCGACGAAGCCGCTGCGGTGCTGGCAGGCACGATCCTGATGGGCAGCGGGATTAGCGGTTGGGGGCCGGCGGCTTATACCAGCGACGTAACACTGAAATCGTTGATGGAACCGATCGCGTCTTATCGCGATGAGTTCTATCATGATCGTATCGAACGGTTGCAGTCACCGCATCGTGAACGCTTACAAAAAGAAGTTCGCCAACGCCGCCAACCATTCGGAGCGGCTAGGCAACACCTCAACGCTGCCCTTGCGCAGCTTCGCGCCAAACAGTTGCAACACGTTCAACTCGCGCGGCTGTATGCTCGCATGGGCTACCCCGATGCAGCACAAAAGCAAGCCGACGCAGTCCCGGTCACCTCGGCGCGGCTGATGTGCCGTATCGATTGCTTGATGTCCGGTGGATTGCGATCACTGCGCGGTGGTGACTTGGCAGCTGCGGCGGCGGTGCCTGGACAAGTGTTCGACATGCTGCAACGGGCGATCGATTGTGGAGCCTGTGTTGACCCGTGGTGCATTCTGTATTTCAGCGGCAACTTCAGCCTGTTCCCCGGACCGGAAAACAGCATCCATGATCATCGCGTCGATGATCTCGTCTATCTTGTCGAGCAATTGTTCGGCTACATGGCGCGGGTTTGGAGCGAAGCTGCCGCCCGTGATGACGCTGATATTTTTGCCGCCGTTGATTTGCAATTCGACACGATTGCCAAGTGGTGGCGACGCTTCGCGGCACATACCGTCGAGTCGGTAGAAGCCGTCGATCCGCTGGAATCGTATGAGTCAGCCAACTTGGTCGCTCGCGCGTTGCAATTATGGCACCGAGGTGGCGCGGCGGCTGGCGACGTAAAATTCTGGGCACCTCACGCCGACATGTTTGATTCGCCGCGTGCCTACGCCTTGGTGGTCAACGCGATGCTAGATCGCAAAGACTTCATTGCCTCGATGGCCTTGCTGATTCATTGGCTCGACAACGCTACGCGAATCGGATTGCGGCTGGGCGGCAGCTCATTGCCGCATCTCGCCGTCCGATGGCTAGTACGGCTGCGGATCGCGGCAGGGATACAAGGCGATGAACTCGATACCAATGACATGCGTGAACCGATCGATGTGCCGCCCGCCGACGAGCCGCCGATCGACAATGCTTGGCCGTTGGCTCGCAAGTTCTTTGATTATCTCGAAGCCAACGCCGAACGATATTGGTCAGCACCTGCGTTTTCACTGGGAACCAAGACAAAGAAAAAGAAACGCAATTGGGACTTAGAATTGGCCGGTGCCGATGAACCGCCTGACGACGACGTGTCCAATGACGAATCATCGCGCGGCCTGTTCGACGCGGCCTACGAAGGAGTCACCTATCACGATACGACCGACGACGGCCACGATGCCCCGATCTTTGGCGACGGAGTCAGCAAAGATGAGTCCGAGGACGATCTGGAGGCCGAGTCCAAACGGTTAGCGGATCATCTTAGCTTTTTGGAATCTCTGGGGCGAATGTGGGCGATTGCCGCTGACATTGGTTACGCCACAGGTTGCGCAGCGCGGGCACCGGCGGGCAAATCTGTCGCTGATTGGCGTGTCGACCGATTGATGGCACTTCAGGCTTGGGTCCATCGCGCCGCGATCAATCGCGAAGGCTTATTGGAACTGTTGGATGACGTACGAAATTATCGCGTCAACCCAAACGGGTCCGACAGCGACTCGATGCGGAATTACGATCGACGACGACTGACTCGCGATTCGTTGTTAGAACGAGTCATCGCCACGGCTGTCGAAGTCTCCGATGCTAGACGGGTAATCACGGGGGTGCTGATTGCAGAGAAGACTCGCGGCGATCAGGCTCGCGAAACTACCAACCCGCCATCGACGGAATTGATTCTCAAGACGCCGACAACGGCCGCTGCGGTCAAGCCAAGTTCTGAGCAAAGCGATCCGTCCTCACTGATGAACGCCGATGACGCCAGCGCCGTTCGCATGTTCGCTGCCCTCGTGTCCGGCGATCACGTCGCGGCGCGAGCGCAATTCTCGTCCATGTTGGAATCGATTCGTAAATCTCCGTTGCTGTACATTCCCCTGTCGCGGGGAGGGGATCCGGTCAAGATTTTTGTCGCCAGACTGCGTCAACGGATGCTGCATCACTTGTTGCACCGCATGCCACGCAGCGGATTGTATGTAGAAGCCTGTCGCTTGGTCGAAGCGGCACGATTGATGGAACAACACAATCCGATCGGCGGCGGGGCGGTCACTGAATTTGACGGTCTGTTTCGGATCGGTTTTCGTTCGCTGGTCACATCATTAGTGGCCTCGGTACGGTCATGGCCTAGACTCGCCAAGGGCGACCGAACCAAACATTTGATTGCGATGTTGGAGTCATTGACCGAGACGATGTTGGCCAGTTGGCTGTCGCACAGCCAGACGTTGCGATTGTCTTCGTTAGAAACGGTCGCCGATGAAAGCCAATGGGAGCAATTGGTGGCGTTCGTCCGTCGTTATGGCGATCCGATTTTTACGCAATCGTTCCTGAAGTTGTCCAACATCCGCGCGATCTTGCATCAAGGTGTCGGCAAATGGATTGACCGAGTGCTGGAATCGCATGATGAAGTCAAAGATACACCGTTATTCGAGGATTTGGCCAATGGCGAACTGGATCGCCAAGAAGCCGAACGTTGGGTAGCGATTGTCTTCGAGTCGATACTCGATCATCACGCCGAGTTTCTCGATTACAACAGCACTACGACGCAAAGTGATCGCGGTGATTTGATCTACATGTTCCACGATTTCTTGAGACTGCGGGTGCGCTACGATCGAGTTGCATGGAACTTGAAACCGGTGATGTGGGCACATGAAATTTTGGTCCGCAGCCGTTTTGAACAGGCCGCAGCGACTTGGCGACGCAGTTTGGCAGATCGAATCGGTGCTAAGGCCGATGTCTACGTCACCAAGCTACGCAGTCTACAGCGTGAATACGCGATGCGGATGCCAACCATCGCCGATCGGATTTTGGAACGCTTTGTGCAACCGATGACGATCGACCGCATGCGAGCATTAGTCGAACCGGCGACACTGGACGCGGAAGCCAATCGTGACAGCGCTTCGTTTGAATTGTTGGAACGGGAAGCGGAATTATTGACGAGGCATCCGACCGGCGTCGGGATCGACATGCCAGCATGGTTGGCCGCGCTGGAAGAAGAAGTCGAAATGGTGGCCAAGCGGCGCAGTGGAAACGAAGTGGATGTGATGTCCTTGGTCACGATCCCGATTCGACCGTTGTCCAAAGACGACCTCAGTCAACAGCTAGCATCGGCCCGCCGACAGGGGCGAAGATTGCCATACATGGGCGGTTCGAACAGTTGATATTTTCGGCGATGTCGAAACCTGCGATACTGCGAAATGTGCCGATGGCGCTAGCCACGGGTTCCGACGATCAGCCTGCGGCTAGCGCCGTCGGCTCACTCCAATTACCTGAACAAAGCACGGATGAAAAAGATCTCGATCAGCCAATTGACGACCTTGCGTTGGGATCTCAAACAAGAGATTGCCGCTGCCAGACAACGTGGCTTCAGCGGCATCGGATTGTGGCGCCCCAAACTCGATGATTGGGGCCTCGAGCAAACCGCTGAACTGCTGTTTGACAATCGGCTGAAAGTATCATCGCTGTCCTGGGCCGGCGGATTCACCGGCAGCGATGGTCGGCGGTTTACCGATGCGGTCGAAGACGCCGTCGAAGCCGTTCGGGATGCCCAGCGGCTTGGTGCCGAAACATTGATTGTGATCGCTGGAGGTCGCAACAATCACATCAAACGGCACCTCCACAATACCCTGTGCGAAGCGCTTTACGAAATCAATACCGTAGCGATGGCTCACGACATCAAATTGGCGATCGAACCGATCCATCCTGGTTGCGGCGACGAATGGTCGTTCGTCAACGACATTCGTTCTACGCTGAATGTCATTGCATCGATCGGCAGCGATAACTTGGGGTTGGTGCTGGACACTTATCACCTGGGCCTGGACCAGGACGTGCAACAATGGTTGCCGGAGATCATTCCCCACCTGCATTTAGTGCAACTTGGCGATGCTCGGCACAGCCCGCTTGGCGAAATGAATCGTTGCTTGCTCGGCGACGGCAACGTTCCTATACCCGCGATACTAGAAACACTGGCTTCCAATGGCTATGAACAATGGATTGAAATCGAATTGATAGGAGCCTACGTTGAGCCGTTAGAATACGACACGGTTCTCGATCATTCGCTC
>JBGSVE010000157.1:0-25837 GCA_041753075.1 Pirellulaceae bacterium
CGTCAACTTGCCACACGTAAGTCCGTTCGTCGCCGCCCGCTCCACCGTGGCCAATCGCAATCACGTGAACGCCGTCCGGTGCGATCTCGACGGCGCGAGCGAACGCGCGCATATCAGCGAACGAAGCAAGTTCGGAGTGACAAAGCGAATTGACATAATGCCATTCGAAACCGCGATCGCTGGCCGGTAGCGACGCCAACATGTCTTCGGCGTTGGTCAAATTGCCCGCTTGCCATTGGCCCATCGCCAACGACACGGTCCGCGCATACAGCGCCGTGTCGCTGCGGTCTTTCGCAGCCGACAGGTCCGCTCGACTGGCCTGCACTTGTTCCTTGGCCTCGCGTTCGGATGCGGCCAACAACGTGGCGCGTTGTTCGTTGTCTTGGGCGATTTGTTTGAGGCGTGATTGCGTGATCGCGACCATCGGCCCGCCAACGGCCAATGCGATCGTCAGCAACAACAGCGTCGCGACCAACGACGCCAGCGCCGGGCGTCGCCGCGACCAACGCCAGGCTCGTTCGGCGCGTGACACCGGACGCGCCAAGATCGGTTCACCCGCCAAGTACCGGCCCAATTCATCGCTGAGTTCATTTGCTTTGGCATAACGCTTACTCGGTTCTTTTGACAAACACTTGGCGCAAATTGTTTCCAAGTCTTTCGGCGTCGAGGGGTTCAATGAACGCACACTGACCGCGTCCACTTCGATGACTTGACGCAGCGTTTCCATCATCGACGGCGCGGCGTGCGGTGGTCGACCGGAAAGCATCGCATACAAAATTGCCCCCAACGCATACACGTCGCTGTGCGAACCAATCGCCGCCAAATCGCCACGGGCTTGTTCCGGCGGCATGTAGGCCGGCGTGCCCAAGACTTCGCCCGTTGTGGTCAATTCCTTGTCGGCCTCCAACCGCTTGGCCAAACCGAAGTCGGTGATGTGCGGGTCACCATCACGGTCCAGCAAAATATTGCCGGGCTTGAGGTCACGGTGAATCACGCCCTTCGCATTGGCGTAAGCGACCGCATCGGCAATCTTCCGCAAACACTCGGCGGCTCGTCGTGGTTCCAACGGGCCGTCGCGCAACACTTCACTCAAACTTGGTCCTTCGATCAGCCCCATCGAAAAATAGTGGTGATCGTTGTACCGACCGACTTCGTAAATTGGCACAATACCAGGATGGTCCAGGTTCGCGGCGGCTTCGGCTTCGCTTTGAAATCGCGCGATCTCGTGCTCGCCGGCCAACTCACCCGCAAGGATCATCTTTAGCGCGACGATCCGTCCCAGCGTCGTTTGCCTGGCTCGATAGACAACGCCCATGCCGCCACGAGCAATTTCATCGATGATTTCGTAGTTGCCGAAATACTTCAGCTTCTCTCCCATGACCGCGGGCGATGATCGCGGCGACACATGGCTATCGATCGTCTGGTCGCCATCAACGGTCAGGTCAAATCCCGAACGACTTTTTTCATAGTCGGCTTTGAGCGCCAGTAGTT
Organism: Pirellulaceae bacterium; assembly: GCA_041753075.1. Taxonomy (GTDB): domain Bacteria; phylum Planctomycetota; class Planctomycetia; order Pirellulales; family Pirellulaceae; genus UBA6163. The sequence goes on from JBGSVE010000157.1 coordinate 1,492, forward strand.
CTTGCCGCAATTGCTCGCGGTGAGTTTCGTTGACCTCAGCAATGATCGCGTCGACCTCAGGCGATTGACCCGATTTCAGTGCGGTTTCATAACGATCGCAAATCTGGTCAATGCGATGTTGGATCGATGCGTCGCCTTCATCGCTCATGTTAGCCTCTGCCGCTATAGCACACGGGTTAAGATTGGTCTTTGTTCAACGCCGCGATCTGCTTGTTGACTTTTCCGATTCGGAAAATTCCAATCATTCCCCACATTAGAAACAGGCAAGCAAAAACTAATGTGGCGACGTACCAAAAGCGGATTCTCATTTCGGCACCGGACTCAACCTCTTGCAAGCCTGGGAGCGACGAAGCGATTGTCATCAACGCACACATGATCCCGCCTGCGGCAAGCAGCAACGCCGATACGATGGCACCGGCACCGAGTCCGATCGCACCACAAACAGCGAGCGCATCGCTGGACATTTCAGATTCTTTGACGAGACGCATTGAAAGGTTCCTTTCGGGGGAATGTTAGCAACAACAGCCTAAACGAAAACGGTGCCTGCCAACCGACAGCCTGCCAACCGACAGCCCGCCAACCGACAGCCCGCCAACCGGCAGCCCGCCAACCGACAGCGCGAAAGCCCCGTCGCAAAACCAATTATTTCGTGTCGGTTCCCGCACATGTTTTGCGTTCGGTAGGATTAGTCTACTCGGAAATTCGTTTGAAAAGAAAACGTTAGGCACGCGACAATGAATCAAATCTCGCCACCTGTGACCCCGATCAAGATGTCGCTTGGAAAAATCATCGCTTTTCTCGTGTGCATCGTGTTACTTGGATTCGCATTGGGTTTCTTTCCCGCGTTTCTTGGCGAGGACGGCACGCTGGACAAAGGGACCAGTCAAGGCTGGCGGACGGCAGTGCTGTTCAGTGTTGCCGTTGGCTTGATGGGAATAATGTATGCCTTGACCAAGCGAATGGGCATACCGTTGCAACTGCAAAGTGCCGTAGTTTTTATGATTGGCTTTGCCTTGATGTTCGGCGGAGGTTCATGGATCAAGGGTGACAGCGACATCGCGACACGCGCGCTGAGCGGTGCGGTTGCAGGTTTCTGTGCCGGACTTTTTCAGTATTGGATTCTAGCTCGTAAGAGCCAACGCGAAATCACGCACTAAACCCACCGTTCCCAATCGCAACGAATCAGATTCAGCTTCCGCTCAACCGTTCGCTCCGAAACGCCCAACTTATTTGCAATCTCGGAATTGGCAAATCCCTCCAATCGCCAGAGCGCGATTTGGCGCAGCGTGTCATCCCGCAGCGCAGCGAGTAACTGCTTCAAACTTTCGTCCATGATCGCGACCATCTCCGGGGTCGGTTCGGGTGCGACCACGTCGCCATCGTGAACCAGCGTTTGGATTTCACCGCCACCGCGCTTGGTCGCTTCGTGATGACGCACACGATCGATGACCTTCCGACGAGTCGCGGTGACCAGCAAACGCCACAGTTCGTCACGTCCGGCGACGTGTGTGTAACGACCATCGCGGGCACCGCGACAGAGCAAATGAAAGACGCTTTGGGCAGCGTCATCAGCACCATAGACTGGGTCTCGATCGGCTCCGAAACGGCGTTTGGCCAGTTCCACCAGGCGCGGAAAATAGTGCTGCCACAATGCGGCGGCGGCGGCATCATCACCGGCTTGCAAGCGAATGAACCAACGCGTAATTGATTCGTCGACCGACTCAGGCTTGGGGATCGCAATCTCCTGAAAATGGATCGGTGCGGCAAAACAATCTATCGAACCTTTATGATCGTGAGCGGAATGGCGCTAGCCACCGGCGGCTAGCGCCGATCCGCTCACGTTGCGGATACCAAATCATTGCGGCAACAAAAGCCTAACCGCGGGCTAGGGCGTCGCTTTGGTCGACGAAATCATCGCCGTTCCACTCGGCGTCGGCGCGAATCATTTGCTTGCGATCATGTGCTGCTTTCTTGGCGGCACGCGCCTCGGCTTGACGATGCACCAAATCGGCGTGCGTCGTAAAGAACTGCAAACTGTGACCGCGAAAATCATCGAGCGTCTCGAACTTATGCTTCTCCATAAACGCCAACAACTCGTCGCACATCGGTTGCACACAACGATAACCCATCTTCATCACGCCGGTACAAACCTGAACCGTGTGGCTGCCCAACAAGATAAACTGGGCCGCATCATTGCCCGTCTCGACACCGCCCATACCGCTGAGCGTTCGCCCAGCAAACTCGTCACGAATCACCGTGGCGATTTCCATGCACATGCGCAGCGCGATCGGCAACACCGCTTGGCATGAATAGCCTCCCGGAGTCGTGTACCCTTCGACCGAAGGTTCCGGCCGCAGCGTTTCCAGATCGACACCAATGACACTGCGGATCGTATTGATCGCGCTGATCCCATCGCAACCAGCTTCCAAACTCGCCCGCGTCGGGTCTTCGATATGCGTAACGTTTGGTGTCATCTTTGCCCACACCGGCTTGGTCGCCACATCCATCACCCAACCACAAACCTCACGCAAAATCTCGGGACTCTGGCCCATCGCCGCGCCCATTTTACGCTCGGGCAAACCATGCGGACACGACATATTCAACTCAAACGCGTCGACTCCAGCGGCCTCGCAACGCGAAATCATTTCTTGCCAGCGATCCTTGTTGAACTCTTCCATCACCGATGCGATCAAACAACCATCGGGATGCGAGTCCTTGATCTGCTTGAACTCATCGATCCAAGTTTCAAAATCACGATCGCTAATCAGCTCGATGTTCTCCCAACCGTAGATCTCGCCGCTCTGACGACTGCGCAGCCGATGGTACCGCGGTTGGACGTTAATGACTTTCGACGCATCGAGGCTGACGGTCTTGCAAATTACCGCGCCCCAGCCTTCATCGAACGCTTTGCAAATCACGTTTGCGTTGGTTCCCGGCGGACCTGAGCCGATCACAAACGGATTCGGCAATGTTAAACCGTTAACGGTGGTTTCAAGCGTGGACATGACCGGTTTCCAGTTCAGTGAGGACTTCGTCGAGCATTGCAATCAAGTAGGCGGCGTCGTCTTTGCTGATGCACATCGGCGGTTTGATACGCAAGGTGTTTCCGTACAAGCCACCTTTGCCCACCAACACATGACGGTGCTTCATCATCTCCATCACCGTCGCCGCTTCGGCTGACGCGGGCGTGCGGCTGACATGATCGGTGACAAATTCAACGCCGAGCATCAAGCCCATGCCGCGCACATCGCCAATCAGCGGATGCTTGTCTTTGAGCGCCAATAACTCGTCCATTAAATAGGCTCCAACAACGAGCGAGTTCTGCTGCAACCCATCTTCCTCGATCACTTCGAGCGTCGCCAAACCCTGGGTCATGCTGATTGGATTGCCGCCGAATGTGTTGAAGTGAATCTTGTTCTTCATCACCTTCGAGATTGGTTCGGTTGTCGTCATCGCGCCCAGCGGAATGCCGTTGCCGATGCCTTTTGCCATCGTGATCAAGTCCGGCTTGACGCCCCAGTTCTGGTGAGCCCAATAATGCTTGCCGGTTCGCCCAAAACCGCCTTGCACCTCGTCCGCGATGCACAATCCGCCGTGGCTGCGCACGATGCCATAGACGATTTCGAAGAATTCCTGGGGCGGCGTGACCGTGCCCCCAACACCTTGGATCGGTTCACCAATGAAACAAGCAATCTCGCCGGGCGTTTGATACGTAATTACGTTCTTGATGTCGTGAGCACATTTCAATTCACACGATGGATACGTCAAACCATACGGACACCGATAACAATAACCGGCGTGAGTGTGATGCACGTTCGGTGTCGGGTTGGATTTGAATTTCCAGGTGCCGTGCGCGGTGACGCCCATCGTTGCCGACGTGCCGCCATGATAGGCGTTGCGAAGTCCGATCACGTCGGTGTTGCCCGTGTATTCGCGCGACGACAAAATCGCGACCTCGTTCGCTTCGCTGCCGCTATTCGTAAAATAGCTGCGCGTCAAACCTTCGGGCATGACCGAAGCCAATTTCTGCGCGAACTGCGCTATCGTCGGATGCAAATAGATTGTCGTGATGTGTTGCAAGCGCCCGGTTTGCTCGCGGACTCGTTGGGCAACCTTGGGGTGACAATGGCCGACGCTGACCGTCACAATTCCGGCGAAGGCGTCGAGGTAGCGAGTGCCGGTTTCGTCCCAGACGTATTGCATATGGCCTTCGACGACCATCATCGGTTCTTTGTAATACGTGATCACACCTGGGGAGACGAACTGATGACGTAGCGCCAGCACTTCGTCGCGCGACGGGCCGGTGTACGGCTCGGGCGCATGGTCAATGATCGGTAACGAGGGTCGGATATCAATTGACATCGTGTTGCAATAGCTCCGGTGCAGTGATTGGTAATTCTATTCCGCGTTCAACCGCGGTTCCGGGGATCAAATTGTCAAGTATCAGTCCAAGGAAAGCCCCGACCGCCATTCCAGTTGACCCGAGTGCCAGCAGGATGCCGCGCAGTCCGTCGGGCAACCATGACTCCTCGATGTTTGCTGCGCTCATTTGATCAATGTAATAGGGAACGCTGAGACCCATGAACAAGGCGAAGCCGCCGATCAAAAGATTACGGTCGCTGGCCAAATTGCACTTGGCGAATTGACGAACACCGACGGCGGCGATTAAGCCAAACAACACGCAATACAAACCGCCGACGACGGGCTTGGGGATTGCCGCGGCGCAAGCGCCGAATTTTCCAAATAAGCCGAGCAGCACCAATATCACCGAGCCGACTTGAACGACGTAGCGGCTGGCGACTTTGGTCAAGCCAACCAAGCCGATGTTTTCGCTGTAACTCGTGCTGCTGAATCCGCCCAGGCAACCGGTGATTGCACATGCCAAACCTTCCACGCCGATGCCGCGCGAGATTTCCGTGGGCGTCGGGTCGCCGGCTCCGGCCATGTTTTTGCAAACGTGATAGTCACCGAACGATTCCAAAATTGAAGCCAAATAGCCCGCCAACACAGCGACAATCGCGCCGCCGATGAATTGCGGAAACCCCCACGGAAAAAACATATCGCTGCCACGGACCCAAGCCGAACTTTCAATCGCCGACAAATCGACATACCCCGCGTCACCCGGCGCGAACACACCGGCCATCGTCAGCGCACCGCACGTGCCAACGCCGATCAAGATCGCGGACAACATCGGGAACAACTGGAACAGGCGAATTTGTTTCGACAACACGAGCGAAAAGTAAACCACCATCGACATTGTCAAGATCGCGATTGGCCAATTCGACGCTGCCGTCGTCGCACCAACTTGATAGAGCGCCAATCCAACCAACATGATGACGGGCCCCACGACCACGGGTGATAAATAATGACGAAGGATTCCCATCAAACCGGAGAATCCGATGCTGGCTTCGATCAAACCGCCGACGATGATCGCACCGGCAATCACACACATTGCCGAAGCGCCGGTGGCTTGCCATTGTGCAACGAGTGGCGCCGTGTCGGTGACGGTGCCAGCGATCACGCCAGGCCAATCCGGAATGGATTGAGTTTGCGCCGTTTCGACGATCGCAAAAAACGCGGCCAAAAACGAAAACGAAACGCCTTGAATGATCGGCAATCGGCTGCCCAATGTCGATTGCAAAAACGTTGCCACACCGCTGCACAACATCACGCTACTTATCAATATGCCAGTGTTAACCAATTGCGCCCGAGTCAATTCAGCCGTCAGCGACTCCGGCAAACCAGCGGGAATGGGCCACAGCAGCGGACCGAACAACAGCGGCACCGCGACCGTCGAACCAAACATCGTCAAGACGTGTTGCAGCGCCAGCAGAATCGAGCGACCAAGCGGCGGACGATCGTCTAAGCCGTAAACGATTGATGAATTGTCGTATGCAACGTTCAATCTATAGCTCCACAATCGCGCCGTAAGTTTCCGGTCGGCGATCACGGAAGAATTGCCACACGTTGCGAACTTCGCGAATCATGTCAAAGTCCAGATCGGCAATCACGATGTCGTCTTCATCACGCTTGGTTGACGCCGCGACGAATTGGCCGCGCGGGTCACAGAAATAACTTTGGCCATAGAATTCGCCGATCCGCCACGGTTCTTCCCAACCGGGACGATTGATCGCACCGACGAAGTATTGATTGGCGACGGCGTGGGCCGGTTGTTCGATCTTCCATAAGTATTCGCTGAGCCCGGCGACGGTCGCCGATGGATTGAACACGATTTCGGCACCGGCCAAACCTAAACAACGCGCTCCATCGGGGAAGTGGCGGTCATAACAAATGTAGACGCCGACCTTGCCAATCTTGGTATCGAACACAGGGTACCCAAGATTGCCCGGACGAAAATAAAACTTCTCGAAGAACCCCGGCTGGCACTGCGGGATATGAATCTTGCGAAACTTGCCCAAGTAGGAACCGTCGGCGTCGATCACGGCGGCGGTATTGTAATAAACGCCGGTCAGCTCTTCTTCGTAAATCGGAATCACCAACACCATCTGATGCTTCTTCGCCAACTCCATCATCAACTTGATCGTCGGCCCATCGGGCACCCGCTCGGTCAAGTCATACCACTTCAATTCTTGTTCGGCACAAAAATACGGCCCGTAGAAAAGTTCCTGCAAACATACCACCTGGGCACCTTGATCAGCCGCCGCAGCAATCATCGCGACATGCTTGTCAATCATCGCCTGTTTGATTTTCTCGACCGGCGAAGTGGTCGGTTCACAAGTGGTAGCTTGAATCAACGCGGCGCGAACCAGGCGAGCCATTGAAGACCTATTTTGTCGAGGTGAAAATCGGGACCGGTGACGAATCGGATAGAATACTGTATAGCTCAATCTCACCCGCGACTACATCACTCCTTTATTGATAAGCAAGTTCCATGACATCGGTGCCGTTGGTTCCTCATTTGATCGGCGGACAATGGGTCCGGACCGAAGCCGCCGCGTCGGTTGATGTATTCAATCCATCGACGGGCCAAGCGATCGCGCGGGCACCGCTGAGCGACGAGGCAACCGTCGGCACGGTCGTCGATGCTGCCGCTGCGGCACTCGCATCGTGGGCCGCAACGCCAGTGATCGAGCGTGCCCGCGTCATGTTCCGCTACCGCACGTTGTTGGAAACGAACTTTGAAACGCTCGCGCGGCTGATCACCCGCGAACACGGCAAGACGCTTGCCGAGTCGCGTGCTGAGCTGAACCGCGGCATCGAGATGGTCGAATTTGCCTGCGGAATCCCCAGTTTAATCATGGGCGACTCGCTGCCCAACATCGCTCGCGATGTCGATGCGAGCTGCGTTCGCCATTCGGTTGGTGTGTGCGTAGGCATTACGCCGTACAACTTTCCGGCGATGGTACCGATGTGGATGTATCCCGTCGCGATCACTTGTGGCAACACATTTGTGCTCAAGCCATCGGAGAAAACACCGTTGTCGGCGGTGAGACTTGGTGAGCTACTGGTCGAAGCGGGTTTGCCCGCCGGTGTGTTCAGTGTGGTGCATGGCGGCAGCGATTGTGTGAACGCGTTGTTGTCGCATCCCAAGGTTGCGGCCGTGTCGTTCGTTGGCTCGACACGCGTGGCCGAGCATGTTTATCGCACCGGCACCGCCAACGGAAAGCGAGTGCAAGCCGCCGGTGGTGCGAAGAACCATTTGATCATTATGCCTGATGCCGACATGGACCAAACGGTCAAGGCACTGGCGGCCAGCGCTTATGGTTGCGCTGGCCAACGTTGCATGGCGGGCAGCGTCGCGGTGGCGGTTGGCGAAGCCGGTGATCCGTTGGTCAAACGGTTGGTCGAGTTCGCGGCATCGATGAAAGTTGGCCCCAGCGAAGACAACGAATCGATTGACATGGGACCGGTCATTCGCGAAGACCATCGACAACGTGTTGCCAGTTACCTCGACATCGCCAAGGCCGACGGCGCGACCGTTGCGCTGGATGGGCGTAGCGAAGCCAAGAGCGCCGCGTTTCTGATCGGACCAAGTGTCGTTGACCACGTTCAGCCAACGATGCGAATCAGCCGCGAAGAAGTGTTTGGTCCCGTGTTATCCGTATCGCGAGTCAAGACGATCGAGGACGCGCTGAAGCTCGGTGACGATTGCGAGTACGGCAACGGCGCAGTGATCTTTACCCAAAGCGGATATGCCGCGCGTCAATTCACTCAACATTTCAACGCCGGGATGATCGGTGTTAACGTGGGTGTGCCCGCACCGATGGCATGGTTTCCGTTTACGGGATGGAATCGATCGTTCTTCGGTGACTTGCATGTTCAAGGCAAAGAAGGCATTCAGTTCTACACGCGTCAGAAAGTAACGCTGGCACGGTGGCCAATGCCGACCGATTCACACGTTGATCCGGTGTGGCGCAGTACATGATTTTGGTCTTAGACAATTACGATTCGTTCGTCCATAACTTGGCACGCTACATCCGGCGACTGGGGCATGAGACCGAGGTTGTGCGCAGCGATGCGATCGATGTCGATGGGTGTGCGGCGCGGCGGCCCAGGGCAATCGTGATTTCGCCCGGACCGAAGCGACCCGAAGATGCGGGCGTGTCGATTGACGTGATTCGAAAGCTTGGTGCGACGATTCCGATCCTGGGTGTTTGCCTGGGCCATCAAGCGATCGGCCATGCGTTGGGCGCTTCCGTGGTGACTTGTCCCGGAATGCATGGGCGAGCCAGTGAGATTGTTCATGATGCCGACGGATTGTTTGCCGGGTGTCGTGATGGCATGAAAGTCGGTCGCTATCATTCACTCGCGATCGACGAAGCGACGTTGCCCGAATCGCTGGTTGTCACGGCGCGAACCGCTGAAGCCAGTCCGCTGGTGATGGCGGTGCGGCATCGTGAATGGCCCTTGTTCGGTGTGCAATTTCATCCCGAGTCGGTGCTCAGCGAAGACGGTTCGTTGTTGTTGTCAAATTTCTTACGGTTGGCGATATCGTGATCTTGGAAGCGATCGTGACGACACAGGACGCGGCCGGGCGCGTCAACATTGCACCGATGGGACCGCAAGTCGACGAAGCGATTTCGACGATCACGCTGAAACCGTTTCGCAGCTCGCGGACGTTTCAAAATTTGCGCGATACGGGCCGCGCGGTGTTGCATGTTGTTGATGATGTCGAATTGATCGCGGCGGCGGCAATCGGCGACGTTGATCCGGCAGGAATTGTCGAGCGGTTGCTCGATGGTTGGGTCAAGTTAATTGATTGTTGTCGTTGGTTCGCGGTCGAAGTCTTCGATTGGAGCGATTCACCGCAAACCGGCGTCCAACCGCGTCCGTTTGCGCAGTGCCGCGTTGTGCATCACGGCACGCAGCGCGAAATGTTTGGACTCAATCGTGGCAAACACGCGGTCGTCGAAGCGGCAATTTTGGCAACGCGAATCCAGTTGCTGGGACGCGATGAGGTGCTGCGGCAAATGTTGTTGCTGCAGCCGCTGGTCGACAAGACCGGCGGCCCCGCAGAACATCGAGCCTGGACACGATTGCAGCGTTTTGTCGAGCGTTAGTAATTGTAGAACGGATGTCCCCAACCGGTCCTGCCTACCCAAACGGTTGGGGACAACCGTTCTACAATTGAATTCCCAAACGGTTGGGGACAACCGTTTTACAATTGCCGACGGACCACCTATGCCGAATTCACCGCCGCCGACTCGCGACATTCCGGCGGGACAATTGACCGAATGTTTGCTCTGGCTGTTGGCAACCGTGCCGGTTTCGCGTGCCCAGTGGATCGTGGCTCAATTAACCGAGCGCGTCGAGCGGAAACGGCTGCGCGACATTTTCGCGGTCCAAACGATGTCAGAAAATGAGGTTTTAGCCACCGTTGGCGGCAACAATTTCGGTGCGGCGGCGCTGGCCGTTTTGTCGCCGGCAGGGGCGGCGACATTGTTGGCGATTTCCGCCCGAGACGGTACCAACCCGTCGCCAACTGAAGTTGAAGCACAGGCGATACGCGCCGTTTGGGATCGTTTGCAGGCCCAATTGGCCGCCGAAAACGTGCGGTTTGTCCAGGCCAGCAGCGATTCGAGCGACGACGAAGCGCGGTTGGCACAACTCGGGTTCCAGCGTTTGGCGGACTTGGCGCTGATGATCCTGGAGCCGGCACAATGGCCGAAACTTCCCGCCGGATCTTTGACAAGATCCACTACTGAGAATCTCGACTGGCAGGTCGTTGGTGATGATTCGGGTCGGCTTGTCGCAGTTTGCCAAGTCGCCGAGCAGTCGTTTGCGCAAACGAAGGATTGTCCACGGCTTGGTGAGTTCCGCTCGGCGGCCGAGATTGTCGCTGGATACCGCGAGTCGGCGCAATTTGATCCGTCGCTTTGGCACTTGTTGTCGGTGGATGGCGAGCCGGTCGGATGTTTGTTTTTGACGGCCCATCCGGTGGGCGACAATGGCGCGAATGCCGCGATTGAAATTGCCTACATGGGATTGCTTCCCGCGTACCGCCAGCGAGGCTTGGGACGGGTGTTATTGGACCGTGCGATCGACACGGCGCGACAGCGACAGGCTTCGCGAATGGTGTTGGCGGTGGATCGCGAAAATTGTTCAGCGCTCGATTTGTATCGGCGCGGTGGATGGACCGAAGCGGCTGCGGAGACGGTATGGGGATTTCAAATTTCACCGTAAATTGCGGTGCAAAATTGAATTTTTCCAGTGTAAACGAAACAGCATGGTGGCGACGATGACAGCTTTTCCACGCCGCGCTAGCGTCGTCCCAATCGTTCGCTGAGGACGTTGCATGAAGAAAATGTAAACAGTTACCGCGTATTATTCGAGGTTTTTGAACAAGATCGAAAAGCCGCTTTCTAAACCTGTTTGACAGCAATGCTAGCTGGCCTAGAATCACGCCCTCACGTCACCTGACGGGATCGCAAAGGGAGGCATTGGTGCCGCCCAGCGGAGCTTGGTCGGCGGTGGTTTGGACCACCGGAAGAGTCACCATTCTCGGCGCACGTTTCCCTGCAACCCGTCACCTATTTAGTCGCCGCAAAAAATTCCACGAGGGAGGTTGGTGCTACCGGTATGCCCGCGTCGCAACCATACACCGCTGACACGGACGTCATCGGAAAAGTCAAGGAAGCATTGGTTCAAAGGATCGGACAACAGCGGTTTGAGCTGTGGTTCGATAATGTCGTCGCCTTTCGCGTCGAAGCGACCCAGGTCGTGGTCGAAGTCGAGGGTGATTTTGCGATGCAGCGATTGCGGGCGAACTATTTTCGCCACATCGAGTCTGCGGTCGCCCAGGCGATGGGAAAGCTGGTCCCGGTGAGGATGCAGCTTGCCGAGACCGCGGCGACGTGCATCTTGACGCTGCAGGTCGGCAAAACATCGGAAAATCCGGTCAAAACGGCAGATCCGGCGGGTCCGCGTCAACCTGCAAGCGGGCTGCGCCGGTTGGGCGCGATTGCCACGACAGCGATTGACGGGCCGCCGCGACGGCGCGACACTGACGCAGACTCCAAGCCTGGCCGAAGCCGGGCGGCTGACCCTTCGTCGCCTTCACTGGCCGTCTGCACGAGCGAACTGATGACCTTCGCGAACTTCGCACCTGGGGACAGCAACCAGCTCGCTCACACCGCAGCCCAATTGTTGGCCGACCAGCCGCAACAATCCGGGCCACTTTGTTTTTGGGGAGCAACGGGCACGGGCAAGACGCATTTGCTCAATGCGATACGTCAAGAGTTGCGCTCCCGTCATCGGATGCAACGCGTGATTTTGTTGTCCGCCGAAGATTTTACCAACGATTTTTTAATCGCCGTTCGCGGCACCGGTTTGCCCGCGTTTCGCAAACGTTACCGCGATGTCGATGCGTTGTTGATCGACAATATCCAATTCTTTGGCGGCAAGAGTGCGACGTTGCGCGAAGTGCTCTACACCATCGACACGATCAGCTCGCGTCGCCGTCCGTTGGTGTTGGCCGGAGACCGTCCGCCGACGGAGATCGAAGGCTTGAGTTCCGAATTGGCGGGGCGGATGTCAGGCGGTCTGGTGTGTGGACTCAATCCGCATGGGATCGAGTTGCGGCGTGAGTTGCTGCGTCGCGAGTCGTTGAAAAGCTTTCTGCCGTGGGACGATGCGACGATCGATCAATTGGCGATGCGAGTCAGCGGCGACGGTCGGTTGATCCAAGGCATCGGGCGATTGGTTTCGATGTTGCAACGCATGTACCGCCGTATGCCGACGATGGACGAAATCGTTCGCGAGGCCGGTGATATGTTGCAGCGCGGACCGCGCTCGGTGGCGCTGGCGGATATTGAACGCGCGGTGTGTGCGGCGTTTGGTTTGCCGGTCGGTGAACTGCGCAGTGGCGCGAAAACAAGAACCGTCAGCCAGCCGCGAATCTTGGCGATGTTCTTGGCGCGACAACATACGCCGTGTGCCTACAGCGAAATCGGCCGGTACTTTGGCGATCGCAATCACAGCACGGTGATTGCGGCCAAGCGTCGCGCCGAGGGCTGGTTGGTATCGAATCAAACCGTGGGTGGACGCGGCAGTCACGGCATCAAGATTCGCGAGGCGATCGAAGCCGTCGAGAACCTGTTGCGAATCGGTTAGGACCGGGCGGAAAATAAAAGTCGCCTGATCGCTCCGCCGATCGGAACGATTACGGCAATGGTTCTACAAATTCAAATCACGGAGGCAGACATGATTGCGAACTTTTCCAATGACGACGACGATCGACCGCGTCGCAAACGCCGCAAGAGTTCGGCGAGCGAGATCCTGCAGCGGCAACCGCCGTTTGATCTCGAAGCCGAGATGGGCGTGCTGGGCAGCATCTTGTTGTTGCCCGAAGTTTGCGATGACATTGCGTCATTGATTCGCGCCGATGATTTTTATGATGACGCCAATCGCACGCTGTACCAGCATGTTCGCGACATGCACGACGGCGGCGAAAAGATCGACAGCACATTGTTGGTCTCGCGGCTGCGAACCGCCGGCGATTATGACAAGGTTGGTGGGCTGGCCTATTTGGCGCGCCTCAGCATCGCGGTCCCCAACGCTGCCCACGCCGCTTACTACGCTCAAATCGTCAACAACAAAGCGACCTATCGCAAGTTGATCGAAGCCAGCACCGACATCTTGCGCGACGCTTACGACCAAGCGGTCGAGTCGCGTGAGTTGGTCGCTCAAGCCGAGCAGAAAGTGTTCGCGATCATGGAAGGCCGCGCGACGAAACATGCGGCGAGCTTGAACGACATTCTCCACCAATCGATGGACCGTCTCGAAGCTCGGATGGCCGGTACGTTTGTCGATGGCGGTTGTGAAACGGGGTTCACCGATTTTGACACGATGACCGGCGGGCTGCATAACGGCGAGTTGATTATTCTGGCGGCGCGACCTTCGATGGGCAAAACAGCACTGGCGATGAACATCAGCGAAAACGTCGCGCTGCAAAACCAGCAACCAACATTGTTCGTCAGCTTGGAAATGTCGGCGATCGAGTTGGCGGACCGAATGCTGTGTTCGTTGTCGCGCGTCAACGGCCACAAGGTCCGCTCTGGAACTCTCAATCCCGAAGAACACAAACGCTTGTTCAACAAGTCGCGCGAGATCGACAAGTCGCCGTTGTACGTGGACGATTCGCCCAGTCGCACGGTCAGCGAAATTGCGGCGGCGGCGCGGCGCATCCAACGTCGCATGGGCGGATTGAATTTGATCGTGATTGATTATTTGCAATTGATCGAGCCGGATAATCCGCGCGATCCGCGGCAGGAACAGGTTGCCAAGATCGCGCGTCGGCTCAAGGGGCTTTCTCGAGAAATGCGCGTGCCGGTGTTGTGTTTGTCGCAACTCAATCGCCAAGCCGAAGACGGCAAAGATCACCGCCCGCGGTTAAGCCATTTGCGCGAGTCCGGTGCGATCGAACAAGATGCCGATGTGGTGATGTTTGTGCACCGCGAAGAGTATTATCATCGCGGCGAAGACCGGGCGCAGTTTGCGGGCCAAGCCGAGATTATCATTGCCAAGCAACGCAATGGTCCGATCGGCGAAGTGCCGCTGACTTGGGAAGGTGAGTTCACGCGGTTTCTTGATCGCGCTCCGGATCGACACAGCGAATTTGATAACTACAACGAATACTCCAGCGGCGGCTTTTGAAACACGTTTTAAGGAAGCGATTGACTATGACCAAGTATCCCACGATTCGCGTCGCCGTCGGCGGTGACCATGCCGGCTTTGCGTTGAAAAAGGTGGTCGTCGAGATCTTGGGCGGTCAGGTCGAGACGTTGATCGATTGTGGCACGCACGATGAAACGAGCAGCGACTATCCCGACTTTGCAGCGGCGGTTGCGCGTGAAATCATTCGCGGCAAAGCCGATCGCGGCATTTTGGTTTGCGGCAGCGGTGTTGGCGTCAGCGTTGCGGCGAACAAGATCAAGGGCATTCGCGCATCGCTGTGTCACGACACTTATTCTGCACACCAGGGCGTCGAGCATGATGACATGAACGTGTTGTGCATTGGTGCCCGCGTGATTGGCCCGGAGTTGGCGTTTGAAATCATCCGTTCGTTCCTCGGTGCCAAGTACGAACCGGCCGAGCGTCACGCCCGCCGCCTGGACAAAGTACTGAAGCTCGAACGCGATGGCTTGGTTGATTAAAACGCGGACTCGATCATCGACGGTTCCCGCAAACTTTCCGCGGTGTAATCGGGAATCGTCGTGTGCAGTTCGCGAATTTCGTGAGGCCGCATACTGCACACATTGGGCACGACGTGGGCCACTAACGCGACCACGATTTCGTTGCGCCGGCTCAGGTCGCCGCGACGTTGAAACAATCTGCCGATCACCGGAATCCGCGACAATCCAGGGACGACGGACAAATTGTTCCCGGTCTCATCCTTGATCAAACCACCAATCACCATCCCGCCACCGTCGGGCAATAATACTGTCGTCGAAACTTCAGTCGTTTCTTCTTCGGGCAATCCGCTGGTGACGTTGATTCGCCCCCCGGAAACTTTGGGTAGTACGGTCATCAAGATTTGCCCATCGTCAGCGATGATTGGCAGCACGGTCAAAACGATTCCCACGTCGAGAAATTGAACACTTTGGATCGTTGCCGTTTGTGTGGTTGTCGAAACGTTGTAGCTGAGTCGCTGGCCAATTTGTATCTTGGCCTCTTGGTGATTGACGACGGTCAACTTTGGCGATGCGAGGGTGCGCGAATTTGTTTGTGTGCGAATCAATTCGAGCAAGCCTGACAGGTCGGTGCCCTTGACGCGAAAGGCGAGTCCCTGGGACGCAGCCTCGTCGGCGAATCCGGTGGTGGCCAACGTCAAGTCCGCGCCACCAGCGCGCGCGACGCTGTTCAAATTGATGCCATGCTTTTCTTCATCCGACAATGCAATCTGCAAGACGTGTGCTTCGATCAAAACCTGGCGCGGCGGTTGGTCGACTTGGACGATGTATTCGGCGATACGTTCGATCGCTTCGCCGATATCCTCGACGACCAACAACTCGCTGGTCCGGCGTGTATCGATTGAATCCGATTGCGTCACAAACGCCTTGCCGCTGCTGGACAACAAACCGGTTGCGACTTGTTGGACATCGTCGGCGGCAACAAAATTCAGCGGAAAGACTCGCAGCATCCGGCCTTGCACTTCGCGATTCAAATCGCCCGCGTTGACGCTGCTGGTCACATACAGCAGATTGCCGCTGCGATGCCAACGAAATCCGCTGACGTTCAAAATCGCGTCCAACACCTCTTCCATCGCTGCATTTCGAATCGAAACGGTCACGGGGCCTTGGACGTCCGGACCAAGCACTAAATTCAATTCGTGGTGATTAGCGATCATTTGCAACACGCGCGGCAGCGATGCTTCGGTTGCGACCAAGGTCACGCCGTCCAATTCACCCCGCAATTCAACGCCGTCAATTGGTGCGGTTTGCAACAGCGGAATGATCGAAGCGTCTGCTTCGCCCGATACTTGGCGAACCATCGAATCGGTGTGCGGCGGAACGGTGACGGCGTTGGTCACCGGCGGCAAGCGGTACAGTCTTGTTGTTTGGGCTGTGGCAACGTGCATTACCAACAACGAAAGCAGCCATGCGCTTCGCGTCGTTTTCACGTTCAATACCCCTGTGGCTAAATCGATTGATTGCCTTGGGGCGGAGCCCAACGACACGTACCAGTTCACGGTATCGGCAGACGCGGCGCAAAACGCGAGCGAATCAACGAAACAGCTTGCCCAAACCGACCGATCGCACCATCAGCGGAGAAAACTCACGCGTTTGGCAAGATTTTCTCAAGTCGAAGTGGCTGGGGAAAGAATTGTAGAACGGTTGTCCCCAACCGTTTGGGAAAGCTTGAACGGTTGGGAACAACCGTTCTACGAATGTCTCAAAGCTAAAATCAAACTCGGCACTAGCCGTTCCACCACCATCGATCGGTGTCTTTTGCGGCGGCTCGCGTGTGGCTGTCGGCCAGCTCCGGTGCAGCCTGTTGATTGGCGACCACCTCGAACGCGTTGACATCCACACCGCCTGAGGCCGTAACCATCCAGCCCGCCCGTGCACGCACAAAACTGCATTGCGGCTCGACGGTTTGGGGAACGCGATACGTTTCGGTCTTGATGCTGCCGAGCAAATGGGACAAATCGCAACCGGCGGTCTCGGCCAACCGTTCCTGCACAATCAACGTTGCCACGACGCTCAGGTCGATGCAATTTCGCAACTCACCGAACACGGGTTGGGCCTCGGCCAACGGCGAAAAATTCGTTGTCATTGCGTCGGCCCATTTCTGCGCCAAGGGATCACGCTGGTTTGCCGGGATTGCTTCGCCAGTGTTGGTGACAATGTCGTTCTCGGTCAACGTCTTGATCCCTTGGCCGGCCAACTTCCAACTGAGCTTGTCCTCGGTCCGCGACATTGCTTCGTAATTGCAAGCCATCCACCAACGCGGGTTAGCGTTTCCGGTGTGACGTTGATTCTTGGCAACGGCTAGGTAACTTGGCAGCGCCGCGACCGGTGATTGTTCGAGTCCCATCGCGATGCGTTTCATTTGATAATCAGCGGCGACCAGCGTGCGCGCGTAGTGGCTGTCTTTGGGCACGCCACTCAATTTGATCAACTGTGGTCCGAAGGCTTCACGCATTGCCGGTTCAATCGCGGACGGGTTTTGGCCGGCCTGCAGACTGACTCGTTTCAGCAGATTCTGTAACCGAGCGCGGCCTTCGTCAGTGGGCTCGATCGAGCAAGTGATGCCTTCGCTGCGAGCCGCTTCGACGCTGCGAAACGCAACGACAAGATCATCCAACGTGACCACGGGGCGATTGCTTTGCACACCGACGACCGTACCATCGTCGCGCAACTTCCAGGGCTCGGCCGGTCCCGCGATGACGATGTCGTTTTGCTCGGGATAAACAAACACAAACTCGACGCGTTGCAGTCCCGCGAGGTATCGCATCTCCGCAGGGATCGCGGCACCGGTTGCTTCGCCAGCGACAATCGCGGCTTGCAACCTGGCGAGCGAAATCATTCGCAGTTCGGTGCCGTGGGCGAGGTCACCTTGGGCGTCGCGAATCGTTTGCCGCGCCGTTGCCAATGCGGCACTGCGTTCATCGACGGTGGCCGAGCGAATCACGCCGCTGGTGTCAACAACGACACCGCCGACGGCCCGATTGTTACCAAACCCGCCGCCGGCCAAAGCGGTTGCCGACATTGCGGAACCACAAATCAAGAGGGCAAGACTAAAACGAGGCAGCATTAGCGGAAGACCCATTGGGCAACTCCGGGGGAGATTTTTTGTGGCGATAACTAACGTAGAATAGTCAGCACGGCGTCCAAATACAACAAACGATACGTCTTCATGGCCAATGTTCAGCTCGACGATGACCACGCGACGACCGCCGCGACCAAGGCGTTTTTGGTCGTTCGCCGGGGTGGTCGTTGGACCGATCTGTTGCGATTATCGCCCGATCGGACGGCGATTATCGGGCGTGCTTCATCGAATCAAATCATCATTCGCAGCCACCAAGCCAGTCGCCAGCACGCGGAAATTCGCTGGCAAGACGGCAAATGGTGGGTCCGCGACTTGGCCAGCCGCAATGGTACGATGGTCGACGGCAGCAGCGTCGCCGTAGCCCAAGTTTTGGTCGACGGCAGCCGCATCGAAGTCGCCGGGTGTGTGATGACCTTTGTTACCAAGTTGAACGACGCGTTCGCCGCCGGTCAAAGCACATTGGATTCCATCTCGTCTCAATCGGCACAAGCCGAACATTCCGCAGACCAATTGACCCTCGACGGTTTGGCGGCAGACGGCTTGGCCAATGATCCGGCGTCGATTGGCGGCGAGGAAATCGTCCATCGCTCGCTGAGCAGTCGATACCTGCCGACGATGCAATCGATTAATTCAAAGTCCGATTCGGGTTCAAGTTCAACTTCAATGAGCGGTACGCTGGCAAGCGAAGCTTGGCAGCATTTGTTTGCGTTGGCTTACCGATTAGCCACAGCCGACTCGATTGCCCAGGCAGCGCAGCAGGCGTTGGCCACGCTCGCGGCAGCGGTGCCCCGGTCGGCTGGCGGCGTTTACTTGCCGACCACGGCCAACCCCAGCACGTTGGTTGCGTTTATCAATCACGACAACCGTTCGTATCGACCACCGGCGGCAAAGCTGGTCCAGGCCGCTACTCTGCAGGGCGCGATCGTGGTACGCAACTTGGTCGATGACGATGAATTGCAGGACGCGGACAGTCGTGGCGAGTATTCGATGACCAGCACGATCGTCGCGCCAATTTCGCTGCAGCCTATCGACCAAACCGGTTACCTTCATCTTTACACCACCGACCCGGTGACGACCTACACGTCGATCGAACTCGAATTGGTAATCGCTGTCGCCGGTGTGCTTGCCGCCGCAATCGAAAACCTCGCCACGCGCGGCCAATTGACGCGGTCGCTGCGCCACAGCCGGTCGCAGGTCAAACAACTGCGCGAGCAATTGCAGGGCTCGATTGAAATCGTTGGCAACAGCACTCAGACCAGGGAGTTAAAAAGTTTAATCGCCAAGGTTGCGCCCAGCGATGCAACGGTGTTGGTTCGCGGCGAATCGGGAGTCGGCAAAGAGCTGGTCACCGCCGCGATTCACCACGCCAGCCCGCGCCGCGACCAACCGCTGGTTTGTTTAAACTGCGCGGCGCTGGCACCGACGTTGCTCGAGAGCGAACTGTTTGGCCACGAGAAAGGTGCCTTCACCGGCGCGACTGAGCAAAAGAAGGGCAAGTTCGAGGCGGCCCAAGGCGGCACGCTGATGCTCGACGAAATCGGCGAAATGCACATCGACTTACAAGCCAAGCTGCTGCGCGTGCTCGAAGGGCATGCGTTCGAACGACTTGGTGGCCAAGTGCCGATTCGCGCCGACGTGAGATTGATTGCGGCGACGAATCGTGACTTGGCCGCTGAGGTGCAACGCGGCAGGTTTCGCGGCGATCTGTTTTATCGTCTCAACGTGATCGAAATCGTCGTACCGCCACTGCGAACCCGCACCGACGATATCCTGGTGATTGCCGAGCACTATTTGGCCCACTTCAGCGAGCGATGCGGGCGCGTGATCGACGGTTTTACGCGATCCGCCGCCGCCGCGCTGGTTGCGCATGATTGGCCCGGCAATATCCGTGAACTCAAAAACGTGATCGAGCGGGCCGTTGTGCTCGGCTCGGGCGACACGATCGACGCGGGGGACCTGAGCATCGCGGCCGCATCGCATGACCATAAACAAACTTTTACACCGGAGACGATTACCACCAGCGATCCGGCGGACGCGCAGGCGGAGTTGTTGTCGCTCGATGAGATCGAAAAACGTCATCTCGTCCATGTGCTGCAACAAGTGGCTGGCAACAAAAGTCGCGCCGCGATGATTCTGGGGATCGAACGCAGCACGCTGGACCGCAAGCTGAAGCGTTTCGCGATCACAGTGTCACGCGATTAGGTATTTGTGCTGTGAGCGGATCGGCGCTAGCCGCCGGTTTCGTTCGCGACAAGTCGATGCGGACATACCGGGGCAAGCGCCCGCCCGCTCACTGAACCTGGCGATTGTAGAACGGTTGGGGACAATCGTTCTACAATTTGCCGACCCAAAACGGTTGAGGGTCAAGACTTTTTCCACCGGCGCAGTTTGCCGAGCCAGCGCATTGCACACCGTTTTTGGGCGTCAATCGCGCCGATTTGCTGCTAACCCTTTTCCCAAAACCGCGCCGGGCGATAACGTGTGGGCCGGAAATGTAACTTCGGTTTGAAATTGTCCGCAAGGAAAAGGCAAGCATGGCTAGCAACGATCATTATGTGGTTCCGTTTGATACTGACGCCCAAATGGTTGATTTTACGCGTGATTCGGCGGTGGATCCCGATGTGGTCGCCGCGCGGGAAGCTTGGTTACAGGATGAACTGCGCGGTGATGAGTCCGACGGTGCTGACCCGAGCGTCGAGTTCGTGGGACGCTGGAACCATTTGGTCAGCCAAACGAATTGGGCCAAAGGCGGAATCATCGGCCAATGGCGTCAAAGCTTGATCGATTCGGGTGCCGTGGTGACGGACTATTCGGATGAGGCTTGGGCCGGCCGCGTCGGCGGTGTGACGGCATCCCATGTCGGACGGTTGCGCCGCGTGTTCGATCGTTTTGGTGACCAATACGAAACGTATCCGCAATTGTCGTGGACCCATTTTCTGGTCGCAATGGAATGGGATGATGCGGCGATGTGGTTGCAGGGTGCCAGCGACGGCCGGTGGAGCGTTTCAGTGATGCGCCGCGGACGTTGGGAAGCTGGCGGCGGCGATCCCAACGAGCAACCGCGTGACAGCGATGTGATGACGACCGATGTGGACGAGGATTATGTTCAACCCTCAGCAACCCGTGGCGACATGCCGGCGACGACGCAGCCGGCTCAAGGCGGCGGGTCCACCAAGACGTATGGCGACGAGCCCGCCAACGTGTCGGCCGGTCGCGGCAGCGAGGGGCCGGACTTCGGCGATGAAGAATCGCTCAATCAATTTTCCACAAGCGAACCGGCGGCGATCCAGGCCGAGCAAGACGACGCCAGCAACGGTTCGCTGGTGCAACCGTTTGCGGGCTTGGACGCGTTGCCCGATGATCTCGCCGACGCCGTGGAAATGTTGAAGTTGGGAATCGTGCGACACAAGGCGACCGGCTGGGAAGCGGTCAGCCCCGATACGATTCGAGCTTACATGACGGCGTTCTTGGTGTTGATTGAAGCCCGCAGTCGTTAAGGCGAGCGGCAGATGAAGCTTTACCCGTGGCCGGAGTCGCTTTACCCGTAGCCGGAGTCGCCAGACTTCAAACTGCAGCGTCTGAAGTCTGGCGACTCCAGCTACGTTGGTGTGGAACTTTCTGCCGCTCGCACAATGAAAAAACCGTCGAGCTTCTGCAAGCTCGACGGTTCGATAGATGATGTTGCTGTCATCGCGTTCCCGTTGGCAACGCGGTGGCAACTTCAGGTTAGGCTGCTAGCTCTTCGACAACCGTGCTATTGCGGCGACGATACGCACGGAAGGCACCGCAACCCATCATTCCAACCAACGCCAACATGCTCGACGGCTCAGGCACTGCGACAGCTTGTGTCAAAGTGAATGTGAAGTCGGTTTGCGGGTTATTCGGATTGAAGAATTCGCTGCTGATGTCCTGCGCGAAAAGTCCGCCGCGCTGAGCGTTTTGGAAGTCAACGCCGATGGCGTATGACGCAGCATTGCCAAGCGTCAAGCCAAGGCTGAACAGCGGTTGTGCCGTCGTCGGAATCGCCGTGTCTCCGACGAAGCTCGTTGCCGCAACCGAATTAGTAGCTGGGTTGAGGTTGAACAAGAGGTTGCTGGAAATCATTGTCCGCTCGGTTGCCGTATCAAACGAGACACCCGTCGGATCTTCACCCAAACTGGCGTTCGCTGGATTGCCGAATCGAATCGTATAACCCGAAACGCCTGCGTTTCCAACGCCGTCCCAACGGATCAGAACGTCGACTTCATGCGTGCCAGGTCCAGCGAACGTCAAGTCCGCTGGATCGACAGACAGCACAAATGCCGCCTTGGCACTTGGTCCGACCAGCGAGCTGGCTACGACAAGTGCGAGTACAAAACCAAGTTTTTTCATAAGTGGTCACCTAATTGAGGTCGAGGAAGTAACACGGAGTGTAATCTGTCAATTGAAAAACCGAAACACTTTGTCAAGAATTTTTTCTTGAAAGCATCCTGTATCAGCCAGACACGTTTGTGACGGCTGTGGCCGGTGGTTGCCGGTCGGCCAAAGTCGAACCGAAACAGTCAAATTTCAAGGGAAATCCGACCGATTCGGGTTGGGTTCAAGCCCTAGAACAGCTCTCCTCCAGCGAGTAGGTCGAGGTCATCCTTGTCACCGAGATTCTTGAAGAACGCGTCCACGGCGGGCGAGTAAACCGCACCGGGTACGGTGCCGCCGCCAAAATTCAGCGGCCCAGGTGTACCGCCAGGCAACGCCAAGTTGAAGTTCGCCGCAAAATTGGCCAAGTCAGCACCGTTGACGCTGCCGTCGGAATTCCAGTCGGCGTTGATGTTGTAGGTGCCCGACGGGAACGATTGGTTGAACGCCGCAGCGAACACGCCCAAGTCACCACCGTTGACCCCGCTTGCGTCTAGGTTGCCGTTGCCGACTAAAACCGAGAACAGCAGGTCGAAGTTGCCACCAGCACCACCGACCAAATCGCCGTCAAGTTGATTGCCCGCCGCATCGGTAACATTCTGCGAAACCCCAACACGCAATCGATCGCGATTCAGCGGCGTCGACAAATTGATGATGCCGCGATTAGTCACCGCGTCGTAGGAAACCGTTAACACTCCGGCGTAGTCCGCCGTGTTGACGCCCAGAAGACGGAAATTCGCTGTGCTGAAACCAACGACCGGCTCACTGAACTGAACAACAATTCGGTTGAGGTTGCCGTTGGGAATCTGCAATCCAGCGGTGACCGCCAGTCCGATGCCGTTGCCAGCTCCCGCACCGCCACCGTCAAACGGGTCCTGGCCGCCGGGCAACCAAGCAGAATTGACCAAGAACACTCCCGTGACCGTCGGCGGAATCGCGTCGCCGCCATCGTTGTCGGTGATGCTGGCGGTGACTCCGGCGATCGGCAAGCCTAGATACACGATTGCCGAGCCGGTCGCGATCGCGTGCGTGATTGATCCGGAGTGTGGACCTTCGGTTACGGCGTCGTCAAATGCCGTGACGGTTACCGTTTGTGGCGTAAACCAATTAGCCGTGGTGAACACCAACGAGACGGCAGTGGCCGCACCCGCACCGAGATCGAGCTGCCCGTCGGGCGTCACCGTGACGGTCACATCGGAAATCGGTGCCGAGTCGAGCACGATGGTGTAGGTGTCCGTTGCACCGCCTTCGGCCACAACCGTCGTGCCGCCCGACTGGGTAATGGTTACACCGGGGGAAACAAAGACGTTGAGATCACCAGGCGAATCGTCGGCGGGACCAAACCAAGCTCCTGGTGTACCGGGAACCGAATTGTTCCGTTGCAATGACGAACCAACTGGCGCTGTGGCGTTGCCAAGCTGGGTGACGCCAATGTCGACGCTGGTCATGCCACTGGCCGGACCATTCGTCGCGGCGAACACACCCTCGTAGCTGATAAAGCTCAGTACCGTCGTACCGCCCAGTACCAAGGCAATGCCGTCGGGCGCTCCGTTTTGAATGCCAGGAATCAAGAACGAGACTGCACCGAAACCGGTTCCGCCTTCGTTATCGATCGTTCCTGCAAGCACGGTCGTATTGTACGAAGTTCCATCAAAACCGTTGTAAAGCACCAACGACAACGTACTGAGATCAAACCCGGCCGTTCCGGCGACTTCAACAAACTCGCCAACGTCGGCTCCCAGATTGTCATAGCTAATTTCGTTGATCCAAACGTTGGGCAACTCCACCGCCGTCCCCGAGACGTCGAACGTGTAAGGGTTCTCGTCGGAGTCATTGTTGGCGATCGAAATCGTTGCCGTTTGCAATCCGGCGGTCGTAGGCGTGTAGGTCACCACAAACGTGGTTGAGGCCGTCGCCGCAACGGACGCCGTAGCGGGTTGGGTCGTGATCGTGAAGTTGCTTGATCCCGAAATCGCGACCAAGTTCGGCGAACCGCTCAGCGCGAGTGGTGCGTTACCGTTGTTGGCGATCGTGAAAGTCGCCGTTACCGGAGCAGCGCCTTGGGCAACGAGCCCGAAGCTGGTCGCGTCAAGTGTGCTGGGGGTCATATCGCCGCTGGCGATCGAGGTCGAATTGCCCAGCACGTCGATCTCCGGTGCCACGATCACCGATTCACCGCGAACCAGCAAGTTGTCAACGAACACGTTGTCATTGCCCA
>JBGSVE010000158.1:0-47891 GCA_041753075.1 Pirellulaceae bacterium
AGTAACCTTTCCGTCATTATTTTTATCGAGCGTTTTCAATGCTGCGACGGCACCGTTGATTTCATCCGCCGACAACGTGTGGTCGTGGTCCGTGTCGAGCACCTGCAACAGCAGGTGTCCAGGATCAGGTCGATCGCCAGGCCCGCGGCCCGGCGGCCCCTGACCATCACGCGGACCACCATCACGCGGACCACCATCATGTGGTCCACCTTCACGAGGTCCTCCGTCCCGCGGACGATTGCCCGGCGGTCCCGGTGGCTGGGCGACGGCGATCGCTCCGCTGAACAGAATACTGCAGGCCGTAAGCCCCAAGCTCCACTTTTTCATCATTGACTCCAGTGCGACAAGTTTTTACGAGACCGGCGATACGTCAACCCACCAGGATTTGATCGTCGATCGATGGTGCAGATTAACATGCGAAGTCTGAAGCCAACGTGAAGCCCGATCATTGTCGCGATTTTTTTTCGCCGTACCCGCCTATCCATCTTCCGATTGCACCCTCCGATCAGAAAGCCGATGGCACCAAACGAAATTGCAACACCAAACGAAGTTGCGGCAAACGAGGTTGCGGTGATCGCGGGCGACTATGAAATTCGCACGCAATGCACTCGCTCGGTAGTGATCCAATACGTCGATGGAAACTGCACGCGACAACGCATTCGGGCTTGATCGCTCCATCTCGCCAGCGTCTGCCGGACTGTATGGCGAAAAAGACGGTCGGTATCAAATTTGGCTTGAGGTCAACTGCTTTGATGATCCCGGTGGCGTGATTGCGAAACAAACGTCCATGGGTCTGGCTACTCTGCTCGGTCGGTTGGCAAACACAGCTATCTTAGCATGCACGCGATCGGCTATGCCTTTTCGCTTTATGCACTGGCTCGCGGCCAAACACGTCCCGACTGGCTAAACTACCTACGGCCGGACGCCAAAGCATACGTTTCCCGTAGTATCCGATATGCAACTAACGTTCGCGACTGCGACTACCTGCCGGCCATTCAACGCGGCGGATAACAAATTAGTCTTTGACAAGCCGAGCTTGCGAGCCGATGCTCAAGGACTTGGTTCAAGTAGCGCGGCCTCCGGGCATCCTGTTTGCTGCCGGTTTTCGATCTTGTCACATCGTCGCTCCGCACTTCGCTCGAAGACGATGCCAAAACTGCCGGCGATGGTTTTCGTTGCCTGATTTGGCTACCATGGACTTCCTGCAATGCGAATGGGATCTGGCCAAAGCTGCAATAAATTTCGTCTAACACGGTGTAATGTTTGGCGAGGCCGCTTCTGTATTTAACGACCCAAACGCTGCAACTAGATTTGATCCGCAGCACTCGGACGTAGAGGATCGCTTCATTACTGCGGGCATTTCAAATCAAGGGCGACTGCTGATTGTCTGGCACACTGACTGTGGGGATGTCGTCCGTGTTATCGGGTTCAGAAAAGCAACCAAACGCGAACGAGAGTGATAGTGCACCCATGATACGGTGCCTGCATTGCATGCGATTCCGACCGCATTAAATACGAGATAGCAGTCACGCTCTTTCAGCGGCAGGTTGCGTCCAACTGTTGCTCTCGACTGGGACGAGAAAGCCATCAGCACGCGACGGCCGCAAACGTCATAAGAGTGACCAACAAAAGAAGCAAAAAGCAAGGCGTAGGCATGTTTAATTAACTCGGATAACTAAATGCCATGATTCAATCCGTGGAAGTGGTTGGCCTTCCGGTGGGACGATTATCACCTTGATGACTTTCGTCCGAACTAAACGCCCTTCAATCCCGCAGCTTCGGTTTCGAGATCATTGATCTGCTTCTGCAGGTCAGCGATCTCGGCTGCATCATCGGCTTGCTCCTTGGCACCAGCCAAACGCGGCCGCAAGTGTTCCAGTTTCTTCTTGATAACTTCGTGTCGCTTCTTCGCTTTCTTGTCCATCGACATCTCGACCGCCTTTGCATGTTGCTCGTCAAATCAGAATTCCAATAGGGCCACAGTGAAGTGTACCAGCAGGACGTAGAGCGTGGACCAAAGCACCGTCGCCGTGATTGCTGCGCTGACATCGCCCGCTGAACTCTTGGGCCGCAAGCCTGCAG
This sequence comes from Pirellulaceae bacterium, assembly GCA_041753075.1. Classification (GTDB taxonomy): domain Bacteria; phylum Planctomycetota; class Planctomycetia; order Pirellulales; family Pirellulaceae; genus UBA6163. The sequence goes on from JBGSVE010000158.1 coordinate 2,083, forward strand.
CATACGCGATCCCCGCGATCCCTAATCCGCAGGCGACGCTCTTGAGCAAAACCCAACCTGCGCCCATGTACCACCAAGTCGAATCGGTTTGCAGGTTGCGGGTAAAATGTTGTTGCCAAAAGTACGGACCAAGCTGCGGATGACTGGCAATGAAACATGCCAGACTGACCCACCGCGCGACGACAAACGCGATCCACTCCAAGAACGGTGTGGCGACCAAAAACGCCGCCAGCGTTGGCCACAACAAGTACGCTGCGGGCCGGACGCCCAAGGTTCGCAGCGCATCGACTTGCGATCCATAACGCTTGACGCCGACATCCGCCGCAATTGCTGCACCGCAGCGCGCCGCAATCAAGATTGTCGCCAATACCGGAACCAGAATCCGGTACAGCGCAAAACCGACTGATCCCAGCAAATCTTCAATCAACAATGGCTTGGTGTAAAGCTCAAACGGCAAAAAGCGGAACGTAAAATACGTTGACGTGAACCCGACAATCGCGCCGGCCATCGCTAAGTAGCCCCACGAAGACGGGCCGCAAATCAATCGCAGGATGTGAATGAAAAATCGCCAAGCCCAACTCCATTCAAAACGCCCACCGACCGATTGCGACCAACCGCCAATCGTTGTCCCCATCGATAACCAGCCGCGTCCAATCGCCGCGACAAAATCAAAAGCCACCGGTTCGTCTTGTTGACTATTCTGCGGCTGAATCAATTGCACCGGTCGCAGTCGCGAGGCAATTTCCGGCCATTGGTCGCGGGGAATTTCACTTAAGCTTGCCGTCGCCCAATCCATTAACAAACAATGATCGGCAATGGCCAGCAGCGTGCTGTAATCATGCGTGACGACGATGCTGGTCTGGTCATGCGAATGGTGCGTTAGGGCAATCAGCTTGGCGACCTCGACGCCCGTCGCTGGGTCCAAACCGCTGGTCGGCTCGTCATACAAGACCACGCTGGGTTGTGCCGCCAACGTCCGCGCGATCGCCAGGCGTTGACGTTGGCCGCCGCTCATCATCGCCGGTCGCGATGCCGCATCGACGCGCAATTCTTCGAGCCATTGCGTTGCCGCGTGCGCCGGTGGTTGCCGGAAATCAGGTCGATGATCGATCGCAAACTGCACGTTATCTTTCGCGCTCCACTCATCGAACAAAGCGAAATTTTGAAACACGATACCGACGCGATGCTCGCGATTGGGTTCCGCCGCATCGGCGATACGAACGTCTCCATCAAAACGCACGTTGCCTGCATCGCGCGGTATCAGTCCCGCGATGATTCGCAGTAACACCGACTTGCCCGCACCGCTGCCGCCAAGAATCACGGTCAACTTTCCCGCTGGAATCACTAGCGATGTGTCGTGCAACAACACGCGGCCATTGGCCGTGACGCTCAAGTGATCAAGTGTCAACGATGCGCTAGCGCCCACGTTCAACCTGCTCCACCGTTTCAACCAACGGCGACATCGGAAACGCGGTTGGCTCAATCGCGAGTTCGATTTTGGACGGCAATGAAACCGCTGGGTCATCGTCTGGAACTGCGATGATCCAGCGACGATCTTTCTGCAAAATCTGGTTTCTCAGCAAACTGGCAAAGCCGGGATCGATGCCCGTTTGACGCGACCCAAACAATTCGTCACCAATCATTCGCATTGTCGGTTCGAGTGCATCGCTTGACTGGGCAATGGCCGCGCGCGCCTCGTCGCTGGTCCAGGCAAGTCGCCAAACCTCGCGCAATTTAAGGTTTTCCGCGATCGATTCTCGCAGTACCGTTCCCAGCATCTGTCGCGCCGCCGGATCGCTGGCGATCGCGTCTGCCGCAGCCGACAACTCTCGCCGCACCTCGTCGCTGGCGGCGACGTCAATCACGATCCGCTGGACCGCCCCTGCGATTTCGGGTGCATGCGATTCAAAAATTGGAATCGCTTCCTCCTCCACAAACCGATCCCACTCTTGCTTCATCATGTCTTTCTTGGGTAGCGGTGACTTGTCGTAGAGTGCTCGCCAAGTGAAGCTCCACAATGACGCACGATCCCACAACTCGCGGCCAATCGATTGGCCCAGCGGCTCGCCATGTTTGCGGACAATCGGAACCATTTCATTCTTGGCCAGCGGAACCAATCGCTGCTGAATCAATTCGTCGTTCCAACGACCGGCCAAACGATCGATTTCATCGCGGTGGTTCGCCAAACTTTGTCGCAGCCCAACTTCAATTGTCGGCAATGATTCGCGCAGTGATTGTTCCATGATCGGCATCAGCCGCGCGACCATCGCGTCACCGTGTTGCTGCATTGCGGCGGTCAACAATCGCTGGATTCGCTGGCGCTTGGCCGGTGGAAACATCAATTCGACTGCATCACCCAGCCGCCCCAAGTTCTCGTGCCGAATGAACCGACATGTCTGCGGTGATACGTCTTTATCATACCAAATTATGTCAACGAGATCGTCGCTGCCATCGACCTGCGCCACACGATCGACGTAACCAACCTGTCTCGCTCCACCGGACGAATTCATAAATACGGGATCGCGAGATTGCAAACTGCCGCGCGGCGTTGCGAGCCGAACCTGCTCGCTTCGTTGCGATACATAACGGGCCAATGTGGTCGCGGTTCGGGTGAAGGCGTTCTCCGCTCGCATCACCCAGGTTGTGCCCACGACGATGACGCCGCAGACAATCGCCAACGTCACAAACCCAACCATGCGATCAACATTCTTCAACCTATTTATCCCAATTAATTGAACTATAGAGTACCCGCTTTCATGACGTTGAGTATGACGCCGCCAATGATAGTAGCCGTTTCGTCCGAGTAATCTCGCATAACTTCGTCGATCAAGTTTGATTGCGACGAGTCCGTCGCCGCAAAATCGAGGTCAGTGTTCGCGTGACGATTTCGCGATTTATTGTTGGCGATCGGTGTCGCCGCAGATTCTAACTCACCGGTCATTTCGAATCGACGCACGAAGATGTTCAAGTCCACTGGCGATCGTGACTCGCCTTCGGGTTCGGCGGTTCCACCGCGACTAATACGTCCGAATGCGTTGACCACACGCAGCGCGTCGCCAGCGGACAATGAGTTATCACCCGAAACATCGAAGTAGTTGCGGCTGATTTCGGAGTCGTTGGTGGGCAGCTCAATCCTGCCTCTGCCCCGACGCGCCAGTTCATTGATGACCCGCAGCGCATCACTTAATTGAATAGTGCCATTACCGCTGACGTCGAATCGATTGAGTGGATTTTGAAAAAATCGATCGTTGCGAATATGCACTTCGGCGGTGCCGCCCGGATTTGACTCAGTGATCACATGGGTGAACACGCCGTCGATAAACCGGGGTCGCTGGATCGTGAATCCGTCGCCGAACCGAACTCGGTCACCCGCGTCGCTGACCACTTCCAGCTTATCGGTTGTTGATGAAGCGTTCTTGACCGAGTCGATGCTGACGATGAGCGTGTTATTGCCGCTACCGACGATGTTGATCACTTCGATGTCCGTTGGCACGAACTGGTCGCTTGTCAGATCAAGTGTTAGCTCGGCACCGCTAACGATGACGGAGTCTTGGCCAATGCCGCCGGCGAGACGCACGATGCTAGTCTCCAACACGTCCAGTCCGATAAACAGGAATGTATTTTCCGCTGCGGGACCGAATAGGTTCAATTCGCCGAAGCTTGTCGCTGGACCGGTGAATAGCACGTTCACATCGCCGGCGACCGCAATGTTGTCGCCTTCCTGCACGACGGTAATCAACGATCCCGGCGAGTCGATTTCCAATACGGCGGTACTGGAGCCGACCACGATCGCGGCAATGTAGTCTTCAACTTCGCCGTTGGGAGCCTCGCCCGTCGGTGCGAGGCCACCGGTAGTGCTGAGCCGAAAGCGTGCTCCAGTGCTTCCAATGGCAATGTTTGCGGGGACGATGAAGGTCAACACATTCTCACCTTCAAAGACGATCTCGGAACTGAAAACCTGTTCGCCTGCGTCGAGCCAATCCCCATTGCCATTGAAGTCGATCCAGGCGTCGAGTCGGCCTGAACCAGAGGAGGTTACACTCAGGCTGCTTTGCGTCGGGACCGCCGCGCTAATCAGCGTCGCGATCACTGATACCCCGTCGTCATCGACCTCGGCGCCTGCCTCGTCGCTGGCGACACCCTCGGCGTCACCAATGACGACTGAACCTAAGAACAATAGACTGGCGACGTGACGAGCACCATTTTGAGCGAGCGTGACCGGGTAGATCGCCGGTGCGTCACCAAAATCAAGCGGGTTCGGATTGAACTCGACTGCGCCGATGTCCAACCGATCGACAACCCGCAAAAAGCCACGTTGGTCCGTTTCCGAGGTGATGCCGTCTCCGGCCACGGCGGCGGGATCGCCAGCGTCAATCGCCAGGCTGCCGGGCAACGGTGCATGAGTTGGCGTGGGGCCTCCGTTGTCTTGCAGCGGACCCAGAAGCCCCGGCGAGTTTTCGATGTTGTTAGCACCTTGGAAGTCGCCGAAGATCTCCGCGAGTGAGAAAATCGAGTTGTCAATGTTCACGTCCGCAGGGTCGGACCCATTGAGCTGGATGTCTTGTCCAAATCCACCTGCGGTGTTATCCACGAAGGTACTGTTTTGGATAGAGAGTTGGCTCAGGGGCGTGTTCGGCCCGTTTGCTGCATTTGAAATTCCACCGCCATCGAGCGCAGCCGAGTTGCCTGAAAACGTGCTGTCGGTGACGATCAAAACTCCGTCGTTGCGGATTCCGCCACCGGCGCGGCTGGCGGCTAGGTTGCCGGCAAGTGTGCTACTGGCGATAACAAGGACTGCAGTCGAGCCGTTATCTATGGCACCCCCACGACCGCTGGATGCATTGTTGAGCAACGCGACGTCGAATAAGTTCAGAAATTCTTGGTTAAGAATCGCTCCGCCACCGGAATCAAAGACTGGCGAATTTAAGTCGCCGCCGGTGAGCCTAAGGCCGCTGATGGTGACAGAGATCACTGCGTCGCTACCATCATCCACTTGGAAAATTCGATAGCCGTCAGCGGTGCCAAATGCGTTGTCGGTCCCGTTGTCGGCGTCGATCGTAAGCAGGTTGGCACCGGGCCCGGTGATCGTAATCGAGTTGTTGATCGTAGGTAGCTGGCTACCAATAGTAATCGTTTGAGGCGTTGCAAAAACGGACGGGTCAAACGTGATGATATTCGATTCCGGGTTCCCAGCAGCGTTATTGATGGCTTCCCGCAGGCTTACTAGGGAGTTTCCGTAGTCGAGTTCATCCGATGTCGTGTTGACGACAAGGAGTTCCGGAGCCAAGGTTTGACGCTCATAGGCACCAATGTCTGGTCCAATACCAGCGAAACGTGAGAACGGAGCACCGCGCTGATCGAATCCGCCGACGTTCGCAGCGGTTACGACGTTCAAACTGACTTGATCGACCCAGACTGAAAATGCGGCTTGGTCGTCTTGGACAATAAAGTTCAAACGCAAGGATTGGCCGAGTTGCGATTGAAGCAGAGCAGTCACATCGAATGACCTTTGGTTGGGTCCAGGTTGCACAAGCGAGTCGCCGGGGTCGGTCGAGTAAAGCACTTGCACGACAGTACCGCTGTTGTCCTCAATTTGGACTCGATACTCCTGGTTTGGATCCGAAAAGTCAGCAGCGGATGTAGCAATGCGGTCGGCCCAAGACACCGTTGCCGCAGTCAGGGACGACGGTACTAAGAATGACTGGGATAGTTGTTTGGTACTTGCGCCGGTACTGTAGACGACCGCATCGGACCGGCCGGCGATGGGTGCAAATGGATCGTCGGCGACAAGCGTGTCCACGGTGCCGGTATTCACTTCAATCCGACCGGCCGTATTGCCCGGATCAGTTACCCATCCGGTGAAATCGCCTGTTTCGAATCCACCGTTAGCAATCAAGTTGACCGTAGAAACGCCTGTGTCGATCGCGGGGCTAGTCGCGAGCAAGGCATGTGTTGGCGTGCTGCCTCCATTATTAATAAGCGGTGCGAGTTGCGGATCCGTGTCGCTTAGATCGCTATCCAGCGGCGTTGGGCCGGAGGTGTCGTCCCACAGGTTGTTGCCCAGTGAGGTGAACGTCGCTCCTGGGCCCTCGGCGCGGAAGTTATCACCGCCACCGAATGGCGACGAGATAATGGTACTGCGAAGTTCAATCGTCGAGGAAAGGGCTCCATCTTGTGTCCGTGAAAATATGTTCGCTCCGCTGGGAGCAGAGTTGTTCGTAATCGTAGAATTCAAGATAGTCAGCGAACTCGTTGCGTCAGCGCCGGAGGCGAAATGTCGGATTCCGCCTCCGACTACCGAAGCGTCATTTCCACTAATCGTCACATTTTGAATCGTCGCGGAAACATTTTGTAAGATCAGTCCAGCACCAAACGCGCCTTGATTGTCAATAATCGCAGTGTCACGGATCAACAACTCGCCGAACGCCGCCTCGATTGCGCCATCGCCGAAGTTGTTGCGGAGAATCGCGCCGCTGACTTCCAAGCGGTCGTCTCCATCATTTATCAAAATAGCTGATCCGCCTACGGCACCACTGTCACCTCCGGTGAAAGTCAGACCGCTGATTTGATACACCTGAGCACCTGGCCCGCCGAGATTGAAAATTCGTCCCAGGCTTAAGGCATCAATAGTGAGCAGATCGGCACCCGGACCAACGATCGAGATCGACGATGAAACGTCGATCACACCAAGAGAAAGCAACAGGGTCGCCGCACCGCCGCTGAAGAGCGAAGGATCAAACGTGACGACATCAGCACCGACGCTGCCACCGGCTAAACTGACAGCCTCACGCAGGCTGGTAGTGTTGTTTGAGAAATCAAACTCATCTTCAAGTGTCGTGACGACCAGTGCCGAGGGGTCAAGTGTCTGGACCTCGAAGGCACCGATGTCGGTCACCGCGCCGGCGACGGTGTCGCCATCAAAAGTTCGCACAAAGGGAGCGCCGCGTTGGTCGGTTGCACTGCCTTGAAGCTCGCTTGTGATAAATATCAAGTTGTCGTGCACCGCGTCGTCGTTCACGACGTTGAATGCGACCGGGCCGAAAAAGAGGTTGGTCGCAGCAAGCGTCTGTGTTCCGCTAATTGGGTTAAATCCCGATCCCCTCAGGTTGTACCCAACGGTTATCTCGGTATCCGTGACGCTGGTGACTGTTAAGGCCAAATTCATCAGGCCCGTGGGAACGCCGCTGAGCGTAACCGCATTGTCAGGCCCGGGTAAGAATTCAAAGCTATCCGGTACTGCGGCTCTGTCGGTTGAGACTCGTAGTTCCGACAGTAGGGTACCTGAATCCGTGCCGAACAGACCCAAGCCGGCTGAGAAGTCGTTAAAGGTTTGAGTGCTTTGAATCGGAAAATTGAATCCGAAGTCAATCTGCACACTGTCACCGACGTTCGCTAACGACTGATCTTTTCGAATGAACGCGGCGGTGCCGTTACCCACGTTGAGGTTGGCCTGGCCATTGGAAATCTGCGGCAAGTTTCGTGGCGTACTAAAAACGCCTAAGAAGTTATAGGAGTTCGCGAAGTCGTTCGTATTAAATCCATCGAGCAATCGCACGCCCGTGCCCGCGTCGATCACGGGGCTGCCAGGCAACGGAGCGTGTGTTCGTGACAAACCGCCATTTTGTGCCAGCGGTTGTAATTGCGGATCAACGCCCAGCAAATTGTCGTTCTCAACTCCGGTGAAGACGAAGCCTTCATTGGAGAAGATCAAACTATTCGTAGCCTCGGCCACGTTGCCCGCCACGTCTGCCCCTTCGCCAGTCGTGATGTTATTGGCGACGATCGTATTCAGTAATGCAAGTCGCCCTGGACCGTTGCCGAGGTCAGTCGGGTCAACAAAGATGCCTGCACCGTCACCACCATTGCCGGCCGTATTGTTGACAATGGTGCTGTTTATAAATGTGAACTGGCTGTCGAAAACGTAAACGCCGGCACCGGGGCCTCCGGCTTGGTTGGTCGTTCGGTTTCCGGAGATCGTGACCTGATCAAACGTCGAACTGACCCCTCCTGAAAAAGATCCAATCGCGCCAGCTTGAAAGGCGACATTGTCCGAAAGCTCGGATCGCAGAACGCTTGTTGGTCCATTGACTCGGATGGCACCGCCGAATTGGATCGCCGTATTGCCGGTGATGATCGAATCATTGACCGTTAACGTGCCTTCGTTGAAGATCCCAGCTCCGTCAAATGCGGTGTTACCGCTGATTCTCAGGCGAGATATGGTTGTGTTTTCAGAATTACTAATCGCACCGCCGTCCAGCGAGGTAGAACCGTTGATCAGCGACAGGCCAAAGATCGCGACCGCCGAAGTCGAAGTTTGGCCATCGTTGATGCTGAAGATCCGAGAGGCCGATGCGGCGTCAATGGTTAGCAGTTCTAGGCCAGGGCCGTTGACGGACACCGAGTCAGTGATCGCGAGCTCGCCGCCGGTGAGCGTGATCACGGCGGGCCCGCTGGCGGTGAGCGATGGAGCGAAACTGATTTGAGCATTACCGGGAAAGGCGTTAGCAATGCCGATGGCTTCTCGCAGACTTACTAATCCGTCCGCATCATCGACGATGTCGTCCGTCGTGTTCACCACAAACGTCTCCTCAAACGTCGAGGGTGCGACGGCCAATACAAAGTCGCCCGTGGAGCGATCGAAGCCATCTACCCGAATGAAAATCGGTTCGCCGGCGGTTAGATCCACCGTTGTTCGTTCCGTTACAAACGAATTATCGATTGGATTTAAGAAGTCGCCTCGTAGCGGCGTGCCATCGGCGTTGAAGATATTGAATGTCGCATCGAGACCTGCGTCTGGTTGAATGACGATCGTGTAGGTGTCGGTTGTAGGAGCCGTAAAATTAAAGAAGTCGTAATCAACTTGACTGGCGATATTCCCGCTGAGTTGTACGAGACCCGCCCCTATGGGCAGACTCCTTGAGATCGCTGCGGGGCCTTCTACTGCGAAAGTGTAATCTCCGGTGACGGTTTCAGAACGATCTCCGACTAAGACCAAAACTTCGCGTGCATCGGCTAAGTTCAGGTCGCCGAATTGGGGATTGAGACCATTGGTGTCGTCGTCCGATCTGAATTGATCGCCGGTTTGGTCCGAATAAGCAGCAAGTTCAAGATCGACCAATGAACCTGCCGCTCTGTCGGCTCGTGCCAGCACGACCGTGTTCAGTCGATTGGCGAAGAGAGCAAACGCTTCCTTCTCGGTGGCAGGTTCAATTCGTGAATTGATCGTTGCGTCACCGAGATGATTGGTGTACACGTCACGAAAACTCGGCGAGATGCTCAACACATTATCCGGCAGGTTAAGTTCCGTACCCGCCAACAATCGTCGTGATTCAAGCGACTCAAACAACACGCGACGACGGCTAGACTTGCGATTGGTAGGTTGCAGTTTGCGTTTCATGATGAGGACCGATGTGAACAAATGAGCGGGCAATAGTTGCTTCGAGAATCCCCCACCATAGTTCTTAGTGGGCCGTAGGGGGGTAAAAAACTCGTTCCATTCATTGTTCGACTTCGCGCCACGCGAAAGAGTAAACTGATTTCTACAGGCATACATCGCTAGGAATCCAACCATGCAAATATCGATCGAGCCGAATCCAACCGCCATTCGTCCTGTCTTCCCAGAGGATTGGAGTTTGGCTGACCTGCAAAAACATCTCGGCGTGACGCCCGATCGTATTCGTGCTTTTCCCGCGCCGGGAACGGCTACCGAAGCCGACGTCGAGCGGATTGAGATGACCGAAGGGCGATTGTTTGAACTCGAGAGCGGCACGTTGATGGAGAAGACGATGGGCTGGTACGAATCGATGATCGCCGTTTACATCTCGGTTGAAATCAGTGTTTACCTGCGAAGCAATGATATTGGTCAAGTACTGGGTGCCGACGCAGTGCTTAAGTTAATGCCGGGAATCGTCAAGATTCCTGACGTGAGTTTCATCGGTTGGTCGCGGTTCCCGGAACATAAACTGCCTCGTCGACCGATCCCGATGTTGATCCCGGATCTTGCTGTCGAAGTGCTTTCCGATGGCAATACGAAAGCCGAAATGGATGCGAAGTTGGCCCGATTTTTTGAAGCGGGCGTGCGGCTGGTTTGGTATGTCGACCCCGCGACTCACACGGCGAAAATCTACACAGCGGTCGATTCGATCCAATCGATTGGTAGTGACGAGGAACTGCACGGCGGTGACGTATTGCCCGGATTTCGGTTGTCGCTCAAATCGCTTTTTGAGCATGTTGACCGGCAAGGTCCCGCTGAACGCTAAACAAGTCCGCAAAAGTCTTTCGGCATCGCGGAATTAGCCGAGGAATACATGCTTAGTAGTCAACTGCCACTCAAATTTAAGGTATTGGAACTTGTTAAAGTTCTTCCGCCGCCAGGATCTTTTACAAGATCCACTTCGGCCACTAGGGATTTGAGCAGCGGCTGACCACTACGTTTGTTGCTGCAGGATGGCGATGGTGCGCTGGAGGTCGGCGGGTAGCGGTGCGTAGAATTCGAGTTCTTGGTTCGTTTTGGGATGCGTTAGGCGCAGTCGCGAGGCGTGCAGAGCTTGGCGGTCCAAGATGATCGGTTCACCTGGTACGGCGCGCTGGCCACGCAATTGCGACTGGGTCACTTGGCTGTGACCGCCGTACAATCGGTCGCAAAGTACCGCACAGCCAACATGCTCCAGATGAACGCGAATCTGGTGTGTGCGTCCCGTTTCGGGCATCGCTTTGACCAGACCATAACGTCCCCAGCGGGCCTGGACCTCATAAAAAGTTTTAGCGGCCTTGCTGGTTTCATGACGATGACGAATCGCCATTTTGTCCCGCTGAAACGGGTGGCGGCCAATTGGTGCATCGATCAAATCGCGATCGCGATCCAAAACGCCAGCCGTGATGGCAAGGTACTCTTTGTAAACCGAACGCTCATGCCATTGTTCGGCCAAATGCAAATGAAATGCATTCGTTTTGGCAACGACAATCACGCCGCTGGTATCGCGATCGAGTCGATGCACGATCCCTGGGCGAGTTGGTCCGCCGATGTCCGAGAGTGATTGAAAATGATAAGCCAGGGCACTAGTTAGCGTCCCTGACCAATTGCCGCGTGCGGGATGGACGACCATTCCAGCGGGCTTATTGACGACAACCATGCCGTCATCCTCATAGAGAATATCGATGTCAATATTCTCGGCGATGGTGTCGTCGGTCGCGGGGCTGGGCACATAGAAACGGATTTGGTTGCCAGTACGAATCTTGAAGCTGGGTCGGACAACCTTGCCATCGACTTCGGCACCGCCATTTTGCACCGAGTCCTTGAGTTGCTGGCGGCTGTATCCGTCGAGCAGATGCGTCAAGAAAACATCGATCCGTTGGCCGGCCGCTAATTCCGAAACGGTGACGTTGCGATAGACACCCGTTTCGGTGACGGAAGAAATTTCGTCAGCTTCATTCGCGTCCGCTCCACTCGCACCGGCGTCGCTGACGGGCGCGCTACCTGGCTCGGCGATCGCAGGCAGCACTAATTCGTCGTCGTCGAATTCTTCCCGCTCGCCACGATTACTCACTCGGCCTCATCCGTCACGCGGACGGTCGGATTTTCGACATCGGCGGCCGGCTCAACGGGAGCGACTTCCGCTGGGGCTGGGTCGGCCGAGGCGGGTGCCAACTCGACATCGTTGCTGGGCGCGGACATCTCGGGAGCGTTATCAGATTCGTCTGGAATCGTCTCGTCCGCAGTAACGGGCGGCAACACGAGGTCGGGCAAATCAGGCAACGCGATGCCGCTGGGCAAGTTTGGTGGCGAAGATGGATCGGCGGGCGTGAAATCTTGCTTGGCGAACCAAGTCAAAAATTCCTGCGTCTCGGGCTTCTGAAGCGAATCGATACGTTGTTGAGCCGCTTGTGCCAACGCATCGGAGTCGGCCTGGGCCACCACTTGGCGATACGCCGACACGGAATCTTCGACTTTGCCCAAAGATTCCAGCGCATGGCCAACGCCAAATTGCGACCGCGCGACCAACAGGCGATCCTTGCTTGTCGAGGCAACTTCGCGGTAAGCCTTCAGTGCATCGTTGATCTTGGACTCGGCTTCTTCACGGTCAACGTAGAGCGCCGTAATGCCTGCGTTGAGGTTTGTGTCGGCTTCAAACAATCGAGCCAACTCACCGGCCTGCGTCGTCGAGTAGCGATCACCAACCGACGCGAGTGCCTCGGCATCACCACCACTGGCGTTCTGGATCAGTTCCAAAGTCGCATCGGAGCGCGCCATTGAGGCATTGTTTTGATACAAGCCAATCGCCACAACAATGCCGACTATGGCCGCAAACGCGATGGCAATGAGTTTGGCGTGCGGCTCGATCTTCTTAAGCAAATCGCCCAAGTGATCGGCCAAGTAGTTGTGCTGAAGTTCGTGTCGTCGTTCTGAGTTCATCTTAAAGATCCATCTGCGGCGGCCAAACTTTGACTATAAAGATTCGGGTGAATTGCCGTCAATAGGACGAACCGACCCAGTCGGCGGTGCCCGCCGGTGCGCGCGACGGGCGCACGTTGCCATTGCTTTCGTGGCGGCCATATTTGTAGGGTAGCGAACCGTCGGATTTTGGAGTTTTTTTCGCGAGGGAACGATGCGCCAGGTTGCACTGAATTCATTTTGGCTCGCCAGCGCCGCATTTATCGCCGCCGTCGGTTGCAAAGTCGGCAATCCGCTGGATCGCACGGTGAAGGTCACCCAAGGGCCAAGTGTTGGTGATTACGAATTGCCGGTTCCGCAAACGCGATTGTCGGGAAACGTCGCTTCGTCGCGTGACCGTGAGCCGTCGGGGTTAACGCAGTCGCGTAAAGCGCCAGCGCCCGAAAACGTCCGCAGGCCAACCTCACTGGCGAGCAAATCCGTCGCCGACGAAAATCCAGGCGGCATGACGAAAACGGAGAGCACGCCGCGGGCGGCGAAGTTGCCGGCGGAATATGCCGAGTTGCTCGATGCGTTTCGCGATAGTCCACCACAAGTCCAACAACAGGCGCTCCGCCAATTGCTCGCCGTTTCGGGCCAAACCGCTCCGAAAACGGCATCGCCCAGGAGTATTTACGAGTCACTGCGCAGTTCGATCGACAATTTGCCGACGTTGCCCGACGACGTGCCCGATGCCGTTAAGTTGCCGACTCGATTGGCCGCAGCCGCCAACGAAAACAAAGACGTTGTCAATGCTGCCTACGAGATTACAACCACCGTGGCAACCGATTCGGCAACACCGGATGAAACGCCGCCGGTCCAACTAGCCGGTGCGCAATTGACACTCGATCGCGTTGCCCTACAGCCACCGCCCACCGAAACCGTGGTTGCCTCGGGCCCAGAAAACAAACTTGACATTACTTCACTTTCCGACGCCGAGGTTTTTGCAGTATTGCAGCGCCGGCTGGCTGTGACTAAGCCGGGTGAATCTGAAGCCGATCGATATCGTCGCCAAATCATCACGCGTCACCTGATGATCTTCGCGGGCGATCCTGATGGTGCTGTCGGCAAGCTCGAAGGCATGAGCACCCAGGAGCAAGAATTCCTGCGCCGTGAATTGCTCGGTCTGTGGGCCATCGTTGATCCGCAAGGGCATCCCGTGGCGGTGCGTCGGTTGTCGGCTGCCTTGCCCGAGTTTCGCCAAGCAACCCAGCAGCTTGCTGCTTCCGCCGAATCGCTCGAAATCAACTCGCTGGCGTTCTGCAAAGAGATTCAAAGTTTTGGCCAAGTCACGCGGTTCGATTCGTCGCGATTCGACGCTGGTCAAAAGGTGATTTTATATTGCGAGATCGACAACTTCGTCGCCAAGTCGACTGCCGCCGGTTACGAGACCCAGTTACAAGGCAGCTACGAAGTCTTTGACGCCAAGGGCCAAAAGGTCGCTGGTCAAGTGTTGCCCGCCGATAAACAGCTATGCGCAAATTATCTGCGCGACTATTTCATTGCCTACCAAATGAGCCTGCCCAGCGGTCTGGAGCCGGGGTCGTATCGGCTGGAGCTGACGATGGAATGTCTCAACAGTCAAAAGTATGGCCAAGCAAGCCTGGAGCTTGAGATTACAAAACCGAGCAATCGCTAAGCCTTTACCGCCGACGTCTGCGGTGGCGGGGGAGCTGGTGCTGCCAATTCGTTACCTGTTTTCTGCGCTTCGCCCTTGGCCAACGCGAGGTCTTCCGCTTCGACGGCTTTGACCAAGTGGGCACAATAAAAGTGCATACTGTGATCGGACAAATGGTCCACTTTCCATTGTTTTAACCCGCCCATAAAGCCCTTCCAGCGATCGCGACGTTTGAGCAAATAGCCATACTCTTTAATATCGCCATTGCGATTGAAGTAGACCTCTTTTCCGGAGTGATGGTATCCCAACCATGCGGGCGGAACTCGTGTGACGATGTCGTTGTTGTTGACGAACCGAAAGTAGTCGAGCTTGATATAATTGATGTAAGCTTTGCTACCAACGCGCGGGCTGCCGTAGGTGAACAACTGCTTCGGGTTGCTATTAATATAAGACAGCAAGCAGCGACCGGCACAAATCGTCGCCATCGCTCCGCCAAGAGAATGGCCACAGAAATAAAGTGGCAACTTATTGGACGCCAGCGCGGTTTCCAGCATCGGCCAAAGATCATCGACTTCGCGTTTGAAACCGCTGTGGACTTTGCCTACCGTTTCAGCCACGACCGACGCCGCATTCGCATCAGCGCGAATGTCATTCCACTCATTGGGCTCGGTCCCACGACAAGCGATGACGCAATCGTTGTCATTGCGGAATCGATACGCTTGAGACCCATCGTGATCGAAGAACGTCACATCGGGAAAGCCGATCATTGTCGCCGCGCGGGTTGCCTCATCCTCGTCGTTGTAGGAGATTTTGGCAAATTCGGCGAACAACAACGCCTTGCGCAGAAAGGTAAGTTGTTCAATCGGGCCCGTAACATCGCTGTAAAGCGAGAACGGACGTTCGCCCGCATCGAATACATACTTTCGTTCCACTTGGATTCCTTTCTGGATAACGCGCAGACGTTGAGCCTTAACTATAGCGTCTTTTCCAACTGAGCCTAGCCATTTCGGATCGATTCGATCAACGGCATTCTTACCACCCGGGAAACGGTTACCAAACCCGCAATCATTCCAAAGGCCGAAATCAAGGCAACAGCGGCAAGCGGTTGCGCGACAGGTGGTATTGTTTGGCCGGTGAGCAAGTTTGGCGCTATCGCAATCGCCGCGCAAACGACACCGGCTCCGATTCCCAGTAACAACATCGCCGCGGTTTCAAGCATCACCGCTTGACCAAGTCGATAGCGTGAAAAGCCGATCGCTCTCAAAACCGCAAGTTCACCGCGCCGTTCGATTGCGGTGCGCAATTGGGCGATCATCAATCCCAACGTGCCAAGCAGCAAGCCCAATGCGCCCAAGCTTTGAAACGTTTTCAAATAGGTATTTTGAACCGCCATTAAGCGAGACAACACTTGAGCACTATCGGCTACATCCATACCAATATCACCAAGGCGGTTTTCCAGTACGGCGGATACCGATTCCGGGCGTGATGTCTCAATCAAGAAAAACTCATAACCATTAACATCGGGAAACGCTCGCCGGAAATTGCCCTCCCCAATCAACAGACTGCCTTGCAATACGGAGTTTGCCAGCAACCCAACAACGCGAAAATTTATTGGCTCGCCACCATTCCAACTGAACTCCCGTTGTTCACCAATACCGCCGCGCATCTGCAAACTCCACATCGCCGTATTTTGATCCAATACAAGCGGAATTGGATCGTCCGCCGAACCGCTTGCCGGCTGGTCCAACAAGTGCCACGGCGACGCATCCACCGGTGCTAATGCTGCGTGGGCGATCCAATCAAACGGCGTGCGATCACTCGTGGTTGACAGCCGCGCCGGCACCGACAATACCTGCGGACTTTCGGCTTGATACAAGTTGTTGCAACTCGCATCCTGGCCGGACTGCAAACGCATCGAGATAAAGCCGGCATTAGCGACTAGTTCACGATCGCGGCCCAACAACTCCGCCTGCACCGCCGGATCGTTGAGATCACGATACAGCGGAGTGGTCGTTCGGCCAAGCAAAGCGAAACCACCAACGCCCGCAGCGGTGGGGCGAAGCTGGAACGCACCGATCGAAACAATCAAGAACGTGGCGATGGCCATCAGCGCGATCGAAAGCGTGCTGCGCAGCGGGTTGCGGCGCAGATTACTCGCCGCCATCTGTACCAAACCATAACGACTTGCCGATTCGCCGGTGCGACGCGACGCCGGCACAGATAATCGCGAATGAATGAACACCAGTGCCGCCAACAGCAACAACATGCCGGCTCCGACGAATGCGCCGGCTTGCGCCAAACCGCTGCCTAGTGAGCCGAAGCTCAGCGCTACGATTCCAAGTGCGACAAGACCGGCGGAAAGCCAATTGCTAAGTTTGGTCCGCTGGCTGGGGCGATCGGTGACCGAGTCCGTCGATTCCAAACGACCGGCCAGTAGCGATTGAGGCGAAGCCTGATGCAACCGCCGCGCCGTCAACCAAAGCGTCAACATCGAAACGACCAGCGTCAGCGCTGCACCCAGTAGCAGACTTTGTGCGCGAAAGTGAAACTCCAGAAACGGTACGGTCACCGCGCCAACCCACCATGACCGCAGCGCCGCTAATACCGCCTTGGCGTACAACAATCCACCCATCAAGCCGACCGCCACACCGGGCAGCGCCATCGACAAGCCCTCGCGCAGTGCCAATCGCGAAACGTCGCGCCCGTTCCAGCCGCTGGCGAACAACAGCCCATACTCGCCGGCGCGTTGCAACATGCCCAAGCGAAACAATAACGAGATCAACAACACGGCGGCCAGAATCACAAACATGCTCAACGACAAGAACAATGCGTCAAACGGCGTCGTTCCCCGCGACGCCGCCAATTGCGACTGACGCAACGGAATCACTCGCCAGCCAAGCTCTTCGTGCAGCGGTCGTAACACCGCATCGACCCGCGCGGTTACCGATTCCAAGTCGCCGGTCGATGTCGCCGCAAATCGCAACGATGTCGTCTTGCCAAACCGACTGCCAAACAAACGTTGACCCTCAGCAAGCGGAATAAACGCCTTGGGGGTCAATCGATAATTGGCCCAGTAACGATCATCTTCGGAGCCAATCTCGCGCTCGAGCTTGAAGGGTAAATCCCAATCGGCAATCGAATCTTGGTCCGTCACACCGGGAACCGAAGGCGTTAAATCGGGATCGTTGTACGGCGTCAGCGGCTTATCAAATTGCGCCGCTCGGGTTCTTCGAAATGGCGTCGTCGGCTGGGTAATCGGAACAATCGCCGACAACACTGCAGCGAACGATCGCTCGACTTCACGCCCCGACTGGACTTCAGGTTCGTAGTAGAAAACTCGGAGCCGATCGCCAATCACCGCCTGCAGCGCGCCCGCAGCCCAATCGTTCAGCACCAGCGGAATTGCGGCGCTGGCATTAGGTTGTTGATTTGCAAATTGATAAGCAAGTGGCAGCACGGCCGACGAATCGATCGACGCGATTGTGCTGTACGGCACCGACGCGGTCGCATTGCCATCGGAATCAAGCCGCTCGATTGCGTTGGCAAGGTACGTCATCACCGGCTGTGGTTGCTCATCACCGGCAAAGGCACCTCTCAGCGGTGCGACGATCTGCTCGGGCAGCAACAACCGATCACTCGACAAGCTGAAATAGTTTTGCGACTCAATTCGCTCCAGTTTCAATCCAAAGTCGGCCAATCGCAACGGTAATTGCTCGACCCAAGTCGAGTCCAGCTCGCCATCGCTTGGCAATGCCGGGTCCGTTGGCTGTGACGCCAGCAAGACGTTGGCTTGACCATCTCGCTGCAGTGTTTGGGCGATCGTCTGGCGATTCAAGAACGCAATCATCGGCTCGACCTGACTTGGATGCAAAGCGAACCGACCAAGTCCACGGTTCGCAATCACTGCCGCTACCTTCAATCGTGGAATGCCTTCGGTTTGCGAGTCATGTTTGCCGAGCGGACTATCCGCCGGAACGGCTTGTTCACTGGGCAATCGAACGGTCACCAAATCCCCCACACCCACACCCAATTCGTCTGCGGCCACTTGATTCAAAATCACCTCATCGCTTTGTATCGCAACCTGCGGGATGACGCCCATCGCATCGAGGAGCGAGAACGACGGATCGATTCCGAACACCTCAATCGACGTTGCGCGACGGAGCCGTTGGCCGGAGTTGCCGCCGGCTTCAATGACACCACGATCAAATAAAATGATGGGAACAATATCGCGTGATTTGACTTTTTCCGGAATTCCGGCAACCTCGAAAAAGCCACCCGGCATGATCATTTGGTCGATTTTCCCCAGTCGATCGATTGTCAAGCTGCGCAGACTGCCGCGCATCGAATCGCCAACCACCAGCGCGCCAGAAATCACCGCACAGGCCGTCGCCACACCAAGCGCGACCGAAATCGCCAGGCGCCAATGGAAGCGGACACTGCGTAGGGCAAGCTGATTGCGTGTGAAGATCCAGGCCATGTGTGCTATAAACTCGGAGTGACGTTATCGAATACAGAATCTTACCATCGAGTCCGTTTGAGCACTGTTTGAAAAGGGGTCTGGCCCTCTCCATAAGCGTAGTTTGGCCGTAAATTAAATCGTTTTCAAAGGGTCAAGCCCCTTCTCAAACAGAGCTTAATCAACCATGGCGACCAATCAAACCGACGAATCGAATCTGCAGATTGTCGATTCGCTGCTCGAAACAACTCTATCCGCAAGCCTGGGAACGATTCATCCCAGCGGCATGCCTTTCGTCTCGCTGGTCAACGTCGCACGGTTCGCGCCGCTCGAAATGGTGATGCTGCTGTCAGGTTTGGCCCAGCATACGCGAAACCTGCGTCATGATTCACGATGTTCGTTGCTGTTGATCGGCGACGTACCAACGGGTACCGACAAGATGACCGGACAACGCGTCACGCTGACGGGTGAAATCACGGAACTAGTCCACGAAAACGACTCCGCCCAGCGCACCGCGATTGTTGCACACCATCCCGGCGCAGCGATGTACGCGGACTTCAAAGATTTCGCGATTTACCAAATGCAAATCACCGAAGCGCATTTGGTAGCGGGATTCGGTCGCATCGAAACGCTTCAAGAACAACAACTACAAACCTTGTTGGTGTAGTCACGCGACATCGGAAAGAACTTTGATATGATAATCCGAATTGCCTTCCTACTTTTGCTTAGCTCCAGCTATGTCGTCGGTGATGAGCCAGTCTTTTCACCGCTATTCAACGGCGAAGATTTGACTGGTTGGGTCAATTGCAATGTCGCTGACAATACCTTCGTCGCAACCGATGGCATTTTGGCGACGACGGGAAAACCAACCGGATTGTTGCGGACCGAAAAGATGTATGAAAACTTCATCGTCGAGTTCGATTGGCGACATCTGCAACCAGGCGGCAATTCCGGATTATTTATATGGGCTGATGGCTTGCCCGCTGTTGGTTCGGCTTTTCCGCGCGGAATCGAAGTTCAAATACTGGACCCTGGCTTTGATGTTCCCGGCAAGAACCAGTGGTATAGCACGCATGGCGACATCTTCGCCGTCAACGGTTCGGACTTACATGTTGCTGGCAAGATTTCGCCCAATGGCCAACGCAGTTTTCCCGCCGAAGAGCGGACGTTGCCATCGCCTCAGTGGAATCACTACCGAGTCGAGGCGGTGGATGGCGACATTCGCTTAAGCGTCAACGGCAAAGAAGTGACGATCGCCGAGAACGCGAACCCACGCAAAGGCTATCTGATGCTCGAGTCTGAAGGTGCGCGGTGTGAATTTCGTAATGTGATGATCGCCGAATTGCCTTCGACCGGCGCGGTACCAAGCCAAACTGCAAATCGCTTCGACGGCTTCAGGTCAATCTTCAACGGAATTGACTTCGCCGGCTGGAAGGTTCCCCAAGACGACAATGGACACTGGAAGATCAAAGATGAAGTAATTGATTACGACGCAAAAAGTGAATCTTCCAGCGACAAAAACTTATGGAGCCAGCAGACATATAAGAATTATGAGCTTGTCGTCGATTGGCGAATCAAAGCTGCGCCTTATATAAACCCCAACGTCTACGAGATACTAGCCGACGGCACCGAGGCGCTGGACGACGACGGAAAGCCCAAGCCAATCCCCCAGCACGATGCCGACTCCGGAATCTACCTGCGTGGTAACGACAAGTATCAAATCAATATCTGGTGTTGGCCCGTTGGCTCGGGAGATATCTACGGCGTTCGTCGTGACCCCATGATGCCGGCTTCGACCCGCGCCGGTGTTACCCCGAAAGTGAAAGCCGACAACCCAGTAGGCCAATGGAATCGGTTTGAGATTACGGTCATGGATGAAACAGTAAATGTCGTGCTGAATGGCCAGGTGGTGATTGACAACGTCACGATACCAGGATTTCCATCGGAGGGTCCAATTGCACTACAACACCACGGAAGCCAAAATAACGAGCAGTGGACAAGCTCCCCGGCACTGGTCCAATTTCGCAATCTGTTCATCCGTAATCTGCCATGAAAATTGATATGCTCCGAATTACTTTGGTTGCCGCCATCGGCCTGCTGACGATTGTTTCGCCGGTCTTTGCGGTCGATGATCCGTTACCATCGTGGAATGACGGTGCCGCCAAAACCGCGATTCTCGATTTTGTGAGTGCGACGACGACGCCCGGCGCGTCGAGCTTTCTCGAACCGTCGGCTCGAATCGCCGTTTTTGACAACGACGGTACGCTGTGGCCTGAAAATCCAATGCCATTTCAGGTGGCGTTTGCGATCGACGAAATCAAACGACTGGCACCCCAGCATCCCGAATGGAATGACAATCCGGCGATTAAGGCCGCTTTGGCGCTAGACCTCCATAGCCTTATCGAAGACGGTTACAAGGGTCTGAAGGAAGTCATGGCCGTTACCCATGCCGGGATAACAACCGATGAGTTTCGCGTACGCGTAACAGCGTGGGCCACCACGGCCAAGCATCCACGCTACGACCGGCGATATCTTGATTTGACCTATCGTCCGATGATCGAGGTGCTTAACTTTTTGCGCAGCTACGACTATAAGACTTATATCGTCTCCGGCGGAGGAGCCGATTTCATGCGCGTCTTTGCCAACGAAATCTATGGGATTCAGGCCAATCAAGTCATCGGTTCGATCGGTCCGGTTCGTGTCGAGCGGCGCGATGGTGTGCCAGTTATGATTAAGGAACCGGGAGTCGATTTCATTGACGATCACGACGGCAAGATTGTCGGCATCCATCGCCAAATCGGCATGCGTCCGGTTGCCTGTTTTGGGAATTCCGATGGTGATCTAACAATGTTGCAGTGGACAACCGTGGGCCATAAGCCAGCGTTTGGTTTGATCGTTCATCATACCGACGATGCGAGAGAATACGCGTATGATGAAAAGCCGAAGAGTTCAGGTAAGCTCATTGAAGGATTGGTCGAAGCCGAGAAGAACCAGTGGACGGTGGTCAATATGAGTCAAGATTGGAAAACAATGTTCAGCGACGACGAGCCGGCGGCGACCAGTTCGTCAATTCCTCAAGACGTTGACTGGGTCGTTGAGGATATCAGCGGCGGCGGTGTTATCGATCGCAGCAATGCGTTTGTTCGGTTTGATAGTGAGAACCGGGTTGCCGGCAGCACGGGTTGCAATCGCTTCTTTGGTTCGGCCACGATTGACGGCAATAAAATTATGATTGGCGGCTTGGGGATGACGCGCCGAGCGTGCGCCGAGGCATTGATGAACCAGGAGACAAGATTCACCGAGACGCTCAGCCGCGTCACCAGATATAAGCACAACGCGGTCAGCGGGCTGCTTTACTTTCTCGACGAAAGCGGAACCACCATCATCCGCATGTCGCGATCCCAAGAACAATAGTTGATTGTCACTATTTAATTCGTCGTACCAGAATCTGGCGCGATCGATATCCATCAAGTGTCGGAACGTCGATTGGCTTGGGTCGGTCTGGCTTCCCCGACGATTCGTCGGCTTCATCCAGCGGCAGATACGCCTGTTGCACTTCGTTGCCGCGTCCATCGCCGTTATCGTCTAATTGTGCATGTTCGGTTGACAGCCGTTCTTGGGATTTGAATCGATCATGTACCTCCAGCGAAACGGCCAGATAAAGGTCCAGCAGCGATAGGCTTTCATCTCCATCAATGTCTTCCAGTGTTTGTGATTCGCCTTCTCCGGCCAATATGTCCGCGAGCGCATACGGCATTTCGGTGCCCGTGAATTCAAGGTCGGCTTCGGTCGCCGTGATGATAATTCGCGATTCGTTTGCAAGCGGCTTGATCCAGAAACCGCTAACTGGCGTGGTCAGCAAAAAGACTTGCTGTTTAGACTTGAGTGCTGAAGCCCAATTTGCAAATTCAGTTTGATCAAAGTCTTTACCGAGAACATTGAATTGACTGATACCGTCATAAAGATTTGCATGGCCTAGCAATATGACCCAGCACTCGTCTTCGGCTTGGATTTGTTCACCAAGGGTTGCCAGCGCCGCGGCGACCGACTCACGCGTACAAATTTCGACTTTTTCCTGATCGTACTGTAAGGATTCCCGCATCGATTCATCGCCCACGAGCACGCGAAGTCGCTGGGAACCAATTCCCAAAACGGGTTCGGCGGCGGCGATTATTTTCTCGCAGGCCTCGGTCAATCGTTCGCGATGGCCATCATCGCCCGGCAACCCGCAGCACAACAATAACCAACGATTGGACTCAGCGGCTGTTGACTCTCGCGTCTGCAAAAAACCAGCAAAATACAGCAGGCAAAACACCGCAATGATTTGTCTCCAGGTATACGATTGCGACCGAGCGTTCGATATCATCTCAAATCCTCGGGCAAAGGCAGCGGGTTCTTTGGTGTGAAGACAAAAAATGGATCATTCGACCAGGGCCGCTGGCCCGCACGAGTCATTTCCAGCGAAATCGCCATTTCCGCGCTCCATACTGGGTTGCCATTTCGCTTCAACTCGAGCGCATGGTAATGTGACCGCGCCGGAGCATACATAAACGCGACGGACCCATCGGCAACCTTCTTCGCTTCGATCACCAGTAGCAGTTCGGGGTCCGTACCAACGGCAAGCGAAAACACAGCCCCATCGATCACACCCTCAGCCGGTGATTGATAACGAACCAGCGGTTGGGGCAGCAGTGTCAGTTGCGAAATCTGACGATTGGGAACACTGAGCGTGCCGCTGAATTGTCTTGCGATTGAACGCATTTGAAACAATCGACGCGCGTCGGTTTCAGCCGGTGCCGCCGAACCATCACAAGGTCGCCATTCCAGTCCAGCGCGATTAGGACTCCAGACAATTTCGGAATCAAGCTCGGCGACCAACGGCCCATCGGCCAGCGAAATCATTTCATGCCGACAGTAAACCGTGTCGGAGTATTCATACGTAAAGATCGAAGCCAAGACTTGCGGCCGCCCGTTCTTTTCCCAGACATACAACGCCCCCTGGTCTTGTTGCCGCTCGGGGTTTCTCCAGTGCATCAGCGGTTGCTTTCGAAGCGACAACGTCGTCCCGCTCGTTTGCATCTCATATTGTTCGGCGACGGTTTGAAAATGCTTATGCAATTCTTCCGGAGTATATACCACTTGAGCAGACACAAGCCCAAGCGGAAAAGACGCGATAAACAATGTCACGCTAAAGAAAAAGATTGAGTAGAAAATTGACTGTGACATGACATTCCTAAATCATTGTATTCTGAAGTTTAAAGAGTCGAAATTAGCAGCTTGAGAGAGTAGCAACGCCGAGACTCGATGCTTCGGAATCGTTGACACAACTTTAGTGCTTCCGAGACATCGAACCGCGCCCGTCCAATCGATCGTACACCATCCGTATTGCGGTAAATCGACAACGATTGCCGTGTGCGTGGGCACGATGAGCGAACGGATCGATTTCAGCGTGTGGCTCTCGACGATTTCAAGTCGTCGTGAGTCGGACGGGCGGTCCCAAACGCCAAGCAAAATTGCCAGTGTTTGGCCGTCGGCTGAATATCGAATCGATTGCAAAGGCGATGACTCGGCAGACCAACTTGCCAGTCGTTGACCGGATTGCAAATCCCAACGAACCGCCGAACCTGACTCATCGGCGGATACAAGTCCTGCCGAATCGTGATAGGCCAAGCTGCTGACCGCAGCCGGATGCACACCGATCAACGACACCGCAGTTCCAGCGGCTAAATCCCATAATCGCAAGCGACCGTTTGAGTCACCAATAACAACGCGTTGGGTAGATGGAATGTCGATGATGGCCGTCAATTCACCGCGTGAAAACACCAACGGCTCACGCCCGGGTATATCGATCAAGATACCTGCTTTTGCATCGGCAACCAACTTGGCACCAGGCAAACACAATTCATCACTTGCCCAGCATGATTCCGGTGCGCGATTCCAGAACCCTCGCGGCATCTGGGGCAGCGGCAAATCGCCACTGTCGTCGCGTGGTGATTCATCAAGCAAAATCGCGGCGTGATCACTGGCGTCAACGCGATCGCCGCTGCTCAGTCGAAGGTTATACGTTGATTCTTGGCGAGCAGTAGCAATTGGATGAACCACCAGCATCGCAATGCAAGTCACGCTCGCTGCGTATTTCATCGATGCCGATGAATCGTCGCAATCGCGACCTCGCATCAGCAGCTTCAATCGCTCGGCCAGCGACTCCGTCGGTTGCATCGCGCTTGCTAGCCGAGGGACACCAACACGATGCTCGCTGATGAAATCAACGACCCGCAACAAGGCCTCGCCATATTGGCGTGGGGTTGTGTTCAATTTGCGCACCGCCCAAGCATCACAACACGCCTCTTCATGTCGTTCTAATTGGCCACGCGCGATATGCACACCGGGAAACCACCAATACGCGGCCGTCACCAACCATTCCAACCAGCGAATCCAATGGTCACGCCGACAAAAGTGTGCTGTCTCGTGCGCCAAAAATGCCTGCCGTTGCGATTCGCTCAATTCTTGCCAAAGTTGATTCGGACAAACAATGACCGCCCGTCGCCCAAACCCAAACAACATCGGCGACACCCGCATCGGCAACCGCAGCACTTTGGGACAGACCGCTGACGAAGAATGTGACGCTTCGGATCGCACCAACGATTGGACGAAGGCGGTCGAATCCGAATCGAGTTGTCCAGCGCGTCGAAGGAGGGCATAAAACCTGATGAAGCGGATCAGTCCAAAGACAACAAACAGCACGAACCCCAATCCCCAGACAAGCAGCAACCAGTACCATGAATCCAACGATCCGACCGAATTCATCCATTGCGGGCGCTCGATTATTGGCAGCGAGATGATTGGTGGCGTGATTAGCTTGACAAAAAATACGAGCCATAACCAATGCGCAAGCGACGCCCTGCGACCGGTTCGCCCAACGAGCGCGGCGAGACAACCGATCAGGCTGGCGACAAACAAATTGCTGACAATGACTTGTCCCCAAGTGTTCATTGTGAATCCATGTCGTCGAGAAGTTTGCGCAGGTTATCTCGTTGCCGTGGTGTAAATTTTTTCGAGCGGACCAAGTGCGTTATCAGCGACGACATCGTGCCGTTGCAAAGCTCGTCCGCCGTCGCTTGCAATCGCTGAGATATCAACTCCTCGCGGACGATCGTTGCCTGGAACTGATGTGGCCAGGATTCACGACTACGGCTGACGCAACCTTTGGCTTCCAATCGCGAAAGCAATTTTTGCACGGTGGCAACGTCCGACGCCGTTGACGCCCCATACAACCATTGTGACAAATCCTTGACAACGGCCGTACCATGTTGCCACAGTTGTTCAAGGATTGCCAATTCGGCGGCGGTTACGTCTTTCGATGGTTTAACCATTGCTAACTCTTTTCATTCTTTATGCTAATCCGGTTACTCTTCGCCAAACCCATTCCGTGGTGAGTAGGCCGATCAAACCCAACCATAACCACCATTTGCTCCAGGCCGGTGACACGTCGCGATGCGGTGGGCCAACCGCCAAACTGCGATTTTTCAATAACGCGGCAAGTTGCTCGGAACTTTCCAAAACTTGGCCACCGGAAACCGTGGCCAAACGCGTCAGCAATTCGTGGTTTGGCAACGGGTTTTGTTGCTCAAACGGGTCGCTAAGAATTTGAATGGCGAGCGAATTACTGTCCACCTGTGTGCCATGATCAAAGGTGGATTCTGATTCGGTGCCCTCGTAGGCAGTCAACTCGATTCGCAAACCGTTGTCACTAGCACCACCGGTTTCGCTGAGCATCAGATTGGTAAGATAACCATCGCCCGCCGGGTTCTTGCTCAGCGGTAACTCCTCGCCCCAGGCAATTCGTGGACTTACCTCGCCGCTGTCACGAATCACATCGTCGGGCCACAGCAGCGGCGAATACAGTGAGGCGTCGTCCAGCGATGTCGGTTCAAACATTGCCCAGACACGATATCTGCTCGTTCGCTTGGCTCCTTCATCGTAGGCCGTGGCGAAAACCGAAAGCGGCTCGCCGGGTCGATAGAACTGCTTGTCCGATTGCGCCACCAATCGCCGCCTGCCCGTCGACGAGCCTTCGGTTGACCAGTAGACCAGGTTGCGCCAAAACTTCGCCGCGACGCGTTCGGGCTGAGGTCCCCATGTATCGACCAGCGACGCAAAAGCGCGACCGCCGAGCGATGCGGTCGAGACCAACACGCGTCCGCGACCGACGCGATGCGCCGAGATCACATCCGCGCCATCCTCACGCTGCTTGGCCAACACATCCGCGGTCGCCTTGGTTTGAAAACCAGTTCCCGTAATCGCCAGCGGTGGCAATTGTGCCAGCATTTGCTCATTGATTTTTTGTTCCAATTTCAACCGCCAAACCGGATGCTGGGGCAATGAAACGTCAATTGCTACGGGTGACGAAAAGGTTTGCTGGCGATTGATCAACTGGATCGGCAATAAAGGCAACAGCGGCGAGTCTTGCCAATCGGCTTCGTTTAATGATTCGCTGCCGGTCACGATCAACCCGCCACCGCGACCTTCGATCCACTGCGCCAACCATTCGTTCTGTTCGTCCGTTAAAACGCTTGGTCCCAGATCACTGAACACGACGCAGTCATAGGCAAACAATTCGGCGCGAGTCTTCGGGAAACGAGTACTCGTCGCGTTGAAGTTTCCATTTGGCAACGACTCGGGAGCGCCACCGCCACTACTGACCATCACCGTACACTCGACATCCTCATCAGCCTCCAGCGCATCTTGAACCGACAACGCACCAGTCGGCGCGGCACCGCTTGCACCGGTGGCAAATGTCAACAGTTGGCCAAGGAATCCAGACTGCGAGACTGCGGCGTTTTCCAAATAGAGCACGCGAACCTTTGTGCGATCGATCTCGACTCGCGTTTCAATCTGGTTGTTTCGCTCCGTCAACTCGCCCTCGATCGGATCGACAATCACAATCAAGTCTTCCGGTTGCTCATTGACGCGAAAAGTCAACGATGCCGATTGAGCGCCGCCGCTGAGCGTAATCGGTACCGAAGCCATCGGCGCTGTTTGGGCGTCCGCGATCCGGTTGCGACTGACGACACGCACCGTCGTTCGCTCACCGGTGAATCCGTAGCTGCGGATGAAGACTTGTACCTCGTTCTCGGTGTACTTGCGAACTCGCGGCGGTACGACCAGCGACACGACCGCAATGTCACCGCTGCCCGACGCGCGACCGATGGGTACAACGTGCAATGGAACCTTTGACGCACCAAAAAACTCAGCCAATGTTTCGACCGATTCCGAGGCCCGCACACGGCCATCGGACAACAAGACGACACCGGCGGATTGGTTGGCGTTAACTTGCGGCAACAATTGCCGTAGCGCATCGGCCAAACGCGAGTCGGTAGCGTCGGGCGGCTTGGGCTTGTCCAGCGGTTCGAGCCGATGTCCAAAGCGAAACGATTGCACATTGCCTTGATGCTGGACGCCGGCAGACTTTTGTGCCTCGGCAACAAACCGCAAGCTCTCGTCCCAACGCGTCTCCGATTGGCCCAACAACATGCTTTGCGAGCTGTCGAATAGAAACAACATCGATGGCCGCACGACTTCGCCGGCCTGCTCATCGATGATCGTGGGACCGAGCAAGTTGATCGCCAACATCACGACCGACAAACCACGCAAAATCCAAAGTTCCAATCGACTGCGGACTTGTGAAGCGCCCCAAAACACACGCATCAACACCCACAGCAGTACGCACACTCCCAACAAGCAAGCGAAGCCCTTGGCCGACCAAACCGGTAGCCAGGAAAGATACACATTCGCCAATAGGGACATCGCAATCATTGCCCTGGCTCCTCACCCTCGTCGCCGTCACCCGCCAATACTCGGAAGTAGCGATCGACAGCGGTGCGATACGTCGCCGGCACTGCGGCATCACGATCCACGGAAATTTCCAACAAAATCATCTCCTGAATCCGCGCCCGCAGTTCCTTGACGACGAGCAACGTCCGACCAGCCAATGTCTTTGCTTGGCTGGGATCGAAACGATTCGCTGCGGGCGACTTGGCACCGCCGAGAATACTGTCATCCGACTCCTCCGATGCAGAGTCCTGTTCAAGCAATTCGACTAATTCGCTCATGCCGACGGCTTCGAGTCCCATTTTAAGTTTGCCAACTCCGGCCTTCGCTTCAGGTGATTCTTCGCTCACCTTGCCGCCGCCAGCCAATTGCTGCGCCAGTTCACTGGCCGCCTTTTCAATCTCGCGTAGCCGCGCCAATCGCGGAGTCACCAATTGGCGATATAATTCATCGAGCTGGACCGCCGCTTCGGCAAAGTCGATGGCGCGCTCGCCGGCGAATTGTCCCGACTGGTCAGTATCGATAGTCTCCGGTGCAGCGACTTGCTTTGCGGCATCGCGACTGGCGGCCAACTGTTCCATAAACGCGTTGGCTTCAACGAATCGTTGCAAAAAATCATTCACTTCGCTGGTCTCGACATCGCCGACTTCAACCGGTGCCGACAGCACCGCTTCAATCGTCTCGCTGCGTCGTTGCAACAATCGACCTGTTTGAGCAATCGATGTATTCGCGGATTCTTCTTGGCCGGGGACACGACCTAGTGTGCGTAGCTGGTCGGCGAGATCGCTTTCGATGTTGGCCATGGAGGTTGTCATGTCGCGAATCGACGAAATACGCGACACGGCCTCGGTAGCCGCCAACGCATCGACATGGATGCCGAGTTCGCGAAGTTGTTCGGCGGCGTCTTCACTGGAGTCGGAGAATTTTTCGAGTTCCTCGCCGCGCGCCGCCGTTGCCATCTCGTTCATTGCAGTCTTCGCGTCTGTGAAGCGCGACGCCATCAATGGTGATTTCGTCAAGCTGGCCGCCAGTTCTTCCTCAACCGTTTGGACGCGTTCGAGCAGCTCAACTTGCTTCGCATACAAGTCTTCTTGCTGCTTAGCGGTTTGGCCCAGCAGTGTTTGTTCGCCGGCGATCTTTTGCAGCGTATCGGCATGCTCTTGCATCGTTTCGGGACGCTGGCGTCGAAGCTTCTGCTGCAATTGCCGAGCAAACTGTCGCAATTGTTGCTGTAGTTGCAGCGTTGCATTTTTGATCAGAAAAAGTTCCAACGTGCGGCGACCTTCGGCGAGTGCTCGCAAGGCGTCCTCTTCCTGGACGAGTGCCAAATCAAAACTGCCCGCCGCCAATGAGTCGGCCGCCTGCAACATCGCCGCTTCGGCTTGATTGAGTGCTTCAACATCGTCATTGCCGCGACTGACAAAGAACTCGGCCAAGAATCGAGTCAATCCAGCCAGTTCGCTTTGACTCTCGACCATGCGGTCAATCGTCCCAAGCTGTGACGACAAATCGGCGTTGCCGCTGCGGACGATTTTGCGAGTTCGGTTGATCAGGAATCGTTGACGACGAATGATCTCGTCAAGCTGGACCAGGATGCGATTCCCGCCGCCACCGTTTGCCGGATCCAGTTCGATTTCGCTGAAGTATTGGCGCAGCGGTCGAATGTCGATGTAGCGAACATCCGTCTCGACGCGCTGTGGCCCTGGCCAGCGGTTGTCGATCGCATACGCGAAGTAGCTGATGTAATCTCGTTCGGACAAGGCGAACGACTCCAACGGCAAAATCTCGTCCAACTTCAGCCGCGTGGTGCTCGGCGTTGTATCGGGTTCGTCGGCCTCGATTTTCCACTCGGCCAACACGTACTCGTCATCGCCACCGATCTGGAACACGATTGCCGCTTCGTTGATACCGTAGTCGTCGGCAACTTGAATCCGCATCGGCAACTCGGCCAAACCATGAACCTTGATCTCGTCCGCCGGATCACGCCAAGCGATATTCGGCACATCATCTCGACGAACTCGCAATCGCCCTTTCACCGGCGTCATTGGCGTTCCATCGTCTCCCTGGCCGGAGAAATTCCAATGCAACGATTCATCACTGGGTAACGCGAACGTCCAATGACTGCGATCGTCACCGATTGCGACTTCCACCGGCTGCAACATTGTCGGCTTTGTACCGACTTCCAACTTGGCTTGCGTTAACGGATGATTGGTTTCGATGGTGACGGTGACCGCAGACGACTGCAAGACCGTCACATCGCTCGACGCAAACGCACGAGCATCTAGTTTCGTGTACGCGGGCGGCTGAACCAGCATTTCGATTCGTTTTGCGTCGATCAACGGTTGGACATCAATGCGATAAACCTCGGTATCGCCGGCGCTGGTTAAAAACTGATATTCAATCGCCTGCGTCGCCTTGCCAAGATTGGCCGCGAACGCCGCACGGTGCGGATCATGTTTATCCGTTGCATCGACTTCTGTTGGCAGTAACTCACTCTCGATCCAGTCTTGAGGTTCTGCTTGAGCAACGACGGCGCGATGCCGCAATGTCACTTCGCGGTTAACGCGACCGCTCAATTGGAGCGAAACTTCGACGGGCATTTTCTCAAGAATTCGTCCGTTCCCAGGCACAACCGTCATTGATGTGTACGGCAAATCATTGCCAATCGCGCGCATCATCGCGGTGCGAAAATCTCCACCGACGCTGAAACCAACAATCGTCGCCACGATCGCCGCTGAACAAACGGCACAACATGCGGTGAGTAATCGCATCGGCAACAATCGAGACGGCGATAACGTTTCCCAACGGCCAAGTGTTTGGTGGCCGAGTGCCGCCAACATCTCGCCCGGCCCGCTGACACGCCCCGTTGCCGTATCAAGGACGGTGCGAATCCGTTGACCAAAGTCTGCGAACGATCGCTCAAGCAGATTTGCGAACGGCTTTTGTTGTGCGTTCCGTGCGCTGGCGTAGATTCGATTGCCAAACCACACCGCGACGACCGCAACCGAGCTGGCCAATCCGACTTTTCGCCACGATAACGGCAACTCCAAGATGAAATCACAAGCCGCCAGCGCGAACCAGATTGCAAGTAGTCCCGTGACAGTCAGCGCCAGAATGATTGCCAAGCGAACGACAAGATACTGATGACGCAGCGAATGAAATCGCTTCGCAACTTCAAACGATACAGCCGGTGCGTTCATGATTTTCCCCGTGCTCATGCTGAAGTTCGATTCGCCAAAGTAAACTCACCGATCAATAAAACAAATGCTGCTGCGGCAAACCACGGCCAAACTTCATTTCGCTTTTCGCTTTCAACGCTTGTGCTGTCGAAAGTCTGCGTCGCGTCTGCCAACGTTATTTTAAAGTGTTCAGCGAACTGCCCCACATCGATTCTCGCCGGATCGGATTCTTTGGCGACACCGTTGACGACGTACAACGCTTCGGGCTGCGGCTCAAAACCAGATTGCGCAAACGTCAGCGGAGATGGCGTCTGACCCTGAACCGAGTCAGACACTTGTTCCGCATCATCACCGATCAAGCGAAAGCGAATCGGACCTTCCCCAGTCATATTCAACAAGTCACCGGCCATCTGTTGAACCATTGGCAGATACAGCGGGCTTGTCGTCCAATTGCCCCAGCTCGCATCGGCGCTGGACAGAAACCAAACCACACGACCATGGTCTAACGAATGTTTCGTCAATGCGGGACGGTTTTGATCGAACCACGCCAAGACCTCGGTTGATTTTGCCAACTCAACGGGCAAACGCTTTTGAAACGCCAAACGACTCAAGTCGCCATGCTGTGGGTCTTCGAACGGCTGCAACATCGCACCGCCGCGGCTGACCGTCGTGATGCGAAACGGCATCGTTCCGCTACGCTGCGGCGACTGCAGCTCACCAGGTGAAAGTCCGCTGGCGAACCACCACTGCGCCGCATCACCACCGGCCCCATCTCCGGCAAACACCAACAATCGGCCGCCGTCACGGACATAGGTTTCAAGTTGTTGAATCACCGTTGCTGATAACGCGCTGGCATCCGCAACGATCACCAGCGGATGAGTCTGCTGGTTCGGCGTCGGCAACGATTCGTCACTCAAGTAATGCACCTCCGCCGAGAACCGGCTGCGGCGAGGTTGTTCTTGATCGACGTCCTCGCGCTGTTGGTCGCTTTGCTCGAGTGCGGTGACCAAGTAGTAGCTGGCTGCACTCGAAGCCGATTCACGGGTCCCAGAATCGAGCACCAGAACTTCGATCGGATTGGCAACATCGACTGCGGTCAATCGTCGGTTGTCCGCTGCCAAGTCATCGTCAACATCAATCGAAACGGTGGCCTGCCAAGTGCCCGGCTCCAGTTTGCCAAAATCAAACATGACTTCTTCGGCCTGACCGCTAGGAACATTGATTGGCTTCTTCAAGCGAACCGTCCGCTGGCCATCAAACATCGCAGCCGCCAGCGGAACCTCTTCGTAAGCCAGCGTGCCGAAATTAAACAGCGTGACGGACAACACAACGTCCGCCGCTGGTTCCACCCGCGTCGCCGGGACGCTAACGCTGGTGATGGCAAGATTGTTTGCCGCGGGTCGACCGACGTCGATGACGCGAACGGGTACGTCGCTGGGGAAGGCCAGGCCCTCGGTGGCAAATTGCTCGGCTGCGATACCACTTTGTTGCAAATCCGTGACCATGACAACGTCCGCCAACGAATCCGGATACGCGTCGATGCGGTCTCGCGCCCAACTCAAAGCCGCCAAATAATTCGTATCACCAACCACGGTGCGCGGCGCGGTGGGGCGAGCCGTGGATTCCAAGATTGGCTCGACCGTTTGATCGAACCAAGCCCACAAAATCTTTGCATCTTCACCCAACTCCGCTGCGCTGGTAGCCGCAGCACCGACCGCGTCATCAATCAACCGACCACTCTTGCCCGGCATGCCCATGCTGGCGGAGCGATCGACAAGAATAACTCGCATTCGATCGCCGTCGCGCCGCGTACGCTCGGAGAAAAAGGGGCGGGCGAACAACAAGGCCAACAGCACCACCAGCGCCATCCTCGTTAACAACAGTAGCCATCGCCGAATCTTCCGGCGCTGCGCACCGTCACGAACAATTTCATGCAAAAAACGCATCGTGCCGAGTTCGATGTGACGCACTTGCCAACGGTTGAGCAAATGCACGATCACCGGGATCGCTGCCGCAGCACAAGCCATCAAGAAGCCGGTTTGAATGAAGCTCATCAGGTGGTTCGCCTCACCAAATAATCGATCAAAGCCGCCGCCGGAGGCTTGTCGGTCGTGATTTCAATGCGGTCCACACCTTGATGAACGCAAACGTCGTCGAGTTCGCCACACCAGCGATTGATCCGCTTCATGTATTCGCCGCGAATGCTTTCCACATCGGTCATCACGTCCGTCGGTCCTTCCAAGTCACGCACTCGCACGCGTCCACCTTG
Organism: Pirellulaceae bacterium; assembly: GCA_041753075.1. Taxonomy (GTDB): domain Bacteria; phylum Planctomycetota; class Planctomycetia; order Pirellulales; family Pirellulaceae; genus UBA6163. Next base: position 35,866 of record JBGSVE010000158.1, read on the forward strand.
GGTCAAATGGCGTTCACACGGATCGAGCAGATGAAATACAACCACCTCATGACCGCGATGCCGTAGTTGTTGCAAACCGCGTTCGATTCCGTGAACGTCATCGATCAAATCACTGAAGATCATCACGATGCCGCGATGTCTTGCCAACGCGGCCGCTTGTTCGAGCGACTTGGCCAATGCCGTCACCGGTTGCTCCGGCGAAATCGATAACATGCGAATGCAATCTTCCCAGCGACCAGGCTTGGCCGAAGGATCCAAGTAAGTGGAAATGCCATTTTCCATCAAACCAATCGCGACCGCGTCACGCTGCTTCATCGCCAGCGAGGCCAACGCCGCAGCCAACGTTGCGGCGTACTCGAACTTCGTCATCGCGCCGTCGACTTTACATTGCATGGAGCGACTGGCGTCGACGAACAGGTACAAGTTCAGGTTCGTTTCGGCGTCAAACTCTTTAACGTACAGTTTGCGTTGGCGAGCAAACAACTTCCAATTCACATGCCGTAAATCGTCGCCAGGTCCATACCGCCGATGCGATGAAAACTCGACGCTGTAACCAATGAAGGGACTGCGGTGCAGCCCTTGCAAAAAACCTTCAACGACACCTCGAGCTCGCAGCTCAAGCGAATTGATTCGCGCGAGTTGGTCAGGGCGAAGCCAGTGGGTGTTTTCTTGTGGTCGAGTTGATATCACGCATCTTCCTTCACGCTGGCCAACAACGCATCGATCACGTCATCCGAATCGATATTGTCGGCGCGACCGTGGAAATTCAACACAAGTCGGTGACGCAGCACCGGGTGTGCAAGGGCTCGCACATCGGCAAAATCGACATGATATCGGCCTTCTAAAACCGCTCGCGCTTTGCCAGCCAAAATCAAAGATTGACCGGCGCGAGGACTGGCTCCATAAGTCACATATTTATTGACTGCATCGACGCTTTGGGTGTTGGCCCCGCGAACCTTGGCCGCGCGAGTTGCATTGACCAATCGAGCCGCATACATAACGACATCATCGGACACCGGCACACTGCGAACAATTTCCTGCAAGCCCAGCAGTTCGTCTGCGGCGAGCACCGCATTTGGCTCCGCCGATTCAATGCCAGTGGTGCCGCGAATGATCGCCGCTTCTTCTTCGATCGACGGATATTGGACTCGCACATTGAACATGAACCGATCGACTTGAGCTTCGGGCAGCGGATAGGTGCCCTCCATTTCAATTGGGTTCTGGGTTGCCACGACGAAGAAAGGCGGGTCAAGTTTGTAAGTCGTGTTGCCAATCGAAACCTCTCGTTCCTGCATCGCCTGCAGCAACGCCGCCTGTGTCTTGGGCGGGGTGCGATTGATTTCGTCAGCCAACAAGAAGTTCGTAAAGATCGGCCCAGGCACAAATTTCAAGCGATGCCCACCGCCGCCCTCGTTTTCTTCGATCACGTCGGTGCCCGTGATATCGGACGGCATAAGGTCAGGTGTGAATTGGACACGTTTGAATTTGAGGTCAAGCGTTTGTGCCAGCGTCTTGGCCATCAACGTCTTGCCCAATCCGGGCACTCCATGCAACAGCACATGGCCGCGACAAAGTAGTCCCAGTAACAAAAGATCGACGACATCCTGTTGGCCAACGATCACCTTGGCGACTTCTTCGCGCAATTGCCTTCGCGCATCGCGCAGACGTTCGACCTTCGCTAGTAATTTTCCGTCGTGGTTCAAAGTTGCTGTGCTCATGGTTCGGATTTTGGTGATGAGTTAAATGAAATTCAAATATTCTCGGTGCTTGTTGCCTTGCTGGCTTCGGCTTCATCGATCAAATCGTCCTGGTCTGCGTCCAATTGATGAAACACATCTCTTGGACCGAGAAATTCGTCCCACGTCAAATCGCCGTCGCCGTTGCGGTCCATGCGTTGAAACCAGATTGGGCCGCTTGGGGGTTTTAATATCGCCGTTGGTGTCTCGGCGCTGGGGCGATCAACGCGGCCAAACAAACTGACACCGCCGCGTTGAATTTCGATTCGATATGACTTGCTCAACTTCGACGGATTCAGTTCCGCCTCATTACCAGCAACCAGCGTTAACAGCGTTTCACTTTGGCGTAACTCGCGGATCGAAATCCGACCATCGGCGTTGGCATCGAGGATCTGGAAAAACCCATTGCCGGTATCGAGCAACGTAACTTGGCAAGTTGTCGATGCAGGTTCAGTGTAGTCGCGAACGTAAGACAACATTTCTTCGGCAAACACGCGGTCATCATCGTCACGGTCCATCGCGTCAAAAAGATATCGTTCGAACCGTTGGTGCTCGACAATTTCATCGCGTCCAAGGTATCCGTTGGCATCCAGGTCGATCGCATTGAAGGCGGCGGCGGCGTTTTGCTGGGCCTCGGCCACTGGATCGCGATGACGATAACCGATGTTCAGCGTCAAACTGCCGCGTTGCAAACGAACAAGATCGGGCCGCGCCACTTGCACACCCTCGATTGTTTTGCCAATCAACTGCATCGCTTCGGTGGAGGTCTTTCCAATGTCCACATTCAACGACACGTCGGGCTGCGATGAGGCGATTTTGCTGAGCTCTTGCATCGACAGTTTGTTGTCATCGTCGAGGTCAAGAAGTTGGACCTGCGCCGCGTTCCAACTCAACTCGCCAGCCGTCAAATGCGCGTCACGATCTTGGTCGTAGCGCCGCACCAACCGCGCCGCGAGAATCGGTTCCGTGGCGTCGCGGAGCAATTCGGAATGCACCGCACCAGGCGGCTCTTGGTCCAGCGCGCTGACAACGACGCCCTGCATCATCGCCGGTGCATCGATGAGAAATTCATCGAACGTCACGCATTGGTCAAAATCACTGTCGCGATCGGCAATTCGCGCCGGCGACATGCGCATTTCAATACGATCAATCAAACCCGATTCGTCTTCATCCAGCACGCGAAAGACGCTGAGGTCCTGCTCGGCCAACGCATTATTTTGGCGGTAAGTAACCAATTGCCCCGCGGTACGATCGATCTGCAATTCAATCTCGGCCATCGAGTAAGGTCGGCGAGCGCGCAGCGAATCGAGAAACGAATTGCCCTCGAATCGACGACCGCTGACGAACAACGGATGTTTGGCCGTTTCATCGCGTCCAAGTTGGCCATCTTTGTCCACGTCGAGCGTCGTCACCAATCGCGCGAGGTAGTCTTGGCGAGTCTGCCGGAGCGGTTTGTCGCCGTCTGTGATGTGAACTCGCAAATGCACCGGCCCATCAGGCAATAACAACAACATATCATGCTGCCCCTCGGGTGCTTGAGCGATTGCTAGTCCGGGAGAAACAGAGAAAAGGCACAACAGTAGAAAAGTAAGGCAATGCTGACTTATCATCCCAGCAACTCCTTCACCGGGGTGCCACCTTGATCGACGATCCCAATCGGACGATCGCCCATTTGATTGGTTGACGATGACGAAATCCCAATCGACTCCAGCACCGTTGCGAACAAGTCCGGCGCGGTGACCGGTCGGTCTTTGACTTCCATGGCATCGGCGGTGGTTGAGCCGACAACTTGACCGCCGGCGATCCCACCACCGGCAAGCGCCACACTCCACGCATCGGGAAAATGATCGCGGCCATTTTGTGGGTTGATCTTTGGCGTGCGACCAAACTCGCCCATCCAAACCACCAGGGTCGACGAGAGCAAACCGCGATCGCGCAAGTCTTTTAAGAGCGTTGACCAAGCCGGATCAAGCGTCTCGCACATCGTCTTGACCGTTGCGAAATTATTCAAATGCGAATCCCAACTCGCGCCACCACTGGAATCCAAAACAACTTCGACAAACGGCACCCCACGCTCGACCAAGCGGCGCGCCAACAAACACCCTTGGCCAAATCGGCTACGTCCATAAGCGTCGCGCAGCTCGGTCGGTTCCTCTTCAAGATTAAACGCACCTTCACCGCGGGTTTCAACCATTCGCATCGCTTGGTCATAGACCGCAGCGTGCTTCAGCGATGACGTTGCCGCTCCGGGAACACTGCTACGCATGATGTCGAGCAATTGTTGGCGCTCGGCCAGCGCATCACGATCCACACCGACGGGGTCAAGGTTCTCGACCGTCAAGTTTGCTCGCGTCGTCGGATCGTTACTGGCCCCCGAAACCAATAACGGGGCATACCGTGGACCCAGAAACCCCGCACCAAGGTTGCTGACGCGAAACGGGGCAACCGTAACAAAACCGGGTAGCTGGGAATCGGGCAATTCCAAACGCTGAGCCACCAATGAACCAAGCACCGGGTACTCGGTTGAGCCGCCCATCGGACGATAACCGGTCATCATTAACTGGGTAGCGCGACCGTGATCGCCTTCGCGCGTCGACATCGAGCGGATCAACGAGACGTCTTTCATTTGCTTGGCGAGCAGCGGAAAGTTATCGCTCAACTCGATCCCCGGCACCGCAGTCGAAATCGCTTTGGTCGGTCCGCCGTTTTTGTTGCCCGGCTTGGGATCAAGCGTTTCCAATTGGCTTGGACCGCCCGACATCCACAACAAAATGCACGCCTTGGGTGGGCGTTTTCCCTCGCTGGCCTGGGCCAATCGAGGCAACCAACCGGAGCAACTGACTCCGCCCAGCGACGCGGTGGCGATGCGCAGCAAATCGCGACGCGAGAAGTTCTCAAAGCGATTGATTATCGACATAACACGAACTCCGGACTATTAATTAACGCCCACAAGATTTCGCCAAACGCGCGACGCCGCGCCACGTCACCGGGTTTCGATGATAGGTAACTTGTCAGCGCCGCTGACTCATCACCACTTGGCTCGCGCGTGAGCACGGCCAGGTACAAAGTTTTGATCCGATCGCTGTCGCTGAAAAAAGGTGACTCAATCACGGCGCGCAGCAGGCGACTTCGACTTGGGTCGATCGCATCGCTGGTCAGCTTGCCATTCATCAACATCAGCGCCTGTGGAATCCCTGAGGCATAATCTTCCGGTGTCGCACCGACCGTTTCACTCAAGCGGCTGACCAACTGCATTCGCTCGCCCGACCAGCGCGCCGCAGCAGGATCAATTCGACTGACCGACAACAGAAGCGACTGCTCGAGTGAATCGAACACTTGTTCTGGGCTGAGTACCTTCAACGTCTTGGCGAAATGGCCATAAGACGGTTCGGATTCGGCACTCTGCGCCTGATACCAAGTCGATTTGCAGATCGCGGCAACGAGCATTTGAACATTGAAACCACTGTCGGCGAATCGGCTGCCCAACGCGTTCAAAAATTCGCGTTCTTGAGCTGTCGCCAGATCCAGATTCTCGACATCGGGATACAAGCCGTGACCGATCAATTGTTGCCAAAAGCGATTGACCGCCGTCGCCGCAAACTGTGGGTTCTCTTTCGCCGTCAACCAAGTGGCAAGTTGGCTGCGCAGGGCAATCGTCGTATTGGCCAGCGGCTCGTCATTCCACAATGTCTTCGCTGGATACGTCTCCCCTTCATACTGAATTGCACCGGCGACTTTAGCAACTGCCGACGTGCCAACGTTATCACCGAACCGAGCTTGATCGCTGTAGAACGCGGCCAGACCCCAAAAATCTTCTTGCTTCCAATCGGTAAACGGGTGATCGTGACATTGGGCACATTCAATTCGCACACCCAGCAGAGCGCGAGACAAATGTCCGGCGTAGTTCTCCGGCAATGAACCGAGAAGTTGGTAATAGGTGCCGCTGGTTTCAGGTGACGTGACTCGCACCAATTGACGCATCAATTCGTCGTAGGGCGTTTGTTTTGCAAAGGCATCGCTGAGCCAAGCTTCCAATTGCTCCGGCGAACCGCTCGCGGTCGTGCCCGGCGGCAACAACACCCGTCGCCACTGGCGGGCCGAGTTTTTCGCGGCGAGTCGACGATAGGTTGACGCGCGAACGCCTTCGCCAAACACCAACTGTTCCACGAGTGTCCGCCGCCGCTGGTCTCCCAAATCCTGGAAGTCGCGCAACTCCGATACGCTTGGCACACGACCAAGCACATCGACGTAAACTCGCCTCGCAAATGTCAAATCATCACAGACCTCGGGCAACTGGCCCCAAGCTTCTTGGCCGCGCTCGTCAAGCCAACTCGCCAACTCATCGCTGGTCGAATCCGCCGACGACGTCTGCGGTGTCGCGGTGACCCCGACAATCGCCATTAGCGACAAGAGTAACTTACGGATGATAAGCATTGAAAAGATCCCCACTTCTACGCGTTGTGGTCTGCAAAATCCACACGCCGAGTTTAATATAGACACTGCGTCTTACCTGGTCAACTAGTGATCCTGCTAAGGCGAGCGGCATTTGAAACTTTACCCGTAGCCGGAGTCGCCAGACTTCGGATTGCAGAGTCTGAAGTCTGAAGTCTGGCGACTCCAGCTACGTTGGTATGAAAACATCTGCGGTTCGCCTAAACTCATTCGTTGGTTTGGAACACTTTTCGCGAACGCTGAAACGAAACGTTGACGCAGTATTAATTGTTTTTGTAAACGAAATAAGGCGTAGAGCGATTTTTGATGGCCCATTGGGTTTGCCAGATGACTTCGTCGCGCAGACGCAATTCCGTGGGCACCATGCTCATCCGTGCGACCGCGAACTGCCACGCTAATTCCTTCTCTTCGGTTTCAATTGCCTCGATCACGACCAACACCTCGGGATCGGTGGCTTGGACAATTGCAAACACGGCTCCCTCGATCCACTTTTGACTGGCGTCTGGGTTGGAATAACGATAGATCGGCGTTGGCAGCAGTCGCAGCGGTATCGTTCGCGCCGGCGGCACCAACTTCGCCGAAAACTCGCGGGCCAGATTCCGCATTTGTAGCAGCCTCGCCGGCACCGTCTTGGCGACGGGCGCGTTTGTGGTCAGCGGTGCAAATTCAATCCCCGGCGCTGGCGGCTCCCAAATCACTTGGCCATCGACCCGCGCGGTCAGTGGATGCAGCGAAAGCGATTGCAGTTCGCTGTCAAATTGGTCACCGGCAATCGGATAAAGGCAAAGCGCAACCTGCGGTCTGGCGTTCAGCGTCCACAGGTACGTCGCACCCGCCGCGGTTCGTCGCTCGGGGTTCGACCAACTGAGCACCGGTTTGGTCAACAGCGCAAACGGCTCCGCTCCTGTGGCCCCACCTTGAATATTGATTTTCGTCGCGGCAGCAAAAAATTCCTGCTTCAAATCGACTTGGTCGGGTTCGGAATCTTGAGCGGAACCAGATGCAATCAAGACGAGCAGATACCCCACTACACCGCAAAATCGTGGCCAACTCATTGCGTGTCCCTCTGATGCCATCGGAAACTAGACAGAGCGTCTAAGATAAGACCTGTGTTCGGCTCAGTCAACCAGCAATTTTGCCTGGAATGCCAATTTTCCCGATTTGCGATCCGATACGCTTGCAATACAGACTCGGCGTCTATAGCTTTAGTTGATAGACTTCTTTTCCAGCGAAACTTTTTTTGGGGGAACGAATGGAAGTGTCCGCGAGCATCCGATATGGCGTCGGTTTCAGTATCTTGCTGGTCTCGCTTGGCTGCGGAGACGCTGCCATTATCGACAAAGCCCCAACGGAAACTCCGCAGCCAGTTGATTCATCGGTCGATGCGATGCCGTTTGCTTCGGACGAGCTCATCGCCCAACTCGGCAGACTGAATGCGCGCGTGACGCGCCGCGATGATGGAAACTACGTTGTAGACGTTCGTAATAACTCTCAGTTCACGGATGCAGCAATCGACCTGGTTTTGCAATGTCCCAACGTGATCGATCTAACCATGCAGCATGTTGCGATCACCGACGCCGGCATAGAAATGCTGGAGCCGCTGCGGTTGCAACGTTTGATCTTGAACGGCAGCCCGATAACGGATGCGGCGATTGGAACGCTGGTTGAGTTGCCGCTTCACGAGACAATGATTAGCATCGCATTTAGCGGCATTCCAATTACAGACCAGAGTGTTTCTCTACTAACAAAACTGAGCCATCTGCAACGTCTCGACCTATCCGATACATCCGTTACCAATGAATGTGCGGACTCGCTGGCAACCATGCCGTTGTTTATGTTAAATCTGACGGGGGTTGGGATGTCGACAAATGAGATTGAACAACTGCGACAGCGCATGCCGCGAACTCAAGTGAGGAATTGATACCATGAAGTGTTCGATTGTCACCCAAAGTTGTTTGCTCTGCATTCTTCTTGCTGGCTTATGCCGCGCTGACGATGCGGTGGAAAGCGAACTGCGCGATGCGTGGAGCCAGGTTTATCTCGACTCGGCGCGAGAAGTCGAGCTGATTTCGTCTGCGGGCGCGCAACCGATCGATCTTGTTGAGCGACCTTTATTGCGATGGCACAACCCGGTCCGCCAAGGGGAAACTCACGGAGATTTTTTCGTTTGGCAGCGCGATGGCCAGCCCGTAGTCGTCGGCACGATTTTCTCTTACGAGCTTCCGCCTGGTGGTCCGGTCCGTATCGCGGCGATCGGCTTGCACCCGTTGGTAAAAGAAAACTTTGACTATCGATTTCGCACTTTTTCGGGCAGGTTAAGCGGAACTAATTTGGGCGAATCGGAGGTTGTATTGGCGGGCGAATCCGCTCCGGCAACTCCGGCCCGAACGTTGGTGCAGATGCGATCCCTGGCGAGATCCTGTGAGGCGTGGACGATCAACGAAGGGATCGAACAACCACTGCGATTGCTGCCACAGCCGTTGCTTGGAAGGCCGGCCATGACGACGTCGAGTGAGAATGATGATGCCGAGCCGGCCGATTCGAGCGCCGCATTGTTTGCGATGGTGACAGGAACGGACCCCGAATTATTGATTCTGATACAACATGGTAAGCCAGACTCGTTGGGGCGTTCGACTTGGAAGATCACACCGGCAAGGTTTTCGAACCTACCGATTAAACTCTCTGTTCAAGGCAAACCAATATGGGAGTGGAAACTAGCTGCCAACCCGGAACCGTATATCAGTCGCCATGAAATTTTCGTGAAACCTCTGGACCCTCGATAAGTGAAACACTCAACGGATTCAAGCATGCGCAAATATCTGAGAAATCGTGTTATTCGTTTTGTCGGCAAGGTCACTACTTTTATCGGGTGCGTGCTGGCACTGTTGGTTATCAATGCGGTCGATCCACGGACATTGGAGGCCCGGACGACCGATCGTCCGAACGTTCTGTTCATCTTGGCCGACGACCTAGGTTGGATGGACCTGGGGTGTTACGGCAGCGACTTTTATGAGACGCCGCACCTTGACGAACTGGCCAGCCAAGGCGCGCGGTTTACCCAAGCCTACACCGCCGGTTCGGTGTGCTCGCCGACTCGGTCGAGCATCATGACGGGCAAGTATCCCGTTCGCACCGGAATCACCGACTACATTCCTGGTTTGCTGCCAAACAATACAAAATTACTTACCAAACGCCCCAAGACCGAGTTGTCGCTTGACGAGCTAACCATCGGCGAAGCGTTTCAAGCTGGCGGATACCAGACCTTTTATGCGGGCAAATGGCACCTGGGCGATAAAGGTTACGAGCCCGATTCACAAGGTTTTGAAACGTATGTTTCCGATCGAGAACTGGGTAATCACGGTCGCGATTGGCGCGTCGGCGACCGCATCACGGCATCTGCTGAAAAGTTCTTTGATGATCGCGATGGCGCCAAACCGTTCTTTATGTTCCTTGGCTACCACGAGCCGCATACGCCCACTCTTGAATACCCCGAACATATCGATCGCTTTCGCGCCGCAGCGAAGCAACGATTTAAAGGTGGACCGGTTACACGTGTCGAGCGAAACGGCATTACCCGCTTGCGGAGAGATGATCCCGTCTACGCCTCGGAAGTCGCAGGACTGGATACTTTCGTGGGTCGTGTGCTCGCTAAGTTGAAAGCAAATCGTCTCGATGAGAATACCGTCGTGGTCTTCTTGTCGGATAATGGCGGCCTGTCAACACTAGCCAAAGTCGGCCCCACTTCGAACGAACCACTGCACGCCGGCAAGGGCTGGTTATACGAAGGCGGAATTCGTGTGCCGATGATGGTTCGCGCCCCCGGTGTGACAAAGCCAGGCACAACGATCGACGTCCCCGTCATCAGCACCGACTTTTACCCCACTCTGCTTGAGCTTGCGGGCCTTGATGCAAGACCCAGCCAGCACCTCGATGGAACTAGCTTTGCATCATTGCTTAAAGATCATCTCAAACCGACTCGCGATGCGCTTTATTGGCATTATCCGCATTACCACGGTTCGACGTGGGCACCCGGCGGCGCGGTACGAATCGGTGATTGGAAGTTGATCGAGTTCTTCGAAGAAGACACGGTCGAGTTATATGACTTGAGTGAAGATGTTGCGGAGCGACATGACTTGGCCGCAAGCAACCCTGAGCAGGTGGCGAAAATGCGCCAGGCTTTGACCACCTGGAGGTCAGAAACGGATGCTTATATGCCGCCGTTGGCAAAGTAAACAAAAAAGGGTAACTGCTCAATAACGTATCGGGATTGATCTTTACTCGGATCTTCGTTTTCGCGCTCGCGATTGCCGATGAGCGAGCAAGATCCTGATTTGGCCCAGCCACTGCGCATCGCGGGCGTCGAAATCCCTGTCCAAGACCAATCACCTCTGGTCCTGTTGTTGGTGGCTTTAGTCCAGAAGCAGGCGGCTGAGATTCAAGAGCTTAGCAATGAGCGAAAAATAAGTGTCTGACCCCAATTGCCGGGAACCGGCCCTTCGGGTGCTTCGCACAATTGGGGTCAGACACTTATTTTCCGCACGACCCTTAGAGACGAGATCCAGCGGCTCAAGAAGACGACCCGGCGACCAGACATCAAGCCCCGTGTGCTGCTCAAGCCCGACAATCAAAAGTCCAAGCAGCAGCCTGGGAAACGTCCTGGCAGCGACAAGCGAAGCAAAACCAAAGACATTCGCATCGATCAAGATGTCGTGCTGCCGCCAAGCGAGCTGCCACCCGATGCGGTCCTCGAAGGCTATCGTGATTTCGTCGTTCAAGATTTGATCATCAAAACCAACAACACTCGTTACATCGCGCGGCTATCGCAAATCGAAAGCCAAATGCGCCAGCAGTATCCTTATCAAGATCGCCAGGGGATGCGTGACTTTGAAGCGGTGAAACTGGCCCGCCAAAGGCACAGTCGTCCGATCTGCGAAGAGTTCAAATCGTGGATGGAGGCTGAACTATCGACCGGCCGGATCTTGCCCAAGAGCGTGATCCGCAGCGGTTTCACTTACACGCAGAACCAATTGCAGTCGCTGGTCCGCTACCGCGACGAAGGTTGCTTGAGTTTCGAGAACAACGCGGCCGAACGATTGGTGAAGAATCCGGCGATCGGTCGGAAGAACTACCTGTTCGTCGGCGGCATCCAAGGCGGTCGCAACGCGGCGGCATTCTACTCGCTGGTGTCCAGTGCGAAGGCCAACTATGTTGAGCCCTTTGCAGGGTTACGCGACGTGTTCACGCGGTTGCCTTATCACCGCTGCGGCGAAGCGCTGGGGCAGTGCGAAGCGGAGAAACCGGTGGCGAGCATCGAGCTTGACGAGTTGCTTACGGACCGTTGGCTGTTGACGCATCCGGAGCACGTCTGGACGATCGACGAAGTCCGCCGCAAAGAGCGTCAGCAAAAAGAAAAACGTCGCCGCCGCCCCCGCCCAAAACGGCGATAAGCCACCAACGCCCTCACGACAAGACGTACTTCAACGAACGCTTACCGACACCAAGCCGTTGACACGGAGACAAAAACTATGATTCAGCAGGCGATTGCGTTTTACCGGACACAACTGAAGGACATTGATAGACGGATCGCTGAAGTCCTCGATCAAACTCCAGAGTTAGCTGAGAAATCACAAATCTTGGAGTCTTGTCCAGGAGTCGGCAAGGCAACGATAGGTAGCAGTGATGCGCAAGCTGCTAAGCACACTCAACGTCATGCTCAAAGAAAAAAATCGTGGCGCGAGGCAGAACTCGCTAATGCCCAAAACTAAGACAGCCGACGGCACCGAACGAAGTCCCGGCACCAAACGAAGTCCCGCTCGTGCCGAAGGGCCAAGATGCCGC
>JBGSVE010000159.1:0-3204 GCA_041753075.1 Pirellulaceae bacterium
CGATTCGCGGCGACGCGAGCGGCCCGACTTGCAACGCATCGGCGTGCTCGGCGCGAACGATCGTCGGCGGCCCGTCGACCATCATGCCGACGCCACCGAACGGCGTGCGAACGTCGAACAACCCAAAATGCAGCCGTGCGCCCGTTGAAACGGTGACGGATCGATGACCCGGTTCAAACGGTGGACCGCCCATCGTGCGCCAGTCTGAAGGAAACAAATGTTCGACGGCGGCCCCTCACCCCCAGCCTCGCTCCCCGCAACGGGGCGAGGCGAGCCGAACCGTCGTCAATATACTGAATCACTCCAGCGTTGTTGATTAGTTTGCCGACTTTTCACCACCTTGCCCAGCAGCCAAAACGCCCCCGGGACTATAAACTAGGCCAGTACGCGGATCGATTTGCGCGGGTTCTCGGCTCGGCGGCGGAGCATTTCCTCACGTCGGCGAGCCACCATTTCGTAACGCGCCAACACCAGACGCGCCAAATCGCCCACCGGCTGCACCGAATCGTGCGATTGCCCGGTGGCGTACAAGGTTATCGGCTGCGACGCTCGCCCAGCGGCTTCTGCGGCTGGGTTTTCATTTGGCGTTATCGCGACAACCGCAACCGGCGAATCGAAGTCGCAAGGCAAATCGAACAGTGACAATTGGGTGAGCATGGCCAAACTCGCAAGACAAAAGGTTCGTGTTTCCCCGAGGTCAATCGTGGCCCGTTGGCCTCGTTCACCTCACGAAAAACATCATCGCTATGTCCTGTGACACGTCTGGTCACACGCCGAAAAACATTCTTCGCGAAATCTTAACGTTTTGCATGGCGGTTCCCGGCATGTGATTGCGGGGCGCCTCTGTTAATCTTTCAGAATTGTGAGCGGAATGGCGCTAACCACCGGTAACGCGAAGAGCCGGTGGCTAGCCCCGGTCCGCTCACAATACTCAGCCCAAAAACCACCCACGCGGAGTCTCCCCCATGCGTTCGCTTGCGGCATTTTTCACATTCGCCTCACTCGCCGGATTATTTCTGGTCGGCTGCGGTCCCGATTCATCCACCGCTACCAAATCACCCTCGGCGAGCGATTCCGAATCGATGGCGTCGGGATCGATGGCGATGGAGCCGAACACCGAATTGCAAGGCAAAATCTCGATCGACTGCAGCAGCACCGTGTTTCCAATCAGCGAAGCGGTCGCCAGCCAATTTCAAAAGCAGTATCCGAATGTCAGTGTCAACGTTGGCGTTTCCGGCACGGGCGGCGGATTCAAGCGGTTCGTCAAGGGTGAGACTGACATTTCCGATGCGTCACGTCCGATCGAAGCCTCGGAAATCGAGGCGGCGACGGCAAACGGCGTGTCGTTTATCGAATTGCCAATTGCCTACGACGGATTGACCATCGCGGTCCATCCCGCGAACGATTGGGTCGATCAATTGACCGTTGCTGAGGTCAAGAAAATCTACACAGCAGAATCTCCGGCGACGTCTTGGAACCAAGTCCGTGCATCTTGGCCCGACAAACCGCTTAAACCATTTGCCCCCGGCACCGACTCGGGCACTTTCGATTACTTTAGAGAAGTGGTCGTTGGCAAAGAAGGTTCGCTGCGTTCGGATATGAGCACCAGCGAAGATGATAACGTGCTGGTCACCGGCGTATCCGGTTCGCCAACGTCGATTGGATTTTTTGGCGCGGCGTATTACGAAGAAAACAAAGACAAGGTCAAGGCGGTCCCGATCGTTAATCCGGCAACTTCCCAGGCTGTCATGCCCACTCGCGAAGACATCGAAAGCGGCAACTATGCACCGTTCAGCCGCCCGCTGTTCATTTACGTCAACAACAAATCGGGCTCGCGTCCCGAGGTCAAACGGTTTGTAATGTTCTATCTCGAAAACGCCGTCGAAATGGCACGCATGGGCAAGTCGGTGCCGTTGCCGACCTCCGTTTACGAGATCGCGATCGATAACTTCACATCGCGAAACGTTGGTACTCATTATCAAACCGCCGATGGCGAAAAGCGATCCGGATCGGTGGTCGAAGTTTATCAATCGGCCAATCGTCTCGAAGGCAAGTAAGTCGTTGATGAGCAACACGCCCGCGCTGCCGCTTGATTCACCTGAGCAAATGCGAATTCGTGAATTGGGCGAACGCGTGGGCCGATTGATCCAATCCGAACAGCGTTCGCTTCAATTGATCCGTTTACGCGAAGCCGGCATCTACGCGCTGTTAATCCTGTGCGGTCTGTTTTCGTTGCTCGTTACGGCGGCGATCATTTTCGTCTTGGCAACCGAAACGTTGGCGTTCTTTCGCGCCGACGAAGTCACGCTCAGCAATTTCCTTGGCTCGACGAAATGGAATCCGCTGTTGGGCGGCACCAAGAGCTTCGGGATCTGGGCGTTGGTCAGCGGCACGTTGCTGGTCACCGCGATCGCAATGTGCATTGCATTGCCGTTGGGTTTAATCACAGCGATCTATCTAAGTGAATACGCACCCCGGAAAGTTCGTGGATACTTGAAGCCGATTCTCGAAGTCTTGGCCGGTGTGCCGACGGTGGTTTACGGTTTTTTTGCCTTGATGACGATCACGCCGATCTTGCAGCGAATTCACAGCGGGTTCGATATCTACAATGCTTGCAGCGCCGGGATCGCGGTCGGGATTCTGTGTTTGCCGACGGTTTGTTCACTCGCTGAAGACGCGTTGCAAGCGGTTCCGCGAACGCTGCGCGAAGCTGCGTATGGTCTGGGCAGCACGCGGTTTGATGTATCGGTGAAAGTCGTCTTGCCGGCGGCGCTCAGCGGTATCATCAGCGCTTTCCTGTTGGCGATCGCCCGCGCCGTCGGTGAAACGATGATTGTGGCGTTGGCGGCGGGCAGTTTGCCCCAGGTCACGATTGACCCGCGCGACCAAATTCAAACCATGACCGGCTTTATGGTGCAAATGGCCGGTGGCGATGTTTCAAATTATGGCATCGAGTATTTGTCGATGTATGCGGTTGCGTTTTCTTTGTTTGTGATGACGCTGGCGTTAACGATGGTCGGCAATATCGTTCGCAAGCGGTTTCGGGAGACGTACGAGTGAAAGAGCAATCACCGCTTGATGATGCTCCGCTGCGCGACGGCCAGAGGCGGGTTCTCGTCGATGGCTTGTTTGGCACGTTGTGTGTCGTCGTGGCCGGGATCTCGGTGCTGATTTTGGTTTGCTTGTTGACCTCAATTCTGTACC
>JBGSVE010000160.1:0-12175 GCA_041753075.1 Pirellulaceae bacterium
AAAGACCAACGTAAACGACATCCTTGTCGAGCCATCGTGAATCAATTTGGGTTTCACGGGGATGCGGAAAGCGAGACGGCTACGGGCGAACGTAGCGAGATGCGGACCGCGGAGACAAGACAAATAATGAAAAGTGAAAAAAATCTGAACGCAAACCTCACGAGAGCTGTTGACCAAAAGACAACAAGGCGATAACTTCTCGCTTCCTCGATTTGAGGCGAAATTCGTGTCTCGGTTTACTTTGTTCGCGTAGGTGCTCTGTGTCGGCAGGATCCAACGAAATCATTCGCATCCGCATGGAAGCATACGATCACTCAGTGCTGGATGTCAGCGCTCAAGAGATCGTTGACAC
This sequence comes from Pirellulaceae bacterium, assembly GCA_041753075.1. Lineage (GTDB taxonomy): Bacteria > Planctomycetota > Planctomycetia > Pirellulales > Pirellulaceae > UBA6163. Next base: position 353 of record JBGSVE010000160.1, read on the forward strand.
GGTGAAGCGAACCCACAGCGAGGTACACGGACCGATTCCGTTGCCGACGCGAATCGAACGATACACCGTTTTGTCGGGCCCTTGCATCGACAAAAAGGCTCGCCAACAATTCGAGATCCGTACCCACAAGCGACTGATTGACATCGTCCAGGCAACGGCCAAGACGATCGAAGCGTTGAACAAGCTCAGTCTGCCAGCGGGTGTGGACATCAAAATCAAGGCCTCCGCAAGATAGCTTAGCGTCGGCAAAAATAGTATTTGGAGTGTTCGGCTCAGCGTGAGGCGGACACAAGTTTGGCGGCAAGTATGCCGCACCAGTTTCGGATAACAAGTCGGTTTCCTATCGAACGGAAGCCAGTTCGACATCGGTCTCTAAATTATCACTTGTGATAATTTAGAGAATGGATCGAGCGGCAAACCCAAGCTAGAAATCGTTACCCTATCGCCACACGAGGCGCATGAAAATGTCGCGCGGGATTCTCGGCCGGAAGGTCGGCATGACGCAGGTATATCGCGAGGACGGCACTGCTGTTCCGGTCACGGTCATTGAGGCCGGTCCGTGCAGTGTGTTGTTGGTTCGCAATGTCGAGCGTGACGGGTATGAAGCGATTCAGCTTGGATTTGCGGACAAGCCGCGACGTTTGGCAACGCGCAGCGAGCGCGGTCACGTGGCGAAGCTGGACAGCAAGCGATCAAAGGTTCGTGCTGCCGCCGGGGTTGCTACCGTCGAAAAGGCTGATTGCGAACCAAAGCGATTTGTTCGCGAGTTTCGCGGTGCGACTGAGTTGGCCGTGGGTGCCCAGGTTGATGTCAATGTGTTGGCTGAAGTCAAGCGTGTTGATGTCACGGCAACCTCCAAGGGCCGTGGTTTTTCCGGCGTGATGAAGCGTCACAATTTCGCCGGCCAGCGTGCTACGCACGGCGTGAAGAAGTGTCACCGGCATCCTGGTGGTACTGGTTCCAGTGCAGACCCCAGTCGCGTGATCAAGGGGATGAAGATGGCGGGCCAGTACGGCAACGCTCGCATCACCACCCGCAATCTCGAGGTCGTGCGAGTGGACGCCGAAAACAATCTGCTGCTCGTTCGCGGCTCAGTTCCTGGCCCCAACGGCGGCTATGTCACGATTTGCGAGACCAATGTCGTTCGCTAGGTCCGCAGCGAGAAAGATAATCGATCATGGCAACACTACCCATTTACAATATCGCTGGCCAAACCGTCGGCAGCTACGAAATCGACCCGGCGCAGGTTGCACCGAGTATCAACAAGAAATTGTTGCATGATGTCGTGGTCATGTATCAGGCGAATTTGCGTCAAGGTTCGCACAGTGCCAAGACGCGCAGCATGGTTCGCGGCACCACCAAGAAAATGTATCGCCAAAAAGGCACGGGCAACGCTCGTGCCGGTAGCAAGCGATCGAACATTCGACGCGGTGGTGGCGTCGGGCACACGATTCGTCCGCGTGATTACAGCTATCGTTTGCCCCGCAAGGCGATCCGGCTGGCGACGCGAATGGCGATTGCTTCGAAGATCGCGGACAACGAGGTGGTTGTGATTGACCAACTTAGTATGGACGTGCCAAAGACGTCGTTGGTCGCTGGTTTGCTCAAGGCATTGAACCTGTCGGGCGTGACGACGTTGATCGCGACCGAATCGCTCGACCAGGTTATTTACAAGAGTGCTCGCAACCTTGTGGGCGTGTCGGTGGCTCCGGTTCGCGAGCTCAATGCGTTGTCGGTTCTAAAGCCACGCCGCATGGTCGTGACCAAGGATGCGATGGACAAGATCAAAGATGGCAGCTTCGCGACTGCCGAAGCAGTTTGAAGGGAAAAAGTTAAATGACAAAATGCAAAGCACCTTCGCCCGAAGCGACCTGCAGCGGATTGTTGCCGCACCAGGTGTTGTTGCGTCCGTTGGTCACTGAAAAAGGTGTCCATCGTTCGGTGCGTAATAACCAGTATGCGTTTGAGATTCATCGCGAAGCGACGAAGTTCGACGTTCGCAAGGCGGTCGAGGCGTTGTTCAACGTTAAAGTTGAAAAGGTCATGACGCAAAATCGCAAGGGCAAGTCGCGTCGCTACCGGTTCCGTGTCGGTCGCACGCAAGATTGGAAAAAGGCGATCGTGCATCTCCACGAAGACAGCAAGATCGAGTTCTTTTAGGCACAGTTGGTTGGGCTTCGCGGCCCGCCGCGTTTGGGTTCTTTCATTCAAGTCACTCTGTTTTAGTTCAGCTCATGGGCATTCGAGTCTACAAGCCGACCAGCGCCGGTCGCCGCAACGCATCGGTCAGCGATTTCGCTGATCTGACGCCCGGCTACACGCCTGAGCGCAAACTGCTGACGCGCCAAAAGAAAAAGGCCGGTCGCAACAACCAGGGCAAGATCACATCGCGACATCGTGGTGGTGGTCACAAGCAAATGTATCGTGCGATCGACTTTCGCCGTGACAAAGATGGCATGGTCGCAACGGTCGAAAGTGTGCAATACGATCCGATTCGTACGGCTCGGATTGCATTGGTGGTTTATTCCGACGGTGTGAAGAGTTACATCATTGCGGCCTTGGGGATGAAGGCCGGCGATAAGATCGAGAATGGTCCCGACGCCGAACCGAAGGTAGGTAATTGCCTACCGCTGAAGAACATCCCGTTAGGTACCACGATTTGCTGCATCGAATTGCGACCGGGAACGGGCGCGACGATGTGCCGCAGTGCTGGGACTGAAGCGACGTTGATGGCTCGCGAGGCCAAGTGGGCACAGTTGAGTTTACCCAGTGGCGAAATTCGTCGAGTGCCCAGCGCGTGTCGCGCGACGATTGGTCGCGTTGGCAACATCGATCACATGAAAATCGTCATTGGTAAAGCGGGTCGAACCCGTTGGATGGGTTGGCGTCCACACGTTCGCGGAACGGCGATGAACCCAATCGATCACCCGCACGGTGGTGGTGAAGGTCGGACCAAGGGCGGACGGCATCCGGTCAGTCCTCAGGGCAAGAGTGCCAAGGGCGGTGCGACTCGCCAACGACGCAAACCAAGCAACAGCTCGATTGTTCGTCGTCGTAAGAGTCGTCGTTACGGCCAATTGAAGCTACACAAGTAAGCGGAAAGAGTTTGATTCATGAGTCGAAGTAGTAAAAAGGGTCCATTTGTCGATCCCAAGTTGTTTTTCAAGGTTCAGAAGCAGGCCGAAGGCGGTCGCGGTGAACCGATCAAGACTTGGGCCCGACGTTGCACGATTGTGCCTGAGTTCGTCAATGTGACGTTCATGGTTCACGATGGTCGCAAGCATATCAAGGTGTTGGTCACCGAAGACATGGTCGGTCACAAGCTCGGTGAGTTTGCACCGACGCGAACGTTCAAAGGTCACGGCGGTAAGGGTGGAAAGCGATAATGTCAATCCAAGCGATACATCGAAACGCGCGAATCAGTGCCCGCAAGGTGCGTTTGGTTGCCAATTTGGTGCGTGGCAAGTATGCCGACGAGGCGTTGGACATATTGAAGTACCAACCGCAGCGTGGTGCGCGGATGTTGGAAGCAGTGATCAAGAGCGCGGTTGGCAACGCAGCGGATCCTGAACAGAACAGTGGTCGTAGTTACCGAGTCGAAGATTTGGTGATCACCGACGTCCAAGTGGGCGGCGGTCCAATGTTCAAGCGAGTTCGTCCGATGGCTCGCGGTATGGCGTTCATGGTTAGGAAGCGCAGCAGCCACATTCGAGTCGGTTTGTCGCCGATCGATGAGCTGTAAGATTTTGATTTTTTTTGAGGTTCAGTATGGGTCAGAAAGTCAATCCAGTCGCGTTTCGGGTCGGTGTGACACGTGGTTGGGGCAGTCGTTGGTATGCATCGAAGAAGGAATTCTCGGAGTTGTTGTTGGAGGACCGCAAGATCCGCGACTTCATTACCAAGCATCCCAAGAAAACGTCGTATCGCGCCGCCGGAATTGATCGGATCGAGATCGAACGAACCCGTGACGAAGTCCGCGTGATGATGTACGTGGCGCGGCCTGGTTTGATCATTGGCAAGAAGGGAACGGAGATCGAGGTACTGCAGGGTGAATTGCAGAACTTGATTGGACGGCGTGTGAATTTGAAGGTCGATCAAGTTGAGCGACCCGAGATCATGGCTCAATTGGTGGCCGAGGATATCGCCCAACAATTGGCCAAGCGTTCGAGTTTCCGGCGGACGATGAAACGATCGTTAGAACAGACTATGGATGCGGGTGCCAAGGGCATCAAGATCCAGATGGCGGGGCGTTTGGGTGGTGCTGAAATGGCACGACGCGAAAAGCAGAGTATGGGTTCGATCCCGCTCAGCACGCTCCAGGCGAAAATTGATTACGGCATAACTGAAGCGATGACGCCACAGGGGCACATCGGGATTCAAGTGTGGATTAACCAAGGTACTTACGGAGACGACACCGATGGCGCTGATGCCCAAGCGGGTCAAGCATCGAAAAAGCCAAAGAGGTCGCATAAAAGGTAGTGCGACTCGCGGTAACACGGTCGTTTTTGGTGACTTTGGACTCCAATCCCTTGATGCGGGTTGGGTCAAAGCCACGACGATCGAAGCGGGTCGTATTGCTGGCCAGCAATACGTGCGTGGCGAAGGTCGGCTTTATATCCGAGTGTTCCCTGACAAGTCGGTAACCAGCACACCGCTGGAAACCCGAATGGGCAAGGGTAAGGGTGAGCCAGACTTTTGGTGCGCGGTTGTAAAGCCAGGCACGATTCTTTACGAGTTGGGCGGTGTGACGGAACAGCAAGCGAAGGTTTGCTTCGCACGGTTGGCGGCGAAGATGCCGATCCGCGTGCGTTTTGTTTCGCGTCGCTCATTTTGATGATTGATTTTTAAGACAGGTTGGTTGAGAGGTTCAATTGAAGATGACAAAAGCTGCTGAACTGCGTGAGATGAGTGACGAGCAATTGGGGCTGACCGCAAGCGAAGCCGCCGAGAAGTTGTTCCGTTTGCGATTTCAATCGCAGGCCGAGCGGCTCGACGTGCCCAGCGAGATTTGCAAGAATCGTCGCTTGATTGCACGTGTAATGACCATCCAAACCGAGCGGAAGACCGCCAAGTAAATAACGAGTCAGATAAAGAAGATGCCAAAACGAGTTGTTCAGGGAATCGTAACCAGTGACAAGATGAGCAAGACCCGCCGGGTCGAGATTGCTCGTTTGACCAAGCACCCGATGTACGGCAAGTTTATTCGCGGGCGGACGGTTTGTTACGCACACGATGAAAACAATGAGTCGGCGATGGGCGACAAGGTGGAAATCATCGAGTCCCCGCCGCTGAGCAAGTTGAAGCGATGGCGTTTGGTGTCGGTGTTGGAAAAGAGCACGGATGTTGACTTGGCGGCGCTCAAAGCGTCGCGCAAGAGCGGTGCTCAGGCCGAGAGCGAAGCGGCCAAGTCGTAGTTAGGTTAGCAATTCATTGGTTTCGTAGTTAGTAAGTCATTCCATGATCCAGCAAGAAACAAGGCTCGATGTCGCAGACAATACCGGTGCTCGTCAAGTGATGTGCATCAAGGTGTTGGGCGGCAGCCGTCGTCGCACCGCCGGTTTGGGCGATGTGATTGTGTGCAGCGTGAAGAGCGTGATTCCGGGCAGCGAGGTCAAGAAGAAGGCGGTGGTGCGTGCCGTGGTGGTGCGGACCAAGCATTCGACGCGACGTGCCGACGGCAGTTACGTGAAGTTCGACAGCAATGCTGTCGTCTTGATCGACAAAGACAAGGCACCGCGTGGTACGCGAATTTTTGGTGCGGTCGCTCGTGAGTTGCGGGACCGTAGTTTTATGAAAATCGTTAGTTTGGCGAGCGAAGTCGTCTGAAGTCTTTCGGGTGTGAGTAGTCATGTTATTGCGAACTGAAGATCAGGTCATCATCATCACCGGCGTCGACAAGGACAAAACCGGCAAGGTGTTGAAGGTTGACCGCAAGAAGAATAAAGTCATCGTCGAAGGCATTGCCAAGGTGTGGAAGCACGTTCGCAAGAGCCAAAAGAATCCGCAAGGCGGACGTTTGAGTAAGGAAATGCCGATCGCGGTCAGCAACGTGATGTTGTTGTGCCCCAAGACCGGCAAACCGACCCGCGTCGGTGTGCGCTACCTCGCTGACGGTAGCAAAGAACGATTCGCGAAGAAAAGTGGTGTCAGTATGGGCAAGATCGCCCCGGCTGATCCCAAGTACGCCAAGAAGTAAGTTCCAACAGTAGCTTGAAGATGACCGAGAACGAAAACAAACCGCGATTTCAACTCGCGTACGAAGAAAACATTCGTCCCGCATTGGTGGAGCAGTTTGGCTACACCAATCCGCATTGCGTGCCTCGTCTGATGAAAATCACGATGAACATGGGTGTCGGTGCGGCGGTGACGGACAAGAAGGTGCTTGATATTGCGTTTGACGCAATGACTGATATTGCTGGTCAAAAGCCGGTGCTCACGTTGGCGCGAAAATCGATCGCGACGTTCAAGCTGCGCGAAGGCATGCCGATCGGCTGTATGGTGACGTTGCGTCGCCAACGCATGTATGAATTTTTGGATCGTTTGGTTTCGATTGTGTTGCCACGAGTTCGTGACTTTCGCGGAATTAGCCGCAAGGCGTTCGACGGTCGCGGCAATTACAGCATGGGATTGAGCGAGCAGTTGGTGTTCCCCGAGTTGAACCCTGATAAATATACACGTCCGCAGGGGATGACGATTTCGATGGTCACCAACGCCAGGACGAATGACGAGGCGCGAGCCTTGTTGGAAATGTTTGGTATGCCGTTCAAAGCGGACCCCAAGAAAGCCGTAGCCGTTTAGTTGTGTCGTTCGAGATCATTTCACCCATCGTAAGCGTTAGGTAATCGCCCGTGGCAAGTAAAGCAAAAATCGCCAAGGCAGAGCGCAAGCCGAAGTTTTCAACTCGGCAAGAGCATCGTTGCCAATTCTGTGGTCGGCCCCGTGCGGTCTATCGTAAGTTTGGTATTTGCCGGATTTGTTTTCGTGAGACGGCCAACAAGGGTTTGATCCCTGGTGTGCGCAAGGCGAGCTGGTAAGAAAAGACGACAGGGAACCCCCGATTATGATGACTGACCCAATCGCCGACATGCTGACCCGGATTCGTAATGCCGTGCGTGTCGAGCGACCTTATGTAGACATTCCTACGAGCCGCGTGAAGCGTGGGATCGCGGACGTATTGAAGCGCGAAGGCTTCATCTGGGACTGGAAAGACGTCGCCGAAGAAGGTGCGCCGGTTGACCAGTTGCGAGTTGAATTGAAGTACGGCCCCAACGGCGAACGCGTGATCCAAACGATCAAGCGGATCAGCAAACCGGGGCGTCGATTGTATACGCGAAGTCGCGAGTTGCGTCCGGTTTTGGGCGGGCTGGGGATCAGCATCATCAGCACCAGCAAGGGTGTGATCAGCGACCGCGAGGCGCGTCGTGACAATGTCGGTGGCGAAGTGTTGTGCGAGGTTGCATAAATGAGTCGAATTGGAAAAAAACCCGTTGCCATTGACGGCGGTGCGAAGGTGTCGATCGAAGGTCGCGTGATCAACATCGAAGGCCCCAAGGGCAAGTTGGTTTACGAACATCGTCCCGAGGTTTCGGTGGCGGTTGATGACGACGGCAAGTCGATTGTGGTCAGCGGTGACACCGCCAACCGAGAGTCGCGAATGTATCACGGTCTGACCCGCGCACTGGTGGCGAACATGATCGTCGGTGTGACCAAGGGTTACGAAAAGAAACTCGAGATCCAGGGCGTTGGTTATTTGGCCGCGATCCAGGGTTCGACGCTGCAGCTTCGCGTTGGCTTTGCCAACGAGTTGCAAAAGAAGATTCCTGCGGAGTTGAAGGTGACGTGCCCCGACCAGACGCACATTGTCGTGCAGGGTTGTGATAAGCAATTGGTCGGCCAATTTGCGGCCGAAGTCCGATCGCTGCGCAAGCCTGAGCCGTACAAGGGCAAGGGCGTTCGTTACCAAGGTGAACAAGTCAAGATCAAGCCAGGCAAGTCGGCTACGAAGTAGGTAAGAGGATTATGGACAAGATTAAAGAAACAGCACTTCGTCGGCTGCGTCGCAGCCGTCACGTTCGCAACAAATTGCGCGGCTCGGCGGATTACCCGCGATTGAGCGTTTGTCGCAGCTTGAAGCACTTTAGTTGCCAATTAATCGATGACATCAACGGTAAGACGTTGGCCAGTGCTTCAACGCGTGATAAGTCGGTGCGAGATTCGATTGCTGCCGGCGGCAATTGCGATGCGGCGGCGGCGGTCGGCAAATTGATTGCCGAGCGTGGTAGTCAGGCCGGTGTGACGAAGGTTCGAATGGACCGCGGTCATGCCAAATATCACGGCCGCGTCAAGGCATTCGCCGAGGCCGCACGCGAAGCCGGGCTGCAGTTTTAATAGCCCAACATCAAGCCTCCAAAAACCAATCAAGTTCGGTAAACGACCAGGTAGATAGACGATGAGTAACGACCAAGGCCAACAACGCGGACGCCGTCAACGCGGCGATCGTAAAGACAGAGAAGAGTCCGGCATGCCCGGTGACTTGCTTGACCGCGTCGTCAAGATCAAGCGCTGCGCGGCCGTGGTCAAGGGTGGTCGTCGGTTCAGTTTTGCGGCGATGGTCGTGGTTGGCGACGGCAAGGGCAAGGTCGGTTGGGGTTACGGCAAGGCCAACGAAGTGCCACCGAGCGTGACCAAAGCCCAAAAGCAAGCTAGCCGCAGCATGGTTCACATTCCGATTGTTGAGGGTTCGATTCCTCATCAAGTGACGGGCAAGTTTGGTGCAGCTCAGGTCGTGTTGGTGCCAGCCGGTGCTGGTACCGGAATCATCGCCGGGCAAGCGGTTCGCGCTGTCTGTGAAGCCTGCGGAATTCACGATATACTGACCAAGAGTTTCGGGACGAACAATCCTGTGACGCTGGTCAAGGCAACGATCAATGCAATGTCAAAGTTGCGAACTCGCGAGCAGGTCGCGGCGTTGCGTGGCGTTGATGTCGGTCCAATGACGAAGTAGGTGTCGGCTCGGTAAGTGAGTGGGGCTTACACGTCAATAATCCATTGATGCAATCCAATTTATAAGTTTTCGACTGAAATGAATCTTAACGACGTCCACCGCGGCATACAGAAAAACAAGAATCGCAAGCGCATCGGGCGTGGCGTCGGTTCGGGAACAGGCAAAACATCCGGTCGCGGACACAAGGGTGCCAAGAGCCGCAGCGGTTACAAGCGCAAGACAACATTCGGCATTTCGATGATTCGCCGCATTCCCAAGCGCGGATTTACTAATCGATACGCGTCAACGGTATTTGCTGTGAACGTCGGTCGGCTTTGCGAGGTGTTTGACGAAGGCACCGAAGTCACGATCGAATTGTTGGCGGCGAAAAATGTTGCCAAGGGCACTTTCGACGAAGTTAAGATTCTCGGTGATGGTGAACTGACCAAGAAATTGACCGTTTCGGCTCACCGATTCAGCAAGTCGGCTGAAGAGAAGATTGCGGCGGCCGGTGGAAAAGTGGTAAAGTTGGCCCCGAAGCGAACACCGAAGGAACGCGTCGCGATGTTGGCCGGTAAGGCTTAGTGCTTGGTCACAGCTTTAAAAGCCCAGTGCCGAGCCGCTGACAATCGCACGCAAAATCAATAACAAGACGGATCGCTCAGGCACCCGATTATCATGCTTGAAAAACTACGAGTCATTTTTTCGATCCCTGAGTTGCGTCGCAAGATTTTGCTGACGTTGGCCTTGTTGGGTATTTATCGTATTGGCTTTCACATTCCGTTGCCGATGGTGGCGACGAATCTGGGTGAGGGCGGCGGTGCGGCGGACTTTTTTGAGAAAGTCAGCTTGTTCGCGGCCAGCGATCTGCGCAACGCCACGATTTTCGGTCTTGGTATCATGCCCTACATTTCGGCATCGATCATTTTTCAGTTGCTCGGCACGGTTTACAAACCGCTCGAAGAATTGAAGAAGGAAGGTGAAGCGGGCCGTAAGAAGCTAAATGAATACACGCGTTACTTGACCGTCTTGATATGCCTAGTGCAGAGCTGGATGTACCTGAAATTCATGGTTATGTCCGGCGGTGCGGCGGGGTATGAGAATATCAGTCCGAACTTCTTAAATTCGACCGGTGATGGTCTGTATTTAGGTTGGCAAGTCGTCGCAGTCATGATTATGACCTGCGGCACAATCTTCCTGATGTGGCTTGGCGAACAGATCGACGAGTACGGCATTGGCAACGGGATCAGCTTGTTAATTATGGCCGGGATTTTGGCCCAGATGCCCAAGGCGTTGTACGAATTGTTGCGAAACATGAAGGCCGAGTTGACCGGTTTGAGCCAGGGTCAAGTGGGTGTGGAAACGTTGATCGTGTTGATCTTATTGTTTGTTGGCGTGGTTTTCGGTGTGGTGTTTATCACCATGGGGCAGCGTAAGATTCCGACGCAAAGTGCCAAGTTCACTCGCGGTCGCAAGGTCTACGGCGGAAGCAAGCAACACCTGCCACTGCGGATCAATCAAGCCGGTGTAATGCCGATCATTTTCGCCAGTAGTTTGTTGATGATTCCCGGCGTGTTGTTTGGTTTCTTGTCGCAAAGTTTTGCTACTGGCAGCACGCCGTTCAAGATGTTTTCGCGGGTCAGCGGCACGCTCAATGACCAATCGTCGTTCATCTTCAATCTGCTCTATATCGCAATGATTTTCTTCTTCTGCTATTTTTGGACGGCGATCACTTTCAATCCGAAAGAGATGTCAGACAACCTCAAGGAAAGCGGCACGTTTATCCCAGGGTATCGCCCCGGCAGGCGCACGACGGATTATCTCGAAAAGGTGATGGTGCGGATCACGTATGTGGGTGCCGCTTTCTTGTCAATCGTCGCAATCGTGCCAACGATTGTTTACGGTTCACTTGGTGTGCCGTATGCGATCGCCGGGTTTTATGGCGGGACTGGATTGTTGATCGCGGTCAGCGTCGCGTTCGATTTGATTCAGAAGATTGATAGCCACCTGGTGATGCGAAATTATCGTGGCATGTTAGAAAGTCCAGGTAACAGCCCCAGCCCGGCGAATTAGTGGGCTAGGTTAGGCAACCAGGAAATCACGTCGATGCGGATCGTCTTCATCGGACCGCCCGGCGCTGGCAAGGGTACGCAGTGCAAACGGCTGACCGAGCATCTGGGAATTCCGCATCTTTCGACGGGTGAAATGTTGCGTGGGGCGCGCAAAGAATCAGCGCTTGGGCGCTTGGTCGCATCGTACATCAATGCGGGACGTTTGGCCCCAGATTATCTGGTGATGCGAATCGTCAAAAAGCGATTGACCGAGGATGATTGTCGCAATGGGTGCTTGTTCGATGGCTTTCCGCGAACGATTCCGCAGGCACAATTGTTGGACGAGCATTTGGTGGCCAATGGCGAGCGGTTGGGGATGGTATTGGATTTGGACGTCGATCAAGAAGAATTGATCGTGCGAATGCTCAAGCGAGCTGAAATCGAGCATCGCGCCGATGACACTGCGGAAACGATCGCCGCGCGGTTGCGAGTTTTTTATACCCAGACGGCACCGTTGATTGATTATTATTCCGATCACGGCGTGTTGGAGCGGATCGATGCGATGCGGTCGCCGGACGAAGTTTTTGACGATCTCAAGGCGCGCGTGGCGAAGCGTCAGACGTCTTTTTGAAAAGCCGCTGGTTTGTGAAAGTTTGACGAAGCGATGCAAGTGAAATGCCCGAAGTGTGGAACGATGTTGGCGCTGAAGCAAGCTCCGGCTGGTGGTCGCGTGAAGTGTCCGAAGTGCGAGGCGATCATCGCGGTTGGGTCACCTGGGGCGGCACCGGC
>JBGSVE010000161.1:0-3649 GCA_041753075.1 Pirellulaceae bacterium
CGGCGGCGGGGCCTGGGGCAAGGCGCGCAAGTCGGCCGAGTCGGCGGTCGTCGACATGGCTTCGGAATTATTGGAATTGCAGGCCGCGCGAGACTCGAAGGTCGGGATCGCCTTCGACCGAGACAATCATTGGCAACAGCAATTCGATGCCAGCTTTCCCTATGTCCCAACACGCGACCAAGTGTTGGCCATCGATGCCTGCAAGGACGACATGGAGCGACCGCGGCCGATGGATCGACTCATTTGCGGTGATGTCGGTTTTGGCAAGACCGAAGTCGCGATGCGGGCCGCGTTCAAGGCCGTGGTTAGCGGTTACCAAGTCGCGGTGCTGGTGCCCACGACCGTGCTCGCCGAACAGCATTACCATAGCTTTATGCAGCGGATGGCCGAGTTTCCCATTGAGATTGCCAAGCTCAGCCGGTTCGCCACGGCCGCTGAACAAAAAGAAACCGTCAAGCAACTGCGCGCCGGCAAGATCGACATTGTGGTTGGCACGCACCGCTTGGCAAGCAAGGACGTCGACTTCCAAAACCTGGGTCTGGTTGTTGTTGACGAGGAGCAACGATTCGGCGTCGAGGTGAAGGAGCGGTTGAAGTCGCTGCACCGCAACGTCGATGTGATCACGTTGTCCGCGACGCCGATCCCGCGGACGTTGCACATGGCGTTGGTTGGTGTAAGAGATATCAGCAATCTGGAAACGCCGCCCGAAGAACGAATGGCGGTCGAGACCCGAGTCGGTCGCTGGGATGATCGCGTCCTGCGTTCGTCAATCGTTCGCGAACTGAACCGCGGTGGCCAAATCTTTTTCGTTCACAATCGCATCGGCGACATGCACACGATCGCTGAGAAAATCAAATCGATCGTGCCCGAGGTGCGACTCGAGATCGGCCACGGCCAAATGCCCGAAGGTCAACTTGAACGCGTCATGGTGGACTTCGTCGAGCACAAGTTTGACCTGCTGCTGGCCACGACAATTATTGAAAGCGGCTTGGACATTCCCAACGCGAACACCATCTTTATCGATGACGCCGATCACTACGGACTCAGCGAGCTGCATCAACTGCGCGGCCGCGTCGGCCGTTACAAGCACCAGGCATATTGTTACCTGATGGTCGCGCCGCACAAACATTTGACGCCCGAAGCGGCGAAGCGATTGCGGGCGATCGAAGAATTCAGCCAAATGGGCGCGGGGTTCGCAATCTCGATGCGCGACCTGGAAATTCGCGGTGCCGGCAATTTGCTGGGGACACAGCAAAGCGGCCATATCGCGGCGATCGGTTACGAGTTGTATTGCCAATTGCTCGAAGACGCGGTTCGTCGAGCGCAAAACTTGCCGCCAAAAATTTCGGCCGAAGTCGATGTTGATTTGCCGATCGAAGCGTTCCTGCCGCCGAGCTACGTGCCCGATTTGCGTCACAAGATCGACTTGTATCGCCGCATCGCCCGGATTGACCACGCCGATCAGATCGCGGAGATCGAGGCCGAGTTGATCGATCGCTTCGGACCGCTGCCGCCACAGGCAATTAGGATGTTGAAGATCGCCGGGATGCGTTTGGATGCGGCGCTGTGGCAAATCGCATCGATCACCAATGACCCGCGGTTCATGGTGTTGCACTACAGCGATCGACGCCGCATTGAAACGCTTGCCAAACGCTCACCCATTCCAGTGCGGATCGTCGATGAGCGCAAGGCATACGTGCCCGTTGCTGGTTTCGACATCGAAGCGGCCAGCGGCCAAGCATGGCTCGACATGGCCCACCTGATTTTCAACGGCGTCAAGAAACCGTTGGTAGAAACACCGACTTTGCCGACGTCGTCATCAGCCAAGACCACAACACGTCCTGCGGCAGTCGCAACGGCGCATCATCAACCCGCCGGCAAGCAATCCAACAAGCCGTTGCCATCGCCGCCTGGACCTCGCTTTCGCCATGACAAACAAGCCGGCGGTCCGCCACCGCTGGCCGGACGCCTTCGCGGGCTTACCAATCGCTCAACGGACCCACCGGATGCGTCGTGAGATAGTGATGTTGGGCATCGCAAAAACGATCGGTCATGCCGGCGATATAATCGCTGGCGCTACGCGGCACACCGACTTCGGCGGCGCGAACACGAAACCTCAGCGGTAACCGATCCGGAGTTGCGATCAAGCCGTCGAGCAATTCCCCCAGTCGCTGCGCCGCCGCCTGGCGAACCGCCATCAATCGCGGATGACGATACACCGCCTCGAACAAGAACGCTTCCAGCTCCGCTCGCTCCGTGGCAATCTCCGGTGAATGCTTTAGTCTGACTCCATTGTTGCGAATGTCATCGACCGACTGGCCTTCGATCGGCCGCAGCGTCTCGAACGCCGATTCGAGTAAATCGCTGACTTGCAAATCGACCAACTCGTGTACCAGTGCTTGGCGGCGGCGATCCGGTGCCATCGTGCCATGACGCCGATACACTTGCTCCGAAGCACGAGCGACTAGACCGAGTTGCAATAGTTCGTCGTAGTCGATCATCCCCATTTGCAACGCATCGTCAACATCGTGGGCGTCGTAGGCGATTGAATCGGCTAGATCAACAATCTGGACCTCAAGCAACGGTGCCAAGCCGATTGCCGCTGCGACCTTATGCGCTCGAGTGTCCTGGCCCGCCAATACTTCGGCTGACAAATTCAATCCAGGGAACTCGCTGTAGCGTTGCTCGAGTTCGGTGACGATCGTGATTGCGAATTGATTGTGCGAAAAACCGCCGCAGGGCCGCAGCGCGTCGGCAAGTACGTCTTCGCCACAGTGCCCAAACGGCGGATGACCAATGTCATGTAACAACGCACTCGTCTCGGTCAAATCTTCGTTCAATCGCAGCGACCGCGCAAGCGTTCGCGCCACCGACGCGACCTCGAACGTATGAGTCAATCGCGTGCGGTGGTATTCGCCCATCTCGCCGGTGAACACCTGCATCTTGCCCGACAGCCGGCGAAACGCCGATGAGTGCAACACACGATCACGGTCGCGCGAATACGGACCGCGATACCGGTGGTCCGGCTCGGGGCGTGCGCGACCGGCGCTATCGCGACTGTGCATCGCATAACTTGCCAGCAACAAATGCTCGCGGCCGTGGACGCGGCGAAGATCAATCACCGGATCACGATCCAGACGATGGGTGATTGGCGACCGACGGCGCGACACCCGTTCAATGCGGATATAAATAGGTTCATAGCCGCCTAGTGT
This sequence comes from Pirellulaceae bacterium, assembly GCA_041753075.1. Classification (GTDB taxonomy): domain Bacteria; phylum Planctomycetota; class Planctomycetia; order Pirellulales; family Pirellulaceae; genus UBA6163. The sequence continues at coordinate 3,213 of JBGSVE010000161.1, forward strand.
AGAAAAAAACAATTCCTCAACGCAAACCAGTCTTTTTACTTTGACCAGTCCCGTTCTCAGCCGTGGTGTCGTCGTTCGTGCTCCAGCGAAGTTGAATTTGTTTCTGGAACTGCTACGCCGGCGCGCCGATGGCTACCACGATATCGATACGGTGATGGTGCCGATCAATTGCTACGATACGCTGCTTATTCGTCAATTGAATCATCAGGAAATCCGCATCGAAACCGCTTGGCATCCCAGTCGCCAATTGTGGATGGAGGACCTTGGTGGCGCAGCCGAACCGTTGCTCGATATTCCTGGCGATTCACGCAACCTGATTCACCGGGCGATTCGAGCGACTGCGGCGCAGGCGAAGTACGCCGGTGGTTGGGAGGTCGTCGTCCGCAAGCGGATTCCAGCCGGTGCCGGAATGGGCGGAGCCAGCAGCGATGCGGCGG
>JBGSVE010000162.1:0-10751 GCA_041753075.1 Pirellulaceae bacterium
CCGCCGTCGCGATTGCCGAATTATTTTCGTTGCCATTTGAGAAAGATGAGCTCGTGCATCGGATCGCTGGCCGCGGGCGACGTTCGGCAATCGGCAGCCTCGGCTTTTTTTCCGGTGGTTTGATTTTCGAGAACGGTGCGGCTGCGGACGGTTTGCTTGAACACCGCCGGGTGGAATTGCCCAGCGGTTGGCGAGTAGTGCTGGCGCGTCCGCGCCAGGTTGGGCCGCCGGTCAGCGGCGATGTCGAGGGCGCGGCGTTTGAATCGTTGGCCGGCATTTCGCCGCGCGAACGCGAGCGGCTGCGCGACCTGGGCGACCAAATCCTCGATGACGCGGAATCTGCCGACTTCGAGGCATTTTCAAACGACGTGATGACGTTCAACCAACTCAGCGGTTCGCTGTTTTCCGCCCTGCAAGGCGGCTGTTATCGCAGCGGTGCCGTTGCTGACTTGGTTTCACAATTGCAACAACACGGCGCAGGCGGACTGGGGCAAAGTTCGTGGGGACCGACAGTGTTCGCATTTTGCCAAGATCAATCGGCGGCCGAGCAGCTTTGTCGGTGCATTGTCGGTGCCAACACCCGCATCGTCAAACCACTTGCCGACGGTTACGAAGTCTTGCGCAATCCCAACACTTCGTGCAAGTGAACGAACGTCTTGCCCAAGCGTCCGCCGTAATTGCCAGCGCTGATTCGCAGCAAGCCTGGTGTGTCGGCGGCGGCGCGAATGGCGGCGGCGGTGGCGTCGTTGAGCGATTGTTGATCGCGTCCGTTGATGATGATCTCTTGGATCGAAGCCACACCGTCGGGAACTTTTGACGCTGGACCAAGTTTCGCTTTCAGCGACGGACAAAACTCGGCGTAGGTGCTGGCAACCATAAACGAGTAGCTGCTGCCGGCCTTTGATCCACTGGCAGCGATGCCACCGGGAAACGGCAGAATCGTATCGGGCACCGTTTGCACGGCTGCCGCCGCTTTCTCGGCGGCATCGATGGCGGCGTCTTCGCTGGCCCCGAAGAACCACAAATTGCCGCCCATGACGCCATCCTGGAAACCAAAACGCCGCGTCAAATAAAACTCGCCGCCAAGAATGGGAATCACCCAACCGGCCGTTCCAAAACGTTCGTCACGAAATTGGTGGCGGTCGCCGAACATCGCAATTTTGCGACCGAGTTTGAAATAGCCTTCGGTGTCCAGGCGGTTGAAGCAACGAATCGTCGGGCACGTCAACGTGTTCTGGCTCAACCGCGCGAGCATCACTTTCTCAAGGTGTTCACGGCGATCTTTGCGAAATCGCGGAACGTGAAATTGGACCACCGCACCGATGCGACCATCTGGAGTTGACCCGTCGCGGATGGTTGCGGCGACGCCCGATTCGCAATCACAAAGAATTGTGCTGCTGCTGTGTCCGGTAACAGCATGAATGCAATGGTCGAGCCATTTTTCATCTCGCGCGGTCAGCAACACCTCGCCATAAATACTGCGGAAGCCTTCGGCATAGGTATCCTCAACGAGGTCCTCGAGCGAAATATTGGTGGTCAAGTCAGTTCGCCAGGGTAAAAGGTTTGTAGAACAGGTGTGGTTGGATTCAAGTGATCGATCACGGCGCAACCGCAACAGTCGCTCCAAACATTGACCGACGTCCGCGCCATATCGAGCACGCGATCGACCGCCAAAATCACGCCCTGCAACTCGATTGGCAAACCGACCGCTTGCAACACAATCACCATCATTACTAAACCGGCGTGAGGAATTCCGGCGGCACCGACGCTGGCCAACAGCGCCGTCAACGCGACGATCAATTGTTGGGAAAACGGCAAGTTCGTGCCGAGGTGAAGTTGCGCGATAAACAACACGGCGACCGCTTCATACAACGCCGTACCATCCATGTTGATTGTCGAGCCCAACGGCAACACGAACGATGCAGTGCGGTTGCTGACACCGGCGCGATGTTCGATGCTGGTCATGGTCAGTGGCAGCGTACCGTTGCTGCTGGCGCTACTGAACGCCGTCAACAACGCTGGACTCATCGACCGCACAAATTCCAACGGATTGCGTTTGGCAAAGAAATGCAAGATCAGCGGCAACGTGACGCAGGCATGGATCGCCAGACCGACGGCGACGGCGAATAGGTACCAGGCCAGCGACTTGAACACGCTTGCGCCTTGGGTTGCCGTGACCGAGGTCATCAAGAACAATACGCCCAGCGGTGCCAACCGAATGATCGCCGTCGTCATCGCCATCATCACATCCAGTCCCGCAGCGGCCGCGGACGTGACAACCGACGCGGTTCGTCCACCGACGCGAAGTGCGAAGATCGCAAACAAAATCGTGAACGCAATGATCGACAAAAAGTTTGGTGCCACGAGCGCCGCCAGCGGATTGGCGGGAATCATCGCTTCAATCTGGTTGAAAATAACCTCCGACAAACTTTGCCCGGCTTCGCCCAACGGCTTGTTTCCTTCGATGGGAGCCGTTTTCAATGCCGCCGCCGCGCCACCCAGACCGGGCCGAAACAAATTAACCGTAAGCAACCCAGTAAAAATCGCCAACATGCTTGTCAATAAGTAATAAAAGATCGTTTGGCGAAACATGCGACCGACGCCGCCATGACCGGCCAACCCCATGATTCCGGTGGTCAACGAGGTGACGATCAACGGCACCGCGACCATTTGCAACATCCGCAGAAACAAGCCGCCAAGTCGCTGCGACCAAAGGCCGATGGTTGCCGCAACCGCTCCGTCGGGTCCGTCATAAAGATTGGCGGTGACCCCGACGATGGCACCGACAATCATGCCAATCAAAATTTGCCAATGAAGTGCGAGTCGTAACAAGTTCGTTTCCTTTGCAGATTACTACGCGGTCCAACGTGCCGCATCAATCGCCTGGATCACCAGGTCAGCCATTTGCGTCGTTGTCAACTTGCCGCCGACATCGGGCGTGCGCTGGCTGGGATCGGCCAAGACCGCTTCGACGGCGCGATGGATACCCGCCGCGGCGAGGCGAGTTTGGTCATGGTCAAGCCAATCGAGCATCATCGCGACTGACAAAATCGTGGCGATCGGATTGGCGATCCCTTTGCCAGCGATGTCTGGGGCACTGCCATGCGATGGTTGAAAAATAGCACACGACGCGCCGATGTCCGCCGACGGTGCCATGCCCATGCCACCGACCAAGCCCGCCGCCAGATCGCTGAGGATATCGCCGAACATATTTTCGGTAACCAGCACATCAAACCGCTGCGGTTGTTGGACCAAATACAACGCCGCCGCATCCACATAACAATGATCCGCGGCCACGTCGGGAAACTCTTTGGCCACCTCGTCGAAGATCGAGCGAAAGTAGACCATCGAAGGTAACACGTTGGCTTTATCAACCAACGTGCACCGCCCGCGACGCAATCTTGCTTGGGCGAACGCGGCGCGACAAACTCGCAAACTGCCTTCCCGCGTGATTCGCATCACGTCACACACTTCGCCCTTGGCCACATCGATTTGCGACAATCGCGCCGAGAATAACCCTTCGGTGCTCTCGCGAACAATTATCATGTCAATGTCACCGGCGGCGAACCGTTTCAGCGGCGAATCGTCGGCGTGGTACAGGCGAATGGGACGCAGCCCGCAATACAACCCAAACCGCTCGCGCAAGTCGATCTGCGGCGTCATCTCCTTGCCATCGGGCCAACGCACACTCGGCAATCCCATCGCGCCGAGCAACACCGCGTCAGCCTCACCCACCGCAGTCACCGCTTCATCGGGCAACGGATTACCGCTACGCAAAAACTCGGCGGCTCCAACGTTGTATGATTTCAAGTCGAACCGCAGGCCAACCAATTTTGCCTCGACGGCCTGGAGCACCCGCACCGCTTCCCGCACCACATCGACACCAATCCCATCGCCGGGCAGAATTGCGATTTGAAACGTGCGACAATTAACGGATGCAGCTTGGCTCATAACGTTCGGATGCGATGAGAATCGAAGTTTATCAAGATGGATGAAGCGGACGGTGCGAGTATCGTTGTCCAGCCCGCCGGACGCAATCGGTTATTGATCGTTGCGATTTTCGTTGGCGTCATCGCGGTGATCGGTTTGCTGGTGCCGTTGCCGAGCCATTCGCGCGCGATCAATCGCACGGCGGATTTCGTTCACCTGCCGCTGTTTGCGCTGTTGACCTATTTGGCGATCCGGTTGAGCGACCGCTACGTCAGCGCGTCCTGGTTCACGAGGCTATTGACGACGCTGGGGATCGTCTTCGCCAGCGCCTGCGCCGAGCTGATTCAATCTCGCTTGGGCCGGACAGCGTCGATTCACGATTTGATCGCCAACGCGACCGGCGCGAGCAGTGCGTTTTTGTTTGCGATCTCGAAACCGTGGCATTGGTCATTGAAATGCGTGATCCAGATCGCCGCCGTCGCCGCCTGTTTGTTCATCATGTCAGGCCCGGCGCGGTCACTATTGGATATTTGGCAAATCTATCGCTCGGGCGACCAATTGGCGACGTTTCAATCGCGCGTCGAACTGGAACGTTGGTACATTCGCTCGGCCTTTGTCAAAACAATCCGCAGTCCGTTCACCCAGTTTAGTGCCAGCTTCCCGCGCGCGATGAATGCCAAGCTGGTGCCTGGCGAATTGCCGACGGTGCAATTGCAACAGCTCAATCGCAACTGGACCGGGTACGCGTCGCTGCAATTTGACATCGCACGACCGCCCAGAGATCATAACGATGTCGTGCCACCCCGCCCGCTAACGATGCAACTTCGGATCGCCGATGAAGCGGGCGATTTCTCCGATTGCCAAACCTTCGTGACCACCTACGAGTTGCTGCCGGGTGATTGCCGCCGAATCACGATTCCGATAACCGAGATCAAGGACCAACCCGCTTGCCGGCCTCTGAACCTAGAACAAATTCGATTTCTCGAATTCATGGCCTTAGAACTAGACCACCCCGCAATGCTGCAACTGGGCAACATTCGCCTGACCCGGCACTAACACGCCCTTTCCCCATTGTAAAACGGTTGCCCCCAACTGTTTGGCATCCCCAACCGCCAAAACAACTCGCGCCCCGCTAAATCCGCTGCAGCGCCGCGCGGACGTCATCGGGAATCGGAATCTTGCTTAGAGACCCGCCCGGCGACCAATCGCAACAAACTGCGGTGATCGTGCCGCTGGCGATTTGGAATTTTTCACAGCGGAAATCGAATCCGTAGGTCACGCTGGTCTGGCCCAGTCGCGTCACCGATACGGCAATCTCGAGCACTTGTTCAAACCGCGCCGCGTGCTGGTAATCACAGTGGGCAGAAACCCTTGGCCAAGTGCGATGCCCACCGCCGGCGGTCGGCTGCATGACGGACAATCCGACTTGACGCAGCGCCTCGTGCTCAGCCGCTTCCATCATCGGAAAGAATGCCGAAAAGTGAACAATTCCGGCTGCGTCGGTATCGCGAAATTCGATTCGACGCTTGACCAGAATCATTTCTCCGCGATCACTCGCCGACGTATGGCATCAACGCCATGTAACGGGCGCGCTTGACGGCCGAGGTGATGGCGTGTTGGCTGACCGCAGTGCAGCCGCTCTTGCGACGACCGACAATCTTGCCGTGACGATTGACCAATTTTCTCAGCAGCTCGACGTCCTTGTAATCAACATACATCGGACGCGGGCGGTGGCCATCGACAAAAATCGGGTCCTTACGCTTCGTTCGGGAGCGGACTCGCGATCGCTTGCGAGCGCGGCTCCGGTTGGTCATCGGTCGTGGTGCCATGGGATCCGTTGGCGGAAAACAGGAATGAGTTGGGTGAGACCGCCAGCGATGAAACAGTTCACACGCGCCGCGGGCCACGAAGTATGACGAGCTCGCTAATTTCTGGCAAGTGTCAGTCGGGTAATTTCACACTTCCGTAGAACTTTGTCAGATCGATGCCCGTGCGATTCTCTTGTTCCAACAAACCGAGCCGCGATTCCAATCGTTCGACGCGCCGGATCAGTTGCGGAACTTGTTCGAGCGTTCGGTCCGGTGGCGTCGGTCGCGGTACGGCGGGATATCCCAAATGCCGCTGCAACGCACCAAACAAAAACAACGGGTCGCGCTGGCGACTGGCAAACGCGATACGACCTTCCTGGCGGCTGAAAATAAACGGTCCACGATTATCCAGCGATTCGCCAGCGGCCAATAAACGTTCGCGGTAATCGTCGCTGTGCAAAAACAGAAAATCGCCGATGTCAACGAACCCAATCTGCATTCGCAATCGCATGATGAAGGCGACCCAAACTTCGTTGTAGGCCGGGTCCTCGGCGATTGCCTTCAAGCCCGCGTCGTAACGCAAACGATTCCGGCAAACGACCTCGAATTGGTAGAAAAATAATGCCTCGCGGCTGGTTCCGTCACCGCGAAACTTGGCCTCGGCTTGCAAGATCTTCAGCGCGATCCGCATGTCGAACTTGCCCGCCTCGCGTTCTGCTTCGGCAACCAGATAAGTTTGAAACGGGGCAAAATAATGACCCAGCCGCTGCATCGCCGGCGACATCGCACCGGAATGTTTTAACTCGGTCAACAGAAAGCTGACCGCCAGCGGCAACCGCGTGCTGGCCGACAATTCGTAATGAACTTGTTCGAGCAATTCCTGGATTGGCATTTGCAGCACAATCCGGTCACCGAGCAATTTGAACAGGTGCTCTTGCTCGACGTATTCAGCACGGTCCAGCGGCATCGGAGCGGGAACGTGTGTTGGATTCATTGTAGAACCATTGTCCCAATTGTTTAGGCGGCGCGCCGGGCGCGGAATCCCAAACCATTGGGACAATGGTTCTACAATATATTGGCTAAATGAACCTACTCGAAGGAGGGCTTATCGGCCTTCTTCTTTTTGACGCGGTCGTTTTTGCCGACGAATTCCAGGATTGCGCGCTCGCCCGCGTCGCCCAAACGTGGCGTCGCCAAACGAACGATTCGCGTGTATCCACCGGGTCGATCGACAAAACGCTCCGCCACCGTGTCGAACAAAATCGCAGCGGCTTTCTTGTCGCCGATCAATTGAATGATGCGGCGGCGGGCGGTCACAACGGGCGCGCGAGCCGCCGCCCACTTTTGCCAATTGTCGCTTTCACGCCACTTCTTGTAACCATCGCTGCCACGCTTTTCCGAAGTCGCGAATTGCTTGGCGGCTTCGGATGCAGCAATCGTCTTCTTGGCAATCGTGATGCACTTTTCGACCAGCGGACGGACTTCCTTGGCCTTATGCAATGTGGTCACGATACGACCGGGAACCTTGGGCTTGTTGGCATCCGGTTCGGCGTCTCGTTCGGTCAAAAAAATCGCACTGGCAAGATTCTTCAGCAGCGCCTTGCGGTGGGAAGGGCTACGGCCAAGAACACGGCTTTTGCGTCGGTGTCGCATGATTCGATTCGCTAAATTAACGCGGACAATTGAAAACTAAAACTTACTTATCGCACTTGTGCGTTGGGAACACGCATCCCCAAGTGCAAACCATACTGAGCTAACTTTTCGCGAACTTCGTTGAGCGTGGTGTCGCCGAAATTGCGGACTTCCAACAATTGGTCTTCATTACGCTGGACCAAATCACGAATCGTGATGATGTTTTCGCTTTCCAAACAATTGTTGGCTCGCACCGACAACTTCAAATCGCCCAGCTTCATGTTCAGCTTCGATTCAAGCTGGGCCTCCGCCGACCCGGAACCGCCACGACCAGCCGAGAAAATCCCCGGGCCAAGTTCGCGATATTGAACAAACGGATTCAGGTGCTTGCGGAAAACCTTCGAGCCTTCGGTCAGCGCCATCTCGGGGCCAATCGAACCATCGGTCCAGATTTCCAAGACCAAGCGATCGTAGTTCGTCTTTTGACCCACGCGAGTTTCTTCGACAAAGTAGCGAACGCGGGTCACGGGGCTGAACACCGCATCGATCGGAATGATGCCGATTTCGTGATCACCGACGCTGTGTTCAGTGCTGGGAACATAACCGCGGCCGTTTTCGACGACCATTTCCATCATGAACGGAATGTCCTTCGTCAACGTCACCAAGGTATGATTCTTGTTGATGATTTCGACGTCGGCGTCAGTGTTGATGTCGCCACCGGTCAAGACGCCGGCCTTGTCGCTTTCCAACGTAATGACTCGCGTCGCTTCGCTGTGATTGCGGACGATCAAACTCTTGACGTTCAGCACGATGTCAGTGACATCTTCCATCACGCCTTCAATCGTGCTGAACTCATGCTGGGCACCGCGAACCTTAAGTTGCGTCACGGCGCTGCCAAGCAAACTGCTCAACATCACGCGGCGCAAACTGTTACCGATGCTGGCTCCAAAGCCGCGCTCGAACGGTTCGGCACTGAACCGACCGTAGGTTTCGGTCAATGTCTCGCGCTCAACGTCCAGCGTGCTAGGCAATTCCATCCCGCGCCATCGAATATGCATCGTAGTAAAACCTTTTGTGTCGTGTATTAAAGTGTGGGGTTGTGACAAACGCGCAGGTTGCACCAGCCAAAATCAAACGCGGCGCTTCTTACGTGGGCGGCAACCGTTGTGCGGGATCGGTGTGACGTCTTCGATCAACTTGACGTTTAACCCCGCGGCTTGCAACGATGTGATCGCGCTCTCGCGGCCTGAACCCGGTCCTTTGACACGCACTTCGACATCGCGCATGCCAAACTTCGTCGCTTTTTCAGCGGCCTGCTGAGCGGCACATTGTCCGGCGAAAGGCGTGCTCTTGCGGCTGCCCTTGAATCCCGACGTGCCCGACGTCGCCCAACACAACGTATCACCCTTGGGATCGGTGATCGTTACGGTCGTGTTGTTGAACGTCGAATGAATGTGAACAATGCCGCTGGATACGTTGCGGCGAATGCGTTTCTTTTTGTTGGTCTTTGCCACTGCGAAAGCCCTGCGATCAAATTTAAATGCGGACGAATGGGATAAACTTCGGCGAGAAAAATCCACACCGAACGATTGAAAAACTTGGCTGCCAAGCGGTCACGGATTAACGCAAATCCTTGACGCCCTTCTTGCCGGCAACGGTTTTACGGGGGCCCTTGCGGGTCCGAGCGTTCGTTTTGGTGCGTTGGCCGCGAACGGGCAAGCCGACGCGATGGCGAACGCCACGGTAACACTTAATTTCCCGTAAACGGCTGATGTTTTGCGTCACCTGGCGGCGCAGCGGACCTTCGACCGTGTAATCACGCTCGAGCATCGTGGAGATGCGGCTGAGCTCTTCTTCGGTCAAATCGCTCGCCTTGCGAGTCGGATCGATGCTCAGCTTTTCGCAAACTTCACGTGCCAAGTACAACCCAACGCCGTACAAGTACGTCATCGAGTATTGCAGTTGCTTGTCGTTGGGAATATCAACGCCCATCATACGGGGCATAAGTCGGCCTCCATGAGAACCGTGGTGCAAAGCGATTTTGTGAGTTTGTGATGTGGGGCCCAGGAATATAGTGGTAGGAGCCCAATTCACTCAATGGGACAAATCGTTTTTTGGCACGGAATTTTTTCCCCGCCGCCACTTTTGAAACTCCGTCGCAAAGTCATCGCTGTCCGAGATGGGCACGGTGGTTGACTCCAACAGGCTAAATTCGGCCAGCGGCAGATCAATTCGCGTGTCGCCGGAAACGTCCGCCAAAACGCGAGTCAGCCAGATTTCGTCGCAGTGGGGAAAAAATAATCGATAAATTTCCGCGCCGCCGACGACGTAGGTGGGGCGCGCTAGTTCGATTGATAGCTGCAATGCGGCTTGGACATCAGTGACCCAAAACAGCGGTGCCTGGCTGGCCTGGAGCGGATTTCGCGTCAATACAATCGTTTGGCGACCAGGTAACGGACGGCCAATCGAAGCAAACGTTTTTCGACCCATGACCAACGTTCCGCCCATGGTCAGTGTTTTGAACCGCCGCAAATCGCTGCTCAATTTCCACGGCATCGCTCCATCCAGCCCGATCACGCCCCCAGGTGTGCAGGCCACGACGGCAACCAGCGACGGAGCCGAGGCGTTGGGTTCGGGGCTGATGCTGTGTTCCATTTCAATTTAAGGGTTCAACCAATCTCAGCCGCGACGCGATAGCGTGCGGTTCCCGCGACGTTAACCGCGTGCCGGCGCACTGCGGCTGAGCCTAAAATTGAGCTGCAACGCTAAAATTGGAGTTTGACAGGCCATTTTTGGGTTGGGGTTGCGTGGCAACGGGAAAAGTTTCTATCGGCGGAAAGTTTGAACCGTTTTAGCTGACCGTCACCCGGGCCGTCAGCCCTCTCGTTGGCGGAGAGATTTTGCCGTGTCGTTGATCATTCCTTGGTTTTTCGTGCTGGCGTCCGCCGCTGGTCCCAGCTTGGGCAGCACGCCAGCGGTGTTGGCCCAACGCGTCGATTTGATCGAGCTGAATCACTTCGTCGACCAAGAAGGCCGCGAGGTGTTTCGCCAAGTGCTGTTTTACGATTGGTCGGACGAGCATCGGCGTCACATCGTCCGGGCCTGGCGACTGGTCAAGAGCGAGTCCCAGATTCCCAAACGCCGTTGGAATCCGCCGGGGTATGAATGTCGCTGGCATGATGACGGTGTGCTGCGCGAGATCTCGGCCAATTCGTTTCGCGAGACCTGGACCCAATACGACCCCGAACGGAAGAACCGCAAACTCGTTGCGGAAGATAAGCGCGTCCCGCTGCGGTGATATGTTCGACGAATCTCCGCCGTCGTTCAAATTCAACGGCGTAGTTTTGTTTTCGGGTTGAGGCGATTGTAGAACGGTTGTCC
>JBGSVE010000163.1:0-39648 GCA_041753075.1 Pirellulaceae bacterium
GTGCCGCGATTGCAATTCCGATCGCAGTATCGGACGAAAACGATCCGGGTGTTTCGCCGTCACGTCGATAGTTTGTTGCGGCGGCAACGCCCAAGCGACTCAAACAAAATTTCTCAGGGCCTGCCGCGTGCACATGCGGCAGGCCTTGGTCATTTAAGGTTCCGACAGGCCTTCGTTCCTAAGGAACTACGCAAGACTGAATAAAAATATTTGATCTGCAATTCCCTCCACTCCACAAAACATAATGTTTTCAATCAAACCTGTCTCCGCGTAGCTAATCCGGCGAAAACTTCCCCATCGCATCCGTTGAATGCCAAATAGGGTGGTAGAGTTTTCTTATAGCGCAAAGATGGATGATCGGGGAAGCGTTAGTGCCGTCAATTGATTCAAATGGCCACAAGTAGTCGACTTCAACTCAACGGTAAAAAAACTTCCGGCAACTCGGCCGCAGGTTCGTGGCGTCACGTGAACCTCAGCAAGCTTTCGCTTCTCGGCTGTCTACTTTGGATCGCCCGAATCATCTTATTGGCGACCACCAGCTATGCCGCCTGGCGTTTCGGCGGAACGGAAATCGTGGTGCTGTGGCATGTCGGCTTGTCAGTCTGCGTGTTGCTGGGAATGCTTGCCTGCGGAGTCGCGTGCTTTGGGTGGAAACCAGAAAAACCTGACACCGTATTCATTCTGTTACCACTATTGTTCGTTGCATTTGGCGCGATCCAAGCCGTCGGCGTCCCGGAAATTGCCAAACCGCTTTTCCCCTATCTGAATCAAATCAATCAAGAATTTGGTGTCACACCCGCGTCCAAATTACAACAGGCCGCTGCTTCGCTGGGAAATGAATCGAACTCGTTACAGACAATAGGAACGGCGAGCCTCATTCCTCAATCAACCCGTATAGCATTAGTACCGATCGCACTGGCAATCGTAATTGGGTGGATTGCAGCGATTCTATTTAATACACCCAAGAGTCGCAGACTATTGCTTTGGTGGCTGGCGCTACATACAGCGGCGTTAGCGGTATGGGGAATTGTCCAGCGTGCCGGGGGCTCAGGCGAACTATTGCCCGGCATCGCCTACACCGGGGACGGCATGCCGTTCGCAAGCTTTGTGTATCGAAATGCCGGTGCCGCCGCGATCCTGCCTGGATTTGCCGCCATTGCAGCGCTACTATGCAAACGCCGCCGCGGCACCTATGAAACAGCGCCTCGAATCATTTCTATCCAAGATCTAACATTATACGTTTTGGCCGGGTTGCTCATTGTTGCCACTGCCATTTCGCTCTCGCGCGGCGCTTGGATTGCCGCCGCTACCGCGTGTGCAATCGGACTCTTCGCCAGCAAACCAAAAGTAAGCCTCGGGCGATTCTCAATAGCCGCCCTGATGTTCATCACCATCGCCGCAATCGGTGGCATCCAGTTTAACCGTGAATTGCAAAGCCGCTGGAGTCGCGTTTCCCTGGCGGCATTCTCAACCGAAGACAGGCTTGAACATTGGCAGGATGGACTGCGCACGGCATGGAAGTATTCTCCCTTCGGTTCGGGGTTGGGAACGTACGGATATTCGACATTGGCCGAGCAGACCACGCCACGGGACGATTGGTTTCGCGAAGCCCACAATCAATTTCTTGAATTGTTCACCGAAACCGGCTGCATTGGCTTGCTGCTCGTACTCGCCATGGCAGCCCTACTGACGAAGGTGTCGCTGGCGCACTACCACCGAGGTCAATCCACCGATCGCCGCTCGATCGGCATCTTTGGACTAATGATCTTGTCGTTGGCGATCATCCAAAACGCGTTCGACTTTGTAATCATGCTCCCCGGCAATCTGATGTTATATGGACTGTTGGTCGGAATTCTTATTACCGGAACATTCGCGCAGGCCGGACCCGCGGTGTTGCTGCGATCTCGGTCGAAGCATCCACTTGGCGGCGTGGCCTTATTATCTCTGGCTTTGGCAATAACGGTCGTCAGTCTGCAAATCAGCAGCCGTCAACTTGTTGGTGACCGAGCGATTGCTCAATCGCCACTGCGAGACCTTGCCGACGCAATCGACGACGAGTTGCTCGCCCAGCGAATCGCAATCCTCGACGCGGCGATTGAAGTCCAACCGGACCGCGCAGTGCTTTATCGCCATCGCGCGGCGTATGTGCTGGCCCGATATCGCCACCAAATCATTCTGGCCGGTTCGCGAATCGGAGAAAACATATCATGGCAAAACACCCAACCCGAAACACTTTTCAGTATTCTCGCCGCTTTGCCTGAATCAGCCCGGAACCTAACGCTGCGAAGCCTCGTCGAAACACCTAATTTGCGAAAGCCCTTGGCGCTTGCGCTGCGTGATTCCTCCGCAAGTCTGTGTTGCAACCCCTTGTTTTACCAGGTTCACTGGACCGCGGCCTTACTCGCACCTTTAACCGGCGCATCCGTAAAAGATTCGCTGGCACATGCGTCCCGTTTATCCAAAAGTGATGCTGAGAAGATGTATTCGACGGGTCTGTTGGCCTACCTCGACAACGACAACGAAATCATGCGACGTCAATGGTCCGATTGCTTGCTGGCGACCAGACAGTATGAGAAATCGGTTTTTGAATTTTTGTTAAGGCGAATGTCGGCACCAGAGATTGCAATGGAAGTCGTTCCACCAGCCCGCCCCGAGATTCTGGTTAGTCTGGTTCAAACTGTTTTGACGCGAGATGTTGCCAAAGGCACAAAGTCTAGCGAGAAAGCGAACAGGGTGGCGCTGCAGATTGCCGAAACGATCAATACGGCATCCCACATCCCGGATGGGTCGCGTCACACCGTCTTAGCAACGATCTACGATCTGTTGGAAGACTATGAGAAGTCATCCGTTCATTGGGTCGCTGCGGTTGAATCCTCCCCAGAAAACCCGCACCTCCGGAAAAAAGCAGCCATAAGTTTAAGGTCGCACGGCGACCTAAACCAAGCGCTCCGGCATGCCATTCTTGGGAATACTCTCAGCCCGTCCGATACCCAGTTCCGACAGGTCACTTCCAGTATTAGGGCGCAAATGGCGCGCAGCTCCCACTAGCTCCTTATCGTTGCAAGACCCCCCGCATCGCGATCCTAGGCTTCCGCTACCATGACTTCATTTAATCAAGAAGAGCAATCTGACGAAGGTGGATTCCAGCTTCACCTATTTGCGACGCTGAAGCGACGTTGGGAGTACGTAGCTTTTGGTACTTTCCTTGGTGTCGCATTGGCCGCTTTGTATTTTTACACAGCGACTCCCATGTACCAATCCGACATTGAAATTCTCGTTGGCCAACGGTCCAGCGAAGTTACCAACAGCGGAACGATCACCAGCACCAACGCCAGCGGTGACGCGATTCAAGAAGATCAATTGGCGACGCACATGCGGCTGCTGACCAGCCGCCGGTTGCTTGCCGAAGCCATTGAAATAGCAAACCTCAAAGACTTGGAATCGTTTCGCGACGCAGCCCAAAACGGGATGAAGCCGATCGATCACATTCTTAAGCATATCTCCGTCAAGCGCGGCGGCGACGGCCACGCTCGCGATGCAATGGTATTGCGAGCGACGTTTGCTGACCCCAAGCCCGAAGATGCCGCCACCGTCTTGGCGGCAATATATCGCAGCTATTCCGGTTATGTTGAATCTCACGGTGAAAACTCCACGGTCCAGGCCGTCAAATTGATCGAGGACGCGCGTGAGACTCACGAAGCAGAACTAGCCTCGGCAGATAGCGAATATCGTGAATTTGTGCAGTCGGTTTCGGCATTGATGGACGGTCAAGAGGTTCAAGATGTCCATAAAGATCGACTCGCAAAGCTTGAGATCGAGCTGAATCTAGTTCGCAACCAACTTGCCGAACAACAATCACGCCTGGAAGTTATCAATAGCTATTTTGCTAACGGTGACGCCAAGCTTCCCAGCGATTTGAACTACCTGGCGCTGCTTAGTCAAAAGGAAGTCGAGCGACTGAAATTGTTCCTTGACATGACTCGTGGCGAGGTCCAGTCAGAACAATTCCAGGCCGAGCAACCGATTCGCCAGGAAGCTGCCCGCGTGCAATATAACCGTTTGCTCGAATTGATCCAGAAGGAACGAGCGCTCAGCGACGCGTTCGGAGCCAATCACCCGCTGGTCGATATGGCGCGAAAAGAAATTGAGATCACGCGCCAGTTCATGGAAACCAACGCGCCGATTGCTGCGGATACTTCCGCCAAGAAGCTTGATCCGGCGGAGATGCTTAAGACTTACACGCTGTTGTTGAGAAACGACATTTCGGAGTTGGACAAACGCAAAGCGGTGCTGTTGAGAGATGCGGATCTTGAGCTCGCCGCCGCCAAGATTGTCGAAAGCGAATTCATGACCGGCAGCTCACTACGGGCGAAACTCAGTCGCGCCCAAGCTCGCTATGACCAAGTTATTCTACGTCTACAGGAATTGAATTTATCGCGTTCCTATGCTGGTTTCTCGACCGACCTGTTGGCCGAACCCGAAGTAGCACTCGGTCCA
Organism: Pirellulaceae bacterium; assembly: GCA_041753075.1. Classification (GTDB taxonomy): domain Bacteria; phylum Planctomycetota; class Planctomycetia; order Pirellulales; family Pirellulaceae; genus UBA6163. The sequence continues at coordinate 4,498 of JBGSVE010000163.1, forward strand.
TCATGGCCAAAACTACCGTTGCTCGGTGCGATTGGTTTATTCCTGGGATTGTGCCTCGGCACGACGATGGCGATTGCAGCTGAAGTCCTCGATGCGACCTTCATTAGCGCCGCCGATATTGAAACCGCCACCGGCGCGACGGTGATTGCTCACGTGCCTCGGTTCGTGACAAAGAAATCGGCAGCGACCACTAAGTCAAACTCGGCAATCTCGCCAGCCGTTGTGTCGTTCCATGCACCGCGGTCCGCTGAGGCCGAAATCTATCGCGTCGCCAGAACCTCATTACTGATTTCAAATCGCAAAGAAGCGGTTCGGACAATGATGATGACCAGCCCCCAACCGGGCGATGGTAAGTCAACGACGATCTCGAACTTGGCGGTTTCATTCGCTCGCACGGGCAAGAAGGTTCTCCTAATCGATGCGGACTTGCGTCGTCCCACGATCTCGAAACTGTTCTGCATCGAAGGTGCGCCCGGCTTGGCCGACATATTGATTGACAATCGCCCTTTGACTGAAAGTTTTGTTCAAACCGAACTCACCAATCTTTACATCATGCCCCATGGCAAACCAACATCCGAGCCAGCGGAGTTGTTGGAGTCACGTCGCTTTGCAATTTTGCTTGAAGAAGCGAAGAAGCATTTTGATTTTATCTTGATTGACGCCCCGCCATTATTGGCTGTGGCGGATCCAGCGATCATCGCTCCGATGGTGGATGCGGTCATTTTGACGATTCGCGTGTCGAAGAATGGCCGCCGTCCGGTCGAACATGCTGTTAAGATATTGAGCGATATTGAAATTGCACCGTCGGCAGTGGTCGTTAATGGCGTCGAGAAGTCGGCGCAAAAGTCGTACTACGGCGGCTACTATCGAAACCAATACGGCTATGTTGGCAAGTACCACGCGACCTACGCCGCACTGGACTTGAAGCCTGATTCCGATGTCGCGACCGGAGTGGGTGCGAGATGAGTGATATCACTCGGACATCCTTATTGACCAAGACCGGTGCACTGGCGAGTCGTTGGTCTTATGGAGTGCGTCAGCCGAGAATTCGCGTGCCGCTGTTACTTGCGCTGCACGTCGCAATCTTTGGACTGATTTATTTGTTCGCATTTGCGGCGCGATATGATTTTTATCTGAGCGAAACCAATTGGACATTATTCTACGGAACCATTACGCCGGTCGTGCTGACCAAGCTTGGCGTATTCTATTTTGGCCGACATTTCCACGGCTGGTGGCGTTATGTGACTTTTGCGGACTTGCGTTCGCTGTTGCGAGTCTCGTTCACGTCGATGGTGATGATTGCGTTCGTCGACTACTTTCTGTTATTGTTTGAAAACCAGATTCCTCGTATTTCAATTTTGCTTGATACGTTGATAACAATCATCGTCGTCGGCGGAATGCGATGCAGTTGGCGATACTTCGACGAACAACTTGGACCCATTTGGCAACGGCGCGTGCGGCGACCGGCCATTATGATTGGTAGCGACCACGGCGTCGGCCAACTGGCAAGTCATTTGAACTCAAATCAGTCGCTTGATATTAAGGTTGCCGCGTTGGTTTCGAATTCGCCAATCTGGCATCGTTCGCTGGTCAGCGGCATACCTGTCGAAGGCAGCACGGCGGATGTTGCTGAGATTGCGAAAAAGTATCGCGCCGCCGAAGTGCTGGTGCCCGCCGGATCGCTCAACGGCAAGGAACTTCGCGAGCTCGTGCAGGACTGCAACGCAAACAATCTGAAGTTGCGAGTCCTTCCGCGAATGGAAGACGTGCTTTGCGGCTCGTCAAAGATTCCACTGCGGCCATTGGATATCAATGACTTGCTGAAGCGTGATCCGGTGACGTTGGATACCGAGGGTTTGGTGAGCCTGATTCGCGGCAAGCGGATTCTTATCACGGGTGCCGGTGGTAGCATCGGGTCGGAGATTTGTCGCCAGTTGATCGGTTTTGCACCGGCAGAATTGATTTTGCTTGGACGCGGTGAAAATCGCATCCACTCGATCAATTTGGAATTGCTCGATCGGGCCCAGCAGGCGGGCGTTCGTTTGACGCAGGTAATTGGCAGTATCACCGACGAGTCGGCGATGGGACGTGTGTTTTCCAATCATCAGCCACAGATTGTTTTTCACGCGGCCGCACACAAGCATGTGCCGTTGATGGAACTGCATGTTGGTGAAGCGGTCAAGAACAATGTGCTGGGTACCAAGATCCTTGCTGAGTTGGCCGATCGTCATCACGTCGGACACTTTGTGTTGGTCAGCAGCGACAAAGCAGTCAACCCAACGAGCGTAATGGGTTGTACAAAACACATTGCCGAGCGCGTTGTCAATGAATTCGCGTCGTCGAGTGAGACAAAGTTTGTAGTGGTGCGTTTCGGGAATGTGTTGGGCAGTGCCGGCAGTGTCATCCCGGTGTTTCAGAAGCAAATTGAGCGCGGCGGTCCGATCACAATTACTGACCGCAGGATGACAAGGTTCTTCATGTCAATTCCCGAAGCGGCGCAGTTGGTGATGCAGTCCGCTGCGATGTGCCAGGGTGGCGAAATCTATGTGCTTGACATGGGCGAGCCGGTTTCGATCGTGCAGCTTGCCGAAGACTTAATCAGTCTCAGCGGTTTGCCACCGGGCAGCATTGAGTTTGAATTCGTCGGCACACGTAAGGGTGAAAAGCTTTACGAAGAATTGTATTTTGATGATGAAACGACTATTCCAACGGCCCATTACAAGGTTCGTGCGGCGCGACCACGCAGCTATGAAGCTCCGTTCGTGCTATCGGAAGTGGATTCGTTGATCGATGCGTCGGATGGCAATTCATCACAATTGCGCCTGCGTCTGGCTCGCTTGGTGCCGAGCTTTACCTGCGCCGAGAATGGTGCCTCAGGGATTCCGACCATTTAGGGTGCAACGTCATGGAAGTTGTTATTAGGAAGCCCCGACTCGCAACCGTTACGGCTGGGATTCTCGCGTTTTTGCTGTTCGCCGGACGGTGGGGAGTCAACGTTGTCGATCATAAGTTATCGATGACTCAGTTCTTCAACATTCTATTTGAAGTTTCGTTCCAACTTCGCTGGTGGGCCCTGGCCGCCATGGGAATAGTTGTTGCGGCGAGTTTCTGTAGCGGCAAGAAAAATCAAAGCGTTCCATTGTCGACAATGCCGCTGGTAGTTTTGTTATTGTTGTTTGGTGTGATGATTGGTGGTGCCGGTTTCACGGTCGGCAGCGACGAAACGTGGACGAAGGCAATTGACGTTGCCGGTCTCGCATTGACCGCATTGATGATTTACTACGTTTCGGGGCGACGATCTGGCAACTTGTTGGTTTTTCAAGAATCGTTACTGCGATCTTGCTTTATTCTGGGGTCTGCGCTGTCATTATTGGCCGTGGCCACCTCGGACTTTACTCAGCGAGCTGCCGTGGGCGATGGCGGCCCCAATACCTTCGTGCGTATTGTGGGTGTGGCAGCGGTTTCGTGCATTGGCTTGCGAAGCATTCCCAAGTCGCTGGCCTTTTTGGCAACAGCGGGATATTTGGCGCTGATTATCCTGACCCAATCACGCGGCGGCTTGCTTTCGTTCTTGGTCGCCGTCGGTGTTCAATTCTTATGGATTTTCGGTTGGAAAAGTAAAATCGTCTACGGTGTGTTGGGAATTAGTGCCGTCGGTATTGTTGCAATGTTCAGCGATGTGGGTCAGCGTTGTATTGCAATTATCGAGCAACGCGTTTTCACGCAAACATTTACTTACGGATACACCGCCGGACGCGATCGTATTTACGGCGACGCCTGGGACATTTGGATGGACAATATGCTCCTTGGCAATGGACTGAATTCATGGTGGGACCAACTGGGAACTTATCCACACAATATTTTCTTGGAGATCGGCTGCGATTCGGGAATACTTGGCGTTGGACTGTTTTGCATTTGGCTTGGTTTTGCAATCTTCTCGGGCTTGATGTCAAAGACACAAACCAGCAAAACGATTGCCTGTGTGACGCTATTCTATTTCATGGCGGCGCAGTTTAGCGGCGACATCTACGATTCGCGCGGCTTGTTTTACTTCGGTACGTTGCTGACCGCGACCGAAGTCACGGCAATGGCGCGGCGGAAAAGTACGTCGCCAGGTTATGTCAGAAAACCACAAGCAATCGCGTTAGGATCGCGCGGAAAGTAAGTGGCAAATCCCGGCGGCGCAAGCCCAGGGTCTGGTTGATTTGCCAGCGTAGTGCTGCGTGCAAATTAAAAATTATCGTTGGCTTGGTGAGCGGTTCAGCGCTACCCTCTGGTAATTCGCGAGGCCGGTGGCTAGCGCCATTCCGCGTACAGCACTCAGACAAACATGCCCATTACGAACAAGATCGCGACGATGATGCCCATGAAGGCTGTGATCCAGTATCCGGTATACAGCGCATGAAGTAGGATCAAACGAGGATTCTCATGCCGTGTGCCGCCGTAGACCAGACTGATCGATAAAACTAACGGAACGTAGTAAAGCAAATAGGTAAAGTTGATGGGCAACATTTCAATCAACTCCTTTTGTTGAGATTGGCGGATTGGTTGATTCATCGGGGTCGCGTCCGCGCGGTTTGCGTCGCCCGCTGATCGGGATTCCCAACGGTCCGGAGTAGGCGTCGTAGATCACCAAAATGTTCAGCAAGCCGGCGATCATCGTGAACCAAGTTCCCATTTCGTAGCCGGCTCCGTAACGGGCGTACCAGGCCGAGACTTCGTCGGTGGCGTCCTCGAACACGGGTCGATGCGGCGGAGCCATAAACCCGCCGAACCAGGGTTCGTAGTCAGGGCGCGTCCAGCCGGTGCGCGGGTCCGAATGGTCATTCATGTGTTTGGTTTGGACGATTGCCGGTAACGCCGCAGCGCCGACGCCGGCCTGCAGAAAGTAATGCCAACGTTTGTCGCCGGGTTGCCAAGACGCGTAGACGACGTGGTAACCGCCGAGTGAAAAACCGATAATCCAGGTCATTACGATGCTGGCAAAATAGATCGCACCCTTGGTATGGCGACGTTGGTAAAAGTGTCCCAACCCCGGAACCAACCAAGCCAGCAGCGCCGCCAGGGGTCGATTGCGCAGGTCAACCAATTGGTCGTCGACTTCAATGATCGAGTCGCTCGGGGTTGGCATGGGGACGTTCTTCGTTTGCGGAGGGGGGAATTAGGCGTTGCGAAATTAAGCAGCTTCGCATTTTGGACAAAATTGCCGTTTGCCGATAGCCGGATCAATTGTCAATCGGTCCCAACCCCATTCGCTGCGACAATGGCAATCTTGCGAAAAATATTGGTACCTAATCACTCCTGCCGACCGGCCTCAATAAAGCAACATCGATGCGGCGCGGGCGACGAGCGGTTGCATCTCGCGATAGCCTTCGTACAACTGCTCGGTGCGATTGGTCGCCAATCCACGCTGGTTCAATTCGCTGAGCATCGGCGTTAACTCTTGCCATCGTTGGACCAATCGCTGGGCCAGCACAGTTGCCTCGCGAGAATTGCCACCGGTCTCCAAGGCGCGATGCAAATCTCGCGAAACCGCATAAATATCGTCGCTGACTCCGGACAACGAATCACGGAATCCCGTTGGGCTCAGGTAGCGCTTGTAGCGCTGCACATCGATATTGAAATCATCGGCAACGACTTCAAGCGACGCGGCGGTGCTGAGCAATTCGCTTTGGCTGGGCCCCAATCCGGTCTTCAGCAGGTCGCGCATCTCGCTGAACAACGTATCGGTCTGGACCAACGATTGCTGCAGACCGCTGCGTGGGTCAACCGCGCGCATCGAACGCAAACCATCGGTCCACATCGCGTCCATTTCGGTGAACGTGGCGGCTGCGGCCGTGGCTCCACCGCTGCGTGCCAGCTCGGTTTCGAGTCGGCGGCTGCGGTCACCGAGGGATCGCACGACGTCGATGAAGCGAAGTTGGTCGGCGGGCAATCGCGTCGTACCCCAGCGCGACATTTGGTCTTGGAGTGCGACCAAACCCGCGGTCAAACGTTGGCCGGCGAATTGCGTCTGGCCACGATCTGTCGCCGCTGGCACTCGCAACGAAGCATACACCTCGTCACCTTGGCGGCGGATCGAATCGAGTCGCTGGTTGACGTGAGCGTCGTTCAATTGGTACAGCCGCGTCGCATAGGTTCGCCACAAGCGAACGAACTCGGTAAAGCTGGCGACGACTTCGTTGTAATCAGCCCGCTCGATTTTGTACGATTCCTGGCGTAACCGTTCACGCAAAATACGTCCGTCGCGAATCAACGAATCGGCGTCGCGAAACGCTTGCGGCGATAAACGCACGTCGTCGAACATCGCGTCCATGTAGGTCAAGGTAACGATCATCAAATCACGCAAACGCATGCGATCGATCGGCGTCGCCAAGCCAAGTTGGCGATCGATTTGGCCAAATGATTCGTCGATTGCATTGAGATAATTGGTGATGTTTGAGTCGAGTCCGCCACCGGCACGCATGCGGTACGAGATATCTCGCCAACGCGTATCAACACCTTGGTAGCCGGCCAGCAGCGCGCCCATCGATTCGCCATTGCGAGTCCGCGTGAACAACGAATCGGCTTCGGCGGAGATTTGGTAGACATCGCCGATGGTATCGCGTACCGCCGGAATGCTGCTGGCATAGCGTTGCATCTGCGGGGCCAGACCAGCAACGTTTTGGCGAATGTTGTAGACCGCGTTGGTGAACCATTCAGGCGGTTGGCCGTTGATCGACTTGGTGACCGACGGTGGTTGAACCAATTGGCCGGGCGCGGTGCCGCCAATGGTCTGACGATACGCCGCAGCCTGCTGGTCGCGCTGGATCTGGGTTTCGGCCATTGTTCGATAGATATTTTCGAGCGAAGGATTGGTTTGAGCGTGGGCGGAATCGGAGTCGATTCCCAGGCAGCCAAAAACCAAGACAAGGCCGAACAAAAAACGAGTCGGACAGAAACTCATCGCCAAAACTCCCTGACAAAACGGAAACCAATCCCTCGACGCAACGGCAGTATAACGCGAAAGCGATGTGCTCCGCTGCAGGAGTTTTATACGGTCGCGCGGTCTTTTCGCGATTGTTCTTTTGCCTTGCGTTTCTTCGCATAATGCCGGTGCGTCCGCAGCGCGTCACACAACGCCAAAACGATGATTGTCATCAGCAGTAAGGCGACGGCGGTCCACGCCGAAATCCAAAAACGCCCTGGACCGGCAAGCCCCGCCGCAGCCATTAGCGCTCCACAAACGGCCAAAATCGCGTGTACGATTCGCCGCCATCGACGCCGCAGCTTGCGATAGCGAGCATCCGCTTGCGACGGATCAGATTGCTCGCGTTTGTCTTCGATGGGCCAACCAAGTGAATCATTGTATTCCAACCAGATCGCCACCGCGATGACGGTAAAGCCAATCAGTAGGCTGCCTGCGAGCATCAAAAACTCCTCAACCAAATTGGAGAATGGTTGTCCCCAACTGTTTGGGAACTCGGCGGGAGCCTCGCGCTCCCTTTGCCAAACCATCCGCACGATCTTTATTGACTCAACAACCACTGATGCACTACGTACACGACACTGGCGATCGAATGGCCGCTGCAGTTCTCGGGAATATCTTTCGTCGTATGCCAATACTGCGGGACTCCGATACCGGGCCGGGGATAATCGAAATCGATCAAGTCAATCGTGGGAATCTTGGCAATCACGTTGAGCGGCAGATGATCGTCCCGAACCTCGTGACGAATTCGCGCGACGAACGCGTCGACGCCAAGTCGGTCGGCGGTATCGAACAATGACTTACAAACATCGCGGGCGTAATTCCACGAGTTTCGTTCGTAATAGATCCGCAATTCGCGATCGCCGACCATGTCGAACAAAAAACCCGCTTGGTACGGATGGGGCGGTGGATCGGCGGCGTACTCGCGGGCGAAATGATTCGAGCCGAGAAAATACAAGTCACGCCGTTCGCGATAAACCAATTCCTCGCCATCGAACAACACCACATCAACACCAATTTCCGCTGGCAAGGTGCCCAGATGGTGAGCAAGTTCGAGAGTCGCCGCCACGCCGCTGGCACCATCATGGGCACCGACGAAACGGCCCTTGGGATCTTGTGGGTCGCGATCGGGGAATGGACGTGTGTCGTAGTGGGCACAAACCAAAAACCGCCGCGGTCGCTCGGGATGAAAACTGGCGATCAGGTTATTCAACTGCACCGCGTCGCCCGTCTCGGGATGACGAACCTCAAACGGTTGCAAGCGAACCTGACCGCCCAGCGTGGTAAACAATTCGGCCAACATCGCTTGCTGCTTTGCCATCGCCTCAGTACCGCTGGGCCGCGGTCCCAGATCACAAATCGCACGCAGATATTTTTCGGCACGAGCCGCGTCATACGGTTTGGGAATCACCAACAACGCCTGCGTTCCCGACGCGGAGTCACGTCCCCACATGGCAATGAACGCAATAATCCCGACCACAGCCGACGCCGCCGCAATCGTGATTGCAAAGACCAGCGGCCAGAGCCGCGCCGCGGAGCGACCGCCACGATTGGGCATCGCGGCCTCACCAGCCAGAACATCATCGGAATCAGACTTGCTCGCCAAAGCAACGGCCATCAATCAATTTTCGCAGAAGTTGGACAAGGTGTAGTGCCGCACCTGTTTCGGAATCAACATCCCGGATCGTAACATATTTCCAGCCGAATTTGGTCCACTAGCGCCGCGTGATGGTGGCGTGGATGTAGCCGAACGGCTCGTCGGTGACGATGAAGACTTCGTTAGCGTTGGTCTTGCCGAAAGGTTCCAGATTGAAACGGATGTGATGCTTGTTGGGCATCGTCAACGTGACCGACCCGATTTCAGGCACGCGCTCGATCACCGCCGAGGCCATGCGGTACAGTGTTTCCTGAACCGAATGGCTGTAGTGGTCAATGAACGTCGCCAACAACTGACCCATGATTTGCTCGCGAAGCGACGCAAAGTCGTGATCGGCCGCAGCGTCAATAAACGTCCAACTGGCGCTCATCGACGTTGCCAAAATTCGCTCATCGGTATCGGGCAACGTGCGAAACTCGTCACGGTGAAAATCAGCGAACCCGGACTGCGTCGTCTTCGCAATCAAGCAATCGACGAACCCCGCGTTCAATTCAAACTCAATGGCCTGCGGCGATTCGACTGACCGAGTTGCCGCAACCGCCGCCGATGGCACAACACGCTCGTCGGCCCAAAACGCGTGGGACGAATCGAGCATTCGCCGCCAGGATCGCTGGTCGATCGCGATCGAAACGCGACGGACATGCGGGTATTGAGTTAAAAAATGGTTGGCGAGCGTTTTGCCAAAGCATTCAATCGGCTCCAGCGGATGATCCTTCGCGAGCGCGTACACCGTATTGCGACAAGTGTCCGTGGCGACGACCAAACGATTGTCTCCCGCTGTATAAGCCGCCTCGAAGTCACCTTCCAATTCGATCGCGACGGCAAGCTCCGCAAGTTGGTGCAAATCGCCCGAGTCACCGCTGCGCGTGATCTTGCTAACGCGAACCTGATGCTTGCCATAGGTTTGACGCAGAAGTTTTGCTGAATCCATACCGAGAATTCCATGGTAGAACAATTGTCCGCATGGTTCTACCATGTTTACTTCTTGGCGGCGAACCGCTTTGTGGGCGCTCCTGGCTCGGTCGTGCCATCGGCGTTTTGCTCCACGCGATGGCGTATGAAATCTTGATCGTACGCATGGGTCATCGCTGTGTCGTACGAGATGGTGCCTTGCTGGTAAAACGTCAACAGCGATTGATCCATTGTCTGCATCTTATGACGACGACCCGTTTGCATTTCGCTGTAAATCAAGTGCGGTTGCTTCTCGCGAATGTGATTTCGGACCGCTGGCGTCGCGACGCAAACTTCGCAAGCCAACACGCGCCCGCCGTCAGTCGCCCGTGGTAACAGCTTCTGCGCAATGATGGTTTGGATACTGTTGGCCAATTGAATCGTGATGCTGTTTTGTTGGCCCGCTGGAAAGACGCTGTAGATGCGCTGGACCGTTTGCACGGAGTCGGGCGTGTGCAAGGTGGCAATCACGAGGTGGCCGGTTTCGGCGGCGGTGAGCGCAGTTTCCATCGTATCGAGATCACGCATTTCGCCGATCACGATCACATCGGGGTCCTGCCGCAAGACGTGCCGCAGCGCGCTTTGATACGACTTCACATCGCCCAACAATTCTTGTTGAATAACAATGCTGCGCAAATTGCGATGTTCGTACTCGACCGGATCTTCGATCGTGATCACTTTGGCGCGGCGTTGTTCATTGATCGCGTTGATGATGTAGTTCAACGTCGTCGTCTTGCCCATGCCGGTTGGCCCCGTGACCAACACCAACCCATCGTTCAATTGCGCCAGGTCATCAATGATCTCGGGCAGCCCCAAATCCGCCGCGGCGCGGATCGTTGATTCACAAAGGCGAATCGAAAACTCAGGACCACCGGCGTGCAGGTAGACGCTGACGCGAACGCGTCCGATGCTCTCCAATCGCCGCGAAAAACAGACCTGCCAATCTTTCTCGAACGCTTCTTTTTGCAACGCGTTGAGTAGCCCTTCGTAGATTGTTTTCAGCGCCGCAGGGTCGAGCGGTTTGCCTTCGACGACACGGATGTCGCCGTTGATGCGAAACGCTGGTGACAATCCGTTGACGAGGTGAACGTCGCTGGCAAGATGCTTGCGGGCGCTGAGCAAAATGCGTTCGAGGGTTAGTTCCATTGGCTACTGATTGGCAAGCGAAGGAGATTTTCTGTAACTGTAGTCGAGACGGGCCACAAAACCTACGACCCGATCATGAGGGTCCGTGATGGATCGGTACCGCTGGGCGGCAAGACCAATTCAAAACAGGTTCCCGGCGGCGGGTTGGCGTTGTGAATCCGAATCTCGCCGCCGTGTTCTCGCAAAATCTTTTCGCTGACCGGCAACCCCAACCCAGTCCCGCGAGCGCCTTTGTTCGATTCGAACAATGAAAATATACGATCGCGGTCTTCCGCTGCGATGCCGAACCCGTTGTCGGTAACCAAGATCGACCAACCGCCGCGCGACTCGAACCGCGTCTGGACCTTGACCACGGCCGGAATCGGTTCAATTGTCTCGACCGGTTGCTCGTCTTCGATCTCGATCTCGAACTCGTCGGCCGACTCTTCGCGCGCTCGTTGCGCCGCCGCATCAATCGCGTTGGTAACGATGTTCAACACCGCGCGATGCATTGCCTCGGGGTCAAAGTTCGCCAGCGGCAATGACCTATCAGGCTCGAACTCGACCGTGACGCCCAGCTCTTGGCCGCGAGTTTGCATCAGCTCGACCACGTCGGCAACGGTCTCGTTCAGGTCAGCGTCAACCTTTTCGGGTTCACGTTCTTTGCTGAACGTCAACATGTCGAGCACCAAATGCGAAATGCGATCTTGGTTGCGATCGACCATCGCCCAACCTCGGCGGACCGCGTCGGTGTCGTTGCGTTGCAATCCAGCCTCGATTAAATAACTGCCGCCGCGAATGCCTTGCAAGATATTTTTGATGTGGTGCGACAGCGTTGCGATCGTTTGGCCCATGACCGCCAAACGTTCGCTTTGCATCATTGCCGAATAATAAAACGTGTCTTCGATCGCCAGCGCCGCTTGGTGTCCGATCGCAGTCATCAAACGCAGATGTTCATCATTGAATCGTGCGCGGTAGCCTGATTGCACAATCATGCCCGGCGATGTGTAAGTGTCTACATACAACGCACCGACGATTGCGTAACGACCTTGCAACGGTACGCACAACGCCTCGCGAATTCCGCTTTGAACAATTGATTGCGCCGAATCGAACCGCGAATCGTCGCTCGCGTCGCTGGTTCGCACACCTTCTTTGCGATCGATCACGTAGTCGAGAATCGTGCGGCTGATCGCAATCGTGCCGGCTCCCGTTGAACTTGTCGAACTCGCATCGCGGTCACAACGCGCCGCCGGACGCAGCTTCTGGGTCTCGTTGTCGCGCAGCATGATGCAGCCACGATCGCCATCAACCCAATCAAACACCAACCGCAGAATCCGATCAAGCAACTCCGGGATATCATCGGTTCGACCAACTGCCAGCGCCGTCAGGTACATGACTTCCAGGCTGCGATCGGTCTCCGCCGCTTTTTCAATTGGCCGCGGTGCTTGGACCGAATTGGCCAGCGACGAGACGATCCGCGAAGCTTCGGGAAGGCGACCTTGGGCGACAATATCGACGCCATGAACCAAGTCGCGAGCGGATTGCGAACCTGAGCCGGTAAAGATCAACAGCGTGCCACCGATTTCGACCCGGTCGCCGCTGGTCAGCGTATGCGTGGTGATCGGACGACCGTTGACGAGCGTACCGTTGCTGCTGCCCAAGTCGGTCAACGTGAACGTGCCGGTCAATGAACCGCGAAGCTCCGCGTGTGCTCGCGACGCTTCGGAATCGAGCAAGCGGATTTCGCAAGTCGATTCGCGGCCCACACGCATCACCCGCGGTGAGAGCGGAAAATGCTTGCCTTGGTCTCGACCGCGTACGACAAACAACGATGCCATCAGACGCCAATTATCGGCTTGGGGGCAGGCAGGCTAGGTGAAAGCCGGTAGCATATCTTAATGAGGCTCAGTGGTGGTGGAGGAATGGATGTTTTTCAATCGATTGGTTGTTTGTTTGTGGCTCGCGACTTCAACCGCAGAGTGCGCGATCGGCGAAGAGCTGGAATCAGCGCGGCGGTTGGCCGAGTCAAGTGCTGCCGCAGACGTTGACCCGGCGGTGCTCGATGCCAAGTTGCGCCGCGACCTCGGATTCTTCGCCGACGATGCCCAAGTCGGTCGCGGTGTGGGCACGCCCGGTATCGAAGCGTCAGCAAACTACATCGCTGAGTCGTTCGCGGCGTCGGGATTGCGCACCGACTTGTTCGACGGCAAACCGTTTCAAGCCGTGCAAATTCCGATCTCGGTTTCACTCGGCGACGCGGCATCGAACCAGCTACAGTTCACGCCAATCGCGACCGGCGACGCGAATCAATTGACAACCCGTCCGCTGACGAACATTGACGCCGAGTTGGACGTTGCGTTTCGTCCGTTGGCGATTGGTTCGAGTGCCAAGGTCCAGGGGGATGCGGTGTTCGTTGGCTTTGGTATCACGGCTCCGGAGTTTGGCTACGACGATTATGCGAAAGTCGACGTTCGCGGCTGCGTCGTCATCTTGGTCCGCAAAGAACCGCTGGACTCGCGCGGGAATCCACGATTCGGTCGCAGCAAAAACAGCCGTCATGCGTACTTTGAAACCAAGGTCAAGAATGCGGCTGAGCATGGTGCCGTCGGCGTGCTGTTGGTCAACGACGAGGAATCGGTTCGCGACGCGGTCGCGCAAGTTGACTTTCGCATCAACGCCGAAACCACGCGACTAAATCAATTGGCCAAGCAACTTGCCGAGTTACCAGAGTCGGCGACGAATAGTCGCCAAGCGATTCGCCAACGCCGCGACGATGCTACGCAGATGTTGCAATCGCTGCGCACCGAGCGAACGGTCAGCGAAGACGGATTGCTCGAAATTGGCGAAGGTGGCGAGTCACCGGCGGTCAAGGGAGTTGCGGTGGCGTCGTTGTCGCGAACGGTGGCATCGAAGTTGTTGCGCGCCGTCGGTTGGGACTCGATTGACGACACGATCGCGCGAATCCATCGCACCGGACGTCCGGCCAGTACGCTGCTGGCCCATCGCGCGGCGCTGGCGACTGAATTGTCAGCGTCGGTAGCCAAGTCGGCGAACGTGCTTGGTGTGCTCGAAGGCAAAGGCGATCTTGCCGAGCAAACAGTTGTCGTCGGAGCACATTACGATCACGTTGGCATGGGCGGTTACGGTTCGCTCGCCCCCGGAACGTTTGCGATTCATAACGGAGCCGACGACAACGCCAGCGGTACGTCGGTGGCGTTGGCCAGCGCTGATCTGGTCCGCGACAAATTGGCCAACGTCGCTTCGCATCGCCGCGTCGTGTTCATCGCGTTCACCGGCGAAGAGCGCGGTTTGCTCGGCAGTCAATACTACGTTCGCCATCCGCGATTCGCGTTGGAAAGCACCGTCGCAATGATCAACTTGGACATGGTCGGACGATTGCGCGGCGACGACTTAACGGTCTATGGAACCGGCACGGCGATCGAGTTTGACGCGTTGTTGGACCAGGTCGGCGAAGGGTTGAATTTCAAGTTCTTCAAGGTGCCCAGCGGTTACGGTCCCAGCGATCACCAATCGTTTTACTTGGCCAAGATCCCTGTGCTGTTTTTCTTCACGGGGTTGCATAACGATTACCACCGCCCGTCGGATGATATCGAAAAGATCAACTTCCCCGGGTTGGCCCGCATCACTGAATTGACCGCCGGTGCGGCGGCGAAGTTGGCGTTGGTGCCGACGTCGCCGCGTTATGCACAAACCGACCGCGATGTTTCAATACGCTGGCAACCGACGGCCTACCTTGGCGTCCAATTGCAACAGGCCGGCGGCGGGCTTGATGGTGTGGTCGTGTCGGGCGTGTCACCGCGCAGCGCCGCCGAAGTTGCGGGGTTGCGCAGCGGAGATCGTTTGCGCCAAGTCGACGGCATACCGCTGCGCGCGATTTCAGATCTGTTGGAATTGATTCGCCAACGCGAAGTTGACGATCCGCTGCAATTGCAATACGTCCGCGACGGAGTGGAACAAACCACAACCGCAATCCTCAAGCCAAGACCGGAGTAGAGTAGAACGATTGAGACAATCGTTCTACTCTACCCTGCGAACCAATCGTGCATCACGTGGCCGTGAACATCGGTCAAACGAAATTGGCGGCCTTGGTACTTGTACGTCAACCGCGTGTGATCCAAACCAAGCGAATGCAAAATCGTGGCCTGCATGTCATGCGTATGCACCGGCTTGTCCACGATGTTGTAACCGTACTCATCCGTTTCGCCGTACACCGTGCCGCCGTGAATCCCGCCACCGGCCAACCACATCGTGTAACATCGCGGATGATGATCACGGCCAAACGACTCCGCCGTCAATTTGCCTTGGCAATAATTCGTCCGCCCAAACTCGCCACCCCAAACCACCAACGTGTCGTCGAGCATCCCGCGACGCTTTAAGTCTTTGATCAAACCGGCACACGGTTGGTCGGTCTCCTTGCAAAGTCGCGGCAGCGCCTGGGGCAACCCGCCGTGTTGGTCCCAATCTTGGTGATACAGTTGAATGAACCGCACGCCGCGCTCGGCCAAACGTCGGGCCATCACACAATTCGCCGCAAACGTTCCTGGTGTCGTCGCATCAGGTCCATACAGAGCAAGCGTTTCGGCACCCTCGCTGGCCAAATCCGTTGCCTCGGGGATCGATGATTGCATCCGATAAGCCATCTCGTGCTGCGCGATCCGCGCTTCGACAATCGGATCACCATGCTCGACCAACGACAACTCGTGCAATTTGCGCAGCGTTTCCAATTCGTCATGCCGCGACGCCGAGTCCACACCCGCTGGGTTGTTCAAATATAACACCGGGTCCGGACCACTGCGAAAACGCACCGCTTGATGTTCCGACGGCAAAAAACCGTTGCCCCAATAACGCGAAACCAGCGGTTGGCCGCCCTTGTCCTTCGTCGTCATCACCACAAACGCAGGCAGGTTTGCGTTTTCGCTGCCCAATCCATAATCGACCCAAGCGCCCATGCTCGGACGCCCGGGAAATTGCGAGCCCGTCTGCAGAAACGTCACGCCGGGACCGTGATTGATCGCGTCGGTGTGCATCGAGCGGACGATGCACAATTCGTCGACGACGCTGGCCGTATGTGGCAACAAATCACTAATCCATGCACCGGAGTCTCCGTGCTGCTCAAACTTGAACGGCGAACCAGCGATCGGCAGCGAAGCCTGATTGCCACTCATCGCCGTCAAGCGTTGGCCGCCGCGCACCGATTCCGGCAACTCGGTGGCGTGCTTTTCGTTAAGCAGCGGCTTGTAATCGAACAAGTCCAACTGGCTCGGTGCACCGGATTGGAACAGGAAAATCACTCGCTTGGCCTTTGCCGCAAAATGCGGTTGGCTCAGCAACGGTGCCGCGGACGTTTGATTGCCAGCGACCAAATCGGCCAGTGCAAGCGATCCGAACCCCAGTCCGAAACGTTCCAGCCATTGACGGCGCGATGGTTGAAAATCGTTGTTCATCGTTTGGTGAGGCTTTGGTCAAAGTTAAGCAATGAAATCGCAAGCGAAGTCGTTGCGGCAACGTTCGCCACGTCTTGGTCAGGGTCCAGCGGCGCGTCGCCGATTGCCAACAACTCCGACGCCTTGTCCGGCGCGCCGCGAAACCGCTGCTGTTGCCGCTGCAGTAGTCCGGCGACGAGCTCGTGTTCCTCGGGCGTCGGTCGTCGTCCGGTCAACGAACGAAACAGATCAACCACGATCCCCGCCGAGTCGTCGCCGTGACGCTGGTTCAACTTTGTCGCCAACACTCGCGCCGCCTCGACGAACTGCGGACTATTGAACATAACAAGTGCCTGCAGCGGAGATGCCGTGACATCGCGTTTCACACGGCAAACATCTCGCAGCGAAGCGTCGAGGGTCGTCAACATCGGTGCCGGACCGGTGCGTTTCCAATACGTGTAGAGACTGCGGCGGTACAATCCGCGACCTTGATCGCGGTCCACCGGCTTGAACGAAACTTCGACTTCGTAAGGCTTCGCAGGCTCGCCGCCAATCGTCGTGTCGAGTAGCCCGCTGATTGCTAGCACGTTGTCTCGCAGCATTTCCGCTGACAAACGGTAGCGCGGTGCACTGGCCAAATACAAGTTCTCCGGATCGCGTGAATCCAGCGGCGTGGCGGCTTGGCGATACGTTGCCGACAAGACAATGTTGCGCAGCAATCGCTTAGTATCCCAACCCGATTGCACAAAATCAATCGCTAGCCAATCGAGCAATTCGGGATGCGTCGGCGGACTACCTTGGCTGCCAAAATCTTCGGGCGTGCTGACGATCCCGCGGCCGAACAACGATTGCCAAAATCGATTGACCACAACCCGCGCGACCAATGGATTCGACGGATCGGTCAACCAACGAGCCAAGTCCAATCGATCGGGCATGCCGTTGTTTTCACCCAACGGCGGAAGCACCGACGGCGTCGCCGGCGAGACCGGTTCCGACGGAGCGTCATAGGCACCGCGTGCGAGCAGGTAACTTTGGCGGCGCTCAGGCAACTCGCGCATCGCCATGATTTCCGGTACCTCGTCTTGGACTAAACACAACGCCTTTCGCGCGGCAATCAACGACGCGTTTGCCGCTCGCCAGGAATCGGATTGCACGCGTTTGAAAAGATCGAGATCGGCGATCGGCTCGTTGCCATCGTGTAACGCCGCGATTTCGGAATCAGCGAGCTCGCGGTCGTAGACGATGAACTCATCGACCACACCGCCGGTCAAACCGCGATCGCGAAAGCGAGCACCAATCGCGATCTGGTTGCCGCCACCGCCGACAACATTGCCAACGATATGCTTGGTCAAGTTGTCGCGCACGACTTCGATTCCCGCCGGTTTGCCATCAATGTAAATCGACAAACCGGCGGCGCGACTGGAACCGTCCCAGCGAACGGCGACGTGAACCCAAGTGTCGATCGCAAGCGGTTCGGTGGTCCGCACTGCGAGCGCGTTGCCGGGCCAAAAGTGGATTAACGCCGCCTGCAGATGTCCGTCTTCGATAAGCAATTCGTAGCCGCGGCTGGCCGCATCGGTCCACGCTCGTGAACGATGAAAAACCACCGCACGTTTCTTCACGTCAGGCACTTTCAACCACAACGCGATCGTGAACGGTTGCCAACGATCAAAGTCACCGACGCCAAGGTCCAGCGAATCGTCACCGGGAAAACGTCCGCCGTTGCCAACCTTGCCCGCGACCATTTCAATTTGGTCGCCGACCGGTTCCTCGAAGTCAACGCGTTTGGCCGGTGCGGACTCGAGTGCCGATGCTGCGGTCTGCCATTGATCGAAATCGGCTTGCACGTCAACGACTTGCAGGGCCGCTTTGGCAACCGCGACTTCGCGTTCGGCTTGCTCCAGTGCAACGGTTTGTTTGTCATTCGGCAGCGCCAACGTCGGCGTCGGGCATGACTCAGTGAAGTACGAATACAAACCGGCTTCATCGATGTTGTCAAAGAAGCTGCTGAGCGAATAGAAATCGCGCTGGGTCAATGGATCGTATTTGTGATCGTGACAACGACAGCATTCCATCGTCAGCCCGAGCATCGCGGTCGCGACGGTTTGTGTTCGATCGGCAACCGACTCAATCCGAAATTCCTCGGGAACGCTGCCGCCTTCACACTCTTGGGGATGCAAACGATTGAATGTCGTGGCCAGAATCTGGTCCCGCGTGGCACCGGGCAATAGGTCGCCGGCGATCTGCTCGATGATGAATTGGTCGTAGCCGGTGCCACGGTTAAACGCCGCGATGACCCAATCTCGAAAGGGCCAAACGCGGCGATCCTTGTCAACCTGCATGCCGTAACTGTCACTGTATCGCGACACATCCAACCAATCCGCCGTCATCCGTTCGCCGTAGCTTGGCGATGTTAGCAAACGATCAACGACACGTTCGAACGCGAGCGGTGATTGGTCGGCGAGGAAGTCATCGATTTCGTCGAGCGACGGTGGCAATCCGATTAGGTCAAAAGCAACTCGCCGCAGCCAGGTTTCGCGGTCCGCCGGTGCGGAGGGAGTCAGGTTGTGCTTAAGCATTTCAGCGCGAACCAATTGGTCCATGTCACCGTGAGACCAACCGGAATCGTCGCGCGGGATTGTTGGCGATTGCGCAGGTACGAGTGACCAATGCGACTCGTAGGGTGCCCCTTGATCGATCCAAGTTTGCAACGTTTGTTTTTGAGCGGCGGAGAGCGCGCGACCGGATTGCGGCGGCGGCATGATGGTGTCGCCGTCGGTGGACAAGATTCTCGCAACGAGTTCGCTGGCGTCCGCGTCACCGGAAACAATCGCCGCTTCTTTCGCAGCGGATTCGACGTCGAGTCTCAGGCCCGCTGCGCGTTTACCGGAATCGGGACCGTGGCAGTAAAAACAGTTCTCCGACAAGATCAGGCGCACGTCGCGATTGAAGCGGATTTCTTCGGCGGTGGTTGAGTGAACCAGGCCAAAGAGAATTGCAATGATGAGCTGGAACCGATTAAACATCGGTCAATTGTAACATGGGCCAGAGTAGAGCAATTGTCCCAATCGTTTGGGAACCAGCGTGGCGATTGAACGGAAATGAACGGCGAATTATTTTCCGTAAAATCGCGTGTCAATAGAAGTTTCGCATGAAACGGTCTTGATTCCGGCCCGGACGACTTCGTAGTTTCCCACGAAATTGTGTGTATGTGGGCGGGCGTAAAGATCCACTACTGCACCAGCGACGTAGGACAACGCACTTGATGACGACGCAACCAGAACTCGAAAAGAAACGCATCATCTGCGTCGTCAATCAAAAAGGTGGCGTTGGCAAAACCACCACCGCCGTCAACTTGGCCGCCGCCATGGCCAAGGCCGGCTTCCGCACGTTGCTCGTTGACATGGACCCACAATGCAACGCTACCGGATCGCTCGGTTGCCAAGTCGCTGATCGCCATCCGTTGGTGTCCGAGGACGAGATCGCCTCGGCAGTCTTGGCCACGAAGGTCGCGCTGCTAGATGTGTTGCCAGGCAGCCGCTCGTTTCAAGACGTCGACAAACTGGCCCAGAGCGACGGACCGGAACGCGATTTGGTCCGCAAGCGAATCGATTCGTTACACGAGACCTACGACTTTCTGTTGATCGATTGTCCGCCGACGCTCGGCACGTTGACCGAAGCGGCGCTGGCGGCCAGCACTGAGGTGTTGATCCCGATCCAGTGCGAATACTTTGCGATGGAAGGCTTATCGCAACTTATCGAGGTAATTCGGCGCGTGATGCACCGCACCGACGGCAGATTGACCTTTGGCGGAATCCTCTTAACCATGTACGATCCATACTTGGAATTGACCGGCGAAGTGGATGGCGAAGTCCGCGACTTCTTCGGCGACATCGTGTTCGACACGGTCGTTCCGCGTGATGTGAGTTTGAGCGAAGCACCGAGCCATGGGCTGAGTGTTTTCGATTACGCCCCCAGGAGCCGGGGCGCGTTTGCCTATACACAACTTTGCATGGAGGTGCTTGAACGTGACTAACCCCAATCTGCCCACGGCGACCAAAACGCGACGCCTGGGCCGCGGTCTCGAAGCGCTGCTCGGGACGCCCGTCGATGATGATAACGGCCAATCGAATGCGACGACACCGACTCAAAACGCCAAGCAATTCGCGGCATCGGTAGACGCATCGTCGGCCACGTCGCTGTTCCTGCCCACCGACCAAATCGATCCCAATCCGTTTCAACCGCGCCGCGATTTTAACCCTGAAGAAATCGCATCGTTGGCCGAAAGTCTGAAACGCCACGAACAATTGCAACCCGTTTTGGTTCGCAAAGTCGGCGACCGCTATCAATTGATCAGCGGCGAACGGCGACTGCGGGCAACGATTCACGCCGGTCGCGCCACGGTTCGCGCCGAAGTTCGCGAAGCCGACGATCGCTTGGTCGCGGAACTGGCGATTGTCGAGAATATGGAACGCAAGGATCTCAACCCGGTCGAAAAAGCGTTGTCGTTCAAACGCTACATCGACCAACACCAATGCAAACAAGACGTCCTGGCCAGTCGCCTGGGGCTGGACCGCAGCACGGTGGCCAACCTGATGCGGTTGCTCGAATTGCCACAACAAATTCTTGACTGGATCGTATCGGGCGAGATGACGGCGGGACACTCGCGGGCGCTGTTGCCGATCGGCGACGAAGAAATCCAAATGCGGTTGGCGAAGCAAATTCAAGACGAAAGTTGGAGCGTGCGGGCGACCGAAGCTCACGTGGCCGAATTGTTGAGAAAAGAAGAAGACGAAGAAACCGGCAAAAAGATTGTCAATTCGACGCGTCAGAAGCGAACCGTGACGCCGCATATCGAGTCATTACAAACCGAGTTGCGGCATCAATTGGGCACCAAGGTCGAGATTCGCCAAACCAGCAAAGGTCGCGGCAAAATCACGATCCATTTCACCACGGCCGACGAATTCGATCGCTTGCGAGCCATTTTGGCTGAGCAAAGTAAGCCGCAATTGAGAATCGCCGGTTAACCAGCGTTCAAAGCGGCCTAGTATCGACTCGGTCGATCAAGTACGATCTTAGGCATAGTATTTCGGGGCGTGGCGCAGGCTGGTAGCGCGACTGGTTTGGGACCAGTAGGTCGCAGGTTCGAATCCTGTCGCCCCGATTGACCTTGGTTAACGAGTCTTCCTTCTCGTTGATTTTGGCCGTATTTCCAGCGTTTTTGCCGTCTCCCTCGCCCGGATTTGATTCGGAAACGATGGTAGCCGACAATTTGTCGATGGTACATCCATCAACGGTTGCTGAATCTTTCGGGGCGCAACCATGTAGCGGTACAGGAAGATTATGTCCCCCATTGTAATGATGCCGTGACGAACGCAGCGGACGGGACGGTTACCCCATTTTACCTTGTGGAAATCAACCCCGACCCAAATGCCAAGACTCTTCATAATTTCGTTGAGGCAAGGCCTCGCTTCGGGAAGTGCTGCTAGGCTCTCTAGCTTGTCAAGCAACTTAAAAGCTTGTTGAACTTGATCTTCTACGCTAAAGAAGATGTTTCCCTTTTTCGATTCGATGCCGGCGCGCTGACCCTGCATCACGGCGAGCTTCTTACCCTTTGAACCGTACTCCGATCGAAACAGTTGTCCCAGCTTAGGATCTGTTTCGATGGATAGCTTCTTCCCGATTTCCTCTCGGTCGAGTGTCAGTTTAGCGATACTTGATTCCAGCCTGCTGCGAGTCTGATCTTCCTGGGGTATTTCTGACGGTCGGTTCGTAGCAATTTCGAGAAGCTTGTCACGTAATGCCGAGCGAGAGCCCGTCTGGCGCAACATGTGTTTCAAGGCGCGTAACGCGACCTCCAGCAATCTCTCGCCGTCCACCTTATTGTGATTGCAGGATTGGTTCTTCATATGCCGTGCACACTTGTAAAAGTGCGACTTGATCTCATTTCCGGCCTTCATTTTCGAATGTGGCACGCCATACATCACCGATCCACAACCGTCCGTGAGGTCTACAACCCGCGTTGATAGCGGGTACTTACCTGGATCTGTGCTTCTGGGAATGCCGCGCTGAGTTACAGCTCGCGTAGCCATTTGTTGCTGAATCTTGTCAAACCGATCTGGTGGGAATAGCGGGTCAAATGAGGCGTCCACGAGGATGCGATTTTCGACGGGATTCTTGACGCGAATGACTTTGTCGCTAAACCGTTCTCCGTATTCCAATACGCGACTTCCGTTTGGCGTGAATCGCCCATGCTTGCCCTCCGATCGAACCCCATGCTGCAACACAGCAATGATGATTGGGTTTTTGCATAGCTCAGATATCCAAAGGCAGCTTGCCCATGTCGCCTTGGATCGTCTTGGGACTGGTCCCGTTTCGTCTGTTTTTGCCGATGCGTTTGGACGACCATTCGTCCTGCGATTGAGCGTCCTGGAAACGCTCCTGGGTTCTCGTTGGAGTCGATTCCAAATGCACATCCATCTCGGTATTAAGCATTTTTTCGAGAGCCGATTTCATCAACTCTCTCATGGCTGCGTTGAGGTCTTTGATCGTGCTGGATTGAGTCACCAGCTCGCTTGCTAACTCTTATATCTGCTGCTTCAGTGTCGCATTCATGCGTCCGTCTCCGTAGGTTAGATAAAATAGGTAGTGTCAGGTCCACGGCCGCTGACACAATTTTTCTTACTGGCCCTGTGCAAGTTTGCCAGTCGATACAAACCTAACGACTGGTTGACTGGGTCGGTACGTATTTCAGGAAATTCACCCGTCGTACTGGCCAACGACTATCTTAGGTTGCCATGAGCAATCCGCCTAACGAGTCGATTCCGCCGGAAGACCAACCCGAGAGCTTCTTTCGCACGCTCAGCGGCGAATGGATTTCGTCGGACCAGGATGACGTTGACGAGACTGGTCAGAAGAAGAAACAGTATCTTCCAGCATCTCATCGGCCGGCTCGGATTGGTCCCTATACGATCATAAAAAAGATCGGTGAAGGCGGCATGGGGTCCGTTTTCTTGGCGGAACAGACCGTTCCGATTCGGCGGCAAGTTGCCTTAAAAATCATCAAGGCCGAGCGAGATTCCTCTCAGATTATCGTGCGGTTCGAGGCGGAGCGCCAGGCAGTTGCGATGATGGACCACCCCAACATCGCGAGAGTATTGGATGCCGGGACGGACGATAACGGTGCGCCTTATTTCGCGATGGAGTTGGTCAAAGGGGTGCCGTTTTCCGCTTATTGCGACCAACACAAGCTATCGGTTCGGGCGCGGTTGCAATTGTTCATTCCGATTTGTGACGCGATCCAACATGCACACCAAAAAGGGATCATTCACCGCGACCTAAAACCGTCCAACGTCTTGGTGGCCGAATATGACGGGCGGCCTGTGCCCAAAGTAATTGACTTTGGCCTCGCCAAGGCACTGCAGCGTGACTCGAAGTTGACCGACAAGACGATGTTCACCGAATTTGGGGCGATCGTCGGCACGCTTTATTACATGTCGCCCGAGCAGGCCGGTCTCGAAAACAAACAGATCGATGCGCGAACCGATATCTATTCACTCGGCGTGATGCTGTATGAGTTATTAACCGGTTCAACGCCGCTGGACAGCGAAACGATTCAGGAGCACGCGCTATTGCGAATCCTCGAAATCATTCGCGAACAAGATCCACCGAAACCAAGCGCTCGGCTGTCTAAATCGGGCGATTCGATTGCCGGAGTTTCGCTCAGCCGCGAGATTGAACCGAGTCGACTCAAAGCAATGCTTTCAGGAGAACTCGACTGGGTCGTGATGAAGGCGATCGAAAAGGACCGAGATCGTCGGTATGAGTCAGCATCTGACTTTGCCAAAGACATCGCCAGGTTTCTCAACGACCAGGCCGTTACGGCGCGCCCTCCTTCAATCACATATCGAGCTCAAAAATTCTTCAAGCGTAATCGTACCCAAGTCATCGCCGGCACGACCCTGGTAGCCATGATTCTAATTGCGGCATCGCTCGGGTTGGCTGTGTTCAAAGGACGCGAATCCGCCGCCATGGTGAAGCTTCAGTCGCAGTTTAGTGACCAAGTGGTGCAGTTGGACTTGTCCGAAACGACTTGGACCCAAGCGCAAGCAACGATTGCCGCGCTCGGCCAACGTGATCCAAGCAGCAGACCGATGCTGACGCAGCAGTTTGCCGACGCGGCCCTGGACGTGATTGATACTCGGCTCAAACAACCGCGTCTGCTACCCAACGATCGAGAAGCCATCGACGCGGCCATCAATCGACTCGGCACCTTTTCCGTGACGCCGATCCAGCAGCAACGGCTCGACAAACTGGCGTTGACGCTTAGCGAACTTAACGGCGGTTGGACAATCGAGTTCATCGCGACAAGTGACGATTCCGCAAGTTTCGCGAAGCTGCTTGCCGCTGCGGACTGTAGTTTCGACAAGCAAACGGACTCCGCCACATTTCGCAAACCGATGCCGCCAACGTCCAGCCTAATCAACCCTCGCCAACAAGACTACTTTGCTCCCATTTCGACGGTGACGCCGAGCACTTCGGGCAACTTACGCGTCGAAGCCGAATTCGAGAGTTGGGAAATCGGCCACGAAGTGGGCCTGTCACTCAATATCGTGGATGATCTCGGCTATGACTTCGTCGTCCGCACGCCGGTGATTGATATCGAACCCGAAACCTTTGATACCAGAGACATCACGGCACGTAACTGGAGCTTTAATCACGTTACTTTTGCTCAGGCAGTGAAAAGTGACACCGCGATCGTGATCGAAATTCGTCGCGGCCAATCGTCGTTACTGCGAGTACCGATCGACCGAGACCTGGTGATTGGCGAGCGACTCAGGATTTTTGCCACGCGAGTTGGAACCGAGCTAACGATTCAAGTTAACGATTTCAAGCCTTACCGCGTGATCGACCCCTTTCCGTTTCGGCAAATTGACGCCGGCCATGTGGGAGTTCGCGCGATTGCAGACACTCGAATGACGATGCTGCGCTGCGACACGCAGCAAATCAAAGATGGCCTTGCGCCGCTGCAACAAGGTGACCAACTGTTCGCCGCCGATAACCACTTTGACGCGCTAGATGAATACACCAAGCAGTCCGCCGACCCGACGGCGACCAAGGCCATTGTTGATGAAGCAAAATTCAAAATGGCAACTTGCCTGATCAAGCTGCAGCGAGAAACCGAAGCACAACCGATACTGACTGGGCTACTGCGTTCCGACAGCGCACCGTGGTCAACGCTCGCCGGCATCACGTTGTGGGACCAAACCCTGAAGTCGGGCCGCGCCAGTGAAGCCGATGAACTGTTCGCGTTCCTGCAATCGACGGACAAATTTGGCGAAGCGGCGTTTCTGACTTCCGAGGAAACTCGCTCGCGTATTTTGGGGTCGATCATGGAACAGTTCACCTCCATCACGACTCTGTTGCGAGAGAACCCCAATCGACTGGCTCAGCTCAATCGCGCCAGTGAAGTTGACCGCGTGCTCAGCTACGATGGCCAGGGAACGATTGAGGCCCAACTTGAACTATCGAAGGCTTACCGTTTCGAGGGCCAGTTCGATGAGGCGCTGGAGATTGTCAGTCGGCTGACCAACAGAACGATCAGCCCCCGCGTGTTGACATCTTATACGCGGCTCCTGCGACTTTCGGGCCAAGCGGGCGGGGCGATCGGGTTCATCAACGAATCGCTTGCGAACCCACGCACGCACAAGGGTTGGCTGTATCGCGACCGAGCCTGTGCCTACGCGGCACTGGATCGTTTTGATGAGGCCGAGCGAGATATCGATCGTTCGTTCGATGCAATCGCGAATACCACGATCGATGACAATTGGCTTCGAGTCAACCTGTATCTGATGCGTGGCTTTTTGCAACATCGGCGCGGTGATGAGCTTGGCGCAAAGCAAACTTGGCGCGACGGCTTTTTCGCAAGTCGAGGCGGATTCTTAGGAAAAATGACTGGCCAAGAACCGATTTTCAATCACCTATTGATTCTTGGCAGCCTCAGTGGTGAATTGGATCGGCAGGACGTAACGGCATTTCTCGATCGAACGTTAACCAGTTTTGGCGGTGGCTTTTCGTCGATGGCGGCGAGTATGACCAGCCAAGATTCGATTTTTCGTAGCCTCGATGAAATGTGGCGAACTCCCAGAGGAATGCAACTCGCCGAATCGTTCGCGTACGCCAACCTGACGCTTCGCGAGCGAATTATGCAGCCCGTCATACTGGCGGCCCACCAGTTTTTTTTGCACGGCGCGTTTCCCAATCATCCCAGCGATGCGGACCAGCAATTGACGTGGGATCTGGTTTCGCAGATCGCCGATTTATTTTTGGTGAAGCGCGAGCTTTCGATGGAGCAAGTTGCTTGGTTGATGACAACCTGGAAACTGGGCACCACCGGTTTTCTCGGCTGGGGCGGCGTCCGCGGCTCACTCGATGAGGCGTTTCGCGGTCCGATGGCCTATGTGCTTGGCCAGCGTTTGGCGAAGCAAGGCAATCTCGACGGCGCACGTGAACTGCTCAATGAATCGGCAAACCTTGAGCAATCCAAACCTGCGACTCGCGAATTAGCGCATAACGCAGTTCGATTGCTAGGCGAAGGGCTGGGTGCTGTTGAAATTAAATCAATGTCCGCTGAACCGATCTCGATTGCTTTCACGAAGTCCAATAGTAAATCGGTCAAAACAATCAGCGTCGAAACAGCGGCGACCGTCGAGTTGGAACCCGGCGAATACGAGCTGACTGCCGAATCAAACGCGGCGACGTTGCTACCCGGCAAAGTCAAAGTGTCCCTGGGGCAATCATCGGCGGTCGTTGTCAAATCGACATGGTCGCCGGCCGCGAGCGGGACCGCAATGTCAGGGTTATTGACGCATCCAGCGGTACGCGAGAAGGGAACTCAGTGGCAATTGAACCGCACATTGCTCGAAGGTTTTACGCATGACCATTCGTGGCATCCAAACGGCGAATCGATTGCGATGGTGGGTGACGACGTGGTCCGAATTTTTGATGCTACCAGCCGCGAATTGCAGGCGATGTATTCCTATGATGGTCATCAGATGACTTCGGTCGATTGGTCGCCCGATGGCAAGCTTTTGGCCATCGGCGACGTCTCCGGCAAGGTACGATTTGTCGATCCGGAGACTGGCGAATCGTACTTGGAATCGCAACCGGCAATGCTGCCGATTCGGCATCTTCGTTGGAACCTGGATGGATCGGCGCTGGCGATCTGCGACGATAGCGACAGTCTTCGCATCATCGCGGTTGAGGGCACTCCGATAGCCAAATTTAAGGGCACGCTCGGTTGGGGACGACAACTTGCCTGGTCACCGAGTGGCAAATTCATCGCCGTAGCCTGTTCTAAAGGGGCAATGGTTTGGGATGTGACCAGCGGCGACGTGATGCACGCGATTGATCATGGCATGAAAATCTGGGGGATACTTTGGAGCGAAGATGAAAAGCGATTGGTTGTTACTACAGGCACTGAATTCTTAATGCACGAAGTTGCCAATGGCGACATTCTCAATCGCGTTGCCACTCCGATACAGGGCGAGCCCCGCGGCGTCACTTGGGATCGGGACAACAAGACGATAATCGCAAACGGCTACTCGCGTGAATTCGTTTTCTGGGATACCACGTCGAAACAGCCGGACGCGGTCCAGGTTCAACAGCAATACGGCGTCGCACAGATGCGGTGGAACCCTCAAGGGACGATTCTCGCGGTAGGTAACGCGAACGGAGTTTGCTTCTATTCAAATGAAATGCAGATGCGGCCTGCAATTGGGATCTTCCCGCAAGTTTCGCTAGCGAGTGCTTCGATCGATCCTCGCTCAAAAACATTGGCCGTAGTCACTGAAGACAAGCACCGACTTCGCTTACTCGACCTTGCGAGCGGCGCAACGACTTACACGCAATCGACACTTCTCTTTCAATGTGCGACTTGGCATCCCGATCAAGACATACTTGCCGCCGGAACCACGACAGGAGAGCTTTGGTTGGGCGATACAAAGCTAAATGAATTGAAAGTCGTCGATGTTGGATCGGAATCGATCACTGACCTGATTTGGAGTCACGATAACAAGCATCTTTTTTGGACGACTTCAATCGGTGCGGTTTGCCAAAGCATCTTCGATCCAGAATCAAAAACGTTTGGCGATGTACTGAAGCTTGCCGAATTCAACCCGATGACTTGGTCACGCCAGCAATCTCAGCAAATCGCACTCAGCAACGACGGCGTATTGATTGCGTTGGCAATTGAAAAACAGGTGAAGATGCTGTCCGCGGTCGACGGATCACTCATCCGCACAGTCGATTTTCCTAATATGGTTCGCTGTGTCGCGTTTAGCTTGGACTCGCAGCGACTCTTTGTCTGCGGAGAAGGCCGCGTTGCTACTTGGGATATGGCGCACGACTGGGAAACAAAAGAATTCGCGGTCTATGGAGCTCTGAACTGCATCCTCGAAACCAAGCCTGGTATTGTAGTCATTGGTACGGAGTCAGGTGCCGTATTGTCGCTGAACATGGACAACGGAATCGTTTCCGTGATTCGCCCCGGCGCTGGCCGCGTCAAGGGACTTCAACTCACACCCGCCGGAACGTTACTCGTTTGGGATCAATTCGGCACCATCCAAGAGATCGATTTGGATACCGGCCGAGTTGAGTCGCTCGTCTTGGCAACACAAAACGATGACTTAGCATGTTTTTCCAGCGGCGGCAAACGTCTAAGTTCGATCGAATCGATTCGCGGCCTGTCGGTCCAGTTAAAAGATTCCGCAGGACGTCGCCATCAGAGCGCCGACACGTTCTATTCAGACGCCGGAATGGCACCGTAAATTGTAGAATGGTTGCCTCCAACCGTTCTGCAATGGCACAAAGTGTTCTACGACGCTCCAAGTTGTGAATGAAATGAATCTTCATTCAAAGGGTCGCTAAAACTCGATTCAATTTTGGGTGATCGCTCGGTCGCCAGGCGGCTGTAAAAATCATCGACAAGGTAAGTATTCTTTAAGAGCTTTGTCGGCGGCGCAATCGAGAACAGCGCGACGCCTGGTTCGCCACTAGGCAACGATTGATTGAAACGCGCGGCAAACAATGGCAGGTCGCCGCCGTCAACATTGCCGTTCCCGTCCCAGTCTGCCGCAGGATTATATCAGCCGCTGCTGGGGCTCTGGTTGAACGAAGCTGCGAAAGCTGTCAAGTCACCGCCGTTTACATTGCCATCACCGTCGGCATCTCCCACCAAGACATTGAACCGAAAATCAAAATTGCCACCTGCACCACCGGCGCTGTCACCGTCGAGCAAGTTGCCCGCGGCGTCGGTGACGCGATCAGAAATGGCGATCCGCAACTTGTCATTGGCGATCGGTGCGTTCAATTGAATCCTGCCACGGCGGGTCTCGGCGTCATAGCTGAACGTCGCGATACCGCTGTAGTTTGCCAGCGCGACTCCGAGCAATGAGACGTTTGTCGCGTTGAAGCCAACGACCGGTTCGCTGAACTGGACATCGATTCGGTCGACGCCGGCATTGGGAATAATTTGGCCGGGCACAAGTGAGTATCCGAGTCCATTTCCCGCACCGTTGCCACCACCATCGACGTGATCGATGAAAGGTTCCATCCACGTGGAACCGGTCGCGATAACACTGACGACAAACGGTGCGATCGTATCGTTTGACAACGTCGTGATCTGGACATCATGGCCGCTGGTTCCACCGGCGTAGGTGATCGTGGCCGTGAGCCCGCTGCCCAAGAAGTTTTCGATCGAGGCACCCTGAGGCAAACCAGCAAACTGCCCCGTTCCGCCGCTGCGTTTGATGATCGTAAAGGTGTTGATGCCGACCGGAATGTAACCGCCCAACGACGAGGTGTTGAGCACGACGTTGTTGAGAATCGTGACCGTGCCTGATGCATTGAGCTGGTCGTGATTGTTGGCGGCGTCGCCTGCGGTATTGCCCCCGAACTCGACGCTGAATGAATCGTTGTTCGCCAACGCGACATTGCCCGTTACGTTCAGGATGCCGGGTGACCGGCCCGGTGAAATGTTGCCGACCAATGTAACCAATGGGTTGACGAGATCGGTGTTGGTGATATCCGCCGCGGCGGCATCGTGAATCAAAGCACCCGCGATCGTGACGGGGTCGCGGAATGTTGCCGTGTCGATATCGACGGTGCCGGCGGTGGCGGCACCGATCGTGATGCTTGAGAAACCATCTTGTAACGTTGCCAGTTCGCTGTCGCTAAGGTTGAATGTTCCGGCACCGCCGCCGATGCCGATGGTGGTCGCAGGAGTTCGCGGTAATAGTGCGAGTGCGCCGCTCGACCGCAGCGTCGTCGCGCCGGACAACATAGTTGTATCAGCGTTGATCGTGATCGGTCCTGTCGCCGTATCGCCGCCGATGACGCTATCTGCATCAGCGAAAAAGTCAGGGGACGTGCCATTGCCAATTGCGTTAGCGACAATCTCGCCGCTGCCAAGCGACCTCAAACCGCCAGCGGTATTTGTCGTCAGCATAATGCCCGAAGAATTCCCGCTGCCACCGATTCCGATGACTGTCAGTAGTCCTGTCGTTGTTTGAATGACGCCGTAGGATTCCAAACTGATGCCGAAATTGAAATTGTTATCTCCTGTTCTGTTTCCTCCAGTGCCAGTAACACTGACATTTCCGTTTCCTCCCGCCTCGATTTTTCCGGTCGCGTAAACACCATATCGACGACCGATCACGCTTCCACTGCCACCAATACCAGTTACCGATACGTCCCCGCCGCTCGACATGATCCTTGAAAATGGGCCAGTAACCGCGACGCCATGGTTGGTGGAATCTGCATTGCCGCCAGTGCCATGGACCGTAACCGCGCCATTGCCCCCGGCCGTGATCTGTCCCCACCCTTTTACCCAAACACCGACTTCACCGCCGGTCGGTCCTGCGATACCCGTCACCGAAACGTCCCCACCGCCTGACCCGATCCTCGACACGGTCGTCGACAACTCCGCCTCAACGTGGACGCCAGTAGGCCGGTCTGAATTGGCGAACATAACGACTCTGCCATTACTGATTCCATGGACAGTGACATTGCCGTTTCCGCCTGCCATGATTTGCCCAGCGGATATCGAAACACCGTGGTCCGTGCCGATGCCTGACACAGACACATCCCCGCCGCTCGATGTGATCGTCGAAGATGCACCAGCGACGATGACACCGTGGTTGAAACTCCCGTTTCCGATCCCGCCGATGCCATTTATGGTTACGCCGCCGCTGCCACCCGCCGTAATCTGACCACCCGATAACACATAGACCCCGTAGTTGTCGCTGCTCGCCCCCGTGCCGCCGCCGAAGCCAGTTACCGATACTTCGCCGCCGCCAGAAGTGAGTGTACCGCCATCGCGAATAAGGAGACCGTGGTTCTCATTTCCTGAACCGCTGCCCCCTGTCGCTGAAACATTGACCTCGCCGTCTCCTTGTGCACTGATCGTTGCACCATTCACTACTTCGACGCCAATCGAATCAGTCGCTGCCAATCCGCGGCCAATAAGCTCAATGCCTTCACTTCCGCCTGTCACATCAGCAAAGATAAGCACGCTTTGTCGCGCGTCGAGCGTGAGGCCGCCGGTGGGTGACGATGCGATGGACGCATCGACGTGGATCGTATTTCCGCTGCGGACTTCAAATTGATTGACTTTCACTGGCAGAATCGGCTCCAGCACCGTCACATTGCCCGCCACATGAGTGCCCACTACCAAATGTTCGGCGCGGATTCGGTTGAGTTCGGCGTTACTCAGTCTCAGCGCTGGGCTGTTGTTTTCAAGTGACATCGCGGAGTCGACCAACCGGATTTCAACATCAATGTTCAATGGTTGAATCGTCGTTGTACCAGTGCCCGAATCAATACTATTTCCATCGGGTGCTACCATGGGATCGATGTAAAGGCCGTCAGTGACGATCGAGATCGGGGCGCCGTTCTGTGTTGTAATGAGAGCTTCAGTACGCTCGATCACCAGTCCATAGGATTCGATGGGTGCTGCCGCTGTTATAAATACTCCACCACTCGAAGAAATCAGACCGCGAACGATGTATACGCCAATCGCGCTGCCAGGAATCGTTGTCGCTCCTCCCGTTCCCTGAATCGAAACGGTTCCCAATCCACCGGCTGAGATCTCGGCAAAAAGACCCTGCACACCCACGCCGACGCCACCCATGTCAGAGATTCCAGTGACACTCACATTGCCGCCGCTAGACAGAATCTGTCCGGTTACAGTGACTGCCCCATTCACGCTGCCGCGGCCGGTTCCCAGGACGGTTACGTTGCCGTCGCCGCTGGCGGTCACGATTCCCAGCACGAGCACGCCCAGTCGGTCCCCTCCGTGACCAATGACAGTCACATCTCCACCGTTACTGGAAGTCACGATGCCACCGGCATCGACGCGCACACCCATTAGAATGGGGTCCAACGGATCAGCAACTAGCACATTCCCTAACAGGAACGTACCTCCACTGCCGCCCGTGACCGTGGAATTAACATTTACTCCCTGAAGTGCTTCAATTGCCAGTCGCCCTGTGCTTTGGACAGCGAGTTCATAATTGACTTCGACTTTGTCACCGCTGACTAATGACAGGTTGGTTGCATTGGTGGGCGTCACTGGGCCGTTGACCGCAACGAAGTCTGAATCTTCATCGCCGATCACGAGTGTCCCAGCGGTGATGCGATTGATCTCGG
The DNA here is from genome assembly GCA_041753075.1 of Pirellulaceae bacterium. Classification (GTDB taxonomy): domain Bacteria; phylum Planctomycetota; class Planctomycetia; order Pirellulales; family Pirellulaceae; genus UBA6163. The sequence continues at coordinate 37,349 of JBGSVE010000163.1, forward strand.
CTTGGGTTAATCCCAAGGTCAACGTCGGGCCGGTGAGCACATCGTTCTCAATCGCGGCCACCAGCGTACCGACCTCTATGTGCGTACCAGGCGTGCGTGTATGAATCGTTACCGTGCCCAAGCCGACATCGATGGCGCCCGGCGCGGTTGCGTCCAAATGCAGGCTGTTGGTGATGACTACCAGGTCGGCATCGTCATCGGATCGGAATGCACCGCTGTTCTCGATGCGGACGCCATACACGCCCGCAGCCGATTCACCACGAATCTCGATGGGACTGCCACCCGAAGTGATGAAACCGGAAAAGTTCGCGGTCACACCGGCTTGCTGAGTTCCGCTGCCCGGTGCGTTCCCATGCACGAGGACTGTGCCCGAGCCGCCTGATGTGATCGATCCGAACGGGCTAGCTTCGACGCCATCGTTCTCCATGCCGCCGCCGGTGCCCCCGGGTCCCGTGACAGTGACCGATCCATTGATACCGGACGTGATTATGCCGTTTTCATAGACCAAGACGCCATTGCGGAAATTGCCCGTTCCGTTTCCACCGAATCCGGTCACACTGACATTGCCGTCGCCACTGGATGTGATCTTGGCATGGTCACGAACGTAGACGCCGTTGTTGCTTTCCCCCGTCGTCGAGCTGTTACCGCCATATCCGATGACTGAGACGGGTCCTCCGCTGGAAGTCACCGTTGTGGTGGCTCCAACGATGTAAACGCCGTAGTTGCCATCGCCACTGCCATTGCCACCTTTGCCTTCGACGCGGACGGGTCCCGAATTGGTGGCAGTGAGGATGACACCCGAGCTGGCGTGAACACCAACATGGTTGGTGGCAAGCAAACCGAGGCCGATCAGTGTGAGACCGCCGCTGCCGCCGGTTAGGTTGGCGAGAACACGAATGCCTTGGACGGATTCAACGGTCAGCGATCCCGTCAAACCAACGAGCACCGGTTGCAGCACATCGATGCCGTTGCCACCGGCGATGAATGTTCCGCCGCCGATGATGTGCAAGTTCTGAGAATTGACCGAAACGATCGGTTGTGAGATCTGCACATTGCCAGCCGAAGCATGACCAATCACCAGCGTCCCGGCGGTGACTTGATTGATCTCGGCGTTCGTCAGGCCCAATCGTTTGTTCGCGCCACTCAACGTATCTGCACCACCGATGTTGACGGGCAACAAGTTGGTCAGCGGCCGAATCGTCGTCGATTGATTGCCTGAATCGATAACACCCGATGCAGCCGTGGCGACATTGAGGCTATCGGCGAGAATTGTGATCGGCGCAAGTGTCGAAGTGATTGCGCCCGTTTTTTCCAAGCGAACCGCTTCACTGTTGTTTGTACCGATACCGGATAGGTTGAGGGTGCCCGATCCGGTCGCGGAGATCACACCACCAAGTGCGATGCGCACGCCATAGTTGTCGCTACCGCTGCCGGTTCCTCCCACACCGTGGACAGTAAGATTACCCGCACCGCTGGTTTGTATTTGGCCGGAGGTTAACAAGATGCCGACGTTATCGTTTCCAGTGCCGGTACCGCCGACCCCTGTTACTTCAACCGGCCCGCCACCTGAAGTGATCACGCCGGAATTGACTGCGTAGACGCCGTAGTTGCGACTGCCAGATCCTCCGCCACCGGTTCCCACAACGGTAACACTTGCAAAGCCGTTGGCACGGATTCGTGAACCGGGGTCCGTGACCAGTACACCCCAGTTGTCCTCGCCATTGCCTGAACCGCCCGTGCCAAGAACCGTGACGTTGCCGGCGTTCGTCGTGTTGACGATCGCACCCGATTGGACGGTGACTCCCTTTGTGTTGAGTGCACTTAGGCCGCGACCATGAATCTCAACTCCCCCAGCGCCCCCGGTCGAGTTAGCGGAGATGACCACGCTCTGTCGAGCATCGAGCGTCAACTTGCCAGAGCTGGTGGTGGAAAGTGCGGCATCGACATCAATGCTACTGCCGCTGAGAACGGTCAGGTTTGGTGCGTTAAGCGGTGTGATTGCTGAGGTGACTGTGATTGGGCCCGAGTCGCTGCGGCCAACGATTAGCGTGTCAGCAGTAATTCGATTGATTTCGGATTGAGTAAGCCCGAGCGTGGTGGGAGTCGTTGTAACGCTATCGTTCCCACCCAATTCGATTTTTGTTCCAGCCGTCCTGGTCTCGATCGTTGTCGTTTGACTACCAGAATCAACGCTTCCGAAGATTCCAATACTGTCAACGATCATCAAAATCGGACCAGAACTCGATTCGACACCTCCTCCAGACATAATAATCAAATCGTTAGGCACTGTAATATCATGC
>JBGSVE010000164.1:0-32337 GCA_041753075.1 Pirellulaceae bacterium
TAATCCCGTCAAGTTGCACGCTGGATCGATCGTCGTTGATGGTGAAGACAAGCGGCTTGCCGTCGAGCGTCGTGCGATCGTTTTTCCATACGCCAACCAATTCCAAATCGTCAAGACTCTCGGGCCACCGGCCTTGCTTGAGGTTAAATCGTTTGATGCCCAGCGCCGTCTTGGCTTGGCGACGCAGCACCTCGGTTCGCTCGCAGCGTTTTGCGTAATCTTGAAATCGCATGACGTTGTAAACGACTTCGCCATTGGGATGCATGGTGTCAATCGCTACGCTTTCGATGGCCGAATGAAATGGTGAATGCTCAAGACGATGGAGTGACTTTGTGAATCGATCGCCGAGGCCTCGATACCCGCCTCCGCCAATTTCGAGATGGTCATCGAACCAGCGCAGCACGTCCGTGGTTCTCGTCGGCGACGCAGCGTATATGGTTGATAGGGGCGACTGATCGCCGTGAGTCACGAATATCAGCGCGGGAGTGTGACCACGCTGCTCGGAGTTCAGTTCGATACAGAGCATCGCCAACTCACCCTCCCAGACATTTCGCCAACGGGCCGCCAATTCGGGCTCGCTGCCGACAAGTTGGTCCAGTTGATCGGCTTGCTCGAGGTTCCACGATACAACTTCTAGCGAAGCCAATGCCAGCTCGTAAAACTTGGCTTGGCGCTTTTGGTACTCATTATCCACGACAACGCAAAACGACCAATCAAATGCGGTGTTAATACCATGATGGGTTTGCAGCGATTCAAGGGCACGTTTTGCGTCGCCTTGGTGGACCGCCAACCGCAATTGATCAGCCGCCAAAAGGCTCGCAATTCTTACGAAATGAATTTCCATCAAAGAAGTCTGCAGTCCATCAAAGATGATCGGTTGCCATGTTGGCTTGGGATCTTTGGTCAGTCGATTCATCTGAAACAGAATCGGTGCGGCTTGATCGACAAAACTTTCTAAGCCAGCGACATCGTCAATCGGTTCGCCAAGACCGGTAAAATCGGTAACTGTTGACTCGATCGTCGGCTCGGACAAGTACGATGACAACCGAATTTGATCAAAGCCCAAACAGTGCGCTAACATGGGCACTTCGTGCCACGCGGCGCTGTCTAGCCGATCAGTCGTCGCCGCGAAATTCGCCGCCATCGCTTCATTGCTGGTGGGTTGGCCGCGCTTGGCAAGCGACACCAATTCCGATTGCAATTGATTCGCGACCGATCGGGCGCGATAGGTGTCGTCGAGCCAATGCACCGCCTCATAAAGCAGTGGCAACAGGACCAGCACGGCAAGCACAATCCAAGGGGCTGCGGCGCGCAGCCGGCGCGGTGCCGATGTTGACTGACTCATTGCGATACCTCGTCTGACTTCTTCAACTGCGGAAGTTTGGTTAACCACTGGCGACCCGTTTCTTCCCAGCCCGCTCCCCACTGGCTCAGCGGTGCCAACATCCCATACCTCGGCGGCCAACTGAAACGTGTGACATCATCAACACGATACAGATTCGCGTCCGTCCCAATGCCGTATTCCATTTCGCTGCGATCAAAGACGGCAATGAGATTGCTCACCGGCAATGTCTGCGGAGTGATCGATTGATTGTCAATCGAGCGAACGATTGTTTGCACCATCGCGTCGATGTGCCGCTGGAGATCAAGCATTCGCTTGCGCGCGGTTTGTTGATCGGTGGACACCTGCACCACGTAACCACCAAAGGATTGGTTCGATGTTGCTCGATCCACTTCGCTGTACCAATCACTCCAACTGGCAAGCAGCGCACGTCGCCGCGATTGCCAACGCTTATCGCTGTTGCCGAGCTGCATAATCATCTTGACGAGCAACTCATCATCCAGCCGCGATACCGTCCCGGGCTTGGCCAGTTCCGCAAGCAGCCAAATCTCAATCATGTCGGATTGTTCTTGAGATGCGAGTAACGTGTCCTGCCGCAGTCCAACCACGATGTCAACCAGCAGTCCAACCCAGCGCTCATACTGGGTCTTGGCGTGATCGATTGATGCTTGATCGCCGAGCAACGACCCCGCGTCCAATCGCAGGCGCTGCATCGCCGCCATCGCGACCACATCGTCGAAATTGCTAATACGAATGTGACCATCACCGCTTTTGACCTGCTGCTCGATCAACTCGCTACGCGTCACCAGCGAGGGTGGCTTCATCGAATCAATTACGGCCGGCAAAACAACGGACGATGCAACCGCCGTCGGGATCGCATCGGCTTCGGCCAGCAGTCGTGGGTCCAGCGTTCGTGCGCGCCCCGCAACGGGCAGCCACCACGGGCTGATCGCCATCATTGTCAAAGCCAAACTAATGCCAAGCACGACAGCATGATCGCGCCAAAAGCGAAACCCCGTTCGGCATTCCATCCACCGCCTTGTACCGACCCACGTCGCGACCATCGGCAGCAGCACCAGAGCAATGACCGTTAACCAAAGCGGGTATTCACGCTCGGCGTCGAGGTAGTTTGCCCACATCACGGCGATGGATGCCATGACCGGTGCGCCGACAACCGCCAGACTGAACGAGCGAACCACTTGGGCAGTCCACTGCGAAATCGCGTAGACGATCAAGGGAGTTAGCATCGCCTGCGCGAACGTGACCTTTGCGAAAACGAAGTAGTTTCCCTGGAAATGGAGCGATCCAAGCCAGATCACGATGACCACAACCATCAGGCACGGTATCAAATGACGCGTTAACCAAACTTGACTTGGCGAGACACCGCGCTCAGCAAGAAAGCGAATGCGTTGATTAGTCCGGTCACCATGAAACACCAGCGTCCCAAGCCAACCAATCGCGGGAAATGCCACGATGCTAACAAGTAAATAGTCATCGCTCGAATGTGGATTGATTACATTTGCCACACCTCGGAAACAACCGACCAAAACAATCAAGATGCTCGTCAACAAGACGAAGTGCTGCGTGCGAAATTGCCACAATAACGATCCCACTGCAGATCTCGGTGGCGACCAAGTTTGTGAATCTCCACGAAGTCGTTCGAGCCAAGCGGGCCCCGCGTCCCACACGCTGGCGAAACTATTAGCGATCATTGATGTCGGCTTCGAGAAATGCGATCGCACCGGCCCGAGCCGCCGCATCGCCACCGCATAGGCGATCAATCCCATTCCGACCATCGAACCCAGCACACTCCAAAACTGAATCGTCAACGAAGGATGCAACGAATAGCTGCGAATGGGACCGCCGTTACGAAACAATTCCCCATTTACCACATCCGCCACAAACGCTGGCAAAAAGCCGAGCGGTATAAGCACCAAAATACTGCCCAATAGCGAACGAAAAACCCAGGAGGATGCGTAGCTGCAGACAAAGAAATAAAGCGAATAGAGCACGCTCATTGTCAACAATACTTGCGTCGTGGGATCCACATAGTTCGCTACGCGACGTTCGTACCACCAGTACCAAATCGCGGTCAAACTTAAACTGGCCAGCCACATCAGGGTCAATCCCGCCAAGCCAACACCGACTTTGTCAGTGAACAATTGGCGGGCCGAAAGTGGCAATGATGTCAACCACGTCAGCGTCTTCGAATCTCGTTCTTGACCAACCACCACCGCTCCGACAGCAACCGCGTACAGCATCGGCGGCAATAGTATCAGCATCAACCACGCCTCCGGTGCAGTGCCTTGTTGTGGCTCAGTCAGCTTGGTGATCGCCATCAACAGTAGTGACAGCAGCGGCAACGCCAATATCAGCGGTTGCAGTTGTCGCCATTCTTTCCAAATCATGTGTCGATGTGAGGTCGAGTAGAACATGGTGTTGATTAACCTCGCGTGCAGGCGACAAACAATTCTTCGAGGCTCGCCGGACGACTGGTCACGTCGAGCACACCGTAAGACGATGCGAGTGCATGTTTTGCGTCGTCCTGAAAATCGCGAACAATCATCCGTCGCTGGCGTCCGCTGATTTGTTCGCTCAAGACCACTGCCGGCTGGTTGGGTTTGAGCAGTGATACCAGCGGATCATCAACACGGACCGTGACCTCGCTGATCGACTCGCGCAGCGTCGCCAAATCGCCGACCAACTCTAAACGACCGCGGTGCAGAATACCGATCGTGTCGGCAACTCGCTCGACCTCGGAAATCTGGTGACTCGATAAAAACACGGTCCGGCCCGCCGCGGCGCGATCGACCATGCTCTCTAAAAATTCGCGTCGCACCAAGGGATCCAGTCCCGACGTGGGCTCGTCGAGAATCAACAAGTCGGGATCGTTGGCCAGCGCCAAGCTGAGCGCTACTTTGGCCCGCTGGCCCTTGCTCAATTCGCGAATGCGGTGCGTCGGCGGCAACTCGTATTTGGCAACCAGCTCGCGATACGCTTCCAGGAATCCCGGTGGATAAAAGCCAGCGGTGAACCAGCCGATTTCATCAACCTTCATCCATTCGTATAGCGCAGGCGCGTCGGCGACGTATCCAATGCGACGGCGAATTTCCAGCGCGTCGGTCTGCGGGTCTAGGCCGCAAACGCGACAACTGCCACCCGACGGTTCTTGGAATCCGGTCAAGATGCGAATCATCGTTGTCTTGCCCGCACCGTTTTCGCCGAGCAGGGCGAACACCGTACCACGCGGGATCGCCAAATCGACGCCGCGAAGTGCCTCGCAGCCACGAAACTGCATCGCCAGGCCCGACATTGAAATCACAGGTTCACCATCAACCGCCCGCGACGAAGATGAGCCCGATTGGTTATTGTCGATCATCAGTGAGCTCCGTTTTCGGTAGATGAGGAAGTCGGTTGAGGCGGTGACGAGACCGTGGGGACTGCGCCGTCCAGCAATTGCAATTCGTGGTGCAACATCTCGCGAATTTCATCCGCGTTTAGGCCACCATGCAGCGCCTCGGAAAGTGCCGTGCGCAGCGTCGCGGCGATCAATGTGCGGCGGACGGCGCGGCATTTCTCAGGGGCATCAAGGCAAACCGCAACGCCACGGCCACGCATCAATTCGAGCACGCCATCGGCTTGCAATTGTTGATAGGCCCTGGCGACGGTGTTGGCGTTGAGCGCCAAGTCGTTGCTGAGCTGGCGGGCGCTGGGCAACATTTGCCGTGGTCTCAGAGTGCCATCGGCGATGGCGAATTTGACCTGGCGAACAATTTGTTCGTAGATCGCGACCCCGCCCGCCGGATCGATGGAAAAAAACATTCGTAACTCTAAATGGCATTGCTGTCGCCTGGTTAACTAGTTTAATAGTAAACAACGCCAAGGACCATTGCAAGTGCTGATTCGGACAATTGCTGGAACACGACCCGCGTCCGTCTCGACGAAACAGCCGTTTTCACTATGTGAGCTCGCTCACGATCTGATTACAGTTTCACGACGCTGAAACCGCGTGGTAACATCCGCTACCTCCTGAAATTATCGTGCAGAATTAATTGTTAGCCGGCTAAAGTGATATTTGTTCAACTTTTTTAATCGAGACTCGTCTTGCATCCTTTTGACTGGGATCTCGAAAAAGCGGATGCGAATCTGCGGACACATGGCATTTCATTTGAGACGGCTACGACAATTTTCTCCGATCCATCGGCGTTGACCTTCTTCGATGCCGACCACTCCATCGGAGTCCGTTCTCGACGCTTTGCGACGTGATATCTACAGTCATTGGACCACTAAAAGCGGCTAACAAATAAGTCTTTGACATCGCGAGCTTGCGAGCCGATGCTCAAGGATTTTGTTCAGGTAGCCCGGTCTTGGCATTCGCCTCGACTGATCTGCTAGATTCGCGCTATCTAGGCGACCACTCCTGCAGCGGAAATGGCAAGTCGATGCACCGGATTGGTCTCGAACCTGACCGCACGCTCGCTTACGGTTGCGATACAGCCATGTCGATCAAAAGGGGGTCATCGGCCAACCGTTTGCGAAGTGCAGCAGAAAAGAACGAATCAATGGGCCGATTATTTCGCCCTAGACCGAAGCATGAAAACTTAGGTAACGTCCCGAACCGGCCCCGCTCCGCGACGATTCGTTATTTTTCTCGATGCAATTACTTCTTCGATATCGTGACCTCGTGCTCCCCATCGGGATTATCGCCTGTTTGGTGGTGATCCTGGTGCCGTTGCCGACCGCGCTGATGGATTTGTTGCTAGCGTCCAACATCGCGATTGGCGTGATCGTGTTGTTGACGACGGTGTACGTCAAAACGCCGCTGGAATTCAGTATTTTTCCGTCGCTTTTGCTCGCAACAACGCTGGCGCGGTTGGTGCTTAACGTCGCCACCACACGGCTGATTTTGACCGGTGCCGAAGCGAACAAAATGGGCGCCGCCGGTGGTGTGATTCAAGGCTTTGGCGAGTTTGTATCGGGTGACAGCATCGAAGTCGGATTGGTAATCTTTGGGATCATCGTGTTGATTCAGTTCATCGTGATTACCAAAGGCTCGACGCGAATCAGCGAAGTCGCCGCGCGGTTCGCGTTGGACGGAATGCCCGGTCGCCAGATGGCGATCGATGCCGATTTGAACGCCGGACTGATTGACGAGAAAGAAGCCCAGCGGCGACGCCAAGAGGTCGGTGCCCAAGCCGATTTCTACGGAGCGATGGACGGTGCCAGCAAGTTTGTCCGCGGCGATGCGATTGCCGGGATCGTCATCATGTTGATCAACGTGGTCGGCGGTCTCTACATCGGTGTGATGCGGATTGGATTGTCGTTTGGTGAAGCCGCCGAGTTGTTCACCAAGCTCACGATCGGTGATGGATTGGTCAGCCAAGTGCCGGCGTTGTTGATTTCGATCGCTGCGGGCCTGTTGGTCACGCGCAGCGCCAAAAGCAGCGACATGCCGGTCGAATTCATGCAGCAATTGTTCGGTAACTCGCGGGCACTGATGGTCGCTGGTGGGTTCATGGGTCTGATGATCGTAACCAATTTGCCAACGATCCCGATGGCCACGCTTGGCGCAGGCTGCGTTGGCTTGGCGCTGGTAATGAACCGCCAAACGGCGCGCGATGCCGTGGTGGCCGAAAAGAAACAAGCTGCCGATCGCCAGGCCGCCGCAATACCGCCAACAAAACGCGTCGAAGATTTTCTCGCGATCGACCCGATGGAAATGCCACTTGGTCTGGGTCTGTTGTCGTTGGCCGATCCTTCGCGCGGCGGCGATGTGATGGAACGAATCTCCGGTGTGCGAAACGCGATCGCTGCCGACATCGGGATACTGTTGCCAAAGGTCCGCGTTCGCGACGAAGCGTCGTTGGGCGATTACGAGTATGAGATTCGGATAGCGGGAAATCCGGTGGGCCGCGCGGTCGTTTTTCCAAACAAGTACCTCGCGATTGACTCCGGTGCAACGACTGGTGTGATCGACGGCGAACCAACCCGCGATCCCACATTTGGCCAACCGGCGATTTGGATTGATCCGCAGCGACGCGAGCAAGCGGCGATCTATGGGTACACGACTGTCGAGCCGGGAGCGGTTTTGGCAACTCACCTACAAGAAGTGGTGCGTCGCCACGCTGATGAGCTATTGTCGCGTGACGCAACGAAGCATTTGATCGACGAGCTGAAACAAGTTTCACCGGCGGTTGTGGACGAGTTGATCCCTGGTGTGCTGAAGATTTCCGAGGTGCAACAGGTTTTGCAAATGTTGTTGCGCGAGGATGTGCCGATTCGCCAATTGGGAATCATTCTGGAAACGCTGGGCGACTATGCAACGCGAACCAAAGACCCGGTTTGGTTGGTCGAATATGTTCGCCATCGTTTGGCGCGAACCATCAGCACACGATATCGCGATGCGCAGAAGCGTTTGCATGTGGTGGCGATTGATCCAGCGATGGAAGATCGCATTGCCGCGGGTATCGAACACAGTGATCGCGGACTGTTTGTGAGAATGAGTCCCCAAGCGGTAGAACTCACTTGCGAAAGAATCGATCTAGGGATTAAGAAACTGGTCACGGCCGGCCACATGCCCGTCATTTTGGTCAGCCCACGGATTCGGCCTGGCCTGCGCCAGATGACGGTGTCGGCGATGCCACGTTTGCGCATCCTCTCGTACAACGAAGTCACGCAAGATACGCAGATCGAATCGCTTGGAATCGTTACGGATAAGTAAGCACTATGCACATTCGCACCTTTCGAGCCGCCAGCCTACAGGAAGCGCTTGCTGAGATCCGCCGCCAAATGGGCGCCGACGCGTCGGTGTTGCATACGCGCCAGGTCCGCGAAGGTTGGCTCGGCTGGCTGGGTAAAACTTCGGTTGAAGTCACCGCCGGTCATCGCGATCCCAAAGAGCCGACTAGCGCGTCGCGACCACTTGGCGATGTGATCCCAGTTCCGCTGCCACGATACCCCGTCGAACTACAAGACTTGCGTGCGATGTTGTCGATGGCTGGTGTCGAAGATCCCGTTGCCGATCACTGGATCAATGAATCTCACGGTTTTGGCGTTGGCTTACCCGGCGGTGTTGCGACCGGATCGTGGGGCGATTGTCTTCGCCATACCGTCGCCCGCAGCATCCGAATTGCCAAGCCGATCGACGTGCCGCCCAATTCGCGGCGAGTCGTCGCCCTGGTCGGACCCACCGGCGTTGGCAAGACCACGACGATTGCCAAGCTGGCGGCCGGTTTTCGACTCGAAGCCAAACGCAAGGTCGGCTTGATAACGATCGACACGTTCCGGATCGCTGCGGTTCAACAACTGCAGGCTTACGCCGAGATCATGGAATTACCAATGGAAGTTGTTGACGAACCGTCGCAGATGCGAGCGAGTCTCGAGCGGCTGTGCGGTGTTGATTTGGTATTGATCGATACCGCCGGGCGCAGTCCCCGCAGCGATGCGCGGATTGCCCAGTTGCGATCGCTGCTCAATGCCGCCATGCCGGATGAAACCCATCTGGTGATCAGTGCGACCAGCAGCCCCGAAACGATCCATAACATTATTGACGGGTTCTCGCCGGTGCGACCAACCTCGATCATTCTTAGCAAGCTCGATGAAACCGTTCAAACCGCTGGGCCGTTGTCAGCGTTACAAGGTCAGGTGCCGGCGATCAGTTATTTGACCAACGGCCAGCAAGTGCCCGATGACATCGAGCCGGCGTCAGCAGAAACATTGGTTCAATCGTTGCTGATGATGCCGTCGGCGCGCGGACCTGTTGAAAGTTATTCGAGCCGCCAGCGGGCCGCTTGAAATGTTAAAAGATTCCGTTGAAAAACAGTGAACCTTAGAGGAGAGATTGCCCGATACGAAATAGGTGGTGTCACGCACCGAATCCAAATCACTTAAATGATTTCAAATCCGTTGCGCCTACAGCCACGAACCAATTTTGGTTCACGTTTCGATTGACTGAAGACGGTAGCCTGAATGCTTCGTTCCTATGCCCTTTCACTCGGTGCGATCGCCATGGCTTTGGTGTCGATTCGAGGCGCAATGGCTGGCGAACTTGCGGAAACAGTTGCCATCGAGTCGGTCATTGCGTTGGTCGTTTTCGCCATCTTGGGCGGGATCGCCGGTGCGGTGATGGATTACTTGGTTCGATCAAATTTAGAAGAACAGTACCGTCGACGTGTTGCTTGGTACCGCCAGGAGCGGGAGCAACGGTTGGCCATGAAGAAATGAACGCATTGCGTCGCTAGGGCAAATGATTGCCAGGTGCGCAATGAAACTCGAACGGTTTGATCACGGAGGATTGGATGGCAACGACCGTCACACCTGTTGAAGATATCCTACAAGTCTGGGCGACTTTTCGTGACCTCGCAAAGGAGTCGCCCGAGCGCGAATCAATGCGTAACCGATTGGTTGAACGCTACATGCCGTTGGTTCGCTACAACGGTGAAAAGATTTGGCAGCGATTGCCTGATGGCGTCGAACTCGACGACCTAATCAGTGCGGGCATATTCGGATTGATGGATGCCATCGATGCATTCGATCTGGAACGCGGTGTGAAGTTCGAGACATATTGCGTGCCGCGAATTCGCGGTGCCATTCTCGATGAACTTCGCACCATGGACTGGGTTCCACGTTTGGTTCGCAGCAAGGCCAGCAAACTCAACGAGGCCAAGAAGCAGCTCGAAACCAAGTTCGGTCGCCATCCAACGGATCAAGAACTCTCGACCTACATGGAAATTCCAATCCATGAGCTTGAGAGGATGCAATCCGATGCCAACGCCGTCGGCTTGGTTTCGCTGAACAAGAAATGGTACGAAACGGACAGCTACAAAGATGTTCGTGAAATAGACATTCTCGAAGACAAGAAGGGCGAGGACCCGACGCGTCGCGTTCAGAAGACCGATCTGATGCGATTGGTGACCAAGGGTCTCAACCGCAATGAACGGCTCATCATCATTCTTTATTACTACGAAGAATTGACGATGAAAGAGATCGGTGCCACACTGGACTTGTCCGAGTCCCGTGTCAGCCAAATGCACAGTGCGATTGTCAGCCGATTGCAAGAGCAACTCGGTCGCCGTCGCCCTGAGTTTGGCACCTAAGCCGATGCTCGATGCTGCTCTTGATCGACGGGTACAACGTGATTGCGCCTGTCGCTCCGCCCCGGCGTGACGCGGCGAACCAGTGGCTTCGCGCGGCTCGGGATCGATTGGTGAGACAGCTTGCCGATTCGCTTCCGCCGGAGATTGCCGCGCAAACCGTGATTGTGTTTGACGCGGCATCCGCGCCCGTCGGTGCCGAACCGACGTTCATGCATTTGCGCATTCGCGTCGAGTTTGCGGTTGCCTATGACCAGGCGGACGATCGCATCGAGGAATTGATCCAGGCTCATTCGAGCCCCAAGCGATTGACCGTCGTCTCGTCCGATCATCGCATTCAGGCTGCGGCCTTGCGCCGCGGTGCGCTCGCGATCGACAGCGAAGCGTGGCTCGATTCGCTAGAACGTAAACAACCAATCTTGGCGGTTGCCATTCCCGGCGAGGACGATTCCAGGGTCGATCCCAGCGACGAGAAACCAGAGGGAACCGGCGACGTAGCCCAGTGGATGGCCGAGTTTGGGCTCGACGACCCATCGCCACGCCCCGCTGCGGATACCTACAATCCGTTTCCCGACGGTTATGGCGAAGACCTGTTGGGCTAGGCTCTGTTTGACCCAGCTTTCTCGATCAGGATTTGTCTCGACTAATGGCTTCCATGGAAAAAATCGTTTCACTGTGCAAACGCCGCGGCTTTCTGTTTCAGTCCAGCGAGATCTACGGCGGGCTGCAAGGTTTCTGGGACTATGGACCACTCGGCGTTGAACTGAAACGCAACTTGAAGGATGCCTGGTGGCGCGACATGTGCGCCGGCCATAACGAATTGATCCAACCGGCCGGTGCACCCTCGACGTTCGATATGGTTGGGCTCGATTCGACGATCATCATGCATCCTCAGATTTGGAAATGCAGTGGGCACTACGATATGTTTCACGACTACATGGTCGATTGTCGCGAATCAAAAAAGCGATATCGCCACGATCAAGTTCGCGGCCGCTTTGTCAGCCACCAGGACACTAAAATCTTTGTCACCACGATGGCTGAAGCGGATACCGAGTCAGTCGAGATCCAGCATCGCGCGCTAAAGTATTTCAAGCTCCGACCCAAGGACGCGGAGTCGCTTGTTTACGATGGCCCCAGCAAGACGCTCGACAACGTTGACGACTTCTCAATCGTGCTCGGTCCCGACGCCAAGTCGCTGGGTACATTGACCGAACCGCGCGAATTCAATTTGATGTTCAAAACGACGATCGGTGCGCTTGGCGGTGAAGACGATTACGCGTTCTTGAGGCCCGAAACGGCACAAGGGATTTTTGTCAACTTCAAGAACGTAGTCGACAGTAGCCGCGTCACCATACCTTTTGGCATTGCTCAAGTTGGCAAGAGTTTTCGCAATGAAATCACGCCGCGCAACTTTACGTTTCGCTCGCGCGAGTTTGAGCAGATGGAAATTGAATTCTTTTGCCATCCCAACAGCTCACAGGAATGGTATCGATACTGGCGCGATCGACGTTTGGCTTGGTACCAATCATTGGGACTTTCGCGCGCGTCGCTATTGATGCGAGAACACGCGGCCGAAGAATTGGCTCACTACAGCGTCGGCACCGCGGACATTGAATACGGGTTCCCATTTTTGCCCGAAGGCGAATACGGCGAATTGGAAGGCATCGCCCATCGCGGTGACTTTGACCTGCGTAGCCACATGGAAGGCAAACTTGATCCGACGACTTGCCCGATGGAAGTCGAGAAAGATGAAAACGGGAAACCGCGCCATCGAGGCAGCGGACGTGATTTGACATATCGCGATGACATTACCGGTGAACGGTTCACGCCGCACGTCATTGAACCATCCGCCGGTGCCGATCGCGGTGCGCTGGCGTTCTTGTGCGAGGCTTACCACGAAGATGAAGCGCCCGACGAAGACGGCAAGCCACAATCTCGCGTCGTGATGAAACTGCATCCACGCCTTGCACCCGTCAAGGCCGCCGTGTTTCCGCTTGTCAAGAAAGATGGCATGCCGGAGTTGGCCCGCGAAATCTATGCGGAGCTGAAGCGCGACCTAGTCGTGTTCTATGACGAAAAAAGTGCCGTCGGGCGGCGATATCGACGACAAGACGAAGCCGGTACGCCTTACTGCATCACCGTCGATACCCAATCCTTGGCCGACCAAACCGTAACGATTCGCGATCGCGATACGCTCGAGCAAACGCGAGTCAAAGTTACGGAACTGGGTGCCGTTTTGAAGCAACGCTTGTCCGGATGATGGTCAATCGCGAATCGTTTAGTCGCTGGCGGCGGCGGACCCTGATCCTGGCCGCCGTCATCTTGATCCCTGGATCGTTCGCGTATGTCGAATTGTTTCTGAAGCGTCCCATCGGTGCGGGACCAGCCGGCCCGGCTGTATCGCGGTCTACGTTTAATGACTTCTGGACGGATCGCAAGGTCCAGGTCGTCGGAATCGGCGACAGCGTTACCGCGGGACTGGGTGCCAGATCACCGGATCATTCTTCGTTCAACCGAATCATTGCCAACCCGGCGGATGAGTGGGATGACATGGACGGCGTCTGTTTGTCGGCGGTGATCCCAGACTTGCAGTTCGAGAATTTTGCGGTCTCGGGTTCAGAGTCGAAGGCACATCTGGAAATCATTTCGCAGACTCTGCCAACCTATGACGATGCGTATGGAATCGTCTTGATGACTTCGGGCGGCAATGATTTGATTCACAGCTATGGTCGCAGCGCACCGCGACAATGCGCGATGTACGGCGCGACACTCGCTCAAGCCGAGCCGTGGATCGACGAGTTTCGTGTTCGGCTGGGAACGATGTTCGACTTGATCTCCAGCAAGTTTCCGCTGGGGTGCGAAATTTACATTGCTGATATTTACGATCCGACCGACGGTGTCGGAGACGCCCCGAGTATCTTCTTGCCACATTGGCCTGACGGGTTGGCTATACATGCACGTTACAACCAAGTGATCCGTGATGTAGCGAGCAAGCGAGACCAAGTTCACGTTGTACCGCTGTATGAAACATTTTTGGGACACGGATCACATTGTCGCCAATTTTGGCGAGCCCATTACCGATCCAATGACCCGAACTATTGGTTCTATAGCAATATCGAAGACCCAAATGATCGCGGCTACGACGCAATTCGTCGCGCCTATTTGAACGCGGTCGCGGAGCATACGTCATTACGATCACGCTAACGCTTCGCTACGCCTTAAACGCGACAATCACATCGAGTGGAACTTGATTTCGGCGTGCCGTCACGTCGACAAACCCGACCTCGGTGAGCAACGTTTCGTATTCGCTGAGTGAACGTTCGCGGCCCTCGGTGACGATCAACATGTTGATGTCTTGCAATTGAGCCCAGCGCGGTCCATCTTTGCTCTCGTTAACAATCTTCTCGCCCACGAGCAACGCACCGCCGCTTGGCAGCGCCGCGAAAATTTTTCGCAACAGCACTTCAATTTTTTCGTCTGACCAATCGTGCAAGATTCGGCCCAGCGAATAAAGATCCGCAGGCGGCAACTCGTCCGCGAAAAAATCACCGCCGTGGAAATCAATTCGCGAAGTGACATCCGTTTCGCCGACGATTTCGCGGGCCAAGGGGATCGCGTTTGGCAAATCAAAAACCGTCGCGCATAAGGATGGATACCGCCGGCATGCGGCGATCGCCAAATGGCCGGTTGCGCCGCCGAGATCGACCAAGTGTTTGAATCGGCTTAGGTCGATTGCCGAGACAACTTGGGGCGAGGTCATCATGCCGAAACCATGCATGCCCATCAAAAACTCACGCATCGTTTCTTCGGTATTGAAGAAGCTCGAAAAAATCGGGCCATCCCAACCGTAAGTTTGCTGCCAACGATGCGTGCCTTCGCGAATCGCGTCTTCGAGATTGCTCCACATCGGCCACATCACGCGATTGGAGTAATTGATGTAGCCAGTCATGCGGTGGTCCGAACCGCTTGTCAAATACTGGTCGGCGGCGGCGGTGTTGCCGAATTGGCCGTCGTTCGCAATAACCAAGCCAAGCCCGCACAGACTTTCCAACAGTCGGCGCAGCGAATCGCTGTGGCAATTAAGCCGCGAGGCCAACGCTTCGGGCGCCATCGGCCCAGCGGCCAACGCGTCAAAAATCCCCAACGAAACGCCAGCAAACATGATTTTAGAGCGGCGAAACGCTTCGATCAGTTCCAAGACAATGGCGGGATCAGCCGGGGTTAAGTCTTTTGCCAAAATAAAACCGTGTGTGGTGCGGAAATGAGCGTTTAGAAAGGCGATTATATCGGCTAACTTCGGTTCCTGGTTTGCGTTGGGCCGGGTATGATCCTCGATTTCCAACCATGTTGCTTTCCCGTTCCGCCTAAACGACGCTATGAAGACCGACGAACTACGTGAAAAGTATTTAGCCTTTTTTGAATCCAAAGGTTGCGTTCGCCGACCCAGTGACGTGCTGGTGCCAACCTGGGATCCATCGGTGCTGTTCACTCCGGCGGGGATGAACCAGTTCAAGGACCACTTCCTCGGCAAAGTAAAGCTCGACTTCACCAAAGCGACGACTTGCCAAAAATGTCTGCGAACCGGCGACATCGACAACGTTGGACGGACCGCGTTTCACCATACGTTTTTTGAGATGCTGGGCAACTTTAGCTTCGGCGATTACTTCAAGCGCGAAGCGATCCACTGGGCGTGGGAATTTCTGACGCACAAGAAATGGTTGGCCATAGATCCTGCTCGTTTGACGGTCACGGTTTACAAAGACGATGACGAGGCGAGAAAAATTTGGCGTGACGAAGTCGGGCTTGCCGATCATTTGATTTCTGGCATGGAAGAAGACGAAAATTTTTGGCCCGCCAGCGCTCCCAGCCTCGGGCCCGATGGTGTGTGTGGCCCGTGCAGCGAGATCTATTTCCAACTCGAAGATGGCAGCGAAGTTGAAATCTGGAATCTCGTTTTTACCCAGTTCAATCGTGTCGGCGAACCGCCGGATAACCTGCGACCTCTGCCAAGTCAAAACATCGATACCGGCATGGGCCTGGAACGAACGGCAAGTGTGTTGCAAGGAGTGCCGACGAATTATCACATCGACATTTTGCTTCCGATTGTGCAAGCCGCCGCCGAAGTAGTTGGCCTGCCCTACGAATACAAGAGCGATAACGGACGTCGCCTGCGCAGGATCACCGATCACATTCGCGCCTGCACGTTCGCGGTTCACGAGAACGTTTATCCCGGTGCCAATGGTGCGAAGTATGTGATCCGCCGGCTGATTCGCCGCGCGGTGCTTGATGGCCACCAAATGTCGATGCGTGAACCATTTGTTTACAAGCTCGTCGGCGCGGTTGCCGACGCGATGCAATCTCAATATCCCGAATTGAGCGAGACGATTCCGCGCGTGCAAGATGTGATTAAGAGCGAAGAAGAACGATTTCTCGCGACCATCGATGTGGGTCTCGATCGTATCGACAATCTGTTTTCGCAAATGCGCTCGAAAGGCACTTCAGTCGTCGCCGGTGGCCGCGCCGCAGAACTCTACACCAGTTACGGTGTGCCGCCGGAATTGTTGCAACAAATGGCCGCCGAACATGGGTTCACGTTTGATTGGGCCGGTTACCAGTCGTCGATGCAAACGCACAGCGAAGTCAGCGGTGGCGAGCAAAATAAATTGTTCCAAACCGGGCCGTTGGAAACGCTCAAGGAAGTGATTCGCGAGACTCCGTTCATTGGTTATGAAACGACGCAGGCGCCTGGTGTCATCAAAGGTATCGTCAGCGGCGACGGTCACGGTGCGGACGATGAAGGCCAATTGCTCGACGAGTTGATTGCCGGTTCGGACCAGCCCGCGCGTTTGGTGCTCGATATGACGCCGTTCTACGGTGAATCCGGTGGCCAAGTTGGCGATACCGGATGGATTCGCGGCAATGGCTTCGAGTTTGTCGTGAACGATACGCAAAAGCACGCGGGGCTTGTCGTTCATCACGGTCACTTGGCAAAAGGGACAATCAAGTCGGGGCAATCGTGTGTCGCCGCGGTGGATATGTCGCACCGCACGGCGCTTTGTCGCGCTCACTCGGCGACGCATATTCTGCATTACGCGTTGCAAAAGAATGTTGGCAGCCATGCACAACAACAGGGCAGCAAGGTCGATACCGATTGGCTGCGATTCGACTTCTCGCACCAAAAGTCGTTGTCTGACGAGACACTGCAACAGATTCAACACGACATCATCGAGCGCATCGAAGCCGACGAAATGATCGGATACAAAACCGTCACTCTCGCCGACGCCCGCAAGGCCGGAGCGATGATGCTGTTCGGCGAAAAGTATCCCGATCCGGTGCGGATGGTGTCGATGGGCGACTTCAGCCGAGAACTCTGTGGCGGAACGCACTTGACGCAAACGGGCCAAGTCGAAGCGTTTGAATTGCTCGCCGAAGAAAGTGTTTCGGCAGGCACGCGGCGGATCGTTGCCGTCACGGGAGCAAAGGCACAAGAGTTCCGCAAGACAACGGTTGAGGTTGTTAGCGAGGCCGCCAAGACACTCGGCAGTGCCGCGTCACGATTGACCGAAAAGGCAACCGAACTGGTCAACGACCTGCGAACGATTAAAAAAGAATTGGCCGCCGGTAAAGCGACCGAGCATGCCGATGTCGTTGGCAAAACCATCGCCGCGGAAGCGGTTGATTTCGTAAGCGCAAGAACCAGCCTGCGCGACACGGCGCGCATACTCAATGTCGCTCCGTTCGAAATTGCCCAACGAGTCTCGGCGATGTTGGAAGAGCGGACCAGGTTGATTAGCGAGCTGCGTCGGATAGCCGCCGGTGGTGAAATGTCGGTCGATGATTTAATGGCCAGCGCCGAAATCATCGGGTCGACAAAATTGGTCGTCGCCCAAACGCCCGGTGCCAATCCAAACGTCATGCGGGGTTGGATTGATCAATTGCGCAAGGCGAGTGACCAGCCGATTGCGGTTTTGCTTGGTGCCGCACAAGATGACAAAGTCGTGCTGGTCGGTGGGCTAAGTCACGCATTGGTCGATGGTGGGCTCAGCGCCGGCACTTGGGTTGGTGACACCGCAAAGCTTGTTGGCGGCGGTGGCGGCGGTCGGCCTGACATGGCACAAGCCGGTGGTAAGGATCCCGAGAAATTGCCCGCGGCGCTTGAACAAGCCAAAGCCGCGATGCGGACTAAATTACAAGCGATCTAGAACGCACTCGAATCGGCATCGCTTGGCATGCGCCAATCACCGCGCGGCGAAAGGCTGACCGAGCCGACCTTGGGACCGTCGGGTACGCAACTTCGCTTGAACTGATTGAGGAAAAACCGACGGAAAAACGTGTCGATTGTTTTTTCGATTTGCTCATCGGAATGCTTTTCAGTGAACACTGCGTGCTTCGCAAGATAGAGAATTTTTTCGCGAGTAAACCCGTTGCGAATGAAATGGAACAAGAAGAAGTCATGCAACTCATACGCTCCAATCGCCGCTTCGGTACTTTGCCGAATCTTGCCGCTGGCGTCCGGCGGCAACAGCTCCGGCGAGATCGGCGTATCGGCGATTCGCATTAAGATGTCGCGGCACTGGTTGGCAAAATGATTCGCTGCGGCATAGCGGACCAAAAAGCGAACCAGCGTCTTGGGGATCGACGTGTTGACGTTGTACATCGACATGTGATCGGCATTGTACGTACACCAACCCAGTGCCTGTTCGCTCATATCGCCAGTGCCCAACACGAAGCCGCGCGACATCAACAGGAAGGTGCGCAGCCTTGCTTGGACATTTTCAAAGACTAAGTCGCCGTTGCCATGGGGCGTGTTCACGAGTTGCTGTTGCAATGCCTCCACCGTCGTCGCATCATCGATAACGAGCCCCAGCGGTCGGTGCTGCAGCGCCAAAAAACTGTCCAGCGACAATGGACGTATATCGATGGTCTCGGCCGAAATGCCAAGCAATCGCATCAACTCATTGGCACTATGCAACGTATGCTCGGTGGTTCCAAATCCCGGCATCGTCAGGCCGAGGATTCGTTCGCGCGGCCAGCCATTTGCGTCGCATGTTTGTACCGCGACCAATAAGGCCAGCGTGCTATCCAGGCCGCCCGAAACACCAATCACAAGTGGCGACTTGCTCGACAATCGTGAGACTCGCTTGGCGAGCGCGGCGGACTGAATCCCCGAAATTTCGGCGCAGCGCTCGTCCAGCGTTTTGGGATCTTTAGGCACGAACGGATGAGCATCAACGGGGTTCAACGGTGCGTCGATCTCGCGCACCGTCGTCAGAACCTCAATCGTCCTGAACTTAGGTTGATGAATGCTGCGCCCATGATGCCAACTGCCGGTCAATCGCCGGTCATGCTCGATTCGCTGCAGATCAATGTCTGCGGTGACTGAATATGTTGCCGTTATTGGTTGCGAATCAGTATCATCGCCAACACGCTGCGATTGGCCGACCAACCGACCCGTCTCCGCGATCAAACAATGGCCGCCAAAGACCAAATCAGTCGAAGATTCTGTTGGCCCGGACGAAGCGTAAGCGTATGCGGCGATGCAGCGTCCGGATTGACTGGTGACCAGATCACGTCGCCACGCCGCCTTGCCGACCGTCTCGTTGCTTGCCGATAAATTGAGCAGCACGTTTGCACCCGCCAGCGCCATCATGCTGCTTGGCGGAACGGGAACCCACAAATCCTCACAAATCTCAATTCCAACGACAGCGTCTCCCCAGCGGAGCAGCAGGTCGACGCCGAAGGGAACCTCGCAACCGAGCAGTTCAATGCTTGTGGGTCCGCGAAGGTCACCGGGATGATAGTGTCGCTGCTCGTAAAACTCGCGATAATTCGGCAAATACTGCTTTGGTACAACGCCGATCAATCGGCCTTCGCACAACACAACCGCAGTATTCATTAGTGCATCGCCAATCATCAGCGGTGCACCAACGACAATCATCTGACGAGTTTTTTTGATCGCTTCACGAAGCCAATCAATCGCCTCCAGCACCGCATCGAGAAACGATCTTTGGCCAAACAAATCGCCGCAGGTGTAGCCGCCGAGCGCTAGTTCCGGCAGCAACACGAGGTGCGAATCGGCGGCCTGAGCAATCACCTCATGGCAATGCTTGGCGCAACGAACCGGATCGCCGACGGCCACGATCGGTGCGGCGGCAGTGATGCGAATCAACCCATGAACGAATCCTGGTCCTGCTGTGACTGTCACGCCAATGCCGCGGTCATCTTCCCGAACCATACTGGTATTCGCTCGTAGGGTTGTTCTTCTTCGTATTCAAGCGCCACGTAGCCACGATAGTTGCCGGCCCTCAATATCGAAGCCACGCGATTCAAATCGGCTGGATGCTTTTCACGGTCGGCAGTTTGCAACGACGGCTTGAATTGAACATTAACGGCGTAGGGAACGCACACTTCCATATCCTTGTACGGATCGGCGGAGAAGAAATTACCGGTATCAAGGTTGATGCCCACCCAATCACTTTCGACTCGGTCCATCACCTTCAACAATTGATCGGCCGTGATGCCGCCATGATTCTCGATGCCGAGAAAAATTCCGTGCCGCCTGGCAACGGCGGCGCAGCTAGTCACGGCGCGACATATTTCGTTCAGTTTTTCCTCCGATTCACCGAGTTGTTTAGCTGTACCGGCGAAGATGCGGATATGCGGTGCGCCCAAAACCGCAGCCTTCTCAATCCACTTAATCGTTTCGTCAATCTGAGATTGCATCGCCTTGGGATCGCTGACGGTGAAGTCATTGCCGATCGCCGTACCACTAATGGTAATTCCGCTCAGAAACGCATGTTGCCGTAATTCGCGCAAATAGCCATCGTCCGATTCCGGCGGAATGAAGTAACTGGTCAACTCGGCGGCGTCGCTGCCCAATGAGCCGCAATAGTCGATGAACCCAAATAGATCGATCGGTTTACCATCGTCCTTGGGCTGTTTTGGTTTGTTACGCATGAACGAAAAGTAATCGCGTAGCGAGTAGGCCGCGATCGACGGACGAAACTTCGCACCGCCCGAACGTACAATTGCTTCTCGCGCCGACGCAAATGGTGATGTGGTCGCAAACGTCGCGCCACCGACCATCGCTGAAGCCAAGCTTGTGGCGAGAAAACGACGACGAGAAAAATCCATGTGAATTTGCCCAGAAGGTGGAAACGGGAAACGCCGGGACGCTAACTCGAATTCGTGGATGAACATCATAGCACGGCTGACTGCCGACGTTGCTTGAGTGTATTCTGTGCGGCTTTCCATTTCCCGTTTACAACACTTAAATTCTCGAACAAAAATGACCGCCACCGAAACCGAAATTATCGAAGTAACCCAAGAGCTTCTGGTCGCGATTTTTCGCGGCGATTGGACGACCTATTGCCGGCTTTGTGCCGACGATATTACTGCGATCGAACCCGAAGCACGCGGGCATTTGGTTCAAGGATTGCCGTTTCATCAGACCTATTTTCCGGAGCAGCCAAAGACCGCTGCGGCTCATCCCAGTGGCGAGCCAACAATCACAATCAGCAGTCCGCATGTTCGTCTGATGGGCGATGCGGCGTTGATTGCTTATGTCCGTCTGGTGCAATCCAAGGACGAAGCAGGCAACCACCAAACCCGTGCCTCCGAAGAAACTCGCGTATGGCAAAAGCAAGGTGGCGTTTGGAAGCACGTTCACTTCCACCGTTCGCCGCTTTAGAACACTTCAATCAGACTCTTCGCCAATTGATCAACTTGCTCGACCGTATGTGCCGCTGACAAACTGATTCTCAGCCGTGCAGTTCCCTGCGGAACCGTCGGTGGACGGATCGCCGGCACGAAAAAACCCATCGCCTGCAAACTCACCGACACACGCAGTGCCGCTGCGTTATCACCTAATACGAGCGGAACGATCGGCACGCCGGGGATTGTGGTCGGCAGCGTCGCAGTCGGGAATGCCTTAGCCAAACGGCTTCGCAAGCTCGTAGTCAGCAATCGTAAATGCTCTCGTCGTTGGGACTGAGCGCGAATGATTTCAATCGCGTCGATCGCCGCCGCAATCGTCAGCGGTGACGCCGCGGTGCTAAAGATCAACGAGCGACATCGATTGACCAAATAGTCCATCACAACCTGCGGACCAACGACGAACCCGCCATGCGCGCCAATCGCTTTGCTAAGTGTGCCGATGCGAACGAGCACTCGCGATTTTACCCCAAGCTCGCCGCAAAGCCCTGAACCGTCGTTCCCCAGCACACCTGTCGCATGTGCCTCGTCAACGATCACCGTCGCGTCATATCGATCGGCCAAGTCACACAACTGGCACAGCGGAGCAACATCGCCATCCATGCCAAAAACACCGTCGGTAACAACCCAGGCACGAGCATGGGCCACGCGATGTTGTTCGAGCAGCGACGCAAGCGAGGCCACATCGCGGTGAGGATAGATGAACCGACTGGCACGCGACAAACGACAACCATCGATCAAACTGGCGTGGTTGAATTGGTCGCTCAGCAGCAAATCACCCGCCTCGGCCAGCGTGGCGACTGTGCCACAACACGCCGCATAACCACTGGGAAAAACGATCGCCGCCTGGGTGTCTTCAAACTCGGCCAGCAACGTACACAACTCGGCATGAAGCTCGGTGTAACCCGACACGAGCGGGCTGGCCCCCGCGCCGCAGCAAATCGATTGATCGGCTTCTAGTTGCCGCGTGATCGAACTGGCCGATCGTGACGCGAGCCCTAGATAGTCGTTGGATCCAAAATTGATGAGCTGGTTGCCGTTGACGTCGATGATCGTCGCGCCTCGGTGGATCGCTGGCCGCATGACTCGCAACGCTCCGGTCTGGCGCAAGTCATCCAGTCGCATCGCCAGATAATCGAAACGTGGCACCGTCATCCCGGCGGCCACTTCATTCTGCGTCCACCGAGCAAATGGAAATGCAAGTGCGGCACTTCTTGTCCACCGTCGCTGCCACAATTGACGACCAATCGATAGCCATCGCCCAACCCTTCGTCACGCGCGATCCCCGCAGCCGCCACGACACAACGCCCCATAATCACTTGGTCGTCATCGCTCAGATCCGCAAGCGAAACGATCGGCTTTTTAGGGATCACCAAGATGTGAACCGGAGCCTGGGGCGAGATATCGCGAAACGCGAGACACAGTTCATCTTCATATACGATGTCCGCTGGTATTTCGCGAGCGATGATCTTGGCAAAGATTGTCATTGGGCGTTACTCGTCATCATGTGAAACCATTTTGCCCGTGGCGCGAAATTGCAAAAACGCGTCCAAGAATCCCTGCAACTCGCTGCCGTCAATCACGCTATTGAAGTTGCCGACATAATGTCCCGTTCGTGAATCCTTGACGCGCTGGTCTGGGTGTAAGAAATAGTTACGAATCTGTGAACCAAAACCGGTGCGGGCTTTGTTTGCATACTTGTTGGCTTGTTCCAATTCGCGTTTCTCTTCCTCCCGCCGAGCCATCTTGGCCCGCAACATTTTCCACGCCGTCGCGCGGTTCTGATGCTGGCTACGTTCGCTCTGGCAAGCCGCCACGGTTCCTGTGGGCATGTGCGTCAACCGAACCGCCGACTCCGTTTTATTGACGTGTTGGCCACCGGCACCCGCGGCACGATACAAGTCAACTCGCACATCGCTTTCGTCAATCTCAATCACAATCGAATCGTCAATCTCAGGCGATACATCAACGGCCGCAAAGCTCGTCTGCCGCTTGCCTTCGCTGTTAAACGGACTGATGCGAACCAGCCGGTGAATGCCTTCTTCGCCCTTGAGATATCCATAAGCCATCGGTCCGCGTACCGCGATCGTGGCATTGTTGATACCCGCTTCCTCATTGTCTTGGCGATCGAGCAACTCGATTTTGTAATCATGTTGCACCGCCCAAGCGCTGTACATTCGCAACATAATGTCAGCCCAATCATTCGCGTCGGTGCCGCCGTCACGAGCGTTGATTGACAAAAGTGCGCCGGCGGAGTCATTGGGCCCGTCCAGCAACGCTTTCAATTCCAACTGGTCCGCGATCGTTTCCAGCTTGTCAATTTCCGCACGCACCTCGCCAAACAGTTCCGGCTCGTCGTCCGCCATTTCGATCAATGCAACCAGATCGTTACTGCCCGTCGTCAGCGTCGTCATCGGCGTGGCCAGCACCTTCAAAGCCTTCAGACGAGCGACCACCGTCTGGGCCTTGTCGCTGTCACTCCAAAACTCAGGCTCGCCCATTTGCAATTCGATTTGCTCGATCTCTCGACACTTCGCAGCGTAGTCAAAGAGAGTCTCCGAGTTGGACAAGCCGGGCGCGGATCGCTTCGGCTCGCTGGGTTAATTCGGCATCCATTGGTATTTTTCTTGGCTCCGTGGCTGGGCAAACTCAATTGAGGAGCGACAATATAGCGACGTTTTCGCGGCTGGCCTACGGGCGTGATTCAGGAGTGAACAGTACACCAACTAAGGTTTCGAATTGATGTCTCGCGTAGTCCTGGCGATGAGCGGCGGCGTCGATTCGAGTGTTGCCGCGCATCTGTTGCTCGAAGCCGGCCACGAAGTCATCGGCGTGTTTATGCGACACGGCGAATCCTCCGCGGACGCCTGTCGCATCGACGGTGCCGCTCCGGGGTTGAAATTACCCGTCGTAACGGCCCACGACGCCGGCGGCAGGGCCGATCATAAGCAGGGATGTTGTAGCGCCACCGATGCCGCAGACGCTCGCCGCGTCGCATCGAAGCTCGACATTCCGTTTTATTCGCTCGACCTGCAAAGTGATTTCAAACGCATCGTCGATTATTTCGTTGACGATTATCTCGCCGGTCGAACACCCAACCCATGTGTCAAATGCAACCACTGGATTAAGTTCGGACGCCTGTTTGATTTTGCCGAAAGCGTCGAGGCCCAGTACGTCGCGACAGGGCATTACGCGCGGATTGAGCACGACGAGGACGGCGAAACGTGGCTTGCCCGTGGCCTCGATGGAAACAAAGACCAGTCTTACGCTTTGTTCGGTATCACGAAGCGACGATTGAGCCGCGTGCTGCTGCCCGTAGGCGATTACGACAAGCCCCGCATTCGCGAATTGGCCGCCAAAGTCGGCTTGAATGTCGCGGAGAAGAAGGACAGCCAAGAGATCTGTTTTGTCACCCAAGGTCACCACAGCGACTTTGTCAAAGCCAAACGCGGGGCACAGGCACCATCAACGGCCGGTCGCATCGTCACCACCGAGGGACGCCATGTCGGCGATCATAGTGGTTATGAAGCGTTCACGATTGGCCAACGCAAGGGGCTGGGCATTGCGATGGGCGATCCTTATTTCGTCGTCCGCATTGACCCGGAGTCGCGGCAAGTTGTCATCGGACCTAAAGAGTCGATGATGCGTCGTGGCTTGGTCGCCAAAGAAGCAAACTGGTTTGGCCCAACACCGAACCAACCGCTCCGCTGCCAGGTCCAGATTCGCTACAACTCGGGTGCCGCGGACGCAACCGTCATCGTGATTGACCGGGAGCGATTCGAAGTGCAATTCGATGAATCTGAAGCCGGAGTAGCCCCTGGGCAAGCGGCAGTCATTTATGTCGGCAACCGCGTGCTTGGTGGCGGTTGGATCGAATCAAGCATCGAATAACCAAGGTGAAGAATGAAGTCGAATCCGCGACTACGACGCCCCTAAATCCAGACAAGAACAGGCTTTTCCAACAGCGATAACACATCACATTTTCAAGCAAAATCCTGCCCAGTCGCCGATATCAGACCAACCGGCAACCTTACCCGTTGACTTGCGAGAAAAACCCTACTTCATTAGACTGTGTTCGCTTGAGCTGCCGAAAACCAGCTCATTCGACGCTTCTGATAATCCCCTGTAGCTCAGTCGGTAGAGCAGCGGACTGTTAATCCGCTTGTCGCAGGTTCGAGTCCTGCCGGGGGAGCTGATTTTACTCGGCGATTCGTTGATAAAACGACAAACCAGACACGAGTCTGAGCGCTGTTTTCCAAACCCGCAAGTCTGTAGTTTACAGACTTGCTTAACGGAGACATCGCGAAATGGCACGAGAGCCAGGGTATTGCCTGCACAAACCAAGCGGTCAGGCCTACGTCAATCTGAGCGGCAAAGTGTTTTATCTCGGTCCGCACGGCACCGATGAAAGCAAGACTGAATACGCTCGCCTGAAAGCCGAATGGCTGGTCAGCAAGAACGCGGAGAAGTTTGTCGCCGCGCCGGACGGTCCCACCATCGCTACCGTCTGCTTGGCGTATCTGGACTTTGCCGAAGTCTACTTCGGTCCTGGCACTGAGCTAAAGAACATCAAGCTGGCAATTGGTCCGCTGGCCGAGCAGTACGCCACGTTATCAGCTAAGTCGTTTGGACCGTTGGAATACAAAGTGGTGCGGAATTGGTGGCAGTCAAAGTCAACACGAACCACAAGCGGAAAATGCACCCGGCAATACATCAATGCTCAGATGAAGCGGGTGCTGCGGATTGTCAAATGGGGGGTGGCGGAAGGCATGATCCCGGCAGCCGTTCATCAAACTCTAAAATGCGTCGATCCGCTCAAGCGTGGTCGAGTCGCCGCGCCGGAAGCGACACCAATCAAGCCAGTGGAACTGTCTATCGTTCAAGCCACCATCAAGCACTTGCCGCAGGTGGTCGCCGATATGGTCCAACTGCAATTGCTGCTTGGGTGCCGTCCCGGTGAAGTCTGCGGACTGACGCCGGCAATGGTGGATCGGTCCGACGATGTTTGGCGAATCAGACTCACCAAGCATAAGACCGCCTACCGTGGTCGAGAACGCACCATCTATGCCGGTCCCAAGGCACAAGCGATTCTGACGCGGTATCTGTTACGCGGAGCCGATCAACCGTGCTTTAGTCCACAGGAAGCGGTAAGGCAACGTCAGCAAGCCAAGCACGAAGCAAGAGTGACACCGCTGAGTTGCGGCAATCGTCCAGGCACGAATCGGAAGTCTAAGCCGCAGACGCAACCGAGCGTCGCCTACGACACAATGAGTTACGGCCGCGCCATTGCCTACGCTTGTGACAAGGCTTTCCCGGTCCCGTCTGACATCAAGCTGGACCCGGTGAAGGCTAAGGCGTGGAAGTATTCGCACCGCTGGGCGCCCAATCGATTGCGGCATACTCGCGCTACTGATGTTCGTCGTCAATTCGGACTTGAAGCGGCATCAAGCGTGCTTGGTCACAGCGAGATCACGGTAACACAAGTCTACGCGGAACAAGATCAGGAACGAGCGATCACGGTAGCACGTTCAATCGGTTAAACTTCAATCTGTCGCCAGGTGGGTAGCTCCCGCCGTGTTGTCCGTCGTCACCGGTCCCATAGCCGATGGCGACGGATGGCAGCGACTTCTATCAACTATGGGATTCTGAAGATGTCGACCAAAAAACAGTCTCTTCGCGAACGTCTGCTTAGCCAGCCATATCGAGAGCCAACCGAAGGCGAATTGGCACTGCAGTCTGAGAACCGTGCCAAGCTAAAAAGGTGGATTGAGTACGATTTGTCGTTCCGCAAAGAACTGACCGGCGGTTCCGATTGTGAGTTTGAAGAAAGCTTAGAATTGATGGAAGCAACCGGATATGTCATGCGTGAATTAGATGAAATGCCATCTTCGCAGTGGGAGAAATTGCGGAAAGCGGTCTTGCGATTCAGGCGGAAGCGAAGTGCAGATCAGTATTCCGCTCCGATGCTCAAGGCCGATGTTGCAAGGTTACTCGGCATCAAACCCGGTGCTTTGGCTCGCCGAATCAAGCGCGGTGAATTGCGAGTAACCGACATGACATACCGCACCATCCGAGTTCATCTAGGCGACTTGCCAAAGTAAAACCCGTTCCCATCCCGGCTTATCCCGGCTTATCCCGGTGCGGTTAATTTTCCCGCTATTACCGGTGAAAATGCCTGCAATCATTCGTTTGTGTTCGCTAACTAAAGCCACAAACGGAACCGATCGCAATGACAAACGAAACTCTACTCCCGCTCGTCGATGCGGTTGAGCAAGCCACAGGACGCAGGCCCCATCTTTCAACGTGCCTGAGATGGTGTACGCGCGGCAGTCGTGGTATCCGGCTGGAAAGCCGTGTGCTTGGTGGACGCCGGTTGACATCGGTCCCGGCAGTCTTGCGATACGTGAACGCGACTACTGAGGCCAGCGTAGGCGGCATGGTCACAGCGACACAGACACCGCATGAGCGCGACCAGTCAGCAAAGCGAGCCGCCAAGCAGTTGGCTAAGCGATTGGCAAAGTCTTAAACGCGAAACCCTGGGAGTGACCCCAGGGCATCGCGCGTTTGTTCATGCCGCCAGCCAGCGGACTTTTTAGAGATCACCACAGTCGTTACACGGATGATGTTTTCATGTTAGCCAAGAATCAGAATTTATCAACACGAAATTCAAAACCGAAAGCTCCTGCTGTCCTGAATCGTCAGCACTTCGAGACTAGCAGGGCGTTAGATTTTCTATCGCGGAAAGAGTTACTCGCCCAGACTGGGCATCGGCCCGATGAATGGCCGCTGGTCTGCTTGAAAGAGCTGGTTGATAACGCCTTGGATGCTTGCGAAGAGGCGGGCATCGCGCCGGCCATCACGATCACCGTTGATGAGAC
Organism: Pirellulaceae bacterium; assembly: GCA_041753075.1. GTDB lineage: Bacteria > Planctomycetota > Planctomycetia > Pirellulales > Pirellulaceae > UBA6163. Next base: position 28,026 of record JBGSVE010000164.1, read on the forward strand.
AAGCATCGTCGTCATTGATAACGGTCCAGGGCTTCCGGCATCAGTGGTTGAAAAGGTACTGGACTTCACGATCAGGGTTAGCAGTCGCGAAGCCTACATTTCGCCTTGTCGTGGCGCACAGGGCAACGCCCTAATGACGGTGGTTGCTATGCCGTTTGCTCTGTCAGGCATCGGCAGCGTAATCATTGAATCGCTGGGCATCCGACACGACATCATCGTGTCAGTCGATCGAATCAAGCAGGAGCCAAAGGTTGACCACCGGCGCAGTGATTCGACTTGGACAACGGGCACGAAAATCACGGTTGAGTGGAAGGATAAACCAAGCTCAATCGAGTCTGAGGAACAATCTCGTTTTTTACAAAATGGGAAATCAGCGAACGAAAAACCAAGCTCAATCGATGACGACGAAGAATCCGAATTTTTACAAATTGAAGATTCGGGCAAAGAAAAACCAAGCTCAATCCTAGCTTCGTCGAAGTCGCGATTTTTACAAATTGCTGAGGACTACTGCTGGCTGAATCCGCACCTGAGTCTGTCGCTCGATTGGATCGGTGCCGGAAAAGTCACGGATAAAATCAGGATCACGGCATCCAATCCAACGTGGTCGAAGTGGTCGCCTTCACAGCCAACGGACCCGCACTGGTACGGCGTTGATGAGTTGGAGCGATTGATTGCCGCCAACATCTGCCATGCCGATCGTTTGCTTCGGGAGTTTGTGTGTGAGTTTCGCGGGCTGTCAGGATCAGCCAAACAAAAGACGGTACTGGAATCGGTGGGACTGACGCGGGCGCGATTGTCCGAACTGATTGGAGCCGATGGTGCGATCGACAAGGCAGTGGTCGCCAAGCTGCTGGACGCGATGAAGAAAGCAACGACACCCGTGAAGCCGCCGGCGCTGGGCATCATCGGGAAGGATCATTTTTTGGCCCGCTGTGAATTGGCTGGCGGCGATCCCAAAACATTCAACTACAAGAAGGTTGTCGGCACCGATAACGGCATCCCGTGGCTTATTGAAACCTGCTTTTGTTACTGCCCCGAAGAGTTGAAATCTCGTCGCATTATCCCCGGCGTGAATTGGTCGCCAGGCATCATCAACCCATTTCGTCAACTGGGTGCTTATGGCACTTCATTGGACTCGGTGCTGCAAGATCAGCGGAGCGGGCGCAACGAGCCAATCGTGCTGGTATTGCATATCGCTTGCCCGAAAGTCAGTTACGCCGATCGCGGCAAATCATCCGTCATCGTGGAGTCTTAAAAATGAATTCTGAATCTATCATCGGTGCCGTAACATCGGTCACAGCGGCATGGGCCAAACAGCGGAAAGCTGAGGAGCGAAATTCTCAAGCATACAACCGAAGGCGTTACTACTCGGATCGAGTGAACTTCACGGATGTTCTGCAATCCATTTTGCCAGCGGCATATCAAAAAGCGTCAGGTGGTGGGAAGTTCACGGTTGCCAAACGGCAAATGTATTACGCGGCAAGAGAAGCGCTAAAAGAGGCGACAGGTCGCGACGTTGGCGCCAGCTACTTCTCGCAGACGCTATTGGTTCAATACCTGAATCAAAATCCTCACCTCAATTGGAAGATCACGGCGGACCCACGTGGAACGTTAGTCATTCCGAATACTGCCCATGAGGTACGAATCCCCGTTGGTACGATTGCGATTGATCGGTATTTGAAAGGTCGGCACGAACTTGACGCTGAAGAGTTTGGCGACATACCAATTCAATGGCCATCCAATGCAGAAGGGCAGCGATATGCAGCGGTCTTATACATTGAGAAAGAGGGATTCGAGCCGCTTATGCAAGAAGCAAAACTAGCAGAACGATTCGATCTTGCAATTCTATCTTGCAAGGGTCAATCAGTAGTGGCGGCGCGAAAATTTGTCGATCACGTTTGCCGTCGCGATGGTGGCGTACCACTGTTCATTGTCCATGACTTTGACAAGTATGGCTTTGAGATTGCGCAATGTCTTACTGAGGTTTCCGGTGCGGCTAAGGAAGCCGAGCGAGTTCAATACAAATTTCGCAATAAGATCAACGTTGTCGATTTTGGTCTGCGACTTGAAGATGTTGAGAAGTACGACTTAGCTTCCGAAAACTTCGACATGAAGGGCAGCTTCCCCGATTCGATGACGCCCGAGGAAATAGCGTTCATGCGAGAGGGAAAGCGAGTTGAGTTAAACGCCTTTACTGCACCCGAGTTTGTGGAATGGCTGGAAGCAAAACTCAAGAAGCATCTACCGAAAAAGCTCGTTCCATCTGATGAGATTTTAGAGCAAGCCTATCGTCGCGCGGTGATTGTTAATCGCATCAATGAGGCAATCGGACGCATCGTCGAGGACTCACAAGGAGAAGAGGAAGCGACGATTCCAAAAGCGTTACGGCGTAAGGTGCAGGCCGCTATGAAGCGGTCGGGCAGGCCGTGGGATATTGCGATTGCATCACTGATTGAGGATAGCGACGAATGAAGCACAGCCAGCGACGTGGCATATCGTCGCAAAGGCCCATGAAGGGATGGCACTCCCCGCAGGGCAACGTCAGCAACTATCGGCACGCTCATTGTATCGACTGTTTTTGCTGTGACTAGATCGGACCTCTGGCATTGAGTCCAGACGGTAGCGTGTGTCGCGCAGGATCGTAATGCAGTGGGCAGGTTGACGCGGAACAATTCGCGTCAGGTTAAGCGTCATGGATGACGAGGCAAGCGGACTCGCAACCCGCAACGATCGACGAAGGCAAAAGACAAAACCGGGCAACGCTAACCCAGCGACCCGGGCCGTGATTCCCGAAAGGGTTTGCCAACGATCGATTGGGCCGCGTGGGTCAACATGCCTACGCTCCGCCGATACGACTGATTGATACCGACTGCCCAGGCGGTCACCGGCCTAATGCCTATATCACGGCATAAGGGACGCGGTGCGCGAACATGACAAAAACTCACATAACCGATAATTCAGTACCGCCAAGCGATCAGGAGGTGAGTCGATGACATTGCAGACGAACGGTTGCCGCGATGCGTTACAGAGCGTTTTGCGAGTGGGGGGCAGTCGCGACATACAGGCGATAGGGTCACGACGCACTAGTCTATCGCGTGCATTTTCTTTGCTGCTTTTTTAGGGGGTTGGAACATTCAGTTGCACCCGTGGTTTTTAGTTTGACATTACCCGCAATAGCGTTACACTTGCAAAAGGAATACGACAATGGAATTTAACACAGAACGTCCCGGCCAACTGAAGATCGATATCCGTACCGTCGCCTTGATGCAGGACGACGACATTCGCTGGCTCGTGGCTTGGTCTGCGATCAAGTCGCAAACATTCCCGCATTTCGCACCGTGGTTGCAAGCGGTTTTATCGGATGAGTTGACGCGTCGCGATGATCCTAGCCGCGAAGCTGAAATGATTGCGCTGCCACGGATGAACGCGATGGAATTGTCGGACTTCGTACAGGGCAGTTATGTTTTAGCTCGATTGCCATTGAACGAGCGACAAGCAGCGTTTGCGGACAAAATTTCGATGCTCGTTCTAGCCGACACAGTGGCGGCGCTTGAGCACTTTGAGATTGGAACCGTAGTCACATGAGCAAACGTTTTGTTTCCGCACCTGAGATTTGCTCCGAATTAGGAGTTTGCCGCCGTACCTTAGCTCGCATGATCGATGACGGCAGGTTTCCGCGACCGTTGAGACTTGGATTAAGGCGTTTTGTTTGGCTCCGTACCGAGTACGAACAACACGTTGAACAAGCAGCGGTTCCCGAACAAGCCGAAGCCGAAAACAGTTAGTAGTCAGTCGCCGAGTGACACGCCGATTCCGCCAGACACTTTTGCAGTGCGGTAATGCGATGGGCAAAACCATTGAACCATTACCCCCTTTGAAAGAGTTTGAACTATGAGAACCGCACGAGAAATCAAGAGCACAATCGACAACTATCGATCCGAGCTTGACGGCTACATTGCCACCGCCACCGAGCAAAACCGCGACCTTACCACCGCTGAGGCAGCAAGGGTCGAGGTAATTCTAGGCATGGTCGAAAACGACAAGGCATCGCTTGCCACCGCCGAAAAGGTTGAAGCCGATCGGAAGGAACGAGCGATGAATCACCCGAGAGTTTTGGAGTTGATCGGACAGCAAGGCGGCACTTCGGCAGCCTGGAGCCGTGATAGCCGTGGTCGCGGATTCGCAATTCTGAACAAAGCCGACAAGGCCAGCGACATCTTCCGACCGCAAGCACAAAATGAGTTTGGGCATTACATCGCGGCCAAGCTATTCGGTGCCAATTCAAGCACTCCAAATAGCGTCAAGATGTCGC
>JBGSVE010000165.1:0-25551 GCA_041753075.1 Pirellulaceae bacterium
ACCGCGTCGAGGTTGTTAGTACCGTCGAGCAGGCGATCATGGCAATCGATCGCGGTGGCGATTTGCGTTTTGTGATTACGAACTCGGTGTTGCCCGATCGTCCAGTGATGGAATTGCTCGATGGCATTCGTCGTCGTCCGCTTGGCGGCGAGGTGCCATTGATCATTCACGGCCCGCGCGACCGGGTCGTTGAGGCGGCGGTTGGCGATGTCCGTTGGTTGGCCCCAACCTTGCATGTTGGACAACCGGCGACGGTGGCCGGTTGGTCGCTGATTCTGGACCCACTTGAGCAACGGAGGTTGCTGCCCTCATTATCAGCCGTTGAGCGTTACGATTTTCGCCAAGCCGGTGCCCAGGCGCTTGGGCGTATCGCCAGCAACCCGGATGATTATGATTTCTACGCGTTCGACAAGTTGGCGGGCATGGCTTCGATAAACGCGCTTGCCGGTGGTGATTCGTCAAGCGTGGCTTTCGGCGAACCGGTTTTGGCGGTATTGTCAGTCGCTGCCAGTCGTGACGCCCAATCGACGCTCGCTGATCTTGCGATGAGTAGTGGTTCGACGGCTGATCGGCGCGATGCGGCCGCCGAGGCATTGGTTCAATCGATCCAGCGTAACGGGGTGCAATTGTGCGGAGCCGATTTGCTTCGCATCGATCGCATGCGGCGTTCGCTTGACAACCAAACCGCAGCGGCGATTGACCAGGTACTTGTCGTGATCCAGGGACGGGCCGATGTTGGCGGCATCGCGACCGAAACCAATCCGATCCGCGAACCAGCGAAACCCAACCCATAGCGAGTTAGTCCACCCGACATCTAGCGTTTATGTCGATTTTCGGAATCCAGCCGCCGGGCAATTTAGGTCCACCTCTGCCGGGTATTATCGGCAGTTCCCCCGCCATGCACCATGTGTATCGGATTACGCGCCGAGTCGCCGCCAGCAACGCTGCGGTATTGATTTTGGGCGAAACCGGCGTCGGCAAGGAATTGATCGCGGCGGCAGTCCATCGGCTGAGCTTACGCAGCGCCGGTCCACTGGTGCGAGTCAATTGCGGTGCGCTGAGCGAAAGTTTGCTCGAAAGCGAATTGTTTGGCCACGTTCGCGGTGCCTTCACCGGTGCCATCGCCAATCGTGCGGGCCGTTTCGAGGCAGCCAACGGAGGCACGATTTTTCTCGATGAAATCAACAGCACGTCGCTCACGTTGCAAGTCAAATTGCTGCGCGTTTTGCAGGAAAAGGAATTCGAGCGAGTCGGCGATACCGCGACATTGCAGACTGATTCACGCGTCATCGCGGCCAGCAACCGAGATTTAATGAGCGAAGTCCGCGCCGAGCGATTTCGCGAAGACCTTTATTGGCGACTGAACGTCGTCCCGATCGAAATCCCGCCGTTGCGCCGCCGCCGCGAGGATATCCCGGCACTGGTGTCGTTTTTTCTTGAACACTACAACGAAATCAACGATCGCTACGTCGTGCATATCGATCGCGCCGCCATCGAGGCGCTGCAGGAATATCACTGGCCCGGCAACGTTCGCGAATTGCAAAACTATATCGAACGCGCAGTCGTGATGGCTGAAGGCGACGAGTTGACGTTGGAATTGTTACCCGGTGTAGTCACCGGCGGCCAGCGACCAGCCAGCCAACCGGTTCCCGCCTTGGACATCGATTCATTGACCCGCGAAGTCGTCAGCCAAGGGCTCAGCACCGCCGGCGATGCCGCCAACAACCTGCACGGCCTGGTCGTCGATCGCGTCGAGCGCGAGTTGATTGCCCAAGTGCTCGCCGCCTGCGACGGAGTCCAAACCAAAGCCGCCACCCGCTTAGGCATCAACCGCAACACGTTGCACAAAAAGATCAAAGATTACGGCCTGGATAGCGAGGAAACGTAGTTCAATCCACAGAACGCCAGCAGCAGCAAACGCGATCGGGTGAATCGCCAAGTACTTGGCGAACGACGGCGATAGCTCGCTTACGGAGCCGTAGTCACCAGCCCAGTAGGCATCGGATTGGCTGTAGAGCGACAAGCCGTTGTCGAGAGCGCTAAGCGCCGCTGGTGGCAAAAGGAACCACGCGGATTCACGGTCAGATCGCGCTGTCAGCAACATTCTTGACTCGGAAGTGGCGAGGATTCACGGCGCTGGGAGGTCGATGCCCATCCTTACCATTCATCCAAGTTGACCTGTCCGCATCCTGCGTCGATCGCGTCCATCATCATCTTGGCATCCACTGCGTCAATAATGCGAGCGAACCGCGTCAGAGCGGTGCCTGGAGTTCCTTTCGGTGTCGTCTTGAGAGTTCGGACGTATTCCAATACCCTTTGCTGCGCATCGGGAGCCAAGCCGTTAAGTTCGTGAGTGATTGGTGAGGTGATATCGGATGCCATGCCCTCATCGTATGGCCTACCGGTGAATAGGCGGAAGTGTCGCCTGAAGTCAAAGAAACGCCGTTGTTTTCATCCACGCAACAACCAACGAAATCGAGTCGCCACCACGAGTGCAACCAGAAAAGCTAAGTGATGAGATCGAAAACGGACGTTCAACGAGGCAAATCGCAATCCCAGCTCGACGTGAACAAAGATTGAGAACCACTCCGGTGCACTCACATGCTTTTTAGCGTGCAACATACGCATACGGTACGAGTGAATCGGAACGGGCTAGCGAAGCGAATCCCAAGAACGGGAGGCCGGGCTACATGAACCGAATCCTTGGGCATCAGTTCTTTTCCGCGAAGTCAGAGTCCAGTTAGCGAGGAGATTGTATCGTCAGGACCTGCAAACCATGCCGGATCGTGATTGACGAGCTTGCCGTCGCGAAACTGTAGCGGATATGAAGGCTTCGGCTTCGCGGCGTAGTTTATGAACAGATCGCCAGCACGAATACCGTCAGGCGATGCTGCGGGGATGAAGTTGGGACTTGATTGCCAGCTAAGCATTACCCCAAGATAGCTTCCGTCGTCAGCCGAGCCTGGGCCGAGAAGTGATTTAACGTGCCGCATAGAATCACCTTGAACAACTTGAGTCGATAATAGGTATCGCAGGTTAACAACGTCGTGTTCGCGTTGATATCTACTTGATGGACTGTTGTAGCCAATCAACAGCAAAACGACCGAAGCTACTAGGGTGAGAATCAGAAGGGAAGCGATTGCGTAGAGGCGTTTCATTCGAATTGATCCTAACGCGGTAAAAAATTAAAAATCATCGAGTTCGCGACGAGAGATTCACTACTATTGTTATTTAGACTTTTCGGAGAGCAAGAATGCAACGACATCGCCTCGTTTGATGGCAATCTTCTCGACTCGTCTGTCAACGTCGACAAAACGAATTGAGCATCCATTGTTTGAAATGATCACAACATTTGCGAGGTCATTGCTCATCGCATGGCCGCCGTAGAATTTAACAATAGAGTCAAGATGAAATTCGTGGTAATTATTCAAAGGAAATTTTGTGAAATCAAATTTATTGACCATCGCGCCCGAATCAGATTCCTGTTTCCAAGTCTGAATACCATCTTGCGAAGGCGTTGGAAACGAGGGGAGAGCCATCGCATTCTGCAATCGCCTCAGTTGTGAATAACTCGTTTCAACGGCGTCATCGCCTTGAGCTGATTCTACTGTGGTCAGCAACGCGATACTCAATGCGATAATGCAGGTCTTCATCTGTGTGTTCATTCTGAGTCAAATAACCATTAACTCTGCACCGTGGGACCAAGTGGTATTGCCAAATTGCTACACGGACCAAGCGGCGTGAATCTACGTTAAGACCTGGAGCAGTGGTGAATAATGGAAACAACTCTCCAGCGGAATTTTTGAACTGGAATTGATCGCAATTGACCGTGCAAGTGCGTGCATGGCGGGCGTACGCAATTCCGACGGGAACGAAGAAAAATCCCCAGTCGTGGAACTACGGCCTGGAGCAAGTACGGCGGCGTGGGTATTTTAGCGTCATCTTATGGCACAGCTTCAAGAAATTCTCGATCGCGCCTGGGGCCTGCAGCAAGCGGGTAACTTTCCTGGTGCTGAATTGATCTATCGCCAAGTGATTGGCCAACTGCCCAGCAACCCAGCGCCGCACGTCTACCTCGGCATCGCACTGTTTGACCAACGACGCTTCGCCGAATCGGCTGATTCGTATCGAACGGCGCTGAAGTTGCAGAACACCTTTCCGATTGCTTGGAACAATCTCGGTAACTCGCTAAGAATGCTCGGCGAAGTCGAGGAAGCGGATCGTTGTTTTGCAAAGGCGATCGCGCAAAAGCCTGATTACCTATCACCGCTGAAAAATCGCGGCACGTTGTGGATTTGGTCGGGCGATGTGAAGCGCGGTTTGACGTGGTACGACCAAGCATCGCAGTTGGCCCCGAACGATCCCGAGCTGCATCGCAACTTGGGTTTGATTCATTTGTTACAAGAGCGCTATGCAGAGGGTTGGCCGGAATATCGTTGGCGATGGAATTTTGCTGGCTACGTTCGCCCGCCGTACCCGTTTCCAATCTGGCAAGGCGAAGCGGTCGCGGGCAAAACGATCCTGCTTTATCCAGAGCAGGGACTCGGCGATGCACTTCAATTTGTTCGCGTTGCGGCGCTGTTGAAGTCCGCCGGGGCGCGGACGTTGGTCGCTTGCGCAAATCGATTGATCCCACTGTTCTCATCGGTTCCCGGAATTGATGCGCTATTGCCCGAAGGCATGGCGATGGTGGAACGTGTCGACTACCACGCTTCGATGATTGACGTGGTTGACCATTGGTACGGCTCAACGGGGCAATTGGCAACGACCGCGCCGGGCCTTGATCTGGCTGGTGGCTATATCACGCCATCCGAATCGCTCGTTGATTATTGGCGACGCAACTTGTTCGGCAATGCCGCAGGTGACGCGAAGAACAAGCTGCGCGTGGGATTGTGTTGGCAAGGCAATCCCCAGCACCACGCCGACATTTATCGCTCGGTAATGTTCGCCGAGTTCGAGCCAGTTGTTTCGTTACCGCACGCATCGTTCATCAGCCTTCAACATGGCTTCGGCAGCGAACAGTTGGCGGCCTCGTCGTTTGGCAAGCTTGTCCAGACGTTGCCATCAAACATTGACCAATCCGGCGGCGCGTTTCTTGATACCGCGGCGATTATGCACACGCTCGACTTGGTCATCACGACGGATACATCGACGGCGCATTTGGCTGGTGCGCTGGGTGTACCGGTTTGGGTGATTCTTGGCAAAGTTCCTGATTGGCGGTGGCTTGAACAGGGCGCAACAACGCCGTGGTATCCAACGATGAAGTTGTACCGCCAAACGCAGATTGGCGATTGGTCGAGCGTCATCCAACAAATTGCCAGTGAATTGGGGCAACGCGGGATGGCCGATTGACTACTTGGTCAGGGGCCAAACGTTACTTTTGGCTAGCGCCATTCGGCTCACTGAGCCTGGCGATCTCTGGTTAGAGTCGCCATTGGAAGGGGGTTATTTTCGTTTGTGGTCTTCGGTTGACGACGCGAAAGCCCGTGGCTAGCCTGCATCGGGTTCCGATTTGTTCAGTTCTGGTGGATGTATACGAATTGCCTACGACAATCACATTTCAGGCGCTTGCCGGTGGCATTGCCGAATTTGGTTTGGTCGGTGAATCCGAGCTTGCTCAGGTCGTCGCCGAAGTGGGTGGGAACCCTCAACGTCTTGCCGCGGCGCTGGTCGAAAAGAGCCTGTTGACCGAGTTTCAATTGACCGAATTGGCTGAGGGACGTGGCGCGGGATTGCGAGTCGGCAACTACGACATTCTCGATCGCTTGGGCGCTGGTGGCATGGGCACCGTCTTCAAGGCGCGGCATCGACGCATGAAACGCATTGTTGCGCTTAAAGTCTTGGCCGCGAGTCTTTCCAAGAACCCACTGTTCGTTAAACGGTTTCAACGCGAAGTCGAAACGATCGCCTGCTTGGGACATCCCAACGTCGTGATGGCATACGACGCCGATGAAGCCGATGCCGGACACTTCTTGGTAATGGAATTTGTCAACGGCATGGACTTGGCTGGGCACGTCGAGCGAACGGGTCCGTTTCCGCTGCATCGCGCCGTCGATTGTACGTTGCAAGCGGCTCGCGGATTGGCGTATGCACATTCGCAGGGCATCATTCATCGCGACATTAAACCTCATAACTTGTTATGCGATCACAATGGCGTCGTGAAAGTAACGGATCTGGGCTTGGCCCGACTGAATCATGGTGCCGATGGACCGGCGGAGGGCAGCGATGTGACGATGGCCGGTGGTGTGATCGGTACGGCTGATTACATGCCGCCGGAGCAGGCGTTCGACTCGACCACGATCGACCATCGCGCCGACATCTATAGCCTCGGTTGCACGCTGCACTATTTGATCGCCGGCCAACCGCCGTTTGGTGGTCCGACGTTGATGGCGATTTTGCTCAAGCATCGCGACGGCGAGATTCCTAAGCTAAGCGATGTTTTGCCGGAAACGCCCGCGTCGTTGGACAAATTGTTTCGTGGCATGTTGGCCAAGCGGCCCGAGCAACGGATTGGCGAAATGTCCGCCGTTGTTGCTGAGCTTGAAGGCATCGCGCGGACGCTTTCGCCAAGCGATGGCACGGCGGCGCAGGCACCGGCTACTGGTTCCGCAGCCGGTGCGGTCACGGCCGCATTGGCGTCGAATTCGACCAAGGAAATGTTCGGCGCGACCGTCGAATTCGACACGCGAGTTGAACAAGCTGCGACGGTCTTGATTGTCGAGCCATCACGAGTCCAGGCGTCGATCATTCGCAGTTTGCTGCAGGAACAATCGATCGCCGTTGCGGATGCGGTGACGTGCGGCAAGGACGCAATCGAGGCGGCACGAACGCTGCGTCCCCGCGCTATCATTTCAGCGATGCACCTGAAGGACATGGACGGCATTGAACTGGCTCAACAGATTCGTGCGAATAGCAAAACCGGTGCCCCTGGGTTCGTGTTGATTACCAGCGAGTCGGACGACGAGACGGCGTCTTTGAGTCACATCAATCGTGTGCTGACGCTCAAGAAACCATTCACGGCAGCGCAGCTTGGCGAAGCCCTCAATTTGGTAATGGGGGCGTCGAGTTCGATCGAGTTTTCGCAGCGATTGAGTGGGTTTGGCGCCGCGTCGAACCCGCGAGATCGAAGCAGAAAGAAAGTGCTGATTGTCGATGACAGCATGACGGCCAGGATGAACGCCAAGAAGACTTTACTCGCGTTGGGTTTTTCCGATTTTGTCGAAGTTAACGATGGTGCCTACGCGATCGGTGCGGCTGACCGCGAAAGTTGTGACCTGATTGTCACCGACTACAATATGCCGTTGATGGACGGGCGGGCGTTGGTCAGCTACCTGAAGCAAAACCCGGCGACCGCGAGTATTCCCATCCTGATGGTGACGACCGAGACCGAACCAAAGATCCTCGATCCGGTGCGAAGACTTGGTGTCGTGGCCATAGTTGAAAAAGCGTTTCCGGTCAGCGTGGTTGGTCCGCTGATGGATTCGCTGTTTGGTGCGAACGATTCGTCTGGGCAGGCACGCCCCAAGGAGGAATGAACCCATGTTGAACAAACTCGTATCGGTCCATCCGGTTTCGCACTGCATCCATGTCGAACGACGAAATCCTCCGCGAATTTTTGCTCGAGACGCACGAGAATTTGACGCTGCTTGATTCCGACTTGGTCGCGCTTGAGAAGAACCCGACGGAAAAGAATACGCTGGCTCAAGTCTTCCGTACTTTGCACAGCGTCAAGGGCACGGCCGGGTTTATGGGGTTGGAAAAGTTACAAGCCGTTGCGCACGCGGCGGAAAGTTTACTCAACCGCTTACGTGCCGGTGAACTGGTCTTCAATCCACCGATCGCGACGGCGCTGTTGCAAGTCGTCGATGCCATTCGCGAAATCATGGCGGCGATTGAAGCCGATGGACAAGAAGGCCAGGCTGACTACACCGCGCTGCTCGCCGAACTTGATCGGCTACGCGAAGTTCGCGAGGTTGAGCCGAACTCGCTACCAGCGATTAACGCGCAGTTAGTCGAAACGGTGGCAGTTTCAATCGTATCCGAACCGATCGCACCATCATCCGTTGGTCAGTCGCCGCCATCCATTGCCACGCCGCCGGTTGAAATTCCGATGCCGCTGTCGAGTCCAGTCGAAGCGATTGACGCTCGTGCCCCGAGTGTGGCCGACGCAAACATTCGCGTCGACGTCACGCTGCTCGACAAGCTGATGACGCTTGTTGGTGAATTGGTGTTGGCTCGCAACCAAATTTTGCAATACAGCACGGCGCACGAGCACGCTGGTTTTTTGGGAGCCGTCCAGCGACTCAATCTGTTGACCACCGAGCTTCAAGCCAACGTGATGAAGACGCGGATGCAGCCGATCGGCAACGTGCTCAATAAATTCCCTCGCGTAGTTCGCGACTTGGCATTGGCTTGCCAAAAGAGCGTGGCCTTCGAGATGAAGGGCCAAGAGACCGAACTCGACAAAACATTGATCGAAGCGATTCGCGATCCGTTGACGCACATGGTTCGCAACAGCATCGACCACGGCATTGAAATCCCTGAAGTACGGCGTGCCAGCGGCAAATCCGCACAGGGATTGTTGCGCATGGTCGCGTTTCACGAAGGTGGCAAAGTCATCATCGAGATTATCGATGATGGTGCGGGAATCGACATCGCGCGGGTGAGAGAAAAAGCGATCAGCAACAAATTGGTGACTGCCGAAGTCGCCGGTCGCATGTCAAATCTCGACATCATGCGGATGATTTTTCAACCGGGATTTTCAACCGCCGAGCAAGTGACACAGTTCTCCGGTCGCGGCGTCGGCATGGATGTGGTGCGAACTAATATCGAAAAAATTGGTGGCACGGTTGAAATCGAAAGCACTCCCGGCCAAGGCACGACGATTCGCACCAAGATTCCGTTGACGCTGGCGATCATTCCGGCGCTGATCATTGTTTGTGGCAATGAACGCTACGCGATTCCCCAGGTCAGCCTGCTTGAGTTGTTGCGGCTTGATGCGGAACAGGCCGCCGTGTCGATCGAGTATTTTCACGGTGCACCGGTCTATCGGTTGCGCGGAGCACTGTTGCCGCTGGTGTTCCTTGCTGAACAATTGCAACTCGCTGCGGAGCGAGATTCGCTCAGCGACTTCAACATTATCGTCTTACAAGCCGACGAGCGTCCGTTCGGATTGGTTGTGGATGCGGTTGGTGATACTGAAGAAATTGTTGTCAAGCCGCTGCAGAAGCAACTCAAAAGTACGGGCGTGTTTGCCGGCGCGGCGATCATGGGTGACGGACGCGTAGCGCTGGTGCTCGACGTGCTTGGTCTGGCGCAACGTTCAGGCGTGATTTCGACGGTGAAGAAGATTTCGATTGGCGAGGCGAAGTCAAATGTGCAGCCGATCGAAGACACGACCGAGCCGCTATTGCTGTTCTCGCTTCGCAGTGGTGGCCAAATGGCGATTCCCTTGGCGGAGGTGGCGCGGTTAGAAGAAATTTCGACGGCGACGATTGAAAATCTGGGCTCACGGCAAGTCGTCAAATATCGTAACGAGATTCTGCCGTTGGTTGATCTGTCTCGTCAACTTGATGATGGTGTGCATTCACCGGCGATGGACTCCGATACGGTTTCGGTGGTGGTCTATTCCGATCGTGACCAAAGTGTGGGATTGATCGTTGGCCAAATTCTTGACATTGTGCATGAGCCGATCGTCAGCCGCACGCATACCAATCGACGCGGCGTGTTGTTTACCGCCATCGTCCAGGACACGATTACGGAGTTCGTGGACGTCGCCGGTCTGATTCGCGCCGTCATCGGACCTGGTCCAGCGCCTGCCGAAGAGGTGCGATCATGACGAAGCCTAAACAGTTTTGCACCTTCTATCTTGGCTACCAATGTTTCGGCCTGGATGTCTTGCACGTTCAAGAAATTGTCCGCAGCCAAGTTTTGACGCATGTACCGTTGGCTCCACCGATGGTTCGTGGCTTGATCAACTTGCGCGGCCAAATCGTCACGGCAATTGACCTGCGGCGGCGTCTTTGCATGCCGGACCCCGCTGAGGACATCGAGCCTGTCAACGTCGTCGTCCAAACCGATGATGGGGCGGTGAGTTTGTTGGTCGACGAGATCGGTGACGTGCTCGAAGTCGACGACCAAGCCTTCGAACCGCCTCCGGCGACATTGTTGGGACCGGCCAGCGACGTGATCCTGGGTGCATACAAGTTGGCCGATCAATTGTTGGTCGTGTTGGACCCCGAGCGTGTGGTCATGGTTGGCGATTACTAAACATTCGATTCATATAAAACACCTGTTGCCGCAACCTTGTGAGACTCAAATCATGGCTACCGCAAAACGACCTACGAAAACAACCCCTGCCGCCAAACCAACGCGGGCGATGACGCCATCGCAGATACAAACGCTAAAACAATCCGCTGCGGCGCTGGATTTTGTGCAAGCGAATGTGTTCATTGCCAATCCTGAATTCGTGTTGGTATATATGAACACCTACGCCAAGCAAACGTTGGCGAAGATCGCTGACGATGTCCGGCAATGCTTTAATGTCGACGTGAACGATATTCTGGGGTTATCGATTGAACGATTCGATCGTGATGCGGCTCGCATCGAGAAAATTTTGGCTGATCCGAGTGGATTACCGCATGAGGCCGAGTTCAGTTTTGGACGGTTGACATTGCAAGCGAGAATCAACCGCGTTGTCGATGCCGCTGGCGCGGTCTTGGGTTACGTGGTGGCTTGGGACGATATCAGCAATCGCCAAAAGCTTGAACTCGACTTGGCGGGACAAGTCGCTGCGATTCGGCGATCGCAAGCGGTCATTGAGTTTGAGCTTGATGGCACGATCATTAACGCCAACGAGAACTTCCTCAAGACGATGGGCTATTCGTTAGCTGAGGTCCAAGGCAAAAAGCACAGCATGTTTGTTGATGATGTTTACCGCATCAGCGCCGAGTACATCGACTTTTGGGCTGGACTCAATCGTGGTGAATTTGTGACGGGAAGTTTTAGACGTGTTGGTAAGGGCGGTCGCGAGGTTTACATCCAGGGTGTTTACAGCCCGATCCTCAACAAGCAAGGCAAGCCTTTCAAGGTTGTAAAATACGCATCGGATGTGACCAAGCTGAAGCAGATTGAAAAGTCGCTCGAGAACACGGTGCAAAGTCTGGGCAGTGCCGCTCACGAGTTGACCGCTACGAGTCAACAAATGGCGTCTAACTCGGAGGAAACATCGGCCCAGGCTGGCGTCGTCTCCGCCGCGGCGGAACAGGTCAGCCGCAACATTGGCACCGTCGCCGCCGCAGCCGAACAGATGGGTGCGAGCATCAAGGAGATTGCCAAGAATGCGAACGAGGCGGCGCGGGTGGCGATGTCGGCGGTCAAGGTCGCTGAGAAGACAAACGTGACGGTGTCGAAGCTGGGCGAAAGTAGCGCCGAGATCGGCAATGTGATCAAGGTCATCACCTCGATTGCCCAGCAAACCAACCTGCTGGCGCTAAACGCGACAATCGAAGCGGCTCGCGCCGGTGAAGCTGGTAAAGGGTTCGCCGTGGTTGCTAACGAGGTCAAAGAATTGGCTAAGCAAACCGCCAAGGCGACCGAAGATATTGGCCGCAAAATCGATGCGATCCAGGCCGATACCAAGGGTGCGGTCGATGCAATCGCACACATTGGCGCGATCATTGGCCAGATCAACGATATTCAAAGCACGATCGCCAGCGCCGTCGAAGAACAGACCGCGACGACTTCCGAGATATCGCGAAATGTTGGTGAAGCGGCGCTGGGCAGCGGCGAGATTGCCCAAAATGTGATGGGCGTCGCCGAGGCGGCCCGTTGCACAACCAAAGGGGCTTCGCAGACACTGGGTGCTGCCGAAGACCTGTCGCGGATGGCAATCGATTTGCAAAGCCTCGTCTTGAAACTCAAGGGATAGCGCATGAAGGCATTGGTCATTGATGACTCGCGCGCCGTGCGAATGCTGATTGGCAAGATTCTTCGCGAGCAAGGGTTCGAGGTGCTCGAAGCCGCTGATGGCCAACAAGGTCTGGAGCGGTTGACTGAAGACACCGAAGTGGGAGTCGTCCTTGTCGATTGGAACATGCCCGTGATGGATGGTTTGGAATTTATCACCGCCGTTCGCCGACAATCGACGTGGGACGATGTTCAAATCGTCATGGTCACGACTGAGACCGAGAGCGAACAGGTCCAGCGTGCCATGACGGCGGGCGCGAATGAGTATGTGATGAAGCCGTTCACGCCCGAGGTTCTAACCGCCAAGCTGACGATGCTCGGTGCGTTTGAGGAAGACTGATTTCATGGACCCGATTCGCGTACTCGTCGTCGACGATTCATCCGTCGTGCGGCGGATTGTCAAGGAAGCACTCGCAGCCGAAGCGGACCTGACCATCGCGGCTGAAGCGGCTACGGGCATCATTGCCATCGAGCAAATGCGATTGACCAATCCCGATCTGGTCGTGCTTGATATCGAAATGCCGGAGATGGATGGCCTGACGGCGCTGACACAAATCCACAAGGAGTTTCCGCGGACGCCGGTCATCATGTTCAGCTCGCTGACGGAGTTGGGTGCTAAAGCAACGCTCGAAGCTTTGTCACGAGGTGCATCCGACTTTTTTGCCAAGCCCAGCGGTGCCGGCGGTATCGATGCGGCGCGCGCGCTGATTCGTGTTGAATTGGTGCCGGCGATTCGTGCGCTGTGCGCTGGTAAGTCAGCGATCGCCACCAAGAGCAAGCCGATCGCCGTGCGACCGGATGTTTCGCCGCCGCGAGCTGCGACAGCCATTGAATTGGGTAAGGCCGCAACTCGGATTGACGTGGTCGCGATCGGCGCGTCGACCGGTGGTCCCAACGCCTTGGCTGAATTGTTTGCCGAATTACCGTCCCGTTTTCCGGTGCCGATTGTGGTGGTTCAACACATGCCGCCGATGTTTACCCAGTTGCTGGCTGCCAGGCTAACGAAGCACTCGCAGATTGCGACCGCTGAAGCAGAACCGGGGGTGCAGCTTGAACCTGGCAAGGCGTATTTGGCACCCGGCGATTTTCATTTGGTGATCGGTCGCGACGGCAATCAGGTGCGATGCCGGTTGCACCAAGGGGATCGGGAAAACGCCTGCCGACCCGCAGTCGATCCACTGTTTCGATCGGTAGCGGAAGTTTATGGGAAACATACATTGGCTGTGGTCTTAACCGGCATGGGCCAAGATGGTCTGAAGGGTTGCGAATCGATTCACTCTGCGGGCGGACAAATTATTGTGCAGGATGAAGCGAGCAGTGTCGTGTGGGGAATGCCGGGGTACGTGTCCCGCGCGGGGCTGGCCGATCGGACGCTGCCGCTGGCGCTTGTTGCCGGTGAAATCTCTCGCCGTGTGAGTATCGGACGTGTTTGATAATTCGCTCTCAGCGGCTGACTTTCAATTTGTGGCGAAGCTGCTGCGCGAAAGGTCTGCATTGTCGCTGGATCTGGGCAAGGAATACCTTGTTCAAGCAAGATTGACACCGGTTGCCCAGCGACACGATTTGCCCAGCATTGCTCAGTTGCTGAAAAGACTGCGTGGGTTCAACGACCACGCGTTATCGAACGAAGTAGTCGAAGCGATGGTGACGACCGAGACGTCGTTTTTTCGCGATTTTCATCCGTTCGAAACGCTTCGCAAAACCGTGTTGCCGCAGGTGATCCAGTCGCGACAAGCTCAACGACAACTCAACATCTGGTGCGCCGCCAGCTCCAGCGGACAAGAACCATATACAATCGCGATGATTATCAAGGAGCACTTTCGTGAACTCGATCGCTGGCGCATCAATCTGACAGCGTCCGACATCTCCCTGGCAATGATTGAGCGATCACGCGCCGCTTGTTACTCACAGCTCGAAGTCAATCGTGGCTTGCCGGCCGCGATGATGTTGAAGTGGTTTACCCAGACTGGAACAACGTGGCAGCTCGCCGACGAAATTCGTAGCATGGTGACGTTCACGCCGATGAATCTCGCCCGGCCCTGGCCGACGATGCCGAAGTGGGATTTGATATTCTTGCGCAACGTAATGATTTACTTTGATTCGGAAACCAAGGAAACAATTTTGGGTCGCATCACGCGACTTCTGCAGCCCGACGGATATTTGTTACTTGGCGGCGCAGAGACGACGCTGGGGATCGACGATTCGTACCAACGAGTCGAAAGTCTCAAAGCCGGCTATTATCGATTGAAGCCGTGAACCCTGAGGAATCGATTGTGGATGTGAGTACGACATCCGACGCATTCAACGCGGCTGCGCTAACGGCGCTGGGCGAAATGTTTCAGTTAGACGGCGTCGTCTTGACAGACGTGCGCGGCTTGGCAATCGAGTCGGCAGTCGTGGCCAGCATCGGGTTGGAGGGAAAAAGCGTTGGCAAGTTGTCGGTCATCACCAGCGCCGAGGCGGCTGCGAATTTGACCGAGCGCTATTTGCCTGGTGAGGCCACAATTACCGATGAGATTGTCAACGATATGGTGGGCGAGATTGCCAATGTGATCGCGGGACAAGCCAAGACCATCCTGAAGTCCACGCGGCATCACTTTATGTTGACGACGCCCACAGTGGTTTGCGTGTCTAGCGTCGAACTCAAACTTGATGAAAGCGATGTCGCGATGATGATTGTGAAAACCAAAGTCGGTGAAATTGCCTTGATAGTTAGGCCGAACCAAACAAACGACGACGCGGTGGTGGTTGCACACCGTCGCCGATAAACCCGCGCTGGATCGGCTCGCGCTGCATTTCGTCGAGTGCCGACTGAAAGCTTGCTTTCGCTTCCCCGGAGCAGATTGCTTCGAGCGTGCGGACTTCTTCATCGCCGGTAATCTCGCCAAGACGCTGCATCCCGCTGGCGTGCAGACCAACGACAAAGACCGATTGGCCGCATCGAACCAGCGCAATGTTGCCGCTGGCGCCAAGTGATTTCTTGCCGAGAATTTTCAAGGCCTCGTCGGGCAACTCGCGATGAGTCCCAGCGCCTTTCGCGGCCTTGCGTGAAACCCAAACGAATGCGGCGAACAGGCCCAACACGATCGCGAGGCTTGATCCCACCGTGACCAAAGGTGCGGCTGAGGTCTTCGTGGCTGGTTGCATGATCGCGCGCTGCGGTTGCGGTGCTTGCAGCGTCACAGGTGCAAACGTCGATCGCGTGATCGTAGGCTCCGGCGACGGTGGCGATTGAGCGTGTACCTCGCAGCCGATAACAAGCAACCCGGCGGCCAACATCATTCGCACTGACACGTTGAAATCCTTTTCGATGATCGCTGGGCGTGGACTCAGGATGCAGCGGCGACTTCCGCACCGCCGACCAATTCCGTAACGCGAATGCAAAAGTTGTCATTCATCACAAGCACTTCGCCGTGAGCAATTAACCGTCCGTTGACGTAAACATCGACCGGGTCGCCGGCCAATTTATCGAGCGCGACGACCGAGCCGCCGCGCAGGTGCAGAACTTCTTCCAGCTTCATGCGTGTGCGCCCCAGCTCGATGCGCAGGTCCAGCTCGACGTCACTAAGCAACTCAAGTGTATGGGCTGCATCGCCGGTCGGATCGTGCTTTAAATCGCCAAGCTGGAACGGAACTGCGTCACCGGCTCGCTGGCTGGATCCGACCGCATTGCTCATCAGCTCATCAAGCTGGGCGTGCGACATCGCCGCTTCGGCATCATCGAGCCGCCGTTCGATTTCTCGAGCCGGGTTTGGCTTCGCTCCTGAATCCGCGACCGGGGGCGAAGTCGTTCTTGGTTCTTCGCTCATCCGTGGTTCCCTGTAACGATCACTCCTCGACCAGTTGGTAGTCGTTGAATCCAACGCCCAACAACAGATCACCTTCAATCAAGTGATTACATGTCGTCAAAATGCGTCTTTGAAGCAAGCCCAATTGATTTTCTTGCAGCTCACTGAGCTCACTATTGCGTATTTTCATCCGAATCGCGTGCCTCAGGCGGCCTTCCTTCATGTCAAACTCAGCCTTCAGGGCCGCTTCGTTTTTATTGCGAACCAGGCCATACAATCGCAACTCGACACGAAATTGGCGTTCGGTATCGATGGGACTAAACGTTTCGCCAAACATACCCAGCTTGAATTCCTGGACTTTTTCTTGGTCCATGGTCTGCTGGTCGGCTTCTTCTTGGTTTTGTTGTACCGATTGCACCAATCGTGCCTCGGCCAGCGCACTGATTTCTTCGGCGGAAGGAACCAAGAAAAAGAACATTGCCGTCTCGAACAACACGACGACGGACACGAGGCCAATGACCACGAACTTCGATTTGCCACCGGGTTGCTCCGGTGTGGCGGTCGCTGGAGCGTCGGATTTGGCATCAGCCATTGGTGGTGCCCTCGGGTTCGATGGGAATCTGCGTCTCTTCGGTACGTTGGGCAGGGTTGCCCTTGAGGGAATCGACCGTTTCGTCCAGCAGAAACACTTCGGCCCGCGAATTTTGCTGTGAACCGTTTGTGTCGCCAACCGCAATCGGCTCGCTGTCACCCGCAGTCGAGATACGGAAACGATTGGCGGGAAACTCGTGATTCTCGACCAAATATCGCATCACCGACGCGGCCCGCTGGTAGGCGAGCGTCATGCCCGTCTCGGTACCGGCGGTGCGGGCGGTGATTTCTGCAGTGCTGTGACCGCGAACTTCAATCTTTTGCGGTTTACCGCGCAATTGCTCGGCGGTGATGTCCAAATCTTTCTTCGCGGCGTCATCCAACTCGGCTGAAACCACGGGAAAGAACACAACGGCACCGACAGCAGTGGTTTGGCCAGGCCGAATCACTCGCACCTTCGCCTCTTCACCAACCGGAGCCTTTTCGGGCACACCGCCCTTGGCCGTATCTTTCTTTTTTGCGCGACCCGTCGTCGACAACACACTGAACTGACTGGTTCGCGGCTTCACATCACCCGGGGACATGCTGTCCATCGCTTTGGCATAACCAAATTGGTCTCGCATTGAATCGACCAGCGCCTGGTACTTGTCCTCGGACTTAATTTCGCTCATCGACACCAACATGATGAAGAACGTCAGCAACAGCGACATCATGTCACCGAACGTAACGACCCATTCGGGGATGAGGATTGGTGCTGGTTCATCATTCATGATTGATTGCTACTAAGGTTTACTATTCAGCGTTGCGTTGTTTCGGCGACAGGAAGGTTCGCAGTTTTTGCTCAATCGCTCGCGGGCTTTCGCCCGACTGAATTGCCATCACACCGCGAATCGCAATTTCAATCGTTGTCAATTCGCCACGGCTGAGCAAACCAAGCTTCTCGGCGAACGGGCAGAAAAAGACGTTCGCCATGATCGCGCCATACAGCGTCGTAATCAGCGCGACCGCCATCCCCGCACCGAGCTTCGATGGGTCACTCATGTCAGCGAGCATCATGATCAATCCCAGCAGTGTTCCAATCATGCCGTACGCCGGTGCGAAGCGGCCCATTTGATCCATGATCGCTTTACCTTCGCGATGGCGCGCGCCCATTGCCTCGGCATCGGTTCTCAAGACTTGCTCAACCACTTCCGGTGTACTGCCGTCAACGGCCATTTGAATCCCGGTGCGGACAAGTGTGTTTTCGATTTCGCCGATTTTCGATTCCAGCGCAAGCAGCCCGTCGCGGCGCGCCGTCTCGGCCAAGGCAACCAGTTGCTTGATCAATTTGAGCTTGTCGTCTGACTTGTTCAATAGGATCTTCATCATCACCTTCGGGCTACCGATCATGCTCTTCAGCGGAAAGCAAATCAGACCGGCAGCGATTGAACCACCGCACACCACCAACATTGATGGAATATCGATAAACGCAGAAAACGGTGCCGTTCCCATCAAGATTGATCCAACGATCAATAGGACAGCGCACAGTACGCCGATCAGTGATGCGATATCCATTGTTAATGTCTAAGCTGCGAGAACGGAATTGATTGGTTTAGGTCAATGACGACGATGACGGCAATGCGCGGGCCATCGGCGGCATTGGCATCCAGTGTTTTTGTTGTTGATACGAAACGGCACGCGAGACCACTTCATCCATCGTTTCCAGGACGACCATTCGCTCGCCGGTCGTTAACGTGATGAATGTGTCAGGGCGATTTTCGACGTAGCGAATCATTTCCGCGTTCAAAATGAACGGTTCGCCACCGAGTCGAGTTAGTTTGATCATGTTGCCGTTTCCCCCATGCGGAAAAATATCCGTGAACTCTAGGTTGCGAAGCGGTGCCGCGACGGACGTGGCAAAAAGGAAACACGATCCACATCGCTGGCCTTAGCCATCGCGATCAATTCAATCGCTACGACCCGAACAGATCACGAGCGTCGTGGGCGATAGAGATCCAGCGTGCTGCGTCCGCCAAGCCGCGCATAGATCGCGACAATCTCGTGCCAACCGGCCAACAGGTTTTGTTCGTCGTCGCACTCGGCGCGGCCACCGATCCGAAACAGATAAGGTGCCGATGCCAACGCGGAGTATCCGGCGATTGCGTCAGGTGATTGGGGTCCAATCGCAATGATGACCGCTTCGCAGTCAGCCTCGATTTCCGTTTCACCGTCGCGCAGCGTCAGGCAAAAGTCGTCGGGCACTTCGCCATCGATGAAATACTCATCGTCCACTTCCAGCTCGACGTCCTCGGGCTCGAGTTCTTGCAATTTGATCGCGATGACTTCGCAGCCAAGCTGAATTCGGCCACGCATTAGATCCGTCGCGGCGATTCGCTGCAGACCATCATCAATCCACCGGCCAATCGTGGTTGGCAATACCGCGCTACCGCCGCCTGGCCAACGGCTGTCTTGCGCCGCGATCGCAGACTTTGCCAACGGTGACAAACAGCGATCCGGCAGCATTGCCAGGGGCATTTCACGAATCGCTTGTACTGATTGGCCAATGTCGCCGCGTTCGTAAACGGTCACCTCGTAACCAAGAAATCGACCATACAGCGCCGCCTCCAAGCCCAACGGTCCGGCACCGACTACGGCGATGCGGCCCGGTGGGTCGAGTGTCATTTCGGCTAAGTCGTCGCTGGCAGAGTTCATTGCACTGGGTCCGTTTGAATCATCCGTCCGACAGCCAGCGGTGCTAGATCAACCGCAGGTTTCTGTTGCAACATCAAGTCCGCCAAGACCGCCGCCGTGGCCGGTGCCAAATGGATACCGCTGCGGTAATGGCCGGTCGCAAAATACAGATTATCAACGTCGGGCATATTGCCGATCAAGGGGAATCCATCAAAGGTCGCCGGGCGCAAGCCGGACCACGTTCGTTCGGGTTGCAGCAAGCGAATCGCCGGCAGAATCGATTCGGCCCACTTGCGCAGCGGTCTCAACATTTCATCCGTCGTGCCCAACTCGAACCCAACTTCTTCTTCACAGCTACCGACGATCAAGCGCCCATCATCCCTGGGCACCAAATAGCGATTGCCTTCGTTCACAACACATTGCACCGGAGGCGAAGGGAACTTGAACATCATCATCTGACCACGAATCGGAATCAGACTCATCGCTAAGCCCAGTTCGCCGGCAAGTTTACCTGACCAAACGCCGCTGCAGATCACAGCGTCGTCAAGCTGCAAACCGTTGATCTCGATTCGATCACCGCGACGAACCAGCCCCGCGTCAAATTGCTCGCGAACCTCGACGCCCTGAATTTTGCAAGCGGCGACCAAGGCCTTGAGCAGCGCGGGCGGACGGACCTGCCATTCTCGCGGCGACTCGATTGCCGCACGAAAAGCGCTGGACTCCGCCCAGTGCGACAGCGCCGGCTCGCGCTTCACGAGTCCGCTGGCATCAAGTCGGTGCAAATCGATTCCTAGATCACGTTGATACTGGCTCCAAGCAACCAGCGACGCGGCTTCGCCCGCACTGCTTGCCAAATACAAGCCACCGCATTGCCGAAAGCCGCAATCAATCGCGCTGACTTCGTATAACCGAGCGGACCAATCTGGGTAAAGTTCATGACTGAGCCCGCGCAGGCGATCGAGCGGGTCGAGTGCGGTATCGCGCCGCGCCGCGGGAAGGATGCCCGCGGCGGCCCATGACGTTCCTTGACCAACGCGACCGCGATCAACCAGCGTGACCTTCAGACCGCGTCGCACCAGTTCCCAGGCGAGACTCAGGCCGATCACTCCGGCCCCGACGATGACGACGCGCCGTTGCGATTCGGTGGTGGTCAAGCTAATGGGCAAGGTGGTTCGCGGGAATCAAGTTTTCAATCGTCGATCGCAAATGCGGCGTCAATCGACCGGATTGCAGTAATCGCTGTAGCGACTCAAGGTTATCGATATCTTCCTGTTTGGAAAGCAGCCCGCAGCTCAGTCGATGTTTGTCGATTTGGCTCATCGTTTGGGTTAACACGCTGGCGGTGCTCCAGGGGATTCCAGCGAAGAGCGATTCATAGGCGGATCGCCAGGGGCCAGCCAGACCGATCAAGTAGTAACCGCCGTCCAGCGCCGGCCCCAGCACGACGTCATTGGACTGAAACAGTGATGCGGCTTGGGCAATTTCGGCGGAGCCAAGGGTCGGCAAATCGGCACCGATCAACATCGCAGTTTGTCGCGTGTGCGGCTTCTGGGTTGCGAGCAACCGGGCAAGCGCCCGTTGCATTCTCGCCCCCAAATCGCCGTCGCCTTGGGGAACGATTGTCCACGTTGCACCGACGTCCTGCTGCATGGTTTGGCAAGCATCGTCCGGTGACGCGAAGATATATCGACTTTGTCGATCGGCGTTCGTTTCTGTGGCGGCCAACTCGCCGGCGAGATGAAGCGTAAATGCCTTGTGGATATCCGCTGCGGCCGCGTGGCCGATGGATTGGGCCAAGCGAGTCTTGACGGTGCCGACGTGCCAATACTTGGCCATCATTCCAAGGCACATCGTCTGTGGAATCGTTTGGCGAACGTTGTCGGTCATCCGAAGTCCAGGGCTCGCCCGTATGGCCGGAACCCGGCGGCGGGAGAACAGCGTTTTGTGGGGATTTTTCTTCGCGTCGATTGAATTCAAAGTTTACACTGGGGACATCGGGTACACGGTGGCAGACGGCACGTTAGAATTTGTGGCCACCAGAATGATGGATAGTTCCAGGTTCGTTCGTAGGCCCAGGCATGTCGGCAGCAGTCACATCGGAACGCTTTCTCGAAATCGTCGAACGAAGTCGATTGGTGGAACCGCGTGCGTTGGCTGACTTCAAAGCGAAACTCAAAGCCAAGTATGGCGATGAATTGCCCGCCGATGCGTCTCGGATCGCGTCATCGATGCGTAAAGCCGGCTTGGTAACCCAGTGGCACACCGACAAACTGCTCGCCGGTAAATACAAGGGCTTCTTTTTGGGCAAGTATAAGTTGCTCGGCCACATCGGCAGTGGGGGTATGAGCAGCGTCTATCTGGCTGAGCATACGCGGATGCACGACAAGCGGGCAATCAAGGTGTTGCCAAGAACGCGAGTCAAAGATGCAACCTACTTGGCGCGATTTCAACTCGAAGCCAAAGCGATTGCCTCGCTGAATCATCCCAACATAGTTAGCGCGTTCGATATTGATAACGAAGGCGACACGCATTACATCGTAATGGAATACGTCGATGGTGTTGATTTGCAACAGCTTGTGCGCCGCGATGGGCCGCTTGATCCAGGTACGGCAGCGAATCTGCTTGCCCAGGCCGCCGACGGACTGCAGCACGCTCACCAACGCGGTGTCATTCATCGGGATGTCAAACCGGCGAACCTGTTGATTGACTCCGATGGCCGCGTCAGGTTGTTGGACATGGGTTTGGCGCTTGTCGCTGCGCAAGAGAATGAATCATTGACCGTTGCTCACAATGAGAACGTACTCGGAACGGCTGACTACTTGGCACCCGAGCAAGCGCTCGACAGCCACAATGTTGACCATCGCGCTGATTTGTATGGACTGGGCTGCACGCTATACTTTCTGATTACCGGTCGTCCGCCGTTTCCCGAAGGTACGCTTGCCCAACGGATCGCCAAACACCAAACGGAAATGCCGGCGGCGATTAAAAAGTTGCGGCCTGATTGTCCCGGCGAACTGGACGGGATTTGCGTCAAGTTGATCCAGAAGGATCCGCAGTATCGTTACCAGTCCGCAGCCGATGCCGCCGATGCGCTGCGCAAATTTGCGGCTAATGTTCCGGTGCGTCAATTGGCTGGTGCGGCGGTCGGCACCAGCAAGGTCCGCGAACGTGGCTCCGGCGGTGGCGGCGGATCGGGCACCGGTTCGTCAGGCGTTCAGCATGATACCGTCAGCGCCAAAGGCGATGACACGATGGCCGGCGATCGATCGGCGCTGATTCGCGGCGGCGGCCTGTCCGCATCGGATAGCGGTCGATTGGTGCAAATGACTCCGGCGGGTGCCAGCGATATGTTTGGCGGCAGCTTTCTTGACCTCGAAATTGAATCGGGCTATCGCAAAACCGGCCAAGCCGCAGCCAAGCCGCAACCCGCATCGGGCTTGGGCAGCGACGTGCTGGGCGGCAGCGGTGCTTACCACAGCGTTGACGGCGGATCGATCTCAAAGACCAATCGTCCGGCGTCGAAATCGGGCCGCAGTGGTGTGGGGAAGTCAAGCGATCTCATTGCCACGCCGCCGGTAGCGAAGCCTGCGATCAGCCCGCTGGTCATCGGCTTGGTACTGGGCGTTTTCTTTTTGATCGCCATCGCGATCGGCTACGTGCTCGCCAAAGTCACGTCATAGCGTCAAGTTGCACATTGTGGAACAATGCAGGTGGTGTTGAATTGTGTAGCGATTGATTTGATAGATACCGAGGTTTCTAATGGCGAAGTTGGTTGTGGCGGGTGTGGGTGAGTTCGACGTGGCGGCGGGAAAACGATTGGTCAAGGCGCTTGTCGATGAAGCGGGCACCGACCAATTGCACGCCTGCGGTGGCCAATCTCGCTGTACGACTTGTCGCGTCAAGTTCGTTAGCGGCGAACCAGCTCAGATGACTCAGGCCGAGCGCGATACCCTGGCGGCCCGCCAGATCACTGACCAAGGGGTGCGCCTGAGTTGTCAAATTCTTATCGACGACGACATGACGGTTGAATTGCTAAGCCGCTTTGAAGGCAGCGGGCGTAAAGACCAAGGCAGCCCCGTCGCCGATGAGATTCAACCCGAACCAGTCTGGATTCAGGTCTGATCAAAGATCAAACCAACGTTCAATCAAGCCGTCCATCCAATGCCGTTGCGAACCGCGGCCAATGAAGCCAACGTGTCCGCCACCGCGCGTGATCACTAGTCGAAGCGAGTCGGGCCAGTTCGATCGTGCGGCGGCATCAAAGCAGGCAACAGGCACAATCGGATCGTCCGCCGCAGCCAAGATTAACGTCGGAACTTGGATGTGTGCGATCACCTTGTTGGCTGCGGTGCGCCCGTAGTAATCAATCGCGTCGCCAAATCCTCCAAGCGGTGCGGTCACGCGATCATCCAATTGACGCATTGTTTTGGGTGGGTTCGTAAGCGCACCGGCGATCGGCTCCTGATGCTGTATCGCCGCAGGAACTCGATCGAGCAAATGGCGAATGAAGTAACGGTTATACGGTCTCAGCAACCGCCGCTCCATGTTGTCGCTGCAAAGCTGCAGGTTGATCGGTGGCGAAATTGCGGCGATGCGATGAATTCGCGGCAACCAATCGGGCACGTTCGCAGCCTCGCCGTCGGCGGATTGTTGTTGGCCGATGAGTCCAAATCCTCGCAGCAGTTGGTTGCCGCCGAGCGAAATTCCCACGGCCCCAATCGGACCTGCTTGAGTTAATTCCGCGACGGTGGCAAGTGCGGCGATGATATCGTCGCTGCGACCAGCATGAGTAATCTGGTTCGCCGATCCCTCGCCCGCTCCACAGCCGCGCAGATTTAACCGGAACACGCGCACGCCGCGTCCATTGAATTGCGAGGCGAAGCGAAGCATGTACGGTGACAATGAGCAGCCGCACAATCCATGAACAATCATCAAACTAGGATCGCCGGCTCTCCAGTCGGCGGGCAGATCGTCGTGCATCGCCAATCGGTCGCCGTCAGGCAATTGGACCCAATGTAAAGTCGGA
Organism: Pirellulaceae bacterium; assembly: GCA_041753075.1. Classification (GTDB taxonomy): domain Bacteria; phylum Planctomycetota; class Planctomycetia; order Pirellulales; family Pirellulaceae; genus UBA6163. The sequence goes on from JBGSVE010000165.1 coordinate 24,043, forward strand.
TTGAGCGGACGCCGAATCACGGTGCGGAGCGACAAGACGGTTTGCAGGTGGCCACCCGCGATCAACCGATGCGGCTGGAACGGCGGCGTCAACAGTTGCTCAAGATCGGGCACCACATTCCAACGACTTGGTGACGATCCGGTGCATTGCTCGGCGATTGCGAAGATTGATTCCATTGGCTGAGCGTAACAGCTTTGAAGCGGCACCGCGATTGCAGTTTTGACTAAAAGACCCCGGCACCGAACGATTCGTCGGGAGGGTCGAGCGATGGCTCGGTCTGGCTGTCGGCAGCATGATCCAGGTGTGGTCGCGGTGGACTTTCGTTCGCGGGCGCAGGCTGTGGGTCGTCGACCAGATGGCCCGGGTTGGTGGTCCCGTGCAAGTCAACCCGCGCGAAGTGCTCATCATCCGATTCAGCCATTGCCTCGAAGTCGTCGTCGTAACGCGAGCGGTAACCCGGTTCGGCAGCCCGCTTCAATTCGGCGTCGAACTCTGCCAGCACGGCGGCGGAAATCATCTCGCGACATTCACTGTTGATCGGATGCGCGACATCGGCATAGAGCTTCTGGGGCGAATCAAGCGTCGAGGCGATGCGCAGCTTGATGCCACATTGGTTGCAGTAGGAAGCGCGAAGATGATTCTTATAGCCGCACCGTGGACAATGGCCTGACAACTTGCGACTGGGCATCGCGACAAACGGACCGCTTGCTCCGTCAATGATCTTCAGGTCTCGCACGACGAACGATTGGTCAAGCGTGATGCTGCAGAAGCCTCGTAAGCGATCTTCGCTTTGCTCCATTAACTTGATGCGAACTTCGGTGACTTGCACGGCCGACTCTCCCTAACCGGTAGCGGAATGCAGTTTCAGTTTGGCGGTTTCAATCAACGTTGCAATCTTGCCAGTGGATTCGTTGGGGAATGCTGGTGGTGTGCGCAAAGATCATGTGGGCTTTAATATTTGACTCGACCAAAGCCCGCCGCAGTGCGCTGGATCGTGTGGTTATATCGTCCCCAGGACCTAGGATGGAAAAACATGCCGAACCGCTGCCCGTTAATTGACAGCGCGGCAGCCCGCAACGCCACATCTGTTCAAGCAAATCCGCGACCATTGGCGATAATTTTGCTGCCGACTGGGCCAATCGATTTGCTATTCCGCGGCCAATCTCGTCCAGGTCGCCCGCATCCATGGCCGCCAAAATTGGCTCGGCGGAAACCGGCTCTTTGGCAACGACGGATTCACGGTAAACTGCAGCGGTCGAAAGCGATGTCGCCGGATACACAACCAAGAACCGCAGCGGTGTACCCAAACGAAGGGGCGTCAATCGTTCGCCGCGACCTGTCGCCCGCATTGCTTGAACCGTTTTCTCTGATTGCGTGCTACCGATACCAAGAAAAAACGGCACGTCGCTGCCGATGTCGGCCGCAATTTCCAGCAATCGCGAGTCGTCGTTAGCCAGGCCGGTGATCGCGGCAACGGCGCGAATCGCCGCCGCCGCATCGCTGCTGGCT
>JBGSVE010000166.1:0-119776 GCA_041753075.1 Pirellulaceae bacterium
GGTCGAGATCGACGTCAACAACTTTCCAGTCGTCGCCAAGTCCAAGAAGTTGTCGGTAATGGGTATTGAGATCGTTCATCACCCCAGAATACAAAATCAACGTGCTTCAAGCGATCAGCCACTAAATTCCCCGAAGAACCAAAAAATTTGAGACAAACACTTTACTACTGAAAGAAAATGATGAGCAACCAATGGTTGGGCCGGCTGATTGCCAATTTGCAGGGACCCAATGCCAAGCGTCGTCGCAAGCGTTTCAGGGCTGCATTACGGACACGGAACCGTCGCAGTCCTCAATTCGGATTCGAGGCACTTGAAGGCCGCCGCTTGTTGGTCGCATCATTGGCGATCAATGATCCATCGATTGTCGAAGGCAACTCCGGCACCAGCAATCTCGTGTTCACAGTCACGCGAGGTGGCGACGACACACTTTCCAATGTCACCGTTGCCTACAACACATCGGACAACAGTCCCGCCGCTGGCGCTGCCACTTCAGGCAGCGATTACACATCCACCAGCGGCACGGTGACAATCCCCAGCGGCTCAACCACGGCCACGATCAGCGTTCCAGTTCAGGGCGACACAACCGGCGAACGGGACGAGCAATTGTTCGTCAATTTAACCGGCGTCACCAATGTCACGGGGCCAGCGGTGACGTTAGCTGCAAAGCAGGACCAACAATCTGGATTAGGTCCTATTTCTGTTGCGACAGGTGATTTCAATGGAGATGGTCGGCCAGACTTAGCAATTGCAAATTATTCCGAGAACACCGTTTCCATCTTACTGAACACCACCCCGCCTGGTTCATCAACGACGGCATTCGCAATCAAGACTGAATTTAACACCGGTCAGAAACCCACGTCGATCTCCGTCGCGGACTTAAATGGAGATGGTAAGGTGGATTTAGTAGTTGCAAATAAGTTCTCCGGTAACGTCTCAGTGTTATTGAACAATACAATTCCCGGAAACCTAACGCCCGCATTTTTCTCGAGTACCGAGTTTTCGACCGGGACACAACCAGTTTCTGTAGCGGTTGGAGACTTGAATGGGGATGGAAAGCCTGATTTAGCTGTGGCAAACCGTGGTTCTTCAAGCGTCTCGGTGCTGCTTAACGTAACTAGCCCTGGTGCTTCGGTAGCAGCCTTCTCGGCCAACGCGGCGTTCACCGTTGCGTCCGGCCCAGGTTCAATCGCGATCGGAGATCTAAACGGTGATGGCAAGCCGGATCTCGCCACCGTTTCGAATTTCTCTACGAATGTTGTATCAGTCCTCCTAAACACAACGATACCCGGAGGCGGATCAGCTACTTTCAGTCCAAAATCCGAGTTCCTCGCTGGTGTTGGCCCGGTTTCAGTTGCAATCGAGGATTTAAATGGTGACGGTCGACGTGACTTAGTTGTCGCAAATCAAGGCTCACTGTTACGCGGGTTGTCAGTGTTATTGAACACGACCACACCCGGAGCCGGAATAGCAAGTTTTTCCGATCTGTCTTACTTTGCAATCGGATCAGGTATGAATTCCGTGGCGTTAGCGGACCTGAATAATGACGGCAAAATCGACATGGCTGCTGTTAACAATACGGCCAATGTTGTTTCAGTATTGTTAAATACAATGCAACCGGGCGCTACTGTTCCCACGTTTGCAACCAAGGCAGACAGCGTCACTGGCGCTACTCCGCTTTCATTGGCAATTGCTGATTTGAACGGCGATGGTAAGCCTGATTTGATCACAGCCAACATCGGCGACAACAGCGTTTCAGTTCTGCTGAACACGACCGTGCTCCCAACAGCTTCGGTCGCCCTTGGCCCTAAGACCGACTTCACCACCGGAAACCTTCCTACCTCAGTGGCGATCGGTGATCTTAACGGCGATGGTAAGCCCGACATGGCAATCACGAATGCTCACTTTAGTTCGAACAGTGTGTCCGTGCTGCTGAACACATCGAATCCCGGCGCGACGGTTCCGACTTACACCGCCAAGACCGATTTCAACACCGGGTCACGTCCGACGTCGGTTTCAATGGGTGATGTCAACGGCGACGGTAAGTTAGATCTCGTAGTCGCGGACGCCTTTTCAAATAGTGTGTCGATATTTCTTAATTCAACCACGCCCGGAGCAACGACACCGACGTTCGCTGCCGCAACGAGCTTCACCACTGGATCAAGCCCTTACTCGGTTGCGATTGGAGACATTAATGGTGATGGCAAACCTGACCTAGCGATCGCCAACTACATCTCAAATAGCGTCTCCGTACTTTTGAACACAACTCCAACTGGAGCGACTACAGCCACCTACTCTACAAAGACTGATTTCGCGACCGGGACGACCCCAACCTCCGTTGTGATCGGCGATCTCAATGGCGATGGCAAGCCCGACCTCGCTATCGCCAATGCAAATTCGAACTCCGTGTCTGTGTTGCTGAACTCAACAACTCCAGGAGCAACCCTGCCCGTACTGTCCACTAAGTTTGACATCCCTACCGGAGCAGCTCCTCACGCAGTCGCGTTCCGAGACTTGAACGGCGATGGAAATCCCGACCTAATAACGGCAAACAAATCCTCAAATAGCGTGTCGATACTTCTGAGCACTACAACGCCAGGAGCGAGCGTGCCTAGTTACGCAGCGAAAACAGACTTCAACACCGGAAATAGCCCATATTCAGTGGCGATAGCTGATATGAATGGCGACGGAAAGCCTGATTTAGCGATCGCCAATTATAGCTCGAATAGCGTATCGGTCCTACTCAACTCAACGGCCCCGGGAGCGACGACACCAGGCTTCGCTGCCAAAACCGACTTCGTGACAGGAAACAGTCCCACTTTCGTAGCGATTGGTGATTTGAACGGGGACGGCAAACTCGATTTGGCGACAGCGGACTCAGGGGCAAGCAGCGTCTCGATCCTGCTGAACCAACCTGCCACGATCAGCGACAACCAAGGGATTGGCACGATCACGAATGATGATTTCGACTTGGTCCCGCCGACCGTCACGGCGGTCTATGCGGCGGGGTCCGCGTGGACCCGTGCGCTGATTGATGCCGTCGATGGCGGCGGAACGGGGACCGGCAATGGATTGGGCTATCAACTGACGCCCAATTTCACGATTCCCAATTCAAGCGTCGATCGAATTTACATCCAATTCAGCGAGCCAGTCGTGGGCTTCAATGATGCCTCATTCGCATTGGTGGGCGTGAACATTGCCAACTATGCGGGCGTCTCGTCAGTCTCTTACGATGCAGACAACCGCCGTGGTGTCATTGCGCTATCGAGCGTAATTACAAACGACAAATTCCGCGTCGGCGTCAACTCGACCGTGACTGACAATGCGGGCAACTTGCTCGACGGTGACATGACCAGCGGTGCCGGTGGCGTCTTTAGCCTGCGATTCAACGTGTTGGTTGGCGATGCCGACGGCAATGCCAACGTCAATGGCGGAGACCTGGCGAGCTTCGCCGCCGCGTTCAACCAAAGTGCTGGTAGCCCGAACTTCGACCCGCGGGCCGACTGGAGTTCGGACGGAAGCATCAATGGCGCTGACCTTGCTTTTTTCGCAGCCAGCTTTAACCAATCGCTGCCCGCTGGTGAGCCCAGTGCGGTACTTTTCAGCGGTGTGGGTGCGCCCGGCAGCGTATTGGCTGCGCCCGCCGTCGATGCGTACTTCCAGAAAATTGGCGAGCGCGAAAAACTGCGCCTGCTCGACATCCCAAGACTATTTTAACTTTGCCTCAACCCCGCTGTTTTACGGATTCGGGAACCCGGCGTTGAAGTTGGCCACAGTTGAAGATTTTACTTGATTCCGGTTTGATCGGCATCTTACGCCGTGTGAATCGCGCGATTGTCGACGGCTAGGGCGGCTTCGTGCATTGCTTCGGCGAGGGTTGGGTGCGCGTGACAGGTTCGGGCAATGTCTTCGCTGCTGGCTCCGTACTCCATCGCAGCGGCGGCCTCAGCAATCAAGTCACCGGCACGGGCTCCGATAATGTGAACTCCCAAGACGCGGTCGGTCGCGCGGTCGGCCAAAATCTTGACTCGCCCGTCCGTTTCGCCGAGCGTGCGGGCGCGACCGTTGGCTCCGAACGGACAAACGCCTTTACGGTATTCGATCCCGGCATCACGCAATTGATCTTCCGTTTTTCCGACCGAGGCAATTTCGGGATGCGTGTAAATGATTGCCGGAATCACGTCGTAATTAACATGCGATGGAATTCCCGCCAGGCGTTCGACGCACACGATCGCTTCTTCCATTGCTTTGTGTGCCAACATCAAGCCACCGATACAGTCGCCAATTGCATAGACGCGGTCGACGCCTGTTTTGAAATCGTGGTCGACGGTGATGTAGCCGCGTTTGTCGGTCGGTAGACCAATCGTTTCTAAACCGATGCCCTGGGTCGTCGGCACCCGGCCCGTTGCCAACAGCACGCGGTCAGCGGTAATCGGTTCGCCGTCGCGAATTTCGACAATACACTGGTCGCCATCACGCTTGGCCGACGCGACCATTGTCTTGGTGCGGAATTGAAGTCCTTGTTTGGTGAATGTGCGATGCGCCAATTGCGCCAGCTCCGCATCCATTCCCGGCAGAATGCGATCGAGGGCTTCGAGCACAATCACTTCGCTGCCCAGGCGATTCCAAACGCTGCCCAGCTCCAGACCGATGTAGCCGCCACCGATCACCACCAACCGCTTGGGCACATCGGGGAACGACAACGCCATCGTGCTGTTGCCGATGCGTTCGCCGTCTTCCTCGATTCCCGGCAACGACGCCGGTCGGCTGCCCACGCCGATCAGGAATTTGTCGCCCTGGACCGTTACCGGCCCGTCGTCGGTCGCGACTTCGACGGTGTCAGCATCGATAAACTTGCCGCGACCGCGAAACGGCGTGACGCCGCGTGATTTGAACAGCAGATCGATGCCACCGGTCAACGTATCAACGATCTTTTCCTTGCGGCCCATCATTTTGCCGAGGTCAAGTTCAAGCCCCGAGACGTTCAGCCCGTGATCGGCGAAGCGGTGTTTGGCTTCTTCGTAGAGGTGGCTCGACTCGAGTAACGCCTTGCTGGGGATGCAGCCGACGCGGAGGCAAGTGCCACCAAAACGCTTGTTTTCGTCGATGCAGGCCGCCGAGATGCCAAGCTGGGCGGCGCGAATCGCCGCCACGTACCCCGCCGGACCGCCACCCAGGACCACCAAGTCGTATCGCGTCGCCATGATCTTTGTTTTGTCAGAGGATAGGAAAACTGTCGCCTGATTCGCATTCAGTGCGCTGCCCAGCCAGAGATCGGTATGCAGCGTGAGCGGCACGGCGCTAGCCGCCGGTGATCCACGCTACCGGTGGGTAGCGCCAGGCCGCTCACAAAGCCAAAAATCTCGAATGAACGCGGCGCTAGTTTGTGGTTCGATTGGACATTACGCCACCCCGTGCAAAGTACGTCTTAATCAAACGCGATCAAATGTGCTAAATTACTCGCCCATGAACCGATTGCTCGCCGACATGACCGCTGCACTACCAATGATTCTGTTGTGGATCGGCGGGACGATCATGGCGGCGGCGTTGTTGGGACGGGCAATCAAGCGTCGCCGCGAATCGTTAACTGGGGCGCTCAAATCGCACGTGACCAAGACCATCGGAACGCTTGAGCCGACACCGCCAAGCGAACATTCGCCAAAGCCCGGCTGAACCGCAGACTTAATGATTACATTGATAACACATAAACTCTATATCGAAACCGTCGGTTGCCAGATGAACGTGCTGGACACCGAGATGGTCGTTGCTGACCTGCGTCGCCACGGGTACGAAGTCGTGGACTCGCCCAAACTGGCCGATACCGTTCTCTACAACACGTGCAGCGTTCGCGAGCATGCCGAAGAAAAAATCTACAGCGCCTTGGGCAAGGTTCGCCAAATCAAAGAACGTCACCCTGAGATTACCATCGGCGTGATGGGCTGCATGGCTCAGAAAGACCAGCAAATTGTTTTTGATCGCGCGCCCTATGTGGACTTGGTCGTCGGGCCGGGCCAATTGCACCAGATCCCGAAGTTGTTGGCCAAGATTCGCGGCGGCGAAGGTCGTCAGATGGCCGTTTCGCTGGCGCGCAGCGAGGGCACCCAGGAAACGATTCGCCGCAGCCACGAAACGTTCGATCCGCTACGTGATCCGACGATGCGACCGACGCCGTTTCAAGCGTACCTGCGCATCCAAATCGGCTGCGACAAGTTTTGTACCTATTGCATTGTGCCGATGACGCGTGGCCCTGAACAAGGACGTGCACCGGAGGAGATTCTTTCCGAAGCTCGAATCCTCGCCGAACAAGGTTGCAAGGAGATCACGCTGCTGGGCCAAACGGTTAACAGCTACCGTTTCGTCCAAGGCGACAAGACCACGCGACTAGCGGACCTGATGCGATCGTTGCACGAGATTGAGGGCATCGAGCGGCTTAAGTTTGTGACCAGCTATCCCAAAGACATGACGGCTGACTTGCTGGAAACAATCCGCGACTATCCCAAGTGCTCGCCGTATTTACACGTGCCTGCGCAAAGCGGCCATGACGATGTGTTGCGACGAATGAAACGCGGTTACACCGTGGCGGATTACTTGCAAATGATGGATCGGATTCACGACATTTTACCGCACGCGACGATCAGCAGTGATTTTATTGTTGGCTTTAGCGGTGAGACCGAGGCGGAGTTTGCCGCCACGATCCAGTTGGCCGAGCGTTGTCGATTCAAGAACAATTTCATCTTCCAATACAGTGTTCGCCCAGGCACGAAAGCCGCCGAGCGGATGCCTGATGATGTACCGCGCGAAGTCAAGGCACGACGCAACCAAGACCTGCTGGCCGTGACCGATCGCATCGCCTTGCAAGATCAACGGGCGCTGATTGGCCAAACGTTTGACGTGCTCGTCGAAGGTCCGAGCAAGCGGGCCAAACGCAGCGGCGACCAGGCGGAGTTGGTGCAGATGACGGGGCGAACGCATTGCGACCGGATCGTGGTCTTTGATGGCAATCGTCGCCAAGCGGGCCAAACTTTGCCCGTCAAAATTGATGACGCGACGCCGCATACGATGATTGGTCGCGTCAAGACGATGGAGTTAGTTTCGATTGGCGGGGTACTGGGCCGATGAGTGTTCAAGAAATGCCGATCGAAATCGTTCATGTCGAAACACTCGACAATGGGCTTGTTATCCTTGGCCAACCGATGTCTTGGTTACGCACCGCCGCGTTTTCGCTTGCGCTGCCGGCGGGAATTCACTGCGAACCGGTTGATCGCGGCGGGCTGGCCGGTTTGATGTGCGAGATGATCCAGCGCGGTGCCGGACCTTATTCAAGTCGCGACATCGTCGAACTGCAAGACAACTTGGGACTGGATCATTCCGCCGGTGTGTCGTCTTCGCTGGCGTCTTACGGTGCGATGATGCCCGCCGAAGTGCTCAGCGATGCGTTGGATTTGTATGCTGAGATTACTCTGCGGCCACATATGCCCGAGGACCAATTGGAGGATGCACTGCAAGTCTCGATGCAAGAATTGTTGTCGGTCGAAGATGAGCCAACGCAGTTGGTGATGATGCGGTTGAAGCAATTGCAATACGGCGACTTGTCAGGCCGACCTGCGTGTGGCAACCGCGCGGGAATCGAATCGATCGGCCATGAGGATGTTGTCTCGTTCTTTCAGAATCGTTATCGGCCGCAAGGGTCGATTCTCGCGGTCGCAGGCCGATTTGAGTGGAATCAGGTGCTGGATCGTTGCCAAAAACTTTTTGGCGACTGGCAAGGTGCACCGGCCCACGAGATTCCATTAGATCGGGGCCGTGGTGGCTATGAACACATCGACCAAGAATCGTCGCAGACGCACATCGGCTTTTCGTTTGACGCCGTTCCGTTTTCCAACGAGTCGTTCTATCAAATGCGAGCTGGCGTCGGCATTCTGAGCGATGGAATGAGCAGCCGGTTGTTCGATCGTGTTCGCGAACAACGCGGGCTTTGTTACACCGTTTCGGCTAGCAATCATTCGCTGCGCGATCGCGGTGCGGTGTTTGGTTACGCGGGAACCACACCGGAGCGTGCCCAGGAAACGCTCGACGTCACGCTACGCGAAATTTGTTCACTTGCCGATGGAATCGAGCAAGCGGAATTGGATCGCTTGAAGGTTCGCGTGCAAAGCTCGTTAATCATGGAACAAGAGTCATCGTCGTCTGCCGTGGCGTCGATGCTGTCGGATTGGTTCCACCGTGGTCGTGTGATTACGGCTCAAGAAATCGAAGCGATTATCGAGTCATTGACGATCAAAGATGTCGTTGATTATTGGACCGAGCATCCACCTAAAGATTTTCGCGTGATCACGCTTGGTTCGTCGCCGCTACAAGTTCCCGCCTAGTTCCTCTGTCGATTTTCAATTATTGCATGCTCACTTTCCGTGAAACCACGCTGCCCAACGGGCTGCGGATTGCCGCCGAAACCGATGACCGCGGCTACTCGGCATCGTTTGGATACTTCGTTCGTACCGGTGCCCGCGATGAGACCGACGTCGAGTCTGGTGTCAGTCACTTTCTTGAGCACATGATGTTCAAAGGAACGCAGCGACGATCCGCTGCGGATGTTAACCGTGAACTTGACGAACTCGGTGGCCAATCCAACGCCTACACGAGCGAGGAGCAGACGGTTTACTACGCGACGGTTCTGCCCAAGTACCAATCGCGAATCATCGATTTGCTCACGGACATGATGCGGCCATCGCTTGCCGAGAGCGATTTCGACACCGAACGAAATGTAATTCTGGAAGAAATCGCGAAGTACGAAGATCAACCGCCATTCGGTGCCTTTGAGCGTGTGATGGAGCTTTATTTTACGCCACGAGGTTTGGGGCGACGCGTCTTGGGCACCGCCGAATCGATTGCCGCGATGACTCCGCAGGTCATGCGAAACTACTTTAATCGACGTTATGCACCGGAGAATATCGTTTTGGCCGCAGCCGGAAAAGTCGACTTTGACGCGCTGGCGCAACAAGCCGAAAAGTCGACGGCGGATTGGCAAAAGCTGCCCAAGTCACGAGCGCCCCGCCCTGACGACGTCGCGACGGTGCCCGAGGGCATTGAACTGGATGCGATGATCGATGCGCCCGACGCCAGTCAGGGATACTTGGTGCGAGTCTCACCGGCACCGGCAACGGCGGACCCAAGTCGATACGCCGCGCGGTTATTGACCACGATTTTGGGCGACGATTCGGGAAGCCGTTTTTTCTGGGAATTGATTGACACCGGCCGCGCCGAATCGGCGGCGATGTGGACCCAGGAATTTGCTGACTGCGGCGCGGCCTACACATTACTAGTTTGTCCACCTGAGGACTTAAGTGGCAATCGTGAAGTGATTGACAAAGTCGTCGAGGCGGTCTTACGCGACGGTGTTACCGAACAAGAATTGGTTCAGGCGAAGAACAAAACGATTGCCAGTTGTATCATGCAGAGCGATCGCCCCAGCAATCGTTTGTTCGGTGTCGGCAACGGTTGGCAAATGCGTGGCGAGTACGTCGATTTGGAAACGATGCTGGATCGTTATCGCCGCGTGTCGTTGGCCGATGTTGCGTTGGTAGCCAAGAAATCATTTGCCAAGCCACCGACCGAGACGTTTGCGGTGGCCGGTGCGCTGCGATAAGCAAATCGTTGAATTTAATGCGTTTTACGCTATTTTTTTTCATAAACCGTTCCTCGCTTGATCCTGTTGGTGCCTCGTACTCGGGTGACAAAAATTGGAGAACGGTTGTCCGCAACCGTTTGGGAACGCACAAACGGATGCGCACAACCGTCACCCAGAAAACCGTTGGCAAAGCTGATCGATGCAGTCGTCAAGATCGGCATCCGATTGGACGTTGATTGATTCCCGTGTCGGTAAGCTACGAAACCAAGTTTCTTGGTGGCGAGCGAGCTTTCGAGTATGAAAGACGACGGAGTCGATCGTAGATTGAAGCGGCGACTGGTCGTTCAAGTGGGCAATCACTTCGCGATATCCGACCGCGGTTGCGGCGGTGCGTGCGAGCTGGCCATGACGGGTCAAAAGTTGTTTGACCTCATCGACAAGTCCCGCCGCAAACATCCCGTACACACGCTGCTCGATCCGTTGGTGCAGCGATTCGCGCGGCCAACATAGCGTCAACAAGGTCGCCGAATCGGTGGGTACGCCGCGGTCAAATTGGGTTTGGCGATGGCTCAGCGGCACTCCGGTTAAGTATGCGACTTCGAGCGCCCGCGTGATTCGCCGCGTGTCACTGGGCGGCAACCGAGCCGCCGAAAGCGGATCAACCTGTTGCAAACGCCGATGCAATGCGGCGACGCCGAACGCTTCGGTATCCTTCGCCACGGCCGCGCGAAATCCCCAATCCGCCGGTGGACCGGGGTCGAATCCATACAGCAGCCCTTTGAGATAAAGCGGCGTGCCACCAACGAACAGCGGTCGTTTGCCGCGAGCCAAAATGTCCGTGACGCAGTCGGCGGCGCGGCCAAGGTACTGCGCGACGCTGAACTCCTGCGTCGGACAAACGATGTCCAACAAGTGGTGCGGGACTTGTTCACGTTCAATCGGGGTTGGCTTTGCAGTCCCGATGTTCATGCCGCAGTAAACGGCAATCGAGTCGAGCGAGATGATTTCGGCGTCCAGGCGGTGGGCCAATTGCATGGCGACCCGCGACTTGCCGCCTGCCGTGGCCCCGGTCAGGATGATTGCCCGCGAGGGGATCGGCGGGAACGGTGCAGCGTCGCGCGGTGAGGATTGTACCATCAGGAGGCAAAATAGCGTCGCGGGGTAACTTTGTTTAGACCTCGACCAAGAATCGATTCGACCTTTGGACGTGTCTCATGTTATCTTTCTGGGAAGCCCGTCGTCGTGGGCACATACGAACGTGTTTCAAAAGGGGTCTGACCCTTTCGCATTGGCCGGAGCAGCGATGGGATTGACATATTTCAAACGGTTTCGGATGGAGCTTGATCTCGACGGCGAAATCTTTGCCGCACCGCCATGCAGCCCGCCCTACGAATTGGTGCCGTTTGATGATGAGCTGATTCGCGACCATGCGGCGGCGAAATTCCAGAGCTTTCGCCAAGAACTCGATGCCAACGTGTTTCCCTGTTTAGGACGCCGCGATGGGTGTTTGCGGCTGATGCAAGAGATCGCTAGGCGGAGCACGTTTGTTCCCGAAGCGACGTGGTTGCTGCGCTATCGTGATCCGCATGGTCGCAAACCAGAATCGGTCGGTACGGTCCAAGGGCTGGTTTTGGACGACTGGGGCGCGATCCAGAATCTGGGGATCAGCCGCGGCCATCGCGGACGCGGTCTCGGCACCATGCTGCTGCGCCAAGCCGCGATCGGCTTTCGCGAGTTTGGGCTCAGCCACATGCACCTGGAAGTCACGACCGATAACACCGCAGCGGTTCGATTGTATGAGCGATTAGGTTTTCGCCGCGCGCGAGTCGTCTACAAGGCCGCCGAAGTCGCAATGGCGTAACCGGATGGCTGAAACAACGAACTTTGACCTGGGCGTGATTGGCGGTGGCATTGTTGGCTTGGCAACGGCGTATCAATACCTTGGTCGATTTCCCGATCGCCGAGTCGTTGTGCTCGAAGCCGAAGCGGACGTCGGGATGCACCAAAGCGGCCACAACTCAGGCGTGCTGCATTCGGGCATTTATTACAAGCCTGGTTCGCTCAAGGCTACGTTGTGTCGCTCTGGCAAAGCCGAAATGGAGCAATTTTGTACGGACCACGGCGTGCCGTTTGATCGCTGTGGCAAAGTCATCGTCGCGACCAACGAAGCCGAACTGCAAAGGCTCACCGACATCGAAGAACGTGGCGAACAAAACGGTGTCCAGTCGCAACGAATCCATAGTGATGAGTTGCGGCGGCTTGAACCTGCAGCCGCCGGAATCGCCGGATTGCACGTACCTGAAACCGGCATTGTAGACTACCGTCGCGTTTGCTTGATCTTGCGCAAGATCATTGAATCCCAAGGCTCAAGGGTGGTCACGTCCGGGCGAGTCGAGCGAATCCAGGGCCAGCCACAATCTTTGCTTTTGCACGCGGCCAAGGAGCGATTCGCGGTGGCAAAAATGGTCAACTGCGCGGGCCTACAATGCGACCGCGTGCTGCGTTTGGCTGGCGGCCAAACGAGCGTGCGAATTGTGCCGTTTCGTGGTGAGTATTACGAGATCGTTGCCAGTCGCCGATCGCTGTGTCGCAACTTGATCTATCCTGTACCGGAGCCAAAGTTTCCCTTTCTGGGAGTGCATTTTACGCGAATGATCGGCGGCGGCGTGGAATGTGGGCCGAATGCCGTTTTGGCCCTAGCGCGTGAAGGTTATCGCTGGCGTGACCTGAGCGCCGGTGACTTGATGGAAACGTTACGATTTCGCGGTTTCCAAAAATTGGCGGTCCAGCATTGGCGTATGGGAATCGGTGAGATCTGGCGGTCGCTGAACAAGCAAGCGTTCGTGATGGCGCTGCAGAAACTAGTTCCCTCGATCACCACCGGCGATCTTGTGCCCGGACGTGCCGGTGTCCGCGCCCAAGCCGTAGCCGCGGATGGCAAATTGGTCGATGACTTTTTTATCCAGCACACCGACCACGCGATTCATGTGCTCAATGCGCCTTCACCGGCTGCGACCGCATCGTTGGCGATCGCTAGGCATGTCGTCGCGATGTTCGACTGAATTCATACAGTGCAATTGCACCGGCGACCGCGACATTCAGCGAATCGATTCCTGCGGCCATCGGAATTTTGCCGCGATCGGTACACGCCATTTGAATCGACATTGGCAATCCGTCGGCTTCGTTGCCCAGCACGATCATTTTTGCGGCGGAGCCCACATCGATCTCCTGCAACGGCCGGCTGTCTTCGGCAAGCGTCGTGGCGATCGTTCGCCACGTGCCGGTCCGTCTATTTTGCTCAAACCAATCCAGCGGCTGGGCCAAGTCGTAGTATGTCATCTTCAGCGCCGCACCCATGCTGACTCTCAACACACGGCGGCACAGCGGATCGGCAGTTTGTGAATTGAGTACAATGTCGCTGATACCAAACGCGGCGGCGGTGCGCAGCAAGCTGCCCCAGTTTTCTAAATCATTGAGCGAAATCGCGGCCAGCGCCAGACGCCCCGATTCGCAGCGATTGGACAGCCGATCGATTGGCGAAAATTCCATTCGTTCGCCACAGGCCAACACGCCGCGGTGAAAGTCGAATCCAGCGACGGTGCCGATGGCCGCTCGCGTAGCGACGTAGATCGGAGTTTCCGGATGTACCAGTGGGCTCAGTTCGGCCACACGATTGGGCTCGGCCAAGACGCTGGCAACGGGGTATCGGCTGGCGAGCAACCGCCGCACGACAAGTCGACCTTCGGCAATGAACAGCCGGCCGCGTTTGGCGATGTCTACCGACCGCAGGTTGCGATACGGTTCCAATCGCGGGTCGTCAGCGTCCGAAATGGGGATCAAATTCATGCTGATATGATGCGAAGAAGTGGCGGCGAGACAAAACCCCCCCGTTTTGACTCGCCGCCAATTTCCTATCGCGAGGGAAAAACGGAAGCAATCCGCGACCACGCCTCCCATGCGCAGCCGCTACTTCACGCTGTTCCGAACCTTGCGTGGGGGAAACCACCCTGTTTCCCCGCGCCGGCAAAGATTGGTATCGGCAGGTCGCAATGAAGAATCCGCGTAGAACTTTGAAGCCGGCAAACACGAATGTGGCGCGGCTGTCGGTAGGTCCGACTACCGTGACCTTAACGATTAAGCGAAAGATTGTATGCTCGCGGTCGCGGCCAACTAAACTGCGACATTGCCAGCGCCGCGTTTTGTTAGACTGAAAGCTGGTTAGCAATTTCAAACCCGATTCACAACACCCGCCCGGAGACTTTTCATGATGACCCATTCGATTTCTCGAAGACTTTTTCTTGGCTCCGCATCGATCGCCGCGGCTGCGGTGACGTTACCGCGATTTGCCATTGCGGACGACGCTGACACGCCGTTCAAAATCTCATTGGCCGAGTGGTCGTTGCATCGTGCGATCAAGGAAGGCAAGATTTCAAATCTCGACTTCGCGCAAATTGCGAAAGAAGAATTTGGTATCGAAGCGGTTGAATATGTCAATCAATTTTTTGCGGATAAAGCTCAAGACATGGCTTACCTTGGCGACATGAAAAAGCGTGCCGCCGACAACGGTGTTAAGAGTTTGCTCATCATGATCGATCGCGAAGGCAACCTCGGCGACCCCAATGATGACAAGCGAACCACCACGGTGGAGAATCACAAGAAGTGGGTCGATGCCGCCAAGTTTCTCGGTTGCCATTCGATTCGCGTCAACGCAGGCAGCAGCGGCAGTTTCGAGGAGCAACAGAAGCTGGCCTCCGATGGACTTCGCCGAATCAGCGAATATGCTGCGATGGCGGACTTAAATGTAATCGTTGAAAATCACGGCGGACTTAGCAGCGATGGATCGTGGTTGGCCGGTGTCATGAAGATGGTCGATTTGGACAACTGCGGCACGTTGCCAGACTTCGGTAATTTCTACATCGAGCGCGGCGAGCACCCCATTTTGTATGACCGCTACCAAGGCGTCGAAGAGTTGATGCCATTCGCCAAGGCGGTCAGCGCCAAGACCTACGACTTCGACGAAGACGGTAACGAAACGACGATCAACTACACACGCATGATGGACATCGTGCTGTCGCACGGCTACCACGGTTATGTTGGAATCGAGTACGAAGGAAACAAGCTCGGCGAGTTCGAAGGCATCAAAAAGAGCAAGCAGTTGCTCGAAAAGTGCCTCGTTGCTGCCGAGCAGCCCACCGCCGCCGCTGCGCCGTAATGAGCAGGTCATTGTCGCAAGCCTCCACAGGCGTTCATTTCTAGCAGCCTTCATCCCACCCTCACGGACTCACCATGCACCGCCGCAACTTATTCCTAATCGCCTCGCTTGGACTCCTTACGCTACTTGGCTTTTCGCTGGCAATGAAAACGGGCGACGCACCCGCCTCGCAGATGCAAAAGTTTGTCTCGGCGTGGATTGATTCGCTGGATGACGCGCAGCGGACCAAGGCGCTGGTGGCTTACGGGTCGGGTGATCGCACGACCTGGAATTTCATCCCACTGGAAACTCGCAAAGGTTTGCCGCTAATGGAAATGAACGTCGCCCAACAAACGGCGGCGCTTCGCGCGGTGCGTGCGGCGCTGAGCGATGCGGGTTACGAGAAGTCGAGCAAGATCATGCAAAATGAATCGATGCTGCGAATCCTCGAAGGCCCCGGCAGCGAAGCGAAACGCAATCCCGAGAAGTATTACATGACGATCTACGGCAGTCCGGCCGATGCGGGCACTTGGGGAATGAGTTTCGAGGGTCATCACTTGTCGTTGAACTTTGTTTGCCGTGACGGGGTTGTCGTTGACAGCACGCCTCAATTCTTCGCCGCCAATCCGGCGACTTTGCTTAGCGACGTCACTGGCCCTTTGCCCAAGGGCACGCGGATCTTGCGAGACGAGGAAGAGATTGCTTTTGAGTTGGTCAACAAGATGCAGCAATCCGATCGCCAGCAAGCCGTGATCGATGACAAATCACCGGCGGAGATTCGCTTCGCATCATTGCCGCAACCCGAACTCGCCGCTGCCGAGGGCGTGCGGATGAGCGACCTGGACCGCGAGTCCCAACAACGCCTGAACAAGCTCATTGATGTCTACGCCAAAGCAGTGCCCGCCGAAGTTGCGGATGAACGTTTGCGAATCATTCAAGCCGATGGCCCTGCGGAAATATACTTCGCTTGGGCTGGCGCGACGAAGCCCGGCATTGGTCACTACTACCGCATTCAAGGCAAGTCATTTTTGATTGAATTTGTCAATACGCAACCTGACGCCGAGGGCAATCCGGCCAATCATATTCACGCGGTCTATCGTGACCTGACCGGTGACTTTGACTTGCCAATTAAGAGCGGTACCTAAGGATCTCGCAGTCTTAGCGGGTCCACGTTTGCCGCCCGGCGGCGTAGGAAGATCGATCAACTTTGTGTCTCGCGGCAATCGGCTGACCACCGTTACGCCACTGTCAAACAATGGCTTGTTCAAGCCTCGCGCCGGATAGGCAGTATCGAAGACGACCAAGAATCTAGCTTGCCAACTTACAACCGCGAGAGCAGCGGCAAACCAACTATTGGTAGTCCTTTGTTGTTGTCAACAACAATTTCCTCGAGGGCCATTTTCGTGCCAAGATCAATCCGGCAGTTTTGATACACTTCGCCTAAATTGCAGGGAGTAAACCGACCCTCACGATTAAGTCCAGTTGCCGCCGTTTTCCTCGCGTCATGTCGCTAAAAATTTCATCACGCAAAAACTTGACAATCCTCAGTTCTGGAAGCGGCTAAGCCATGTTCAATGAAAACCAAGATGACGCCGAATCGCTGGAGCGGCTTGACGAAACGCTGCGGCAATCTCCCCAGTCCATGGTTGACCAGTCAATCGCATCACCGCAGACGATCGATGCGCTGCGATTGCTCAACTCCGTCTTTCGACAGTTTGCCGAATCGGCTGCCGATGTCGAACCGTTGCCCACGTCAATCGGTCGCTACGAGGTTCGCCGCGAGTTAGGGCGAGGACGATTTGGGATCGTCTACGAGGCTTATGACACCAGACTAAACCGCGTCGTGGCAATCAAGCGAATTCGACCCGAGCGGCTGGACGATGCCGACGTCCGCCGCCGCTTTGCCCACGAAGCCGAAATCGTCGCGGCGTTACAGCATCCTGGTATTGTGCCTCTGCTGGACGCCGGACTTGAAGGTGCGATTTGGTATATTGTGTTCGCATTTTGTGAGGGTAGCAATTTGGAACAATGGCGTGCGGCGCAGCCCGCTGGTGTCGCACCTCGTACTGCGGCGCACATTATTTATCAACTCGCCGACGCCGTCGAATTCGGACACCGGCATGGCATCGTGCATCGTGATTTGAAACCCAGCAATGTGATGATGGTGCCCAATGCGGATTCCCCCATTGGCTATGACGCTAAGTTGCTCGACTTCGGCTTTGCTCGATCGCTCAATGCGGAGCTGCGTCAAACTGCCAGCAGTGTATTGGTGGGTACGCCGCTCTACATGGCACCCGAACAGTCCGAGGGTGCAGGCGCGATAATCGGGCCGCAGACGGATTTGTTTTCACTGGGTGCCATCTTTTACGAATTGCTTGCCGGCCAGCCGCCGTTCCGGGGAGCGACTATTTATGAACTGCTTAAGCAGCTCCAAATCTGTCGACCACCGGCCATCAATGGACTGCCAACCCAAGACGCTTGTTTAGAAAGCATCTGCCGTCGTTGTCTGCGATTGCGCCCGCAAGACCGCTACGCCAGTGCACAAGAATTGAGCGTCGAACTAGAACGGTACTTGGATGGAAAGTGTATCGCCTTTCGCTCCGCGAAATTGCGTTCGCTTGTGAGCGTCATCGCCGTCTGCGTAGCTGCAACGGCGACGGTTCAAACTCTGTGGCAATCCGCCGAGCCCCGACGGGATCCGCTACCGATGACCGAAACTGTCGAGCGCGCCATTGCGACGAAAGTGATTGAATTGGGAGGGAGTGTAGATGTCGCGTTCGCGGGTCGCTCCGTCGAAACGGACAAGTTGGAGTCATTGCCCGACGTACCCTTTGAAGTCATTTGGATCATGCTGCCGCGCTGCAAGAATGTTACCGATACCTTTTTACACAGTCTGGAGCTGCTTCATGGACTGGTGGGTCTCGACTTGTACGCAACGTCCATCACGGATCGATCATGTGAAGCCATCGCTCGGGTGCCGACCTTAAAGAATGTCTATCTACACAGCACGGCGATCACCGATGTGGGCGCTGCCGCGATACTCCGCTTGCCGCATTTGGAAGAGATCAACTGTAGCTGGACCGCGATTACCGATTTGACATTGGAGAAATTGTCTGACCGCGATGGTTTGCGGCTACTGCGAATCCGTGATACCCGCATCAGCGATCGTGGATTGCTGCGGCTCCGGGGACTGCGGTTCTTAGAAACTTTGGATATTGGCGAGAACATGATTTCCGACCAGGGATTCTTGCCCTTGGCGAGTCATCTCACTGTTGTGAGAGAATTAAGAATCGACGGCACCAAGATTGGGGACCAAGGTTTGACGGCAACGCGTCGTTGGCCACTGAAGTTACTGAAGTGTTCGCTGGCATACATCACCGACGAAGGGCTACAGGCATTTCGCGGTGACCATGCCGATTGTTATGTTCAGGTCGATTGAGGCCCAATTTTGCATATCCTTTTTCTGCACCAAAATTTTCCGGCGCAGTTTGGTCAAGTCGCGATGCACTTGGCGCGAAGTTGCGGCTATCGCTGCACATTTGTCAGCGAGAAGGAAGTCGCTGACTCCACGGAAATACAGCATGTTCGTTTTCAATCCAGCGGCGGTGCGGTTGCTGAAACACACTATTGCAGCCGCACATTCGAGAATCAAACATGGCGGTCTCATGCGGTCTATGCAGCACTGAAGGCGCGACAGGACATTCAACCTGATCTAATCGTAGCTCACAGCGGGTTTGTTTCATCCCTGTACCTGCGAGAATTGTACCCCGCCACTCCGCACATCGGATACTTTGAGTTCTTTTATCATGCGCATGATAGCGATATGGATTTCCGCAGCGACTTGCCGATGCCGCCGGAGATTGACTTTCTGAGGGTGCGAACGCGAAATGCTCAACTGCTTTTGGACTTGCACAATTGCGACGCCGGATATTCGCCAACCGATTTCCAACGGTCACAAATTCCCCATGAGTACCAGCCAAAAGTACAAACCATTTTCGATGGCATCGACACCTCTTTTTGGCGGCGACATCCCGATCCAAAACTATTCTTTCCCGGTGTGACAATACCGGCGACAGATCACTTGGTGACCTATGTCAGTCGCGGCTTTGAAGCGATGCGGGGCTTCGATATTTTTTTGCAGGTCGCTGATCGAATCTGTCGCTCGCGTGATGATGTCACGGTGATTGTGGTCGGCGAAGATCGCGTCGCCTACGGTGGCGACTTGCGATTCACCGACAATATGACATTTAAGCAATGGGCAATCGCCAAACACCGGCCTGACTTATCGAAAATCCATTTCGTCGGTCGAGTGCCACCAAGCCAATTAGCGCAATTGTTATCACGGTCGAATTTGCATCTCTATTTGACCGCACCCTTCGTACTGAGTTGGTCGCTATTCAATGCGTTAAGCTGTGGATGCACCGTTTTGGCGAGCGATACAACTCCGGTTCGCGAGGTAATTCGCAGCGGCGAGACCGGTCTGTTGGTCGACTTTTTTGACGTTGATCAATTTGTGGCACAAGCGTTGTCCGTACTTAATGATCTGGATGCTTTTGAATCGATGGGGGTGGCTGGTCGTCAGTTGATCGAAAAACGCTACAGCATTGAGACCTGCTTGCAACAAGTTCAACGGTTGTATCAGCAATTTGGAAGCAGACACTAGTGAATCGATGAAACTGCTCTTCGTAATCCCCCATTATTGCGCACTGGAGAGTCGAGCCATCTATGGCTCCCAGACCGGCAATCGCGCCGAGCGCGGGTTGGCTCTGCGCCGCTGTGTTCTATCGCTGAACCAATTGCTGGGGCAGTCCCAGGCAATGATTCAGGTCGGCGCGCGCCAAACAATACAGGCCAATGCGTCGCTGCGGCACGACGTTAACGTTTTTCTCATCACAAACCAAGCCGATCACGCCCTCAGCGAAGCCGCACTGCCAACAGATTCTTACCAACACATTGTCGCCGATGTCCCGCCAATGGAACTTGGCTTCGCCTGCCATCGATTGCTTAAAGAACAATTTGTCGAATATGACTATTGCGGCTATCTTGAGGATGATTTGATTCTGCATGACCCCTGGTTTGTAGAAAAACTGGTTTGGTTTAGTCGGCATGTCGGTAGTGGCAAGGTCTTGTTGCCCAATCGGTTTGAGCTGTCGGCTGACTTAGCCTATAAGAAATGTTATCTTGATGGCGATTTGAAGCCACACGTTACCAAACCATTTCAAGACATCGAAATCGAACCTCGATTGAGTAGTCAATACTTGGGCGTTCCTGTCGAATTTGTGCGTCCGCTAAATCCCCATTCCGGCTGCTTTTTTTTGAATGCACACCAGATGAATGTCTGGGTTTCGCGTGCTGATTTCGGCACAGCCAGGCGAGATTTTATTGGACCATTAGAAAGCGCCGCGACATTGAGCGTGATGCAGACATTCCTGGTCTATAAGCCCGCCGTCGGCAACGCAAGCTTCTTTGAAGTCGAACATCATGGCGATCGTTTTATCCGCAAGATACGCCGGGCGACGGTCTGAATTTGGTTGTGGCTGGGGCTTCCAGCCGCAGCGCTGCGCCTAAAAGCCCCAGCCACTTGTTTTCCGGTCGCACCTTAGCGCAATCCGCGGCGGATTAACAAGCCGTCTATCTGCGGTTCGCTGCCGCGGTAGTCTTTGTATTGATCCATGACTTCACGCGACCCGCCTTTGGAGAGGATCGCACGTTTGAAGGCTTCGCCATTAGCGCGAGTTAAACCTCCGTCGCTGGCCATAAAGGCGAAAGCATCGGCGGCCAAAACTTCGCTCCACAGGTAGGCGTAATATCCGGATGAATAGCCGCCTGACCAAATATGAGCAAAATAAGGCGTCTTGTATCGCGGCGGAACCGGATCAAAATCGACGCCGTTGCGTTTCAAAGCCTGGGCCTCGAAATCACTGACGCTGTTCGGACCGCCGCCACTAAGTTCGATGGCTGCGGCCTGGGACAACGAATGCCACTCAAGGTCAAGCAGCGCTGCGGCAAGGTACTCCAGCGTATCAAATCCCTGATTGAACTTCGACGCGCGAATACTCTTCTTTAACAACTCTTCGGGAATCACCTCGCCGGTTTGATAGTGTTTGGCAAAGTTTCGCAGCACCAACGGATCGATTGCCCAATCTTCGTGAAAAGTCGAAGGGAATTCTACAAAATCTCGCGGCACGCTTGTCCCCGCAAGCGACGGATAGCGGACATTCGAGAACAACCCATGGACGCCGTGCCCCAACTCATGGAACATCGTCGTGACGTTGTCGAGGCTAATCAATGCCGGTTGTCCTTCAGCGGGCCGGGGGATGTTCATTACATTGACAATCACCGGCATTTGATTCAATAGTTTGGATTGGCTTACCAGCGCATCCATCCAGGCACCGCCGCGCTTTGAATCTCGCTCGAAGTAGTCGGCGTAGAACAGACCGATGGCCGAGCCGGAATCGTCAAAGACTTCAAACACGCGCACCGTAGGATGGTATACGGGAAAATCGCTGCGCTCACGAAACTCGATTCCGTAGAGTTTGTTCATGGTGAAGAAAACGCCATTGATCAGAACATTCTCAAACTCGAAGTAAGGCTTTACTTGGGCCTCGTCGACTTGATACCTTTGGGCACGAACTTGTTCGGTGTAGTATTCCCAATCCCATGGCTGGACCGTTCCCGTGATGCCATCCTGGGTCATTAAGCGCCCGATAGCAGCGGCTTCGGCTTTGGCTTTGCTCACCACTTGCGGCACCAGATCACGCAGCATTTTGAAAGCGGCCCCAGGTTCACCGGCCATTTGATTCTCAAGTCCATAGTTGGCATGACTTGCGAAACCAAGCATTTCCGCTCGCTCGGCGCGAAGTGTTGCCAATTCAAGCACCAATGGACGATTATCGATTCCCGAATTCTGGCCCTGGCCTCGATACGCCGACGCTTCCCACAATTGTTTGCGAAGCGAGCGATCGGCCAGCGAGCTGAGCGTGGGCTGGCGCGTTGTGTTGGTAATTGACAACAGGTACTTGCCGTCGAAGCCTTTTTCGCTGGCCGCTTCTTTTGCAGCAGTAATCTCGGCGGGAGACAATCCCCGCAGTGACGCCGCGTCATCAACCACGACGGCCCGCTCTTGAGTCAACGCCAATAGGTTGTTCTGAAACAGTGTTGCCAGCGACGACAAGCGTTCGTTGATCGCGCGTATGCGTTGTTGCTTAGCGGCATCGAGTTGCGCACCGGCGCGAATAAAACTTTCGTATGTCTCTTTCAACAAACGTGTTTGCTCCTCGTCGAGGCCAAGCGAGTCTTTTTGTTTCCATAGCGATTCAACTCGCGCGAACAATTTTGCATCGAGCAAGATATCGTCGGAGTGTGCAGCAAGTCGTGGTGCCATCGCCTCCTCAATCGCTTGAATCTGGTCGTTCGTATCGGCTCCGGACAGGTGAAACAGCACGGCCGAGGAGCGCTTTAACGTCGCGCCGGTGCGTTCCATTGCAACCAGTGTGTTATCAAAGGTCGCGGGGTCGGACTGATTCGCGATCGCCTTGATCTCGCCAAGTTGTTCTTTCATCCCGGCCTCGAGGGCAGCTAAAAAATGCTCGACTTTGATCGCTGCAAAATCGGGCGCGCCATAGGCTAACTTGCTGGCACTGAGCAGTGGGTTTTCGGACACGGTTGATGAGTTCACGTTGTTGGTTGGAATGTTCGGCGATGACTGATCTTGGCTGCTGGCCGCCGTCGCGGGCAAGACTGTGGCCAAGCATAACGAAAGGCAAATTAGTTGTGTTTCGATGACATTTTGCATTTGCTGGGCTCACTCGCGAAGGCGGATTTGCGAAGCATTCATCATGGACGCTTTCTCGCGGCAGCGGAACACCCAGGGGCAGCCGCCTGGCTCAATTAACAAATTGTCTGTTTTGGCGTAGGATAAGGCTCCTCCAAATCCTCACTTTCGATTTTTTGCCATGACGCTGACCAGTCCGTCTGAAATCCACCATCGTGCATTGCCTAATAGTGAAGCAGCGTTCGCTCGCGCAAAGAAATTGATTCCTGGAGGCGTCAACAGTCCGGCTCGCGCTTTCGGCGGCGTCGGCGGATCGCCTTTATTTATCGACTACGCCCAGGGACCATGGTTGCATGACATCGACGGCAATCGCTACCTCGATTACATCGGCTCCTGGGGACCGATGATCTTGGGACATGCGCACCCCGAGGTGATCGACGCCATCACCGCCGCGGCGCAGCGCGGGACAAGCTACGGCGCTCCCACCCAGGGCGAAAGCGAACTTGCCGAGCGAATCATCGCCGCCGTTCCCAGCATCGATCGCGTGCGGCTGGTCAGCAGCGGCACCGAAGCCACAATGAGCGCGATTCGCGTGGCCCGCGGAGCGACGGGGCGCGACAAGATCGTTAAGTTCGCTGGCAATTATCACGGGCATGTTGATTCACTGCTGGTCTCGGCGGGCAGCTCGGCGGCGACACTCGGCGTACCGGATTCACCCGGAGTCACCGCCGGAGCCAGCGGCGACACCATCGTTTTGCCGTACAACGATTTGCAGTCGATTACGGCAGCGTTCACCGAACATCCCGGCGAAATCGCCGCCGTGATTCTCGAGCCCGTCGTCGGCAACATGGGTTGCGTGTTGCCATCGTTGGATTTCTTGCGCGGACTACGGCAGGCAACTCAAGCCGATGGTGCGATCTTGATTTTCGACGAAGTGATGACCGGCTTTCGCTTGGCGATGGGCGGCGCGCAAGAGTTGTTCGGCATCACGCCCGACATGACAACGTTGGGAAAAATCGTCGGTGGTGGACTGCCGCTGGGTGCTTATGGCGGCAAGGAAGAAATCATGCGTCACGTGTTACCTGCGGGAAAGGTCTTTCAAGCGGGAACGCTCAGCGGAAATCCTGTCGCCGTCGCGGCGGGCAATGCGACGCTTCGATTGCTCACCGAACGTCCGCCGTACGAGTATCTCGAAACAGCCGGAGCGAGATTGGCCGCGGGGTTGTCAAAAGCCGCTGGTGATGCCGGCATTGAACATCAAATGCAACGCGTCGGCAGCATGATGACGTTGTTCTTCAACTCGGCCCCTGTACACAACTGGACCGATGCGGATCGCAGCGATCGGCAATCCTTCGCACGCTATTTCTGGGGGCTGATCGAGCGAGGCGTTTACATGCCATGTAGCCAGTTCGAGGCGTTGTTCTTTAGCCAGACGCATACTCTCGAGCACATCGACCAAACCATCGATGCCGCCCGCGCCACCTTTGCCCAGTGGTAATGATGTCGGACTGGAGTAACTGATGGCGGTTTCAGCAAACGACGTTTGGCAACAATTGACACGGATCGGTGTGCTCGATCAATCGCAGTGTCGTGATTGGACCAAACGGTTCCAGGCATCTAGACTGCGACAAGCGAGTTCAACTGGCGAGTCCGCGCAATCGGAATCGGCTGAGGC
This sequence comes from Pirellulaceae bacterium, assembly GCA_041753075.1. Classification (GTDB taxonomy): domain Bacteria; phylum Planctomycetota; class Planctomycetia; order Pirellulales; family Pirellulaceae; genus UBA6163. The sequence goes on from JBGSVE010000166.1 coordinate 24,263, forward strand.
TCTGGCGCAGTTTTTGATCGCCAACGCAGTGACGACGAAATTTCAATCACAGCGATTGCTCGCCGGTCGCGGCAGCGAGTTGCGACTGGGTGACTACGTCGTGCTGGATCGTTGCGACCAATCTCCGCTGAGTCGCTGGTATCGAGCGCGACACATCGGCACACAGCGCGAGTGTTTTATTTATCCCTGTACCGACGAGCTGACGTCTTCGCGGTGGGTTGATCTCGTTTGGTTAAAGCCGCATTCAAAGGTCGAAGCGAACGCGTTGCAACCAATTTCCCTGCTGACGTTGAGCGCATCGGATCCCTGGCGCGGCGCGATCTGCTCGGCAATGCCACCGGGACGACCGCTGGAACAGTGGGCAGCCGAACAGGGTAAGCTCGATGCGAAAGTAACCGCGAGAATCGGCCGCACGTTGGCCGCTGCACTTGCGACCATGCACGCGGCCAACCTAATTCATGGAGCGGTCCGACCAAGCCGTATTTGGTGTGGCGAGAATCGTTCGTTGTGGTTGTTGCGCGACGCGGGACGGCCGCCAGCAAGTCCGACTGAAACCGTGGCCGAGCATGGCTGGTTTGATGATGATCGACAAGCCAAACGGTACGCCTCGCCCGAGTCTGCCGGCGCGGCTTCAGCGCCCACGCCGAGCGGCGATCTATTCGCGCTGGCCGCGACAATGTACGAACTGGTGACCGGCGACGATTGGCAACAGGCCGGCGCGAATTATAAACTTCCCGCACCGCTTACCGCGGCGCGCGACGGAGGTGCCGTGGGCGATCCGCTGTTGCGCACACTTGCGTATGCATTAGCGCCAACTCCCGAATCTCGCTTTGCCGATGTCGGTAGTTTTGGCCAGACGTTGGCGGCGGTAATTTCTGCCTACGAATCGATCGAGCCAACCAAGCAAGTCTCGTCACCCCCGCCGTCACCGCCGAAATCGGAACCGGCCAAGAGCGACGCAGCGAAGCTCGAGATCACTCCCGTGGTAAGCCGCGTTGAACAGAAACAAATCGCTGCACCGGAGCAAGAACCGACAAAACCAATGCGACCGGCTCGTCGCCGAAAACGGCGGACACGTCGCGGTCCCGTCATCGTCGGCGCGGTCGCGGCGATTGTTTTGCTCGGCATTTGCGCGATATTGCTGCTTCCCGACGCCGAACCGGAACGGACCCAGGAAGGTCCGCCTTTGCCACCGCCACCGCCGCGTGTTGAACCAATCGTAGTGCCCACGACGACCGAAATTGCGAATTTATCCGAACCTGCGGGTTACGAATTGGTCGCCGACGACCGATTGCTATGGGCAGCACCGTGGCCCGGTTCAGGTGATCCAGCATCACTTGAGTTGTTGCCGCCCGGGGCGCAAATGATCGCGGTGTTGCGCCCTGGTCGCTTTTTAACTGGTTCGGCCGGAGCGTCTTGGCAACAATGGTTTGGTGCCCAGTGGAGCGACGCGATTGATTCACTCGAGTCGAGATCCGGCATTCCCTTGAACGAAATCGATCGACTTTCAATTGCCTTTTCCACGGGCGCTGCAGGTGTTCCGCAGACATCGTTTGCGGTGAAGTTACGCGGTTCTGAACCGATCTCGGCGCTCACTAAGTCGTGGGACAGTTCGCCGAGTCGAACGGAGCACGGTAAGACGCTCTATACAAAGGATTTACCGGAGGGCGATGCGTACTTCATTCCAGCCGATGCCGACGAATCCGCGATCGATCGGTTTGCCTTCGGGCCGCTGGAATTGGTCAAGTTGATTGCCGAGAACGACGGCCAGCCGATTCTGTTGCCTCGCGTGCTGCAACAATTGTGGGACAGTTCGCACGCCGAAGCCGATTTGGTCGCGGTGGCGATCCCAAATTTCTTGTTTGCCGACGGGCGGGCGATGTTAACTCAGTATGCGCCCGCTGGCGTATCGCCGCTGCGCTCACTGCTTATTCCCAACACGTCGGGCGTCATTGTCTCAATGTCATTCGTTGACCATTGGTATGGCGAGGCGCGAGTCATCCCCAGCGGTTCGGTCAGTGCACCGGAGATGATGCGATTGTTGCAAGAACGAGTTAGCCAATTGCCAACGTCGGCGGAGTCGTTTGCGATCGATGCCGCCGTCGATCCGTCGTGGCGAGCGCTGGCGATTCGGTTGCCGCAGTTTATGCGAGCGCTGGCTGAGCAAACTCGGTTTGGCGTTTCGCAAACGGTGCCAACGCTTAATTTCTACATGCCCGCCGACGCGGGACCTCAAGTGATCTTGGCCAGCGCGCTGGCGTTGTCGTCGCCCACGACATCGGGACAAGTCGCTGTCGTGCCCGAACCGACTGCGATGCCGATCATGGGGATCGAGCAGCAGTTGGATCTGCCGTTCTCGGTCAGCTTCGACCAGGAGTCACTTGAGTTTGCCGTCGCGATGATTCGTGACGAGTTTTCGCGCGTCATCCCGGCTGGCTCGACGCCACCGACGATCACAATTGTGGGCGGCGATTTGGAGAAGTCAGGCATTACGCAGAACCAACAGATTCGTGATTTCCGAATGCGCGACAAGCCACTCCGAGAAGCGCTGTGCGAGTTGGTTCGCCAGGCCAACCCGGATAAAACCGTGACCGAGTTGTCGCAGGCGAAGCAGACATTGGTGTGGGCGATCGACCCGGCGTCAACGCCGTCGGCCCCGGCAATTCTGATTACGACCCGACCGGCGGCAGCCACAAAGGGGATATCGTTGAGCCGAGAATTTATTACTGGCAATTAACTTGTCGCAAAGAAACCGGCTGAAACGGTTGCGCAATGTCAGACCGTTTCACCTAGCAGCGATTTAGCTGCTTTTGGGCAATCGGTGTGGATTGTTGCGAAGAAATTCAAACTATACTGCGAATCTCGGTCGATTTTTACATTTTGCAACTTTGTCGGGAGCGGTGGATTCAATGAGAATCGCAATGATTGGGACGGGATACGTCGGTCTGGTGACTGGCACGTGCTTCGCCGAAAGTGGTAACGATGTCGTTTGCGTTGACATCGACCAGGCAAAGATCGACGGACTGAAGCAGGGCAAGATTCCGATTTACGAACCCGGTCTACGCGAATTGGTTCTCCGTAACACCGAGAATGGCCAGCTCACATTTACCACCGATATCGCTGACGCGGTCGCCAATTGTTCGATCATTTATTTGGCGGTGGGAACGCCTCCGGCGGCGGACGGTTCCGCCGACTTGACGGCGCTGAAGAAGGTGATCGACACCATCGCACCGCATTTGACCGACGATGCGATTGTGGTCACCAAGAGCACCGTGCCGGTTGGTACAAACCAATACATTTATGAGCGTTTGCGATCGTTACTTGGCCGCGATGTCGATGTCGCCAGCAATCCCGAATTCCTCAAAGAAGGCGCGGCGATCGACGATTTTATGAAGCCTGACCGCGTCGTCGTCGGCGTGCGACGTGTCGAAGTCGGTCAAGTTTTGCATGAACTTTACGCACCGTTTTTGCGAACCGACAATCCGTTTTTGGTGATGAGTCCGCAGTCGGCCGAGTTCACCAAGTACGCCGCCAATGCACTGCTCAGCACAAAGATTTCGTTCATCAACGAGATGGCAAACTTGTGCGAGCGAATGGGCGGCGACATCAACGACGTGCGTCGCGGAATTGGACACGACCAGCGGATTGGTTTCGCGTTCCTGTTCCCCGGTGTTGGCTACGGCGGCAGTTGCTTCCCGAAGGATGTCCGTGCGCTGGCCAGCATGGCCCGCGACCACGGCTTAGAGCCACGCATCATGGACGCCGTCGATGATGTCAATAATCACCAGAAGCGAGTCTTGGTTGATAAGTTCGAGTCACATTTCGGCGGCGATGTTGGCGGCAAACGTATCGCCGTTTGGGGATTATCATTCAAGCCACGAACCGACGATATTCGTGAAGCCCCGGCGCTGACGCTGCTCGATTACTTGGTCGCCAAAGGTGCGACCGTGCAAGTTCATGACCCGGAGTCCGCCGGCCATATTCGTGATATTTATGGTTCGCAGTTGATCTACTGCGAGGCTGCGATGGATGCCTTGAATGGTGCCGAAGCGCTGGCAATCAATACCGAGTGGAAGGTTTATCAGAACCCGGACTTCGCGGAAATGCGAACGCGAATGAATGGCCATGTCGTGTTTGACGGACGCAATCTTTACGAGCCAGATCGCATGGCCAAGCATGGATTTACCTACTACAGCATTGGCCGCCCGGTCGCATCGTTGCAACACGACGACGCCCCATTGACCTGCGGTTGAGTTTTGCGAGCGGATCGGCGCTATTTGAGAAAGTACCAAGTTAAGTTGTTTGAATATGAAAGTCATCGTTACTGGTTCGAGTGGATTGATTGGTTCAGCATCGGTTCGTCATTACGACGCGCTAGGTGCCGACATCATTGGAATTGACAACGACATGCGAGCCACGTTTTTTGGCCCGCAAGGCAGCACGCGTTGGAACCAAGAGCGGCTCGAAGGCGAAACAAATCATTTTCGTACCGTTTCGATCGACATTCGCGATCGCGATTCGATCTTGAAGCTGTTCCAAGACTTAACGCCGGATCTAATTATCCATTGTGCGGCCCAACCGTCACATGATCGCGCTGCGGCAATTCCGTTTTTGGACTTCGAGGTCAACGCGGTCGGGACGCTCAATTTGCTCGAAGCAACTCGTCAATTTGCTCCCGATGCCGTGTTCTGCCACATGAGCACGAACAAGGTTTACGGTGATGCTCCCAATGAATTGCCGTTGGTCGAACTGGAACGCCGCTGGGATTACGCCCGCGAAGAAGATTATCACGGGATTGATGAGCAATGCCGCATCGACCAAACGATGCATTCTCTGTTTGGTGCGTCGAAGACGGCTGCGGATGTGGTCGCTCAAGAGTATGGTCGTTACTTCGGCATGAAGGTCGGCGTTTTTCGCGGCGGATGTTTGACCGGAGCGAGTCACAGCGGCGTCGAGTTGCACGGCTTTTTGAGCTACTTGGTCCACGTCGCCGTAACGGGCAAACCGTATACGATTTTTGGTTACAAGGGGAAGCAAGTCCGTGACCAAATCGAATGCAGCGATGTGGTTCGCGCGTTCGAGGCTTTTTCAAAAAATCCGCGTCCGGGCGAAGTCTATAACATCGGTGGCGGGCGCGAGAATGCGGCCAGCGTATTGGAGTGCATCGATTTGATCGAAGAACTCAGCGGTCACCGGATCGATTGGACGCTAGGCGATGATAATCGCAAGGGCGATCACATCTGCTACATCAGCGACTTGAGCAAGCTGCGTCGCGATTATCCCGACTGGGATATCACCGTTTCGCTGCGTGAGATGTTGTCCCAGATGATTGCGTTCGAGCAGAACAAGCATCTCGCCAACCAAACCAGCAGCTAGCGATTGCGCAGTTTGTCTTCAGCCTCGGCGGCCTTCAGCGCCGCCGCTTCTTTCGGCAACTTGAACTCCGGCCCACTGGGGAAATACTGCACATCGTCCTGTAGATAATAAGGACTGGGCAGCGTCTGGCCGTTGAGCGACACCTGACAACCCGTAGCTGCGATCAGCGATGTGGCAGTGGCGACAACAAGTACCAACGACTTGCGAGCATGATCTTGATAACGGTTCATGGTAGGGATCGCCTTTGCAAACCAACGCAGAAATTCGACTCTAGCGGACTTGCCGCCGAATCACCCACAACCGTTATCGACGGATTAACCGTCAAACTTTGACTCAAATTGGTGGGAATCTTGCTTGCCAGGTGCCGGTAAAGTCTACTCAAGCCGCAAAGCTTTCCCTGCCGATCTAAATTCCGAAGCTTCAATCAACGGAATAGTCGTTTGCCATGGCTGGAACCACCTTTCGCGACGATATCGACCCCGAAATGCGTCCACCGACAAGGTTGACCAATTGGGTGGCGGACTGGGGCGGCATCGTCGTCGATGGCGTGACGACGATTGGCGATATCACAATCTTTGCCTATCGAATGTTCGCTTGGATGTTCACACGGTTGCCGCGACGTGGCACCACGATGATCAATTTTTATCAGGTCGGCGTCCTCAGCCTGCCAGTCGTCGCCTTGACAGGAACGTTCATCGGGATGGTGCTAGCGGTCCAGAGTCATCACCAGTTTTATTTGATCGGACTAGAAAGTCGTCTTGGCGTCGTGATCAATACATCGCTGGTTCGCGAGCTGGGCCCAGTGCTAGCGGCGACTATGCTAGCCGGTCGAGTTGGTAGCGCGATGGCGGCGGTATTGGGCACGATGAGAGTTACCGAACAAATCGACGCTTTGACCACGATGGGCGCCGACCCGATTCACTATTTGGTCGTTCCGCGATTCATGGCCTGCATTCTGCTGATCCCCGCGCTGACGATCATGGCGGACTTCATGGGGATCGTCGGCGGGTACTTTTACAGCGTCATTATTCTGGGGATTGACCACGCCGCGTATCTGCAAAACAGCAGCGACTATGTCAGCGGATACGATTTGTTTACAGGTATTTTCAAGAGCATCTTTTTTGGCGGCATCATTGCGATCGTCAGTTGTTACCGAGGGTTTCACTGTGAACCCGGTGCCGAAGGCGTGGGCAATGCGGCGACGGCGGCATTTGTGCTGTCATTCGTGTTGATACTGTCGGTGGACCTCGTGCTGAATATTATTTTGGACGCGATCTATTATTCGTTTTGGCCTTCGCAACCGTCGTTTCTCTAGTTCGAGCGGAAAATAAGTGTCCGACCCCAAAGAATTGAATTGATGTCAACAACGCCACCACCCGAAACCGCCGAGCCACTGCTGGTCGATGCCCGCGCGATATCGGTCCGTTTCGAGACGCAAACGATTTTGCATGACGTCACGCTCGAAATTCCGCGCGGCCAGACGTTGGCAATCATTGGCGAATCGGGTTGTGGAAAAACGGTGCTCATGAAAACGTTGGTCGGCTTGATTGCGCCAACGGCGGGACAAGTATGCTTCGACGGTCGCGATTTGGTCAAGATGAATCCGCTTGAATTGACACAAGCTCGCCGCCGCTTTGGGTTTGTGTTCCAAAATGCGGCGCTGTTTGACAGCATGAACATTTTCGACAACGTCGCGTTTCCCATTCGCCAACATGAAGCGGCCAGTGACCACGAAATCGAATCTCGCGTAATGCAGCACTTGGCCGAAGTCGGATTGCCCGCCGAGGTCGCGCGAAAACGACCGGCTGAGTTGTCCGGCGGCATGAGGAAGCGCGTCGGCTTGGCGCGAGCCTTGATCTTGCACCCCGAATTGCTTGTCTACGACGAGCCGACGACGGGATTAGATCCGATCATGAGCGACGTCATCAACGAATTGATCCTTGGCACGCGGCGGCGATATCCGGTGACCAGCGTCGTGGTAACGCACGACATGCGAACGGCTCGCAAGGTCGCCAATCGCGTCATCATGTTGTACCCGCGACGACGACTTGAAGCGGGCCAATCACAGGTGCTGTTTGATGGGTCACCGACGGGATTGGATAACGCCGAGGATCGGCGTGTGCGGCAATTTGTTCGCGGTGAAGCGGGCGAGCGGCTTGATGAATTGACTCGGCAACGACAAGCGGTTTTAACGTAACCAAAGATCGGGAATGAATCATGGATGATGCAAAACTTCGATTCGGTGTAGGCGTGCTCGTGCTGTCGGCTGTCGGCGTCGGCGTGATCCTGACGTTCTTGTTTGGCGCTTTCCCGGCGTTCTTGGCGCGTAACTACATGCTGACCGTCGACATCGACTCGGCGGCGGGTGTCAGTCCCAATACGCCGGTGCTGCGCGACGGCGTACGCATTGGCCGCGTCACTGATATCAAACTCAAGCCCGAAGGCGGCGTGCAATTGACGTTGGCAATCGACGCCAACCGTCAATTGACACGGACCTATGTGCCGCGAATCGGTACCGGTTCGTTCATCACGGGCGATGCAAAAATTGAGTTTCAAAAAGACTTGGACGCGGCGCTGGTAAACCTCGACGGCCAAGCGCCGTTCGGCCAAGAACGAACACTCGAAAACAATCGTTGGGATCCCGCCGAAGAACTGCTTGCCAGCACAATTTACGGCGACGGCGACTACATCCGCAGCAGCAGCAAGAACGGCGATGATCCGTTGGCGGCAATTGCCAATCTCGAAGACGACGTGCGTACGACGCTGGTTTCGATGCAGCGCGCCGGCGCGGCGATCGAGTCCGCCGGCAATTCGGTCAATGAGTTGGCCGGGTCAGTGCGCAGCGTTGTCTCGGATAACGAAGGCAGCATTGGCAGCATCGCGGCCAAGGCAACCGATTCACTCGACCAATTCCAACTTGCCATGAACGATATCCGTTCGATTGTCAATGATCCCGAGTTGCGGGCGCGGTTGATTGAATCACTCGATGCGCTGCCGCGAGTGCTCGATGAAGCGGAAGACGCGATCGCGTCGACGAAGCGGACGATGGACCAGTTTGAGCGAGTTGGCTTGGCCGCCGAAGAAGCGGTTGGTGCCGCCGGCGAAACGTTCCAGTCGATTGATCGCACGGTCAAAAATGTCGAGCGGATCACCGAACCAATTGCCCAGCGCAGCGATGAACTTATCGAGCAGGTATTGGTCAGTTTCAAAAACTTAGACAGCGCGTTGGTCGAGATCAGCACCTTCGGCCAAATGATCAACACCAGCGACGGAACGCTCCGCAAGCTGATCGAAGACGACGAAATCTACTTCCAGGTGAAGCGAACGATCGGCAACATCGAAAACGCCTCGTCGCGGATTCGCCCGATCATGGACGATGTGCGAATCTTCACTGATAAACTGGCCCGCGACCCGCGCGAGCTAGGTGTCAAAGGTGCGCTCAGCAAGCGACCCAGTGGCACCGGACTGAAATAAGCGATCAGTTAGGGTCGATTTTGCGGTCCGGTCACAACGCCGGCACGCGATTGACCGCGCAGCGCATCGGCACGCTGCAGCACTTCTTCGGTTGGCTCAATCGTTTCGGGGACAAGCTGCACGTCGATGATTCGTTCGTCGCGAATTTCCCACGGCCAAAGCGTTTCCGTGACAAAATCGAGTCCGGGAAACTCGTACCACGGCGGGTTGATCCGGCGCTTGACCTTCTCGGTGCGAAATCCATCTTTCTCAATCAAGACTTCGCGGGTGCCGTAGTACGTGAAACTCGTTGCGGCCGGTGTCGTGCCAATGAGCTGGTTATCAACCGATACGACCGCGCCCGGCGGCGAAGTGCGAACGGTCAACCGCCGTCGTACACAGCCACCGATCGCGCAAACGCCCACGGCCGCACAAACGAAGATTCGCAGTTGTCGATTCGCATTCACACTCATCGTCTGCTTGCTATAGCCAACGAGCCGCGGCGCACGCCAGAGTGATTTATTCACCCGCCGACAATGCCAATGCGTTTCCGCAGCATCTACATAAGTTTTCTGTAGACATCATGCGTTTCGCGGGCACATCGCTCCCAGGAGAATAGCTTGGCGCGCTCGTAACCGTCGATGACAAGTCGTTTTCTCAGCGATTCGTAGTAGACAACCTGGTCGATTGCGTTGGCGATTGCGTCGATGTCTTCGGGTTCGCACAGCAGCCCGCCATCGCCGACGACTTCGGGCAGCGAGCCGCCGGTCGATGCAATCACCGGACAACCGGCCGTCATCGCTTCGAGTGGCGGCAAACCAAATCCTTCGAACTTGGAAACGTAGACCAACGCCAACACTCGCCGGTACATCGCGTCCAACTCATCGTCGCCCGGGGAAACTCGCACAACCTGCGCTTCACGGATACCGAGTGATTGCCATTGAGATCGTTCCTGCGGTGTAAATGCCGAGCCACCGGCGCACACAATGCGGACTCCGTCGCGACAAGCTCGTGTGCGCGCAAACGCTCGTGCGAAGCTATCGAAATTTTTGTAATCGCTGCGTCGTCCGATCCACATTAAATCGGCTCGCGACTTACTCACATTGTCGGCCTGCTGCGGTCGCGGTGAGCCGTTGGCGGCCAGATGAACGACCGAAATGCGATCGGGATCGGCACCCAAAAACTCGACCATATCGCGCTTCGTCGCGTGGGAGATGGCAATGCAATGGTCACTTGCCTCATACGCCTTGCGCTTTTGTGTCGAGAAAATCGGATCAGGCATGTATCGCTCGTGGATCATATCGTAAAAAGTCGCCACACTTTTGGCGCGACACGAGCTCAAAATATCGACGCCGTAATAGGTCAAATGAACCAGGTCGGTCGGTTTGAAATGGACGGCGTTGATCCAGTTTTGGACATGGCTGATCGTCGGCCCCAGGCCGCGAATGCGGTAGGGAACGTACAGGCCGCGATGTTGTAATTCGGCGGCTTGATCGTGCAGATAATGATTGAGATAAGCGAACGCGTTGATGTTGACATCGGCAAGTCCCAATCGCTTCAGTCCACATGCCAACTCGACGACGTAGCGGCTGATGCCACCGTATTGTTGGCGATGCAAAATATCGGACCCGAAGGTTACTCTCATGTCGCCACCGCAACTTCGGGCTGCGCCGCCAAGCCAGCGGGCAACTGGCGCAAATAACGTGGCAACATCCACAAAAATGGAATCACGAAGCAAAGTAGATAGGAGAAGATCGATCCGTAAATGACGCCGCTGACGTCAAACTGTTTTGTCAAATAAATCGACAGCGGCACGTTGAGCATCGTCATCAAAACGGAGAGTAACAATTGTTGCTTAAGGATGTTCATGCCGTGCATGAACGAATTAATCAGGTTTCCAAACACTAAGAGATTGGTCCACAAGAATATGGCGAGCACCAATGAAGCCGGTGGGTCGATCGCATTGCCGGTCCACATCACCAAAACCATGCGGTGGCCAATCAGTAGCGGTGTGGTGATGGCGAGCGAAACGGCGGTTGTGATCCAAAACGTGCGGCGAAACACCGATCTAATCCAGCTTGATTCGCCGCGCGCCGCGGCATCGCGAAAAGCGGGCCACAGCGGTGTGGTGACGAAGGCGGTCAATGATGTGGCGATCAAGAACATCCGGTTGACGGTGCCCAGGTCGGCGGCGGCCCCCAGTCCACAAAGGTGCGAAACGATAATCGCGTCAGTTTGAAAGGCGAGTGCCGCACATAATTGCAGACCTAAAAACAATGAACCCGCATTCAAGATTTGTCGCGATCCGGTAAGCGTGCAACCCGCGATTCCGGGCCGCAAGTCGCGGTTTGGTGATTGACTCAGCAGCCACGTATTGATGCTGTTGGCGATCGTTGGTCCCACTGCGAACGCCAACAAAAACCACAGTAGTGAAGCACCATAGGCCCAAGCGAAGATTGTCGCGGCCAAGGTGATGGCGTGGCCGATCATGTCAAACGCTGAATTCAAATGTGACGCCTGCAAGCCACGCCGAATCTTTGCGGCCAAGCCCAGTGGAATGTTGCTGGCGAACATCAGCCCGGCAACGATGAACGCATTTCTCGCATCAGCGGTCGCGACTTCATCGGGCAACGAAATGGCCCATCGCCAATCGATCGTATAAGCACCCAACCACGTCACAATCATCGCGACCAAACCGGCGACGCAGACGACCAGATACGAACTGCGAATGATCTCGGCAATCGAATGCTTGGCGTTGCCGGCGCGGTGATCGGTGACAAAGTTTACGACCGCGTTGCCGACGCCGCCGTCGAGAAAACTGAACAAGCTGAAGAACGTTGTGATCGTAACCCAAATCCCGAACTGCTCTTTGCCGAGTGAATCGATTGCCAGCGGTGTCGAGACGATCGTGACCAACAACACGCCGCAGCGCGAGACAATGGATGCGACTGCCGCCATTTTGACGCGGCTGGCACGATACGCCGCCGGCTCGATGGTGTTGTCTTGCGTCAGGGTTCTCACCGCACTGCACCCTGGAAGTTCGCCCGCGCCGCATCACAACGCGCGTATTTGTTTCGATACAAAAATCGGTAAGCGGATTGCGCGCCCAAGAGTCGATGCACGACCAGCTTGGATGCTTCTTTGATCGCAGGCACCAAGCCGTCGTAAGTATGTCGTCGCTGGACCGTTTTCCAGGTTGGCGAATTGGACAAGCCGCCAAGTTCAAACTTACACAATAGATCCGCGATGCACTGTTGGCCGACCATCGCCCGGACTTCGTTCATCCAGCGTGAATCCGCGCCGATTTGGCCGGCTTCGCGGTATCTTGGCAAGGTCGCTCGCAGCGGTGCATAAAACGCTTGATGCGGCGATGAAGTGTAGAGCGCATCAAGGTGGCCGATCCGAGGCCGCAGGTACAAATCGTTGCCGCAGGTTTGCAGTGACCGCCCGGCGACAATCGAGCTGCCGTCCCATTTGCGAGCGACAATGGCCAGTGTGCGGGGACCATAAAATTGGTCACCCGAGTTGAGGAACACCACGAGATCACCGACTGCGTGATCCAGCCCAATGTTCATGGCGTTGTAGAGGGATTGGTCTTGGTCGCGAATCACTTGGCGATACGATGCGGGCGGCAGCGCGACGATTTCGTCATCAGGAACGTTCCGCAGCACAAGCAGATGTTTGACCGGAAGGTGATCTTGGGCGGCGACCGACGCGACGGTGCGGTCCAGTCCCGAGTTTTTTCCGAATCCAACGGTGATGACGGTAAAAGCGGTCATGGGTGCGATGCGGATATTGGCGCGGGGGGAAGCTGCTCAGCCATTGTGCGCTTTATTGGGGCCGTCTGGCGACGCCGAATTAAAAGGTGCCGCCAGAAGCCGCGTCGAGGCGATCGATTGTGTCAATAAAGCAGCGAAACACAGCACAATGTGTTCTGTGCGGCTCGGCCATTGGTCTACTACGACGACGGAGCATCGTAGAACACGGGGCACCCGTCATTCCGTGATCTCGCCATTCGTTTAGAATGTCGTCGTCAACTTGAAGAGTTATTTATTGATTTTGCCTGCCCATGTCTATCGGAACCAGCGAAAAAACGATGCCCCAGCCTGCCGAGACCGAACCCAGTTTGCGGTATCGCCGCGTGATCTTGAAGCTCAGTGGCGAAAGTTTGGCTGACGCAGGTCAACGCGGCATCAACGGAGACGAGGTCGAGCGGATCGCCCGCCAGATCAAACAGGCTCACGAATCCGGGTGCCAGATCATTATCGTCATCGGCGGCGGGAACATTCTTCGCGGTGCACAATTCAGTGGTGCCAACGCGATGGTTCACGAAGCGACGGCGCATTACATGGGTATGTTGGCGACGGTCATCAACTCAATGGCGATGCAGGACGCGCTGGAGGCAGTCGGTTGTGAAACGCGAGTGATGTCAGCGGTGGGTGTCGATACCGTTGCTGAACCGTTCATTCGGCGGCGAGCGCTGCGACATTTGGAAAAAGGCCGCGTCGTGATTTTGGCGGCCGGAATCGGTCGCCCGTTTGTGACCACCGACACCGCAGCGGCTCAGCGCGCGCTCGAATTGGAAGCCGATGTGGTGCTCAAGGCAACCCGCGTCGATGGCGTTTACAGCGACGATCCCGAAAAAAATCCACACGCGGTGTTGTATCAATCGCTGACGTATAACGAAGTGATCGAGAAGAACCTGCGCGTGATGGACGCGACCGCGATTGCACTTTGCCGTGAACATGGCGTGCCGATTTTGGTGTTTAACTTTAAGCAAAACGGCAACATCGTCCGCGCCGTGACTGGCCAGTCGATTGGCACTTGGATCGGACCCCAACGCCGCGCCTGATTGATACAAATTCTTATCCTCGCTACCCCTGCACGAAGGAGTATGACTGATGTCATTCGATGAAGTACTGATGGACACCGAAGAACGCATGGACAAGGCGCTCGCGGTATTGAGCAACAACTTGGCCGGCATTCGTACCGGTCGCGCCAACCCTGGACTGGTCGATTCAATTCGCGTTGAAGTTTACGGATCGCAAACGCCGCTCAAGCAGCTTGCCTCGATTGGCACGCCCGAGCCACAACAAATTGTGATTCGACCCTACGATGTCGCTACGATCAAAGAGATCGAAAAAGCGATCGTGGCCGGCGACTTGGGGCTGAATCCCCAGAACGATGGACGCATGATTCGCTTGAACGTTCCGCCACTTTCGACTGAGGTGCGAAAGAAAATGGTGGCGCGAATCAAGGAGCTAACCGAAGATGCCAAGATCAGCATTCGCAACATTCGGCGCGATGCCAACAAGGCCGCCGATCAAGCTGAGAAGGACAAGTCGATGTCCGAGGATGATCGGGATCGTTTAAAAGAAGAAGTGCAGGAATTAACCAAGAAGTTTGAAGCCCAAGCGGCCGAGCTTGCCAAGACGCGCGAAGCCGAAGTCCTCGAGTAAATCGAATGACCCAACACGGTGCTTCCGCTGTGAATTGTCCGCATTGTGGCACGTCGTTCGGTGTCCCGGCGGCCAGCGGAGGCAGCCGCGTAGCCTGTCCGAAATGTGGCAAGCAAGTCAAGATCGCCGGCGCTATGGTACCGGTTGCCGACGATGACGAATGGTTGCGATTGGACGAAGATATCTTTGGCGAGCCAGCGGCCAGTTCGCCAGTGAAAGATCTCTCCGCTGCGGCCGCCGAGGACACCGAGCCGGTCGCTATCGCGAAGTCTCCCGTACAACCCAGCGGCTTCGATGGGTTCGACAATTTCGACTTGCCCGAGTTTCAGATTCCGGCGGTGATTCCGAGTTCAAGTTCCGATTCGATGCCTGGAGCCCGTGACGATCCGCCGCCGCTGAGCGATGCGGACCTTGAGGCGCTACAGGGTTTCGCGGGGGACGACAACGAACCTGCGCCCGTCAAAGTTACGTTCCAGGCACCGGTTTCGGACAGCTATCGGGTGAAGTGTCCGATTTGCGAATCGTTGACCTACGCCAAGGTGAGTCAGATCGGCAAGAAAATCCGCTGCTCGGATTGTCACTCGACGATTACGGTGCCGCCACCGCCGAAACCAAAGAAGATCTACAAGCCAGACATCGAAGCGGCCAAGCCGTTTGCGTTTCAAGACAACGATGATCCGATTGCTCACCAACGACCGGCAGACCCGTTTCGCAAGAGCGCCGCAGACTTGTTGCGAAATGCCGAGAGCGAGGTTGCTGATAAACCCGATGACAATTGGGATGTGCCGGATATGGGCGCGTGGTTCCAAAGCATGTTTGGGATTTTTCGTGACCCGGCGGTGATTGGTTATTGGGTGTTTCTGTCGGTGATTGCCAGCGTGCCGACGGCCGTTGCGGTGAACTACGAAAGCCTGGTGGTGGTGATTGTGTTGTTTGCCGGTGGGATCATGTTTGCGGGTGTCGTGATGGCGCACGGCTTCGCGATTTTGCAAGCGGTGGCCAATGGCGAAAAGCGGGTCAGCGAATGGCCGATGCTCGACATCTTTGCTTGGCTGGGGCCGTTGTTCATCGCATTGGCGGCAGCCGGTGTCGCCGCCGGGCCGGTTTGGTTTGGCTGTCAATTCTTTTTTGGTTCGACATTGTTAACTGTGGCGCTCACCATGTTTTCGTTGTACCTGTTTTACCCGTTCGTCTTGTTGTCGATGCTTGATGAACAGAGCGTCTTTGTGCCGTTCTCGGTCGAGGTCAGCAAGTCGGTAACGAGTTCGTCGGAGAAGTGGGGCGGGTTTTATTTGACAACGGCGATCCTGTTTTTCGTTCAGTTTTTGATTTTCTTGGCGGCTGCCGTGATGCCGCCAATGGTCGGTGCTGTGTTGGCGATCACTTCCGGTGTGGCGACCACGTTCATCTACTTCAACGTGATCGGGCGACTGGCCTACGCCATCGGCCAATCGGTCAACGAGCGACCGATGGTCAACGATATCCAGCGCAAACCCAAGCTGCCGGATTAGATCGCTACGGTTCGCCATCGGCGATCTTGACCGGATAACGTTTTGTCTCGCTCGCCGGAATCACGGTCACGGCGCGCGGTTCGATTCCGGTGACGCTGAGGTTGCCCGGCAATCGAACCATCGATTCGGTAATTGAGAACCGCCGCTGGCCGCTGCGCAGCGCATCAACATCGAGTGACAACGACAACGTGCTGGGAGCAAGAAAGCGAAACGCATTTTCGGTTCCCGCGATCGTGATGCGAGCTTCGTTCACCAAGCTGTCACCCAACTGCAGTGACTTGGGAACGTTGCGATACTCGATCGGCACGACATAAGTTCGGTAAATCTGGTTGCTGTCATATACGACCAGCCACCAACCAATCACCGATACCGCCAACGCCGCCAATTTCAACAACGTTCGTTCGCGTAAAAAATTTTGCACGATTGACCGCCGTTCGACCGGCTCGGCAATGTTCAATTGATCTTGAACGATCGATTCCAAATGACGAGCAACGGTAACTTTTTTAAGTTCGCGATCTTTGGTGATGGAGACGGTGCCACGCTCCTCGGATACCACAATCGTCAACGCATCACAGACGTCCGACATGCCCAGCGCCGCGTGATGCCGCGTGCCGCGATCGTCGGCGCGGCCACTCGGTTTGGCAAGCGGCAGGTGGGCACCAAATTTGGCCACGCGCGTGCCCTCGATGATCACCGCGCCGTCGTGGCCGGGTGTATCAGGATCAAACAAGCTTTGCAGCAGTGGACGACTGGGCAACGCATCCAGCTCAGTGCCGCCATCGATATGCAACCGCACGTTATCGCGGCCGCAAATCACGATCAGCGCACCGATCCGTTGCTGGGCGAGTGTAAAGGAAATGTCGCTGATCGTTTCGGCGACTTCGGCAGTGGCTTGGCCAGGTTCGTTACGATTACTCAACCGCGAAGCGCCGGAGATCCACTGGGCCAATCGCTCCGACGCCCAGCGAATATCGTCTTGATAGACAATCGCGATCGCCACCAGAACGACAAAAAAGCCGACCTCGAACACCGCCAGAGTCAGATAAAGTTGGCATTGCTTGGCGAACAAATACAACGCGCCGACGACGACCAACGCAATCACACCACGCCGTGTCGCACCGCGGATTGTCAATAACAAGACGACGTAGACGACCGCCGCGAAAATCAGAATGTCGATGAAATCAACGAATCGTATCGAGCCGGTTGGCGGCATCAGCGTTAGTCCGTAATCCGTTCGGCGGAACAATCAAAGTTGGACACCGATTATGACGCAAATCATCCGTTTACGGAACCGGAACCAATTGCGAGGTCGCACCCAAGATTGCTTCGACTGCTGCGGCGCTCTGGTCGAGCACAAAGGGGCCGAGATGTTTGTCGAAGTGCAGCAGCAACACCGTCTCATCATTTGGTTGATGCCGTCGCTGGGGCGTGAAGTCGGCATCGTACATGGCTGATTTCGCTAAACGAACTTCATCGATCATGCACAACATTGGCCGCGTCGGCAGACCGCTGCCATCAGGGTCCGCACCGATGTAAAGCGGCAAATCATTGACGCGCCTCCTGCCTGCCCCTGGCTTCGTATCAACCTTTTTTCCATCCACAAAGATCGTTACGTTTTTGCCATCGTACACGCCTGCTAGGTGCGTCCATTTTGTCGTGCTCAGCTTTTCAGTTGCGGCGGCGGTTACATAGCGACCGTCCAAGTTGATATCGAATTGCGGCACGCCCTCGTCGCTGAACAACGCATACTCCGAACCTTGGGTCTTGGCAATGATCGAGTTGTATCCGCTCAACTCCGTGGGTCGCACCCAACATTCGAGCGTCATCGGCCCGTCGGGAAGCCGAATTTGATTTGCGGCAATGCGCACTGCAGACGCCGGGTCCGAGATGAGCAAACAATGCGGCTGTGAATCGACAAAGTAGTTCGCCGGAACGGCTGCGGGTCGCACAGGGATCGGCGTGACCACATCGGGCAAGCGAATACGAGCCGAATCGCCAACCAATTCAAGCTGCAATCGCAGGCCCGGCAATACCGTGCTGGTTGGATTGCCGGCGGGCCGAAACACTGAAAACGTCACCTCGCGGCTGGCACCCGGAGGAATCGTGAAGTGTTCGTGGTCAAGCGAACTGAGCCAACGCCCATTGCCAACATTGCCTTCGCAGACCGCCGTGACAGCAACTTCTCGTGGGCAAGGGTTGGTAATGCGAAACGCAAACTCACCAGCGGCCGAACCGTCGACCTGCAATTTCGCCCCTGGACTATCACTGACCGGCCGGATGGTTCGGCCCTGTTCAACGATCTGCAAAAACTCCTTGGTAAAGTCTTTGGGATCGATCACCGCACCGACTGGAATCGCGGCGACGGTGACGCGATCTTTGCGAACGGTGACCATATTCAAGTGATGTAAATAGCCGGCATCGGGAATGTCACCTTCGAGATGACCGCCAGTCGTCGCCAGCGTGAAGTACTCGATGTGGTCGCCGGGGGCTTTGCTCGGTGCGTCATATCGCATGTGGTGGATATGACCGGCGAACACCGCGCTGACATTACCAGCGGCGACGAATTTTTTATGCACAACATTCCAATTGCTGCCCGTGTAACCGCCGCCGATCCAGCGCGGATGATGCAGAAACACAAACACGTGGTCGGCTCCCTTGAGTTCTTCAAGAGCCTTGTCAACGAACGCGAGTTGAGCGTCGCTCATCTGCTGTAGTCGGCCCTCGTTGAATCCTTTCTCGTTCGACTTCGCATCACCTTCGTCGGAGTAAAGCACAATGAAGCCAGCGTTCTTGTGTGCAAACGAGTACCAGAGCGGCCCAAAGTGCTCCTCGTAGTTGCTTTCATGTTGGCCCGCGGGTGCCGGACCCTTGCCGCGCCAATAGACATCGTGATTGCCCGCTACGGGAAACCATTTCATCTGCAGCCGATCCATGATCGCCTTGAACTCCGTCATCTGGTCCATCCACTCTGGCTTCTCGTTGTAGCCTTGGACCAAGTCACCGACGGTTAGCACAAGATCGGGATCGAGCAGGTTGGTATCGACGACGGCTTGCTCGAGAACCTTCAAGCCAGCGGGCACGCCGCCGGTGCGGTCGCCGTAGACCACAAAGTGAAAGACGTCGTCTTCCTTGGTCGGAGGCAGCACGCGGGCACCCGCGCGAGTGGTCAATAGCGCTGGTTTGTCGTGCTGATGTGGATGCTCGCCGTCATGGCCGGTCGCAAACTCGCCGGAAAGAGCGCCGAGCCAAACGACGGTACAAATCAAAAAAGCTTGCTTATTCATTAAGATCACCTTAGACGGATAGTTGGGCAGTGTGAGTATTGCCAATAGAACCCAGTCTGGCGCACTTATCTATGCAGCATCTTGGCGAGAACCCGGTGAGGATCTTGTGAAGTAGCGTTGTTGAACAATTAGCAAATCTTGGTTTCGAGGCTTTCCGATTGCTTTTCTTCGTTGCGTCTGCGGGGCAATTTACTTGTCAGCGCCGCCACTACGCCTAAACCAATTGCCGCCGCAGTCTGAATACGGGGATCTTCCAGCCATGACTTCCAGCCTAATGTTGCGTCCTGGCTTGATTGACGTTCAGCTTGTTCAACAATTCGCCCGCCAACGGGGTCGCCGCTGTGAATGAACATCTGGATTAGCGCTAACGGATCAATCGCAGCTTGCGAGGATGTGATTGGCCTGGAAGCGTCGACCATTGGCAAATCAATCATTCCCTCCGGTGCGAGGTTTGATCGCTTGGCCTGAAGCTCCGGTGTAACGGATGGTTTGTTTCTAATAACGCCATCAGCGGCTAGCGGACTGACGGTGATCGCGCCATGACGAACTTGATTAAGTAGCAGCGCTTCGTCGAGTTCAAAGCCAGGCGACGCGAACAGTCGATCGCGAGGAGAGAAAAGGTCATTCAAGAGCGACGGCCCAAGTGAATCAAGACGCAGCAACGATCCAATGTGATCCGATGAGTCTACAGTGGACAACATACCCGGCAAACCAAAATTCTCATCAACGCCCGAATTCGTAACGCCGTTCGGAATCAACGATGTTGATCCGACAGCCTGCCGCGCAGTGGCTTGAATAATATCTACCGAGCTCGAACCAATACTGTATGATGTCGATCTACTATTTGGGTTTTGATCTTCGCCCAACAACGACGTGGAAAAAAGTTCGTCAACGGCCGCCGACGCGATGGCTGTGTTTCCGGCCAACGCGTTGTTCGTTGTGTTTAAATTCGATGTCGTGGTCGCTGCGGCAGAATCTGAGACCGCTGGCAAAACCACCGGCCGTGCCAGGTCTGATGGCAGCGATCCGGCGGTCGTTCCACCGAACGCCAAGGGTGCCAAGCGAATGGTGAAAAAGGAAAA
This sequence comes from Pirellulaceae bacterium, assembly GCA_041753075.1. Lineage (GTDB taxonomy): Bacteria > Planctomycetota > Planctomycetia > Pirellulales > Pirellulaceae > UBA6163. The sequence continues at coordinate 44,428 of JBGSVE010000166.1, forward strand.
CACAGACTGGGTGTTTGGTCGCAGTAGGGCAAACGTCGTTCGGCCCGCGGCGAACTGGTTAATCGATTGAGCCGAAAGCGAGTGGACTTGGGCTTGGGACGACGTGGCGTCAAACAGAATTCCCGGTTGGTCGTCGGCCGCTGGAATCAACAAAACGAACCCACCACCATCGAGCATTGAACGCGATTCCAGCCGCTCCAGGCACAGTAAGCGGGACGCCGACGAGGTGCCGCGTCGCGGCTTACGTCTTGTTCGTGTTTGAGCATTCATTGGCATTGCGTTACCCGTCCCGTTACCCGTCCAGAGAAGCGAAATTGTAGCGAATTTGGTCCAAAAAGCGATGGTTTTCTGGGTCGCGTGGTGACAATCGTTCGGCGCGGCTTTGATAATCGATCGCGGTTTTGAAACACTGCTTGGCCTCGGTAGTGCGAGTTTGCTTGCGCAGCAGTACGCCAAGATTATTGAACAGTCCGCTGCATTGTCGCGCTGCACCGACATCGCGCGGATCGGCTTCGGCGGTCGGTTGCGACAAGGCAATCGCGCGGCGAAACGATGCTTCGGCTTCAGCGGCACGATCGACGGATGACAGCGCCATCGCATGGTTGTTCAGCGCGACCGAAAGCTCCCGCCTTGGCCCAACAAGATTCGGCATTTGCAGCAGCACACGGTCAAGCATTTCGATCGCTCGTTGATAAGCATCGATCGACGATTCATAGTCGCCGGCGCGCCAGTGCAAAGACGCGAGCTGATGATGCGCCAGAGCACGGCGGCGGATGTCCAGCGGCGTCCCGTCCAACGAATTGGGCAGTGATTGATTGATTTCAAGTGAACGAGTTGTCCACATTGCCGCCTGTTTCACTTCGCCAACCTCAGCCAACAGCACAGCGAGGTTCCCCATCGCGGCGGCAAGGTCACGCCGTATGGTGTAATCGCTGCTGAAGTTCGATTTGCCGAGATCGTCGAGCAAAGCAACTGCGGTATGCAAGCTCTGTGTCGCTAATTCTTTCTCGCCGCGACGGATTGCGACGACACCGCGATTGTTCAGAGCCAAGGCAAGCGAAATTCGCGGTTGGTCACTTCGGTCCGAGTTATTGCGGGACATTGCCCGCTGCGCGATATCGACCGATTCATTTAACAGTGCCATCGCCAAATCGTGATTGCCATGTTCGCTGTTGAGCATCGCACGACCGACAATCGCCTGGACCAAGCGAGATGTGGACGGTTCGCCCAACCCCGCGACGCCACGCAAATCATCGATTGCCGCCTCATACGCCTGATCGGACTGCAAAAAATTGCCCGTCAGTTCAACCAACTTGGCGACCTTAAGACGAGTCTGTGCCACGTCACTGCCAAGTGAATCATCATCGTTGGCATTGGCGATAAACAATTCGTAATAGCCAAGTGTTTCTGCCATCACCTCTTGGCGCAATTCTTCGGTTCCCGGGATCGATTCAAGCCGTGCGGCGATGTCCGCACCAAGCGTGTCGACGGCGCGGCGAGCATGACGATAATTGGTCTCGGCCTTTGCCAAGGCATGTCTCGTTTCGGCTTGTTGCCGCGAAACAATTAGCGCGTGGCCCACCGCCGCCGACGCAGCCAAAAATGCGATGAACAATAATCCCGCCACCTGCGAGGCATTGGCGCGAGCATAACCGGTCCATCGTTCGGCGAGCGTCACTCGCGAAGCTTCGATCGGCTCGCCATGTGCAAATCGGCGGAGGTCAGCCGCTAAGTCGCCAGCGGACACGTAACGTTCACTCGGATCACGACGCATCGCGCGGCGAATGATGATCTCCAACGGCTTGGGAACTGAACGATCAAGCAAACGTGGGCGTGTTGGCTCCGAGGTTTGAATGTGCCGCAGCAGCGTGATACTGTCATTGGCCGCAAAGGTTGGACGCAACAAGACGAGCTCGTAAAGCGTCGCTCCCAAAGAATAGATATCAGTTCGTTCGTCCACCGCACCCGATCGGCCTGAGGCCTGTTCGGGACTCATATATCGCAACGTTCCAACCAAGTCACCGGAGCGGGTTAATTCGGCATCACGACCGATTCGGGCCAGCCCAAAGTCAGCTACCCAAACGTGGCCATCATCAGTTAGCAAAAGATTCGATGGTTTGATGTCACGATGAATGACACCCACGCTGTGCGCATGCGCGATCCCGTCCGCAGCGTCCGCAATCCAGCCAGCGATGCGCTCAAATCGTCCCTCGCCGAGTAGTAGATTGCTGCCGGAATCATGGTCATCGCTCGAAATCCCATGCAGCGCAGCGGCTGCGATCCGCCGATCAAGGGACAAACCGTCAACCCGATTCATCGCATAGTAATAAATTCCGCGACTCGTGCCGAAGTCGAGCATGGAGACGATGTGGGCATGATCGGTCATCGACGCGGCCGTTGCTTCGCGACAGAAACGTTCAAGCCGATCCGATTGGGGCGCAGCACAAAAAGCCAAGACTTTGATTGCAACCTCGCGACCGGTCGTGCTATGGCGCGCCGCATAGATGACGCCTGAACCACCACGCCCCAACTCTTCACCGAGTTCATATCCGTCGATCTGCGGTGCGGCTACAGACAACGCCTTGGGAACATCGAGCGTCATCATCGCGCCGCCCAGCAATGACAAAGCTGAAAATGCTTCGCGCAGCGGTTCGCGAATGTCAGGATTCGCTCTGATAATTGCAGATTGGCTCGGAGCGCTGCCGTGCTCGCGATCGATCAGGAATTGATCCAGAATTTCGACCAAGCGGTCATCTTGGGAGCTCATGAAAGCGACTCCAATTCGTGCAGCCGCCGAAGTTGTTTCAGCGCCCGCAACCAGAGCAAACGAACGGCCTGTGATGAACGACCCATCTGCTGAGCAATATCATCAAAACGCATGCCGCTAAAATTTCGCAGTGCAACAACGGTTTGGTAGTCAGGCGGCAGTTGAGAAATCAGATTCGCAACCCGAACCGATTGCTCGTCTTGACTGACAATCGCGCTGGGCGTGGCCTGGTTGCTTGCCAATAACCCAGCGAGCTGGACACTGCTGTGACTCAGGTTGCGATTGACCGAATCAATTGAAACCTCGCGGCGAACATCGCGTTTTTCGGTGTTCACGTGTCGATCGATTTCTCGCAGCAATGTGCGAGTCAAAATCGTCCGCAGCCAGCCGATAAATTCCCCCGGCGATTCCCCACGAAAGTCAGCAAAATCGCGGTGCGCCGCCAACATCGCTTCTTGGACAACATCGGACTCGCCAACACGGCGGCCGACGCTGGCCCGGATTTGCGAGGCAACGAGCATCCGCAAATACTGACGATAACGTTCCAGTAAATCACCAAGGGCATCGGGTCGGCCGGATCTAGCCTCGGCTATCGTCGACTCGAAATCGTTGGCCGGAGAAGAATTGGACATGAAGGACATTATCTTCCTACAGGGCGAACCAATTTGGCGATTATTCGCGGAATCGGTTAATATTCGCGGAATCGATTAAAAAGCCAATCAAAAACTTGATTGGGCATACTGGCTTGGTAACGCTGGATATCACTGCGTCTGTGTAGCGGGCGCGTCCAATAAGCGTTACGAACTCGCCACCACATTTGTTGGAAATCGAATCCCCGGCTGCCCAATCGTCAGCCTATGTGAAATCAAGCAAATTCGCGGGCGAACTAAATGAACTACCCTTCCCACCTCAAGTTGCCGTGACAATAATTCTCAATTGAACGGGCGGTGAGAGTTTCACCACTGCATTTTTTCAGTATTCATTTCAGGAACGTGTTGATGAGATCTCGAAGGCGGGGTGCTTTCACCCTCGTTGAGTTGCTGGTCGTGATTGCCATTATCGGTGTGATGGTTGGACTCTTGCTCCCCGCAGTCCAGGCCGCGCGCGAAGCAGCCCGGCGAATGAGTTGCAGCAATAATTTCAAGCAGATTGGTCTTGGCATGCATAATTATCATGCGGCCTACAACCAACTGCCACTGCAAGGTGCCGGCACCGGTCGTTGGCAACCTGGGATGAATCCACCAGCCTGGTGGAACAATAATCAGCTTCGCGCCAACGAACGACTCAGTTTCCTTGTGGGATTGACGCCGTTTGTTGAGCAGCAGGCGTTGTGGGAACAGGTGAGCGCTCCGCTTGCTGTGAACGCCGACGGTTCGCCCAAAGCGCTTCCACTTTGGCCAGCGATGGGACCAACCCCGAACGTAGCGACTTACGGTCCGTGGACTCAGGACGTATCAACGTTTCGCTGCCCAAGCGATCCCGGTGTCGGTTTGCCGTCACAAGGTCGGACCAATTATGCCGCTTGCATCGGCGACTCGATCTTTCTGATGGCGTTTGGCCCGCTGAACTCTGTAATGCGCGAAAATTCGGCGTATGCGCAAGAGTCGCGAGCATCGTGTCGCGGCGTTTTTGTGCAGCGCCAGAAGATGAACTTTCGCGATATTCTTGACGGCACAGCGAATACGATTGCCGCCGGTGAAATTGCCACTGACCTCGGTGACCGCAGCATTTCGACGGTCGTTCGTTCCGACCAAAACCCAACGATGCTTTACGCTCAACCGGGACTGTGCTCACAATTCGTCGATCCACTGCGTCCGCGATTTTGGCAAGCGGCTTACCAGTACGGTACCGGTTTGATGGGTGTACCCAATGGCCGTGGCTATCGCTGGGCTGACTCGGCCGGTCCCTATTCCGGGTTCCATACAATTCTGCCGCCTAACGCCGAGTTGTGCGGCAGCACAGTGCCAACCCCCAACGCAGGTTCACCGAACGTGGCGGCCATTACGAACAATGCGGCAGTTCCGGCTACGCAGGACCATGCCAAGGAAATGGTTCTGCCGCCAAGCAGCAAACACCAGGGAGGTTGTCACGTCTTGATGGCTGACGGGGCGGTGAAATTTATCACTGACTCGATCGAAGCGGGAGCTTCGCGCGGCACTGGCGGCACGGCGCAAATGGTGATGAACGGTGCCACGCTCACGGCCGCGCCAGGATCGGCCAGCCCCTATGGCCTGTGGGGCTCGCTGGGAACACGGGCATCAAAAGAAACGATCAACGCTGACTTTTAAGCGTCAGTTGATCGGCAGCAGCTCGGCATACATCGCGTCGCACGCGCGGCGCGATGTTGCCAACAGCGACTCGTCGGCAAGATCGCCTATCTCAATGACGGCAGGGTAAGTTGAATCGATCAGCTCACACAATCGATCCGCCTTGCCAGGCGTGAACTTGATCGACTGAGATATCGACTCCCATTGAACCCGCGTCATAGGCATGCGCAACCGCAGACATGCCGGACCGCCGCCGTTGTTCATACTTTGGCTCAGTTCGACGGTTTCGACTTGCACGACAAGGGGACAACGTTCGCTCAATGTGTCCAAGACTTTGTTTGCTGTCGCAATTTCTTTCACGTTCGCCGGGCAGAGTAGTGCCATCTGGTTTGAATTCGGTAGCGAAATCAATTGGCTGTTGAACAAGTAGCTTTTGCGTGCATCGTCCAGTGAATGCTCTCGCTCGGATATCAAAACGCGGTGCAGCGTGTCGCCCGTCACTTCACGAAATCGCTTTTCGATTGCGTAAATTGTCTCGTCGGCATCGACATAAGCCAGCTCGTGATGCAGCCAAACATTCTGGTAGCTGGCGGCAACGACGTCGTTGTGAAAAGCACCCGCCCGGATCGCAGCGGGGTGTTGCCGAAGAAACAATGTGTTCTCCAAATTGAGTCCATGGATTCGTGCGACCGCCATTGAGGCATCCAGGCTTTGCCGTCCGATCGAACGCTGGTCGTCCGAGTCCTGGTCGTCACCGCCGTACACGAAAATATCAACGCCAAGGCGACCTGTAGCATCACAGAGCCGCATGTGGTTTGCCGCACCCTCGTCGCGAAGCGAATGCTTACTGGCCAACGGTGGATGGACCGCAAATGACGCGTCGTGGAATACTTGACGAAAAGTCTCGAACGTTGACGTCGGTTCGAGACTCCGGTGCAGGCTGCTGCTAAGGTTTGCGATCGACAAATGCGTTCTACCGTCGCGACGGGCCGGACCGGCCGAGACAGTCGCCGCATTGGCAGCCCACATCGACGAGGCACTCCAGACGGCCGACAACAAATTCGGGCGCGAAGTCAAAGCGGCGCGCGAGACTTCACCCGCCGATCCGCGAAAACCGAGGGTTTCGAGCACACCGAGCACTGGGTGCCGCGGCGGCGGCAGGATCGCGACTAGCGCACCGAGCGAAGCGGCGCGACGCATTTTCTCAATACCCTCGATGGCCGCCGCTGCAGGATACGCAGGCTTGCCCTGATGTGACTCCGATGCCTAGTTGCCGACACCAAGGCCGCCGAAATGATGCGTTGGACCAACGAGACCATCGAAATTGACTTCAAACAAATGGTCGTTCATGGTGAATCGTCATCGAGGCGACGGGCGTGTGGCAGAAATCGATTGCGTACGCACCGGCGGGTCGGTGATTGCCGCTGCAGCCAATGCCGCCAAACGGCAACCGGCTGCTCGCTCCGGTTAAAGGCAAATTCCAGTTTACGATTCCCGCCCCAACGCGTGCTCGAAATGCTTCAAACATCGCTTCGTTGCCACCAATCAATCCGGCGGCCAATCCGAATCGCGTCCTGGCGGCGAGATCAATTGCTGCGTCAAAATTGGATACTCGATACACCTGCAACAGCGGCCCAAAGGATTCTTCGTCGCTCGCTGCTGCGTCGGTCATGTCAATGATCCCAGGCGAGAGCAATGCCGCCGATCGTGCAGACACTTTTGACTCCAGCAGCGGTATGCCGCCGGAGTCAATCCATGATTGCTGCGATTCCAGCAATCGCGCGCCCGCTGCGGCACTGACAACCGGCCCGATTGCGACCGGCGGATCATCCAATGGCAGGCCACATGCCAGCAATCGCGTTTGGTCAACCAGATGGTCAATCAATCGTTGGCCCGCGTCGTCCTGGACAACGATCAATCGCCTGGCGCACGTACAACGCTGCCCGGCGGAGACAAACGTCGAAGCGATGATTGTTTGCACCGCTTTCTCAACCTCATACGGTGGACAGATCACCAACGGATTATTGCCGCCCATTTCGAGTGCCAACAAGACGTGGGGGCGTCCGGCAAGTTGGCGATGAATCGATGCACCGGCGCGATATCCACCAGTGAAAAGCACGCCGTCAATTCGCTGATCGGCGATCGCAACCTGGGCGACGGGCGCACCACCTTGAATCAGGTTGAGCACTCCGTGAGGAAGCCCGGCCGCAGTCCAAGCATCGGCAATCCAGCGTCCAACCGCAGGCGACAACTCGCTCGGTTTGAAGACGATCGCGTTGCCGGCCAAGAGCGCCGGAACGATTTGGCCACCCGGCAAATGAGCGGGAAAGTTGAACGGGCCAAGCACCAAAATAACGCCGATGGGTCGATGGCGAATTTGACAAGCGGTATCGCCAGCACTTGAGTCTTGGTCAGCGGCGCGAATGCTGGCCAGTTCGATCGTGATCTCGACTTTGGCAACACATGCGGCGACCTCACTTGCCGCATCGGCGCGAAGTTTTCCGATCTCGCACATCAGCAATTGCGTCAACGCTTCGGCGTTTGCCGCCACGTAGGCTGCGAACCCGCGCAGCACGGCGACGCGGATGTCTAGTGAAGTTGCGGCCCATCGGCGCCCCGCTTCGACCGCGCGGCCGATCGCTAATTCGATCTCAAGATCGCTGCTGGCAACGCCAGCAAAGACGACCGAACCGTCTGCAGGATTAAAACTCTTCATGGAATCTCATGGCTATTCAAAACAGGCACTCACCAAAACAATAGGCGCTTGACCACAAACCAATATGCGGTGAAAAACGGACTGGCGATTCTTCGCACCAAGAAACCGCTGAGGTGAGGCGATCGAATTGCGCCAACGGCTAATCGCAACATTTCCGCATCGCTGACTTGGCGCGATGATTGGACTCGCAGGCGATGACTACTGACCGCAGTAATGCCCGTCGGCGACAACAAGAATCCAATCCCACGCAGCTTGTCAATCAATCGACCTTGAATCGTTGCAAAAAACAATTGGCCCAATTCCATGACAAACGCGGCTGGAAAAAATAGCAGTAGCGTTTGCCATTTATAGTAAGCCAACAGCAACCACCAACGATTTTGTTCAAGGTAACGCAGGTATTCAAAGCGACTATGAAATCGGTACTCGTGAAACACGACGCTGTCACAACAAAGATGTGGTGGAAACCCAATCAATCGCATTTTCCAGCTCAGGTCCGCATCTTCGAGATACATAAACATGCGTTCTTCGAAAAGTCCGGTTCGCTCGATCAATTCACAACGTAACATGACGGCCGCGCCCGAAGCGTAACCGATTTCGCCATTGACCAGTTTTGCCGCGTCAATCGATTCGCGGTCATGCGTCGTAAAGCCGAAACCGAGAAAATGCGATTGATTGCCGGCCGTGTTGATGAGCTCGGTTTCGGGCCAAAGCAGCAGCAACGATTGTACGGCTCCGACGTGTTGGTTTTGACAAAGGTAGGTCGCTGCCTTCGCGATTGCAGCGGGCTCGACTCGCGTGTCCTGGTTTAACAGCATCAAGAAATCGAATCGACGTGATTGCTGGCGAATCGTTTGCCAACCAAGATTGTTGCCGCCGGCGAAGCCACGGTTACTTTCAGACGAAACAATATGAAGCGTGGGAAACTGCGTCGCGATCGATTGGCAACAACTTTCCGGGCAACCATTTTCAACCAGGAAAATTTCGACTTCGTTGTCTTCGAGATTTGATCGTTCGATCGCTTCCAAGCACTCAGCCAGATAGCGCGATCCGCGATAGGCGACGATCAAGATTGCGATTCTCACGTGATCAAATCTTGCAACAATGATTTTCTGCCGAACGAAAATCGCTGGTAGCGACCGTTAAGCCATTCGGTAATTGCCAAGGGACGTCGCCACCATGCCGCTCGCACCCAAAGTCGTCGATCGAGGTGATGAATTTTCTCAGCTAGGTCACTGGCGACGAGCGCAGAGTTATCCGCCGCAATAAGGCCAGCATGGGTCTGTAGATGTTGGCGCAGAGCCCCGTACATTTCGCGATGCCGCTGGAGATGAGGTGTGCCCAGTCGCCGCGCACGTACGTATTGTTCCAGCCGCGAACGCTTTCGTTCGCCGAGTTGTTGCCCAGCATGTTGGCGATACAGCGCAAGTGGTTCCTCGATAATCGCCAACGGGCCGATGATTGCAAGGCAATATGCGATCCAGCCGTCGTGGAACCAAGATTTTGCAATCGGCAGGGCAAGCGGTAAATGTTGAGAGCGAAACGCCATCGACATTCCAGTCACGATGAACTTGCGTCGCAGCACGTCGAGCGCCTGGTCGCGCTGCACACACTGGCGCTCGGCAGAACTGAATCCAATCGCTTCCCACAACGTGTATCCCAGCGGCTTTAGCGACTGGTCAACCATCACGGCGTCGCTGAAAACCAAAACGGCATTGGGCTGTGCGAGCAACGCGGCTTCAACCTGACGCAATTTATCGGGCAACCAAACGTCATCCTGGTCACACAAGGCGATCACCGCGCCGCTGCAGGCTTGGCAAGCACGCGAAAAATTCTCCGTCGAACCGACGTTCAACTCGTTGACCACCAAGCGGACGGGAAACTGACTTGTCGCGGCGAACTGTTTGACAATCGCGCAGGTTGAATCTTGCGAGCGGTCGTCGACGACAATCAATTCATCGGGCAGCCGAACCTGGGCGGCCAGGCTGGCCAATTGTTCACGCAGAAATTTTTCGCCGTTGTAGGTCGCCATCGCGACCGAGATCGTGAGCCGTTGGCCCTTGGGCTCGCCGTCTGTGGTGTGCAGATTAAAAACAGACACCGATCTTGGACTCGTCAATCAAAGGCGCGGGCACTACCGCCGGTTAACCAGATTAAATCTTGACCTGATCGCGCGATCGTTGGTATCCCCCAGTTTCCCGCGTCGGTTAACGCCCAATCCCACCCAATTCGGTCCTTCCACAATGCTTTATCGATTTGTCTCAAGCCGGCTGTCGGCCCGCAACCTCTACGCAGCTTGCTTCGCGGTGGTCACACTCGGTTGCGGATCGTCCACGACGAACCCGAACGCGGAGTCGAAGACTGTTGGCGGCACCGCGGCGGTGGTAGCCGCAGGCCCAATCAATATTGACGACGCCACAAAAACAGTTGCCCAGTTCCTTGACGCCGTTCGCCGCGGTGGCGAAACCGGAGGTGCCAATCAACTGTTGACCGAGCAGGCTCAATTAGTTTTAAAGCAACTGGGCCGCAGCGTCCAACCGCTGGGTGCCCCCGACGCCGTTTACAAGGTGACTCGCGCCGAAGCCGTGCCCGACACGCCCAAGGCCGCACTCGTGCATTGCTATTGGACCGAGCCAAATTCGCAAGGGCAAAACGAGACGGTTCAAGTCGTTTGGGCCGTCGAATACGAAGCCGCTGGATGGCGAATTTCCGGGTTGGCAATTGACCATCAACCCGGTTCCGAGCCGGCGATCATCGACTTTGAAAACGCCACACAAATGGCGGCGATGCTCAACGACGCCGAAGAATCGATCGCCACAGCACCAACCGAGACCACAAAGTTCTAGACCGCCGCTAGCGCTGAACGTTACTGGCGATTAGCGCAGAGTAGAACAATTGTCTCAATAGTTTGGGCCGTTAAGCCAGTGGCGATCACTGAACAATTGGGACAATTGTTCTACACTCATTTCCTAGAAGTTCGAGTCGCGATCGATCGCTTCCATCACCTTGGTGTTACGTTCGACGGCGACCACGGTGGTGCGCTGACGCATCCCATCGCGGCTTTGGGCAACGACGGGAAATACTTGACGTTTGTCTGGCAACGCCACGCGAATCGTGAACGTACCGTCGGGACGCAGTTTCACCGGATCACCACCCAGCATGACGGTTGCACCGGGAACGGTTGAGCCGTAAATAATCATCTCGGCATCAACCTCGAACGGTAAAGCGCGATGTCGGTCAAGCGCCGCGTCAGTGTCGCTGCCGGAACTAGCGTCTCCCCGGCTTGGCATCGAACGTTTCAGCCGATCTTCAAACGCTTCCTTCAAGTCCGGGCTGCCGTTCACATCGAGGCCACCACTGAGCGAAAAGATTCGTTCGTAGTCTTCGGCGATGTCGCGCCAATGCTCATCGATGCGATTGGCAGCACCGGGACGAGGTGTTTCGACCACGTTGCTGCGACAAATCGGAAAAAACCGGTCGTTGTCGGCGACATACCCGATGACCACCCGGTATCGGCTCGGTGGCTCGTCGACGTCGATATACCAGCTCGAAACGCCACCATGAATCGGAATGTCGCGAAGGATTTGCTCGGCGCGGTTAGCACTGGCATCGGCAACCGACATCAATCGCACAACGGGAATCGCGTTGTGCCATTTCTCAGACATTGCCACCCGCACTCGCTCGACCGCAGCTCGAGTAATCTCCCAATCGGCCTGCAGCCAAAAGCAATCGCGAACGATCAGAATGATTCGGTCTTTGTGCGGCGTTTGAGCGTGTTGGCCATTATTGGCGCGAATCGGTGTGCCACCGACAAGAACGTCGGACGAAATGTCCTTATCCTGCATCGCCCGTTGGCTACGCAGCGCCATCTCGCGACGAATTCGTGCCGACTTCGCCGACACGGGCGCTTGGGGTGTCGGCGGCGGTGGCACCGGAGCCGGTTTTTTGGCCGCCACGGGTGTCGGCTTTGAGGTGGTTGGCGACCGGGACGACGAAGCCGGCTTCGGCGGATTGCTCAGCGCCTGCACCGTGCGAGTAGCAGATACCGACCCGACGGCAGCCTTTGTTTTGGTTGCACCATTTACCTTCGTCGCCGAAATTTTGGCATCCAGCGGCATAGCCTTCGGTGCAACCGATTTCGACTTGGACGCAGATCGCTTTGAAGAATCGGTGTGTGCCGTTACCATGCCGCCACGGCTTGCGTTTGCTCTGACTGGCAAAACTTTCGCGGTATCGGTCTTCGCAGTTCGCACCTTGTCCCTGGTCGTTCCTGCCGCGTTGGCATTGCTCGACGATACTGAAGATGAACGGGATTGATTGACGACCTGGGATTTCGCCAACTGCGCCGTACTCCCCGCCGCACCAGCCGACCGCGTCGAGACAGTTTTTGGTTTCGTCGCCTTGACGGCGGCCACAGGCTTACTGACACTTTTCGCTGACCGTAAATTGCCTTTAGCCACTATTTTTTCCTTAGCGACTAACCTGTCCTTGGACAAAGGCTTTGACTTCGCAGCAGGCTTTTCTTTTACCTGTTTGGCTCCCGGCACGCCCGTCTTCTTGACGGAGCTGTCTTGAGCTTTACGAATAGCGACAACCAACTCATCTTTCTTCATCTTGCGGAGCCCCGAGATTCCAAACTCGCGGGCCATTTCCGCAAGATCCTGTCGTGATCGTGAATTCAATTCAATTGCGGTAATCAACACGACGCTCCCGAACAAACTTGTCAGCGAACAAAAAACAACACTGCGTGGTAGGAAACGAACCCAGCCAGCCCAAATCGCCTGTCGCTCCGTCTCGGCTACCGTCGAAAACTCCCTCTGAGATTCAAGTCGTTGCTCAACCGTAACTTCGCCCCCGCCAATGGAGCGAACCACGCCAGTATCATTATGACTAGGGCACCCGAAACTTCCAGCCCCCCCCGAGAAGCCGACGCTTTTGAGGAAGGCGAATGACCACTAATGCCTTCTGACTATGGTCTAATGCTAGAATGCCCCCCACTATTCAATTTGACGACGAACCGCTGGTGGATGGCCTCAGGGCCGCCGAGCAACGTGCCTACGCGCGTGGACGGGCGGCTGCGGCGATCGGTCACAGCCCCTAGACTTTCGGTCCTCCACTATCAACGATCAATTTCTTGAGAACAGAAGTCGGCGTTTTGCTCACCGGAGACACTGATGGTGGGGAATCGTGGTTCGGCTGGGCTAAAAGCGAAAACGGTGGTTCGGTTTTTGGGTGCTGGGCTAGAGTTGGCTGGCATCAGCGGACTGTTTGCGGTCGGCGGTTGGGCCATTGACCGGTGGCAAGACAGCGGCCGCACCGCGACCGCATTAGGCCTGCTAATCGGGTTTAGTTTGGGCATGTTTCGGTTTGTTCTGATGGCATTGCGTGCGACGTCGGAGTCGGACGGTTCAATTGATTGATTCTCAAAGTCTCGAAAACTTGTCAGCTTCCATGTTTTCTTCGTCGCTTACCATGGGCCCGACGCAACTGCGAACCTCGCGTTACGAATGGATTTGTTTTTTGGTCATCGGCTGCGTGTGTGCAATTCTGCTGCACTGGAGTCTGGCACCGTCAGCACTGGGCTGGCTGTTGCTTGGGCCACGTGACTCGAACGACATTGCAAACGCTTCCAGCTACGTAGCCAATTCCTTCCTATTCGCAATTGTCGGTTTTGTATTTTTTGTTTCGACCGTGGTCGTTGACTTGATTTGCCTGCGCGGAGTGACCGGTGCGGCTCATTTGGCTGTCGCCAACATGCTCGTGATACCGATGTCAATTCGGCTCGCGGTCACGTTTTTGGTGTTTGCGATACTGGCCGCAACTGGCGTCGTCAGCAAAGGCGAAGCCGCCGTCGATGTTTTATTTTGGTACGTCTCATTGACGGCGACGGAACTTGTCGGCATTGTGCTCGCTTTCCGCCGTCATTCGTCCAACCTACCATCACGGGGCAATTGAGCAGTGATGCTTCCTCAAGTCAAAGCATTCTGGGCTGCGGCCCAAGCAGCGCCGAGTCTTGCCGACATGGCGGTCCAGCACGTATTGCCGCACGCGCTGCATGAGCATCCAATTTTCCGAATTCCGCTTGGGTCCGCTGATTGGAACTTCGCACCGCTGGGAATTCGCGGCGGATATTACGAGTTTTTCATCACCAACCACCTGATGATGTCAATGGTCGTTGCGGTGCTGGTGGTGCTCACGTTTCTGTTTGTGGCGCGTCGAGTTCGCGTTCGGGGCGAAGGCCTGGAGGCGTATCAAACCAAGGGCCGCGTGGCGCAATTATTTGAAACGATCTGTGCGTTTTTGCGTGATGAAGTAACGCGTCCGAACTTGGGCGATTTAACCGATAAATACATTCCCTATATATGGACAATCTTTTTTTTCATTTTGTTCTCGAATTTGCTTGGCTTGATACCGATCGGGTATTTGCTTCAAGCCGCCACGCACGATACGCATTACTCGCACTGGGGCGGCACGGCGACGGGCAACTTGTCGCTCAATATCGTCTTGGCCGTGGGCAGTTTCATGGCGATTTTGTATGTCGGCATTCGCGAAGTGGGTGCCAAGGCATTCTTTGCCCACTTCAATCCAATCGGCTGGGATGATCCGAAAATGTTGGTCATCGGATTGCCGTTGTATGCACTTGAATGGATGGGTTTGTTTATCAAGTGCGTCGTCTTGGCGATGCGATTGTTCGGCACAATGATGGCTGGTCACTTGGTGATCGCGGCATTCGTGTTATTAATATTTACCGCGGCGAAATTCTCGTTGTCACTTGGCTATGGCGTTGAGATTTCGGTAATCATTGGTGGCATTGTTTTAACATTGCTCGAGATGTTTATCTGCTTGGTGCAGGCATTCATATTTACGTTTTTGACGGTACTGTTTATTTCGACGGCGGTTGCTCATCATGGCGATCACCACGATCACGAGACTGACCCCTTCAGCGATGAAGGACAAATGGATATGGACAAGTTGATTAAGCCCGAACGTCTTGGGCCGTTGGTCAGCTAGTAATTGGTTCTACACACACCCCTAATGTTCTCACTGGAGCGAAGCGAAGATGTTTGAGTTTGCACTGTTGTTGGCCCAGGCGGCCTCTGAGGTTCCTTTGTACGGCAAGCTTGGCGCTGGCCTTGGCATGGGCTTGGTCATTCTTGGCGCGGGTCTGGGAATCGGTCGCATTGGCGGCTCAGCGGTTGACGCGATTGCCCGTCAACCCGAAGCCAGCGGCACGATCGGAACGCAAATGCTGATCGCCGCCGCGCTGATTGAGGGTGTGACGGTCATCGCGCTCATTTTGATTTTCGTCAGCTAGTTGGTCGTGTTCGCTTCTGGCCGCCAAGGGTTAATTGTCATGTTCGCGTCGTCGCTTCGTGTCGTCTTGCTTGTTTTGGTTTGCTTCGCAATGTCCGCGTCAAGCCGGTGCGTTATTGCCGCAGACGAGTCGACCAATAGCGTCGAGCATGACGAAGCAGCGGCTCACGGAGGTCATCAGGATCCCGATGGTACGCCGCCGCTGCTGCAAGTCGACGCCGGTTCGGCAATCGTCAACATCGCCATTTTTATTGGCGTGTTTGCAATTTTGTCGAAGCTTGCTTGGCCAGTGATTCTGGACGGGTTGAAAGCTCGCGAAGGAAAGATTCGCAGTGACTTGGAATCCGCTGACAAGGCAAACCAAGAAGCGAAATCGATTCTGGCTGGCTACCAATCGAAACTGGACGAGGCCCAGGCGAAGGTTCAAACCATGCTGGCGGAAGCTCGTAAAGATGGCGAGGCGGCTGGGCAAAAGATTGTCGACGAAGCCAAGGCGGAAGCCGAACGCCAACGTGTTCGCGCGATCGCCGACATCGAAACGGCCAAGAAGGTTGCGATTTCCGAACTGGCAGGTCAAACATCGGACTTGGCAATGTTGGTTGCTCGCAAAGTCGTTGGACGCGAATTGAAGGCTGACGATCATGCGGATTTGATTCGTCAATCGCTCGAACGATTGCCCAGCAACAATTGAGTTTGGTAGACTAAGGTAAAAACGCGAACACGTTACACGTTAAATGGTTGAACCGATCAAACACGAGACCGTTCTCGACCCAGGTGCCGAACAGGTCGGCAAGACGTATGCTCGCGCGTTAATTGGTGCTGCCGCGCGAGCCGGCGTTGCCGACGACGTGCTGGGCCAACTGGATACCTTGGTGGACGGCTATTTAGCATCGAGCGACAAACTGGCTGCCGCGTTTGCGTCGCCTCGAATCGATGAAGCCGAAAAGTCGCGAATCATCGACCGATTGTTCGGGGGTGAGTTTCATCCGGTGCTGATCAATTTTTTGAAGGTCATGGGCAAGCGTGATCGGCTTGGTTATGTGGCGGCGGTTCGGACGGCGTCGGAGTCGCTTCGCGATGAAATGCTTGGTCGAGTTGTCGCCGAAGTTCGCACTGCGATACCGCTCGATGACCACAGTCGTAATAACGTAATTAGTCGCTTGTCAAACACGTTGGGCAAGCAAGTTCGCCTGGTCGAAACGGTTGACCCGAGCTTGATTGGCGGCATGGTGGTGCGTGTTGGCGATACCGTTTTCGACAGCAGTGTTGCGAATCAAATTGAAAAGTTAAGCCGCAAAGCCAAAGACGGATTCTCACGTGAATTGCTCAAGCGATTTGAGTCGTTCTCCGGCAGCGGATCGTAAGTTAGTTTTCGACATTCATAACCATTCAGACAAACATCCTTTTGGCCATTGAGACAACGCCGTGAAGTTTAGCAGTGACGAAATAGCCTCGGTGCTCCAGGCCGAGATTGAACAGTTCGATAGTAAGATCGACGTTCGTGAAGTCGGCACCGTATTGGAAGTCAGCGACGGGATCGCCCGCGTCTACGGCTTGTCCGGTGTGATGGCTGGCGAGATGGTCGAATTTCCCAACGGTGCGATCGGCCTCGCATTTAACCTCGAAGAAAACAGCGTCGGGGTTATTATTCTCGGTAACTACCTGACCATCCAAGAAGGTGACGAAGTTAAGGCGCTCGGTACGCTGCTCAGCGTGCCGGCAGGTGACGCCGTCATCGGTCGAGTGCTCGACCCCTTGGGCAACCCGCTGGACGGAAAAGGACCGGTTCAGTCATCCGTGACTCGACCCGTCGAAATCATTGCGACGGGTGTGTCCGAGCGGAAGCCAGTATCCGAGCCGATGCAAACCGGCATCAAGGCAATCGACGCAATGACGCCCATCGGGCGCGGCCAGCGTGAATTGATTATCGGCGACCGCAAGACCGGCAAGACCTCAATCGCTATCGACGCGATCATCAATCAAAAGGGCACCGGAGTTAAGTGCTTCTACATCGCAATCGGCCAGAAAGATTCGGCGATCGCAAGCATTGTTGACGTGTTGGAAAAAAATGGTGCGATGGAATTCACCACGATCGTTTGCGCCGGGGCCAGCGCACCGGCACCCTTGCAATACATCGCGCCCTACGCCGGTACGGCGATGGCCGAGTATTTCATGTTCAATGGCGGCCATGCGTTGGTTGTTTATGATGATTTGTCAAAGCAAGCGACCGCGTATCGCCAGATGAGTTTGCTGATGCGTCGTCCGCCGGGCCGCGAGGCATATCCCGGTGACGTATTTTATTGCCACAGTCGATTGCTCGAACGAAGTGCCAAGTTGTCCGATGCGCTCGGCGGTGGCTCGATCACTAGCTTGCCGATCATCGAGACGCTCGAAGGCGAAGTTTCGGCATACATTCCGACGAACGTCATTTCAATTACGGATGGCCAAATCTATTTGCAGCCCGACTTGTTCTTTGCCGGTATTCGTCCGGCAATGAACGCCGGGATCTCCGTCTCGCGGGTCGGTGGTGCGGCCCAAACTAAGGCAATGAAGAAAGTCGCCGGTGGTTTGCGCTTGGACTTGGCCGCGTTCCGCGCTCTCGAAGCGTTTGCTCAATTGGGAACTGACCTGGATACCGCCACCCAGTCTCAACTGGATCGCGGTTACCGCATGGTCGAACTACTCAAACAACCTCAATATCGCCCGATGAGTGTGACCGACCAAGTTCTGAGTCTGTTCGCCGGCACCCGAGGGTATCTCGATGATGTGCCAATCAAGGCGGTGTCCAAATGGGAAAAAGATTTCCTCGAGTGGATCCACAGCAAGCATGCGGCGCTGATTAACGAGATGAACGATAAGCGTGACTTAAACGATGACATTACAACAAAGGTGATTGCGGCGATCAAGGAATTTAAGTCGGGGTATAAGATAGGTTAGGGCCTTATCCAAACAGTGTTCTACGACGCTCCGCCGTCGTTGCCTGACGACGGGGGAGCGTCGTAGAACACTTTGCTAACCTGGAGATTTAATATGGATTTAGCATTGGTTTTGATGGAGAGGCGACTTTGTGGGTGAGAAGTTTGATCGACGTGGCGACGATTTGGGGCCCTCGGGTTTTGACCCTCACGCACCCTACGTATCGGTCGAAACCTCGTTTCAAGGTCCGATCGATAGTCAAGACAAGAACCTAGCGATGCTGGCTCATTTATTGGGATGCCTCGGCATTCTGGTAGGTTCCGTACCGGGATTCCTTGGACCATTGATCATTTGGCTAACACAGAAAGACAAATCGGCGTTTGTGGAGGAACAGGCTCGCGAAGCTCTCAATTTTCAAATCACTTTGTTAATCATAGCAGTGGTTTGTGGCTTGTTGGTGTTTGCTAGCTGCGGAACTTTGTTTCCGATTTTGATACTGCCCGCGGCTTTGCAGGTGATTTTCGGCATCATTTCAACGTTGTCCGTTTCCAGCGGGAATGCCTACCGATATCCATTTAACTTGCGATTGATTAAGTAGCGAACTGAACGACTCGCCAATATTTTTTTTGACTCCAACCTAGACTCGCGATCCATGGCTAACGCCCGCGCCCTCGATAAACGACGAAAATCAATTCGCAACATTCGCAAGATTACGCGAACGATGGAATTGATCGCAACGGCTCGCTATAAGAAAGCGATGGACCGCGCCGCGGCCGTCACGGCCTACACAAACCAAATCACCAAAATCGTTTCGCGATTGGTTGCGGCCGGTACCGAAGTCGATCATCCGCTGCTGAAACAGCGTGAGAAAACGTCGAATGCCCGCGTGCTCGTGTTGTCGAGCAATCGTGGTCTATGCGGTGGTTACAACGGCAGCGTGCTGCGAACGTCGGTCGCTCGCATCGAAGAACTAAAATCCACGGTGCCGAACGTTGTCATCGACGCTAGTGGTAAACGCGGAATCAATGGGCTTAAGTTTCGCGGCTATGCCACCGATCGCAAACACCTCCACTTCGAGGACCAACCGAAGTACGACGAAGTTGAAGTGATTGCTAAAGAGTATCTGCAGCAATACATCACCGGAGAACTCGACCGGCTGGATGTGGTCTACACTAAATTCATCAGCACCAGTCGCCAGATTGCCATGGTCGAGACGCTGCTTCCACTGGGTTCGATCACCGCAGACGACACCACCAGCGCCGGCGCCGGACAATCGTCTGAGTTTGAATTCCTGCCATCGGCGGAAAGCATCTTGGAAGAGATCGTTCCGACCAGTTTCAAGGCCAAATTGTTTAAATGCTTTTTGGACTCGGCGGTTAGCGAACAAGTTGCGCGAATGATCGCGATGAAGGGTGCGACCGAAAGCGCTGGTGACATGATTAAGCAGCTTTCGATGACTTATAATCGTGCCCGCCAATCGCAGATTACTGGCGAAATTATGGAAATCATCGGTGGCGTCGAAGCGCTCAACAAATAAATTACGAATCAACCATAGAACCCGTTCTTTAACATCCCAACCCTGACTAATTTGAATGTCTACAGCCACAGCCCAAGCGGTCGGTCGCGTTTCTCAAGTGATCGGATCGACTTTTGACGTTGAGTTCTCCGGTGGGCAACTACCGGCGATTTACAACGCACTATCAATCCAATCTCAACATAAGGGCATTACCATTGATTTGGTCGGTGAAGTTCAACAACACCTTGGCGGCGGACGCATCCGCGCGATCGCTTTGGGTAGCACCGAAGGCATGATGCGCGGTATGGAAGTCGTTGATACCGGCAAGCCGGTTACGGTGCCCGTCGGTAAAGCCACGCTTGGCCGCGTCTTCAACGTGCTGGGGAAACCAATCGACCAACGCGGTCCGGTCCAGGCCGATGATTATTGGCCGATCCACCGCACCGCACCGCCCGTTAATGAGTTGTCCACGAACACCGAAGTCTTCGAGACCGGCATCAAAGTGATTGACTTGCTGACCCCGTTCGTTCGCGGTGGCAAGGCCGGGTTGTTTGGTGGTGCGGGGCTTGGCAAGACCGTTATTTTGACCGAGTTGATCGCGCGAATCGCCAGTGCCCACGGCGGATATTCGGTGTTTGCCGGGGTTGGCGAGCGAACTCGCGAAGGCACCGACTTGTGGCTCGAAATGCAAGAAACTGAAATCGGCAGCACCGGCCGCAAGGTTATCGAGCAAACTTGTATGGTGTTTGGCCAAATGAACGAGCCGCCGGGTTCACGCCTGCGTGTGGCTTTGTCCGCATTGACGATGGCGGAGTATTTCCGCGATTCGACCGGTGCTGATACGTTGCTGTTTGTTGACAACATCTTCCGGTTTTCGCAAGCGGGCAGCGAAGTCTCGGCGCTGCTGGGCCGGATGCCTTCGGCGGTGGGATACCAACCGACTTTGGCAACCGAAATGGGCGCATTGCAAGAACGAATCACAAGTACCAAAAGTGGTGCGATCACTTCGGTACAAGCCGTTTATGTTCCAGCGGACGATCCGACTGACCCGGCCCCGGCAACCGCGTTCAGCCAACTTGACGCCTTCATCTATCTGGAACGATCGATTTCGGAGAAAGGAATTTATCCCGCGATTGATCCGTTGGCATCGAACTCGCGAATACTCGATCCGCAATATGTGGGTGATCGCCATTATGCGATCGCCCGCCGCGTGCAAACCATTTTGCAGCGATACCGCGAACTACAAGACATTATCGCGATCCTTGGCGTTGATGAATTGAGCGAAGATGACAAGATGATCGTCCACCGCGCGCGCCGAATCGAACGGTTTATGTCCCAGCCGTTCTTGGTCGCGCAAGTATTCACGGGCAAGTCGGGTGAGATCACGCCACTGGCCGAAACGATTCGCAGCTTTGAAGAAATCTGCAACGGCAAATGGGATCATTTGCCCGAACAAGCATTCATGTACGTTGGCGTGGTCGAACAAGCCGAAGCACAAGCCCAAAAAATGGCTGAGGGCAGATAATCAAGATGGCTATTCGTTGCATCGTAGTGACACCCGAGCGAACCGAGGTCGATTGCACCGTCGAACAACTGACCCTGCCAATGTATGACGGCGAGTTGGGCGTTCAAAAAGGTCGCGCCGCGATGATTGGCCGGCTTGGCTACGGATCGATTCGTTTTCAAGGCGACTCAGGTCCGCAGCGGTACTTTGTTGATGGTGGATTCGTTCAAGTCGAAAAGGATGTCGTGTCAGTGCTGACGGCGCGGGCGATTCGCGCTGAATCGCTAGACGTCGAAGAAGCCAAAGCGGCATTGACCACGGCACTGGAAATGCCCGGATCGACTGCGGCGTTACAGAAGCTTCGCTCCGATTCGCTGAATCGAGCACGCGGAATGTTGCGCACCGCCAGGCGATGAGGCGACAAGTACGTCGTTGCAATTGGTAATGTGCACTGGCCGTAGTGGATTCTCAGCATTGAATTTTAGGGTAGACGGACTTGAGTTTGTATCGAGCGTCGTCGATTTTGATCTGCCAGTCGACACCGCGTTGAATGTTGTTGACAACTTGGACGCAAGCGAGGCTCATGTTGTTCATCGCCAATGATTGATCCGGGCTAGCCCAAGGTATTTCCCGATCGAAACCGGCATCTGGTGCCGATCCGCTCACAAACCATCGTGTTGACGTCGACGCAGTGTTTCGTACAGAACGACGGCGACGGTCGCAGACAAATTCAAACTGCGCACGCGTGGGTCGGTTGGCAATCGAATGGCGTTGGCGTCGGTGGGTTGGAAAATCGTGCGTGGCAAGCCGCTGGTTTCGCTGCCGAAGACGAATACATCGCCGGCGGCCAAATCACATTCCCAGATTGTTTTCTCGGCAAAGCGACTAAAATACCAATACCGCCGGCCGTGACCTGCGTCGGGCAATTGGCCGCGCAAGTCCGACCATGACGCCACTTCGGCCCATTGCAAGTATTGCCAATAATCCAATCCCGCCCGTCGCACTCGTTTCTCGTCAATCTGAAATGCGGCGGGTTGGACAATCCATAACTTTGATCCCGTGGCGACGCAGGTGCGACCAATATTGCCAGTGTTTTGCGGGATTTGCGGCTGGTAAAGCACGACGTGGGCCAGCGGCTGGGGATCGCTTGGTGCATGGCCAGCGAACGTCGGCGTGGGCTGGTCAGACACCGGTTGCGTTGGCACGCCGGACGGGTCAAAACTGTGCTCTTGCGGTCGTGGTTCGCTTGTCATTTCATTCCGCTGATATCTTCCATGCCGATCCAAGTCACTTGCGCCAAATGCCTCACCCGGTTCTCGGTCAACGAAAAGTTTGCCGGCAAGAAAGGCCCGTGCCCCAAGTGCAAGGCCGAGATTACGATCCCGACCTTGGCCGAACAAGTCGTCATTCACGCACCGACCGATGGTGCGCCCAAGGATAGCACTGGTGCGAGCGTCCTTAAACCGATCAAGCGCAAAGATGCCGTCATTGGCAAACGCGACATCGCCATTGCCGTCGGCGCGGTTGTCGGAGCGGTACTGTTGGCCGTCGCCTTTCGCTTCACCGGCGGGACGCCAATCATCGCCCGCGTGCTGGTCGCCATCGTGATCGCACCGCCGCTGGTTTGGCTCGGTTATGCGATCACCCGTGACGCGGAATTGGAACCGTATCGCGGCAACGAATTGTGGAGCCGCGTCGGAATCGTTTCGGCAATCTTCGCGGCGCTATGGTTGGTCTATGTATTTCTTGGACCGTATGTGGTCGATGTCGATCACGCGTCGGACATGGGCATGATGGGCGCGGGTATCACGTTGGTCATTATGCTCGGTTTGGGCGCAATCGCGGCGATGGCAGCGTTCGAGTTGGAGTTTATCGGTGGGCTGACGATCGCGGGCATCTACATCGCACCGACGTTGCTGTTGGCGATCATCGGTGCGGTTCCCATTTTGACGTTGACGTAAAAACGTGTTTCTGAAAGATGCCCATTGATTCCTGAACTCGACTCGCCCGCCGCCGGCCTAGTTCGCATTCCACCGGAAATGGACGTGCCGTTGTCGCCGCGCGTGCGACGACTGCTCGACACACCGACGATGCACCACCTGGGCCAAATCTCGCAGCTCGGTTTGGTGCATCTTGTCTATCCCGGTGCCAAACATTCGCGGCTGGAACATTCACTCGGCGTCTATCACAACGCGCTACGGTTACTTGCAACGCTCCGGGCCGACCGGCGGTTCGTCGAACTGGTCGATGTTCGTGCGGCCGAAGCGTTTGTGCTGGCGGCAATTCTGCATGACAGCGGCCATTGGCCGTTTTGCCACGCGGTCCAAGACATGCGTTTGGCCGCCGTTCCGCGCCATGAATCGCGCGTCGCGGCCATCGTTTCCGGTGGCGAAGTCGCCCGCCGAATCGCGGCAGATTGGAATTGCCTGGGCGACGACGTGATCTCAATTTTGGCCGGCAAACCGAGCGGCGAAACAACGCTTTCTCAGGCGGCGATCGAGCTGTTGGCCGGTTGCCTCAGTGGTCCCGTCGATATTGACAAACTCGATTATTTGGTTCGCGACAGTCTGCACGCCGGCGTTCCCTACGGACGCAACTTCGACGCCTCAAGATTGTTCGGTTCGATGGTGTTGCATCCCGATACGAAACGACCAAGATTGGCGATCAGCGACAAAGGCCGCACGGCGGCGGAGATGATGGTGTTCGCGCGGTATGTGATGTTCAGCGAGGTGTATTGGCATCACGCCGTTCGCGCGGCCACGGCGATGTTGCAACGACTGGTTTACGCCCAAGCGATGACCAAACCGCGCCAGTCGGCAAACAATATCGCCGCCACGTTCGCGCTGACCGACGCGGCTTGGATTTCGCATTATCTGGCCACCGCCCGCGATTCGCCCGCCGCACCGCTTGCCCAGGGATTGTTCGGTGATACTCGCCAACTCTATAAACGAGCCGCCGAATTCAGCGTGCTCGACCAGCCCGAATTGCATCAAGCGATCTCGCATCGTCCGTATTGGTGGTTGGTCGCGTGCGGTGAAGAACTCAGCCGCTGCTGTGCGAAGCGTCTCGCGCTAGCGATTGGCCCCAATGATTTGTTAATCGACGCCCCGCCGGTAAAACTCGAAGTGGATATCAATATGGATGTGGTCTCGCGCGATGGCACGGTGCGACGCTTGGGCGATGTTTCGCCAGTGGCGCATTCGCTGGCGCATCAACAATTCGATGGCCATGTCAAACGGGTTCGCGTGTTCGTGCGACCTGATTTACGCGAACCGATTCGCGAACTGCTTCGTGACGGATCAATCCTGCGCGACGCGATCGATACACTGAACCAAGGTTTGGTGTAACGATGCGAGTGATCATACGCCCAAGCGCCGAAGCCGCCGCCGTCACCGCCGCGCGAATCATCGCCAGCACCGTGCGGCAAAAGCCAAACGCGGTGTTGGGCTTGGCGACCGGTGGCACGCCAGTGAATTGTTACCGCGAGCTGATTCGGCTGCACCGCGACGGCCAACTCGATTTTTCCGGCGTTACGACTTTCAATCTCGACGAATACGTTGGCCTGGCCCGCGAGCATCCGCAAAGCTTCTATTCGTTCATGCACCGCGAGTTGTTTGACCAAATCAACGTCGATTCGGCGCGAGTGCATTTGCCGGACGGCTTGGCCAACGACATGGACCGAGCGTGCGCCCAGTATGAACAAGCCATCGTCGCGGCCGGAGGCATTGATTTGCAATTGCTGGGCATTGGAACCGACGGCCACATCGCGTTCAACGAACCGGGATCGTCGTTGGCCAGCCGCACGCGAATCAAAACGTTGTGCGAGGAAACGATTCGCGATAACGCACGGTTCTTCGGCAGCGAAGCGGCGGTGCCGAGGTTGAGTGTTACGATGGGCGTCGGCACGATTTTGGATTCGCGTCAATGCTTGATGCTAGTTACCGGAGAAAAGAAATCGGCCGCAGTTCGCAGCGCGATCGAAGGTCCGGTAACGAGCCAAGTAACGGCATCCGCATTACAATTTCATCGCGCCGTGATCGTCGTACTCGACGAAGCCGCCGCCTCATGGTTAACCCGCCGTTCCCATTATTTACACTCCGAGTCCGCAATGCCAAACCCGGACTTGCTCACCATGCGTCCCAAAACGGTTGGGGACAACCGTTCTACAATCTCGTAATCCAAAATGCGAATCGACGCTCATCATCACTTCTGGAAATATGATCCCACTCATTACGGCTGGATCGATGATACAAAGCAAATCCTCAAGCAAGACTTCTTGCCGCCGGAGCTGAAGGCGCAATGCGTCGCGAACCAAATCGATGGCGTGATCTCGGTCCAAGCTCGACAAACGATTGCGGAAACGACCGCGCTGCTTGACTTTGCCGACGCGAATGATTGGATTTTGGCGGTCGTTGGCTGGGTGCCGTTGCGAGAAGCAAACGTCGCCAACGTGCTTGACCAATTCGCATCGCGTCCGAAACTGCGAAGCGTGCGGCATGTGGTTCAGGACGAGCCCGATGATAACTTCATGCTCGGCGATGATTTCGTTCGCGGTATCGCGCTGTTGCAGTCTTACAACCTGGTTTACGACTTGCTCGTTTATCCGCATCAATTGCCCGCCGCCATTCATTTGGCCGACCATTTTCCAGAGCAAACCTTTGTGCTCGATCATATTGCCAAGCCGACAATAACACGCGGCGCGGTCGATGAGCGATGGCGATCCGCATTTGTCGAACTGGCCAAACGCGAAAATGTCTCGTGCAAATTTTCCGGTCTGATCACCGAGGTGCGCGAACCCCAGTGGAACGTGGACCTGGTGCGTCCGTACTGGGATGTTGCGCTGCGGGCGTTTGGGGCCAGGCGGTTGATGTTTGGGACCGATTGGCCCGTCTGCTTGTTGCGTGGTAGCTACTCGCAGTGGGCAACCGCCGTCGCCGCGTTGGCCAGCGAATTGACGGGCGACGAGCAACAGCAGTTTTGGTCCGGCAGCGCGATGCGGGCCTATTCGCTGGCTGGAAAGTGAACGCTTCATGCCTTGACGTGGAGGTGCTGGGCGACGAAGATAACGTGAATGAGATTCATTCTCAACAACAGCTTGTTTAACAAAAACGCGGCGGCTTTTGATGATAACACTCGATCGATTGGTTCCCGGCCAAGTGGCGCAAGTCGTCCAGGTCTCCGGGGCCGACGGAATTTCGATGCGATTACGCGAAATGGGGTTTGTTCCCGGAGAAATGGTCAGCTTCTTGCGCAGCGCACCGCTGGGTGACCCGCTGAAGTGCTTGATCCAAGGCAGCCGCGTGGCACTTCGCGGTACCGAAGCCCGCCGAGTGATCGTCGCCGTTTCGTAGCACCCCTTTTCCGCTATGGTCCAGCCTACTCGTCGCGTCGCCTTAGTGGGCAATCCGAACACGGGCAAGAGCACACTGTTTGGCGCACTGTCCGGCTTGGCGGTGCGCACCGGCAACTACGCCGGCGTCACCATCGAAAAAAAAATCGGGCGGCTCGGTCGCGCCCAATCGCCCATCGAGCTGATTGACTTGCCGGGCACCTATTCGCTCAGTCCGCGCTCGCCCGATGAATTGGTCGCGGTCGAAGTGTTGACCGGTGACGTTGCGGGGGAACCGCCGCCGGACGCGATTCTGTGCGTGATCAACGCCACGCTGCTGCGCCGCAATTTGTTTTTGGTCAGCCAGCTTTTGGAATTGAACCGGCCCGTTATCATCGCCTTGAACATGATCGACGCGGCGCGGTCGCGCGGTTTGAAGATCGATGTTGCCAGACTATCAACAAACCTTGGTGTTCGCGTGGTGCCGATTGCCGCCACCAAGCGCGAGGGGCTCAGCGAGCTGGTTGATGCACTCGTCCAAACTGTCGAATCGACAACCGCAGCGAAGGAATCAACGACTCCGGTGCAGCCGTTGCCCAATGAGTTCTACCGCGTCCGCGATCGTGTGTCGGCGGAATTGTCACGACTCGGTGATGTGGGCTATCGGGGTCAGACAACTTTTCCGCCGATCAGTCGGTACTTGGTCGAGCGCGCGATTCTCGACATCGGCGGCGAAACCGAAAAATGGTTGTTGCGCAATTTTGGTCAATCGGCGATTGCCATCATCACGACGGCACGCGACGAGTTGACGCTCTCGCTGGGTGAACTCAGTGATGTTGAATGCCAGCATCGCTACGCTTGGGCGGCGCAAGTGATGGACGGTGTGCTCGGTGATTCGCCCGGCAAACCACACGCCGTGACCGATTGGCTCGATACAATTCTGACCAACCGCGTGTTTGGATTGCTGTTCTTCGCGGCGATGATGTTTTTGGTGTTCCAGTGCATCTATGCCTGGAGCGGGATTCCGATGGACGCAATCGGAACGGCTCAAGCTTGGCTTGGCGATGGCGTTTCAGCGCTGATTTCGCCTGGAGTTTTGCGCAGCTTGATCGTTGACGGCGTGATTGGCGGTGTCGGCGGTGTGCTGGTGTTCTTGCCGCAAATTGCGATTCTGTTTTTCTTCTTGGCGGTGTTGGAAGACAGCGGTTACATGGCGCGAGCGGCGTTTTTGGTGGATCGCGTCATGTCGTGGTTTGGCTTGAGCGGCAAGTCGTTTTTGCCGTTGATGAGTTCGTTCGCGTGTGCGATTCCCGGAGTGATGGCGGCGCGGGTGATTGAGAACAATCGCGATCGTTTTGCAACCATCTTTGTCGCACCGTTTATGAGTTGCTCGGCGCGGTTGCCAGTTTATTTGTTGTTGATTACTGCGTTCGTTCCAGCGACAACGCTATGGGGTGGCTGGGTGTCGCTCAGCGGTCTGGTGCTGATGTCGATGTATTTGGTCGGCATCGTCGTCGGGATCGTAACGGCGTGGACGTTAAAGAAAACAATCTTGCGCGGCGAGACGGCACCGCTGGTGATGGAGTTGCCCGAATACCAATGGCCCGATTATCGCGTGGTGATGATACGCGTGTACGAAGCGTGCAAGGCGTTCGTGATTCGCGCGGGGACGTTGATTTTTTCAGCTTCGATATTGATTTGGGCTGCCGGTTACTTGCCCGGCGACCATACGCGGCAACACGAACTGCAGACCCAACTCGAATCCGCCGGTGACGCTGTGCCGGCAAGCGAAACCGCCGTCTGGAGCCGCGAACTGAAGACCGAAAGCGCACGGTTGCTCGAACAATCTCTGCTCGGCCAACTTGGACACGCGATCGAACCAGCGGTGCGTCCGCTGGGTTGGGATTGGCGAATCGGTGTCGGTGCGATCGCCAGTTTCCCCGCGCGCGAAGTGATTATTGCGACGCTGGGGACGGTCTATTCACTTGGCGGTGACGTGGACGAAACCGACGAAGGGTTGATCGACGCGCTGCGGCGTTCGCGGTGGCCCGATGGCCGTCCGGTGTACAATGTGCCGGTGGCATTGTCGATCATGGTGTTCTTTGCGCTGTGTGCCCAGTGCGTCAGTACGCTGCTGGTGATGCGACGCGAAACGAACAGTTGGGTTTGGCCGCTGATGAGTTTCACCTACATGACAACGCTCGCGTACCTCGGAGCGCTAGTCACTTACCAAATCGGCATCCGGTTATGACACAAACGATCATTGCAACTTGCCTCGTTATCGCTGCCGCAGTTTGGACGTTGCGCCGCGTCGTCCAAACAATCACCGGCACCGCCAAGACATCCTCATGCGGATCGTGCGGTCATTGTGGCACATCGACGGCCAAGACCGCAGAACCAAGAATCGTAACGATCGGCAACTACTCGTCGGATGCTTGCAACATCGGCGCGAGCATCGGTTCAAACACGCAAAACTCCGCTTTGTCAAAATACAGTTCGAGTTCGCGAGCGGCGGCTTCTTCGCCATCGGACGCGTGAACCAAGTTCATCTGGCGGCTGCAGCTAAAGTCGCCGCGAATCGTTCCGGGTGCGGCTTTCAGACCGCTGGTTGCACCAAGCATATTGCGGATCACGCCAATCGCTTCAAGCCCTTCGATTGCCATTGCAACGACCGGTGCGCTGGTAACAAACGCTTCGAGTCCCTTGTAGAACGGTTTGCTGACGTGTTCGGCGTAATGCTTTTGCGACAGCTCCGGCGTGATTTTGATCATCTTCATCGCCACGATTCGCAACCCCTTAGCTTCGAATCGCGAAATCATTTCACCCACCAAGCGGCGCTGAACACAATCGGGTTTAAGTAAGACGAGTGAACGTTGCATCGGTGAGACCGCTCCGGGAGATATCGCAATGTGAATACTGGCGCTGAACAGTCGGCATTATGTGAATCAAACCGCGGTTCATCAAGGTAGCTTAAAACCATCAACGTTCTGATTACGCACCGACTCGCATTGTAGAACAATTGTCTCAATTGTTTGGGCGATGCACGCCGGATGATCCCAAACCATTGGGACAATGGTTCTACAATGTCATTTGGTCCAGTACCACGATCGCGTTGCGGACGGATTGATCGGTGCGTTTTTTTAACTCGACAAACTGATCGGGCGAATCGCGAAGTTGCTTCGCGGTGACATCAAACTTTGCTTTCCATTCTTTACATCGTGCGACCAGAAACAAACGCGTTGCGGCTGGCAATTCGTCGTGTTCGCCATCGATCAGCCGCTGACATCCCGCGCGAAGTTCGTCCAATCGCTGGCGAAACTCGTCCACCGATTGAGGGTCTTTGTTGAACCACGCGTTTGCGCCCTGAGATATCCACGTTAGGTATTCCTCCGGGGTTGAGAACGTGCGGCTTGCGACACTCTCATTCCAGCCCCACGCGGACGAAGCGATCGTCGGGCCGGTCTTAGCATTATAGACTTGTGACCCGACGACCAGCGCACAAATCGATGCGGCCAATGCGAGTAGCACCCAGCGTAACTTTCGGATCGCACGCGCATCGGTGACAGGAATGGCGGTCAAGACTGCGTGGCGGCGACGAGCAACCGCGTCGATCTTCGGTTTCCAATAATCGCTGTTTTCAATAAAAATTTGTTCCTGCAGCTCAAATAGCAAATGAGGATGATTAACAAGCTTTCGCCAGGCATCGTCCGACATTGACCCCAGACCGTTGCGAATCCAATCGGATTGTTCGCCAGCAAACGCTTTATGGATTGTTCGAGTTTCGTTATCTTCGCCGCACGGAACCGTAGATGTTGCTGAATGCGTCTTTGCGACCGCCTCCAATTCAACTATCAGCGAAGTGATATCTGGCTCAAGCAGTTGGTCTTCGAGCCATTCGCGTTGTGCCTGAGGATCAACGGGGATCTCAAGAATTCTCATCGTCGCCTCGCTTGGACCGAATGCAATCTTGTAGTTTTCGTTTTGCGCGATGAAAGGTTTTTTCCGATCGATTGGCGGTTCCCCATCCTTGGTCGACCGCGATGGTTGCGTGGTCGTTTCCCAAGATGCGAGCCTGCATGACGACCAATTCGTCTTTGCTCAACCCGGCAAGACAATGCCGCAAGATCTCGCTTGATCGCTGTGACTCTTCGGTTGCTAACAATTGCATCATCGGGGTTGCTGAGTTGTCTTGAATTGCCGTGTCTGACTCAATGAACGTACTGGGTCGGCGTTTCTTCCCCCGAAAATGGTCACATACGGCATGATTAGCAATCGAAAACGCCCATCCGTCCAGGTTGGTTGCCGCGGCGAACGTGCCACCAACCATCTTTAAGTAGACTGTTTGCGCTAAATCGTCGGCGTCGGACTCGGAGCCAACGCGTGAACGCAAGAACACCCACAGGCGATTACGCTCCGTCTCGAACCACGCGTCGACCACGTTTCGGTGCGACGTGCCTTGTTGCTCATCCATCAATCAAAGTCCGCCCAGGCGTCTTCGTGACTCGCAAAAGGCATCGAATTCAAGAATTGCGGGGAAGACATTCGCTCCCGCGGCGTTTTACGGGTACAAAACCAATGCATCATGCGATTGAGAACCTGAAATGAGACTTCGCTTAGCCCTGATATTGTTGACATGCGTCTACACCGCTGGATTTTACTCGGCGACCGCTGCGGAAACGACCGCCGACCTCGAACTGCTTTCACAACGGTTGCTCGCCAATCGTTGCGGCGACTGCCACCATAATGATTCCGAAGGTGGTATCGACTACATCACGAACCTCCGCGAGCTCGTCAAACGCAAAAAAATCGTCCCCGGTAAACCCGAGCTATCTCGCATCTGGCTTCGCATCAACGACATTCACGATCCAATGCCACCGCAAGGTGCGGGCGAACCATTGTCGCAGTCGGAAAAGGTCACGTTGCGAGATTGCATCGTAGCACTCGCTGGACCAATTTCCGGCGAGTCACCATCGGAAACGTCGGCATTGCAGTTGCCAAAGTCCGTTGCCAAGCGGGTGTCGATCGATTCCGTCATCGCTGACATTCACAACTACCTCGCTCGTCTTGATGCACCCGACAAGTCGTTTCAACGTTTCATCGTATTGAACCACTTGCATAATGCCGCACTCGAAGGCGAAAGTTTATCGGATGAGGCAAGCGAGCGATTGCGAATTGTCCGCGCCGCCGTTTCCAAATCAATCAACAGTTTGACATGGTGCTCGACGATCACTGTGCCCACCGCAATCGATAACCAACAAACGATTTTGGCAATCGACCTACGCGACTTCCAGTGGGATCGTAACTCACAACAAGGCCGCCCAACGCTCTGGAATCTACTGGTCGAAGGCTACCCGTATGCCTTGAAGCACAACCACAGCGATTCGGCGGTTGCAGTCACGCAGTTTGATGAGATCAGTCAATGGACATCGGCCGAGGTTCCATGGGTGCGGGCCGACTGGTTTGTCGCCAACACGACTCAACCTCAATACTACCATTCGCTGCTGTTCGACGCCGTGATGAAGAACGTCCGCACGCGATCCCCCAAACGAACTCAATACGCCGACGGCAAAACTCGATCCGACCAACCGATGAGCCAAGATGATTTGCTAAGTTATTTGAATGTCGATTTGGCCGGAAACTTACGGCGCAGTCGTGCTCAACGTGCCGCGTTTACTCGCAGCGGTGTTTCCAGCCAACCGCGGATGATCGAGCGACATGCCGCAGCGTTCGGATATCTTTGGAACAGTTACGACTTCAAGCGCGGCAGCCAATTCATGAACTTGAACGCCAGACCGCTGGGACCGGCCAGTGTTTATCAATCACCAAGTCTCGAAGATGTCGTGTTCCGCCACGATGGTGGCGAAATGATCTTTGGATTGCCCAATGGACTTCATGGTTACTTTCTCGTCGACGGCGATGGCCAGCGGATTCCGTTTGGCCCGCCCGATGTTGTCGAAGACCGGGCCAAGACACTCGGCAACGGAGTTATCGTCAATGGGCTTAGCTGTATCGCTTGTCACAAGAACGGACTGATCGAGGACTTCCGTGACGAGGTACGATTTGGAATCGACGCGATGGAGCCAGCGGCCAAGCGAATGGTGCGCAAATTGTTCGTCGATCGGGCGGATCTTGACCCGTTGATCCAGACGGATCAGCGTCGTTATCGCGAAGCGGCAATTGAGTGCTTGGAACCATTTTTATCAACCGAATCAGTCGCCGCGATGAACGCAGGAGGACAATTGGTCGAGCCGATTGGACCGGTTGCCAAACAGTTCCTTGTCGACACGTTGACGCTAGAAGATTTGGCTTTCGAGCTTGGCGTGTCCACGGATCGTCTTCGTGGGGCCATCGAATTTGACCCACAACTGCAACAACTCGGTCTCGCTGCGGTTGTGGGCGGTGCAAAGATCAATCGCGAAGTTTGGGAATCCGGCGCAGGAACGTCGATGTTCCAAAAGGTCGCCAAGTCGTTGAAATTGGGAACCCCAACGGGCGTTGTGGCTCAGCACTGGAGAGGTCAGTAGAATGTTTTTCACAAAGAAACTATTTGCAAATTGGGGTTATATGAATCCTGCACGATATCTATTCGCCGCGATGTTGTTGGTCACGATTCCATCGGCGCTCTTCGCGGACTCTTCAGCCCTGCAATACGAATCGGCAGCACAGAAGTTGACCCAGATTCTGCTGGAACAAAAAACCAACACCGTCACGATCGGTGAATTCA
Source organism: Pirellulaceae bacterium (assembly GCA_041753075.1). GTDB lineage: Bacteria > Planctomycetota > Planctomycetia > Pirellulales > Pirellulaceae > UBA6163. Next base: position 77,478 of record JBGSVE010000166.1, read on the forward strand.
TCGGCACCGGGTCCGCGTCACGCACTGCTACGGGAACTCGGCTGGCATTCATTGATGCGTTCCAGCGGTACAACGATTCACTTCGCGCTGAGCATGACAGATTCGTTTCCATCATTGCAGCGACCAGCAAGCACATTGATGGCGAGATTCAGATCGAAGATGACCCCAACGATCTCGGTTCCCTCGAACACGAACGCTTTCTGGTGGTTCGCGTCACGCTGACCCTGTACGACGGCAACAACGAGCTTTATCCGTTGACGTTTTTCATGGATCGAACTCGCGACGTGATCGAGACTGAAGGGTTGTCGATCGCGATCCGAGATGACGATGCGCGTCGCGCCCACAAGCAAATTCGTCTGGTGCGAACCGACGTGGCAAACCAATCGCCGCTGTTCACAAAAATCGCGGCGACTCAGATTCGTAATTCGGCGGCGAGTCCCTATGCCGTCGAATTGCTCACCAAATCGCCCTTGTCCGACACCTACACCGCTCGACCGCCGAGCGAAGACGCCAAGTCGATTCCGTTCGTGCCAATCGGAATTGGCGAACAATACGCCTTGCGATTCCATAACCTTTCGGATCAAGAAGTCGCGATTGCGATGAAGATCGACGGCGTTGACCAATTTCAATTCAGCGAAGATCGCGACCCGAGCAGCGGACGTCCGAAGTTCAGCCACTGGATCGTGCCTGCCAATAGCCAATTCACGATCAAGGGTTGGCACATCACCGCGGCCCAGAGCGACAACAACTTGGCCTCGTTCGTTGTCACGAAGTATGGTGACGGTGCGGCACAGCACATCATTCGTCCCGCCGATGCCGTCGATGGGGTGATAACATTATCGGTTTCGCGGTCTCACGTGGCGGGATCGGGCGGTGCCAAAAGTTCCGCACAAACCGGCTTCGGTCCACCGATCAAACAAGACCAGCAACCGGTCCAGCGAAATGTCGACCCGCCTCACGAGTTCTTTGCCATTCAGTATTCGAGATAGCCCATCATGCTGCGATCGATTAACGCGTGTCTGCTGTCCAGTCTGATCCTAAGCGTGCTGGTCGCCGTTACCCATGCCGCCGAGCCACCCCAGAAGATCGCCCTGTTGGTCGGGATTGCCGATTACGCCAATCATGCGATCGCGGATCTGACCTATGCCGAGAACGATGTTGTCACCGTGGGCGCAGAACTCACGCGGCTCGGTTTCCAAACCAACGTGCTCAGCGGAAACCAGGCAACCAGGCAAAACGTCGCGGTGGCACTTGACCAATTGCTCGCGACTGCATCGACGATGGAATCCGACGCGATTGTGTTCCTGATGTTTTCCGGACATGGGCAGGAACTCAAGACCGTCACCACTGCCGGCGGTGGCGGAAGTATCACGATCGAGACGCCGTTTTTTCTTCCCTACGACGCGCTGCCGGTCGATCCGAACCGCAGTGAACTTCGCGGCAAATCAGCCGAAGAACTCACCAAAGAACTGAATTTGGTTTCGCTGAATCATGTGATCGATTCACTCGATCGCGGCAGCAACAGTCGCCGCAATTTGTTGGTCGTCGATGCTTGTCGCAACAACCCGGCCAAGGGCAAGTCCGCCGGTATCAGCGGAAATGTGGCGATGAACCTGCCGTCGGGTATCAGCATCCTGTTCGCCGCCGGAAGCGGCCAGAAATCGTGGGAATCAACCGACCAGAGCGTCAAGCATGGCGTGATGACGCATTACTTGCTCGAAGGGCTTCGCGGCCAAGCGATGAACCAGCGTTCGGAATTGACGTGGTCACGACTGCTCAGCCACGTTCGTGAGGGTGTCGAATTTGACGCCGGGAAACTCGCCGGTGGACGCGAGCGGATTCAGACGCCGCACTCGATCGAAAACATCGACTCGATCGTGGTGCTCAATGATCCATTGTTCGCCTATCTGCAAAACGAAGATTGGCTTCAAGACAAACGCGAGCTTCGCAAAGCAACCAAACTTGATCCCGAGGTAATGTATGTCGTCGAGTATTGGCCGCAATTGTCAGGCGACGTGATCAAACAGTTTGCTGAGCATCGTCAAGCGCTCGCGGTGCTCGACACGTCTAGTCGCAACGTCATCGTTGCCATCAATGACAACCACAATGCGGTTGAGTCATTATTGAACCAGACCGTCGATGGCAAGACGTTCGTCGAACAACTTCCCGATGTTGCGGTCGTGGCCTACCAAGATCATCGTTGTTCGCGACCTTATATACGCGACATCAACGCGACCGGCGAACCTTATGCGTTGTTTCTCGGCCACGACACGACGCCGCTGTGGCGCGGAACACTCGAAGAACTCAATTGGCCAACCGATTTTGGTTACAGTGACTTGCGCGAGAGCATGTTGCGGGCCGTGAACACGATCGGATCACCACCGCCACCGCTTGTGATCACCGATTGGTTCACCGACGGAGACGGACGCTACCGACACGAAAGCGAGTTTCGCGATGGCAATGTTTACGTGATTGAAATTTGGGCTACTTGGTGCGGGCCATGTATCAATGCGATGTCCAAACTCGTCAAGCTCCAGCGCCAGTATGCCGACCAGCGCGTTCATGTCATTTCCGTCAGTGATGAGGAATCAAAGGCGATCAATACGTTTTTGGACAGAGAACTCGACGATAAAGCCAGGGAAAATCTTAACTATGAAGACAACGAGACGACTTTTCGCGAAGCATATCGCCACTACAGCGTGGTCAGCGATACGACGGGGTTGACCTGGAACCGCTACATGCACGGAACGGGCAATGCAGGCTTTCCGCACTGCGTCGTGGTCGGTCGCAGCGGCCTGGTTGAATGGATGGGGCATACACTTGAACTTGAGGAACCACTTCGAGCAATCGTCGACGGCACCTGGGACCACGACGCTTTTCGCGAGGAGCTGCGGCGAACGAAGCTTAATGAGATCCGCCAAACTGAACTGCGGCAGTTGATTGAAAACGAAGGAATTGATGAAGCCTTTGCGATGGTCGATGGTGAGATCAAGAACGCTTTCGACGACGAGGCGCGTGAAGAGTGGACGGAGATTCGCTTCATCGTGGGCTACCATGTTGGCAGGATCGACGACGACTGCTTGCGTTACTTTCTGGCGACGATCGACCGCTTTGAACAAGAGAATGATTCAGACTCGATCATCGTCTTTGCAGCCGGACGTGCGTTTGAGTTCGATACGCCCAACGAATTGACACTCTCGGTGCGAATCATCAAGGCACTGCAATTTTGTGTCAAAGTGAAGCCGGAAGAGGAGCAGTGGAAAGTCTACTTCGCGCTCGGCAAAACCCGCCTCCAGCGAAATGAATTGAGCTTGTCCCAGGCCGCGTTTGCCAAAGCAAAAGAATTAGTGCCCGCAGCCGGAGCCAAAAACCTAGACAACATGATCGACGAAATAACCCAATGGCGCACCGAACTCGACAAAGCCAACCCATTGTAGAACTATGAACAACACAACTCGATATTTACGCAATCTATTCGTCGGCCTTGCAGACGTTTGCCTATGCACGCTCGCTCACCCGATCGCGTATGCTGCCCCACCGCAAAAGATCGCAGTGGTCATCGGCGTTGCCGACTACTTCAACAAAAACATGGAGGATCTGGCGTTCGCCGAGAAAGACGCTCGCGATGTCTCGGACCAATTGCGTCAGATTGGCTTCAAGGTGGCGACGATCGTCGGCAATGATGCGGGCCAAGCGAATGTTCAAGCGAAGCTTGATGCGGTACTGGATCGCGCCGGCAAGCTGGAACCGGATTCCGTTTTGCTGATCATGTTCTCAGGTCATGGGCAACAATTGCAAGTGACCGAGAAGACTGGCGATCAGAGCCGCTTGATCGAAGTGCCGTTCTTTTGTCCGCGTGACGCGATTCCGTTTGACTCGGTCCAGCACAGCTTGCGCGGCAAGTCGGCGGAAGATATTGAGACGGAGTTCAAACTCGTATCGTTGAATCGATTGATCGGTGACATCGATCGCAAGAGCAATAGTTTACAGAATCTTTTGATCGTCGATGCCTGTCGCAACAATCCGGCCAAGGGCAAGGCGGCGGGCATCACCGGCGCAATCGCGCGAGAAATGCCGCGCGGGATCAGCATTCTGTTTGGCGCTCGATCCGGCCAGAAATCGTGGGAGTCGAGTGATCCCGAAATTAAGCAGGGCGTGTTCACGCATTACTTGCTCCAGGGCCTGCGCGGTGCGGCGCGGAATGATCGCAGCGAAATTACTTGGTCGCGTTTGGTCAGCTATGTGAGTGAGGAAGTCGAATACGAAGGATGGAAGTTGGCGGGTGGTCCCGATCATCGCCAGAATCCCCATGCGATCATCAACAACGATCGCACGATTCTGTTGGATGGCTACGGCGACATCGATCCGCTGTCCACCGGTGCGGCGCTGGCGAGCATCGCCAAAATGGATGTGCGTCCTGGCGATTGGCCGATGTGGGGCGGCTGGCCAGGACGCAACAACGTCCCCAACGGCAAAAACATTCCCTCGCACTGGGACATCAAAACCGGCGAAAACATCAAGTGGGTCGCTGATGTGGGAAGCACTGCCTACGTCCCACCGGTTATTGCCAATGGGCGAGTCTTTATCGGCACCAACAATCAACACGGGCATTTAACGCGGTTCCCGCAGGAGCAAGATCTAGGCGTACTTTTGTGTTTCGACGAGCAAACCGGCAAGTTGCAATGGCAATATTCCGCCAAAAAGCTGCTCACTGGTCGCGTTCACGATTGGCCGTTGCAAGGAATCGTTTCCGCGCCCTATGCCGACGGTGATCGCTTATGGTTCGTCGACAATCGGGCCAATGTCGTTTGTTTGGACGCCAAAGGGTTCCAGGATGGCGAAAACGATGGCCCATTCAAGAGTGAAGACGTCGTTGCGACGGACGAAGCCGATGTGATCTGGCGCTACGACATGATGACCGAGTTAGGGACTTCTCAACTTAACAAGGCGACGTGCTCGCCAGTTTGTTACGGCGATCGGCTCTTCATCATCACGGGCAACGGGGTCGACGAAAGCCAAATGAACATGCCATCACCGAATGCGCCCGCGATCATTTGTTTGGATCGCAACACAGGCAAGATTCTCTGGAGCGACAATTCGGCAAATGCGACGATTTTGCAAGGGCAATGGTCGTCACCGGCCATCATGGAGCAAGACGATGACGTCCAAGTGCTTTTTCCTGTTGGCCACGGTTGGCTTTACAGTTTCACCGTTGACGGAAAGTTTCTTTGGAAGTTCGATGGGAATTCGAAAGATGCAGTATGGCAAGTCTATCCACAGGGCACCCGCAACAACTTCATCGCTCTGCCAACCGTCTTTGACGGACGGGTTTACATTGCAACCGGCGACAGCCCAGAGTCCGGCGAAGGAGAGGGGCATCTGTGGTGTATTGATCCTAGCAAACGAGGCGATGTGAGTGCGCAACTTGTTCTTGACAGGAACCAGCGGCCGGTAACCCAACAAGGTCGGTTGTATGTAAACAAAGCCATAGGCGAACATGTTGTTGACAATCCCAACTCGGCCGTCATCTGGCATTTCAGCTCGCAGGACGACAATCACAATGGAGAGATCGAATTTGAAGAGCAATACAATCGCATGATTGGTGCAATGACGATCCAACGTGACCTGCTGTTCACAACCGACTTCAGCGGTCTTACTCATTGTTTTGATGCAATAAATGGTACTCGGCTCGCTTACTACGACAACCTCGCTCAATCGTGGAGTTCACCGCTGATGGTTGACGGCAAGGTGTTTCAGTGTGACGAAGATGGCGATGTCGCGGTGTTTGATTTTGAGAATTTGGCCGCCAACCAGCACAACTTCAAACGCGTAGTGCAGGTCGAGCCACTCAGGGAGAACAACATGGGTAATCCGATATATGCCTCACCAGTGATCGCCAACAATGTCCTATACGTCGCAACGGAAGATCGCCTGTATGCAATCGAACAAGGCACAAAGACTGCACCCGAGATCAGCGATCCAATGTTTAACCGAACGCGTGGGAAATGAAACTTCATATTCACAAGCTACGACGCAATCTAACCGTGCTTAAGTCCCAAGCGTATCGCCTTTGCGTTGTCGGTCTGGTTTGCATGATCGGCGACCTGGGTTGTGCGGTTGGACGCGCCGAAGAGCCGCAAAAGATCGCCTTGCTGATTGGCGTCTCGGAGTATGCCGATCCTAAGTTTGCTGATTTGCGGTTTGCCAATGACGATGTGGCGGCGGTTGGGCTACAGCTCAAAGCGATGGGATTTACAACCGGTGTGCTGACTGGCAATCAGGCAACTCGCGAAGGCGTGACGGGGGCAATCGAGAAGTTGCTGCAGCGAACCGAGAAGATGGAATCCGACGCAGTAGTTTTGCTGATGTTCTCCGGGCATGGGCAACAGTTGAAAGTTTTGCAGCCCTCTAGCGACGGCGAATCTCGCGCAGACGAGTTGCCGTTTTTCTGTCCCAGCGATGCAATCAATTTCGACCCGACACAGCATGAACTTCGCGACAAGACCGCTGCGCAAGTTGCCGCAGAACTACGTTTGATTTCGCTCAACGAGATCATTGACGGCTTGGATCGACGCAGTAATAGTCGCCGAAATTTGTTGGTCGTCGATGCGTGTCGCAGCAATCCAGCGAAGGGACGAGCGGCCGGAATCAGCGGCAATGCGGCAGTCGATTTGCCCAGCGGCATTAGTATTCTGTTTGCGGCGGGTTCAGGGCAAAAGTCTTGGGAATCCAACGACGCCAACGTGCCCAGTGGTGTGATGACGCACTACCTACTGAAAGGATTGCGCGGTGAGGCGCGGAATCGACGATCCGAAATCACGTGGTCACGGTTGGTGACCTATGTGCGTGAAGAAGTTGAAAACGACGCAGGCAAGTTGGCGGGCGGGCCCGATCGCAGCCAATCACCGCACGCGATCATGAACGATGATGAATTGATCGTCTTGAATCCGCTCGCCAAGAACGATACCGCATGGAATCGGTTTCGCGGCCCTGGCGGTACCGGGATTGTTCAAGGTGCAATTCCGCCGCTGCAATGGAGCAAAACGAAGAATGTGAAATGGAAGGTCGCTTTGCCAGGACGTGGTGCCTCGTCGCCAGTTGTGTTTGCGAACAATGTCGTGGTCACGGCCTACTCGGGATACGGCATCGACGCAGATAACGTCGGAGAAATGGAAAACCTTCGGCGACATGTGATTTGCTTCGATCTTGTATCCGGGAAGCGTAAGTGGGAGCTGACATTCAAACCAAAAGGAGAAGAAAAAAAATACTTTCAATATCTGGGATATCACGGCTACGCAACCAGTACACCAGCGCTTAATGAAAGTGGTGTGTACGTTTGGCTTGGAACCTCAGGCATCATCGCGATCGACTGGAGTGGGAGCAATTGTCAAATGTTGTGTTTTGAGTTCATGGTTTAGGCGGCGATTTCATCCTGCATGATTCCGTCTTTGAAGGAACGTCCTTCGATGACGAGGGTGATCTTTTCATGGCAGTTCAGTCGCCGCCATTTCTTCGATGCCGACTGAGCGAGCTTGAACATCATCGCAAGGCTTGCTCGCCTGGTGCCGCTGCCTTTGGTCTTTCGGTGACGAAGACGGATCGTCGCGAACGTCGATTCGATCGGGTTGGTTGTCCGCAGGTGACTCCAGTGTTCAGCCGGAAAGTCGTAGAACGTCAGCAGCACGTCGCGGTCCTTCTTGAGGCACTCGCATGCCGGTGCGTACTTCGCACCGTACTTCTCCAAGAAGTTGTCAAACGCTCGATTCGCATCGTCCTTCGTCTCGGCTTGCCAGATTTCGTGCAGGTCGCCTTTCGCTCTGGGCTGAACGCTCTTGGGCATCTTGTTGAGAACATTGGCCGTCTTGTGAACCCAACAGCGTTGCTCACGGGTCTCGGGGAACACCTTGCGGATCGCCGCCCAGAAGCCCAGAGCGCCGTCGCCAACGGCAACCTTCGGTGACAGCTGCAAACCACGCTGCTTGAGGTCGACCAGCAACTCGCTCCAGCTCTGTTCGCTTTCGCGATAGCCGTCGAGCACCGCGATCAACTCTTTCTGGCCATCGGGCGTCGCCCCCATTAGCACCAGTAAACACTGCTTTTTGTTGGCATCGTCCTCCAGTCGGACTTTCGCGTGAATGCCATCGGCCCAGACGTAAACGTATTGCTTGCCCGACAGATCCCGCTTGCTCCAGTCGTCGTACTCGCTGCACCATTGTTCTTTGAGCCGGCAAACCACGTTGGGACTCAGGCCGGCGGCACGCTCGCCGACGAGCGACTGCAACGCTTCGCCGAAATCGCCCGTCGAGATGCCTTTGAGGTACAGCCATGGGATGAGCTCCTCGATCGCCTTGGTCTTTCGCAGGTAACTTGGCAGGACGCTCGGAGAGAACGTGACGCGGTTATTCGGATCAGGATCGTTGTCTCGAACACGCCCCTGGGTGACGGGAATGGCCCCGGCACCGGTGAGGATTTCTCGCTCGGGGAGGCTTCCGTTCTTGACGACCAGTCGCCTGCCACGCTCGTCGGTGCGGTCGGCGTGCGTCGCGATGAAGGCTTCCACTTCGGCATCGATCGCGGCTTGCAGCATGCGTCGGGCTCCTTCTTTGACAATTTCATCCAGCGGACTTCGCTCGTCGAACTGAGCCCGAAAGGAGATCACTTCGGGATCGAGCGGTTGGTCCACTGGCACGTCAGCTTGGTCTGTTTTAGTCTTGGTCATGGCGTATTCCTTTGCCCACTTCGGGCCGTTGGAGGGTTGTTGTTCCAACAGGATGCGCCACCTTTTTCATTCACTCAAGAACACGACTTTCGACAATACCTCCTGGAGTGGCAAGATCAGTTGGACGCACGAACTTTCACCGGATAGAGACCCTTCGTCGTGGGGATCTGCATCCAGTTTGATCGTTGATGATTACCAAGTCCTTTGCAACACCGGCTCGTTGAATAAACAACTCATTTCGCTCGACAAGTTCAACGGACGATTGAATTGGACCGTTGACGACCCGGCGTTGGAAAAAGCATTCGGCACTCCACTAGTGATACCGCAGGGCGAAGGTAGCGAATTGTTGTTGTTGATGAACGGAAAAATTTCGTCACGGTCTCCGAGAACGGGTGCTGAGACCTGGATTGTGACAATGCCAAAAGGCGGTTGGATGCCGCCGAGTTTGTCTTTTGACGAGACAAGGATTTACGCCTCTTGCTCGGAAACGACACTGGCGATCCGTCGAGACAGCTCGATGAGTGCTGATGAAGAAGAACGCGTTGAATGGTCAATGTCCGACGGCGGAAGCGATTACACGACTCCGATCATTTGCGGAGATTCGCTCGCGACTCTTGATAGAAGTATTCTGACCATCCGCAGCGCAACCGATGGGGAAATTGTGACAAAGCGTAGGTTACCTCATAAAGATAACGATAGCGGGCTGTCTGCATCGTTAGTGGCTTCAGGTGATTATTTATTTGCTCAATTGCTTGACGGTACGTGCCATGTGATTGACATTGCGGACGGCTTTGCCATCAAGCACACCAATTACATCGAAGAAGCGAACCCAAACTTCTTGGCAACCCCGGCGCTGCTGCAAGACCGAATGCTGATTCGCTCCGACGCATTTCTTTACTGTATTGGCGAGTAGTAGCTCATGAAAGATCGATTCAAACTGGTTGTGATCCGATGCTGTCTATTTGCGGCGCTGGTCGCGGTTGCAGTCTGCGATCCAGTTTTCTCAGAAGACACGACGTCACCTGGGGCGCAAAAGGTTGCGTTGCTGGTCGGGATTTCGGACTACTTTGACAAGAACATGGACGATCTTGACTTTGCCGAGAACGATGTCCAAAGCGTCGGTGCAGAATTGCGGAATCTGGGGTTCAGGGTGACGGTAATCCGCGGACGAGACGCCACTCGCCAGCGAGTTGACAGCGAGATTGAGCAATTGATCGCCAAGTCTTCGGCCATGGAATCCGAGTCGATCGTGTTTCTGATGTTTTCGGGTCATGGCCAACAACTTGAAGCGCTGGAAACCGACGCGCGTAGTGGTGCCCAAGAACTCAAGGATGTGCCCTACTTCTGCCCACGCGATGCGAAACCATTCGATGCAACACGGCATGATATCAAGGGCAAGACGGCGGCCGAGATCGAGGAGCAGTTTTCGTTGATCTCACTAAATCGAATCACCAACGAACTGGAGCGGCGCAGCAACAGTAGTCGCAATTTGGTGATCGTCGACGCTTGTCGCAACAACCCGGCGTCGGGCAAAGCGGCGGGGATTACCAAGACCACCGCCAGGAATCTGCCTGCCGGTATCAGTATTTTGTTTGCGGCTCGCGGCGGGCAAAAATCTTGGGAGTCCGTCGATGGCGAAATCAAGCATGGTGTGATGAGCCATTTTCTGATCAAGGGGCTCAAAGGTGCCGCGCGAAACAATCGCGACCAGGTCACTTGGTCGCGAGTTGTCAACTATGTGCGTGAGGAAGTTGAGTACCAGGGTTGGAAAATTGCCGGCGGAGAAGACCGTCGCCAAAATCCTCATGCGATCATGAACAGCGATCAAACGATCGTGCTGGGAACACCGAAGCCTGATTTTGAATGGTTGACCCAGCATTTGTATCGCGAGGGGACCGAGGGTTTTTTGAGCCGCATTCGCGACGAGGACCCGGGCGACTTGGCGGGACTGGCGCACGCGCTCGAATTGACGAGGTCGATCGACAATTTGTTTCAACAGCCCGAGGAGTTGTGGTTTCAGCTACAAGCCCGAAATCTGACCTACCGCGACCGGGTCGTCGCGGGCATTGTGTCATCACATACGCCGGCAAAGTCGCCTCGCGGAACAACCGCGTCGTTGGAACAAATCGGCGGACCGCTGAGACACCAACTTTACCATCACTCCGGCGCGGTCATCGCGATCGCGTGTTCGCCCGATGGTCGCTTCATCGCTTCGGGTGGGGCCGACGACGATATTGAGATCTGGGATGCGAAGACGTTTCGTCATCTCCAAGAGCTAGTCGATGGCGATTCCCTATTCGCACATTCAGACGATGTCCACGTGTTGCAGTTTACGGCCGACAGCAAGACGCTAGTCAGCGGCAGCCAGGACAAGACCGTGAAAGTTTGGGAATTGGCTGATTCCGGCAGTTCGCCGAAGTTTAATTTGTCTGCGAATCGCGGATACAAAGATTTTGCCGACGGGGTGCATGGCATCGCGGTTTCAAATGATGGCGAACTCGGCGCGGCAATTTGTCGTGGCAGTAAACTCGTCACATGGTCGCTTAATACCGGCGAGCTGGTGCAGTATTTCACGCTGGATGACGGTCGCGTATTCGAATCGGTCGCGATTTCGCCGGACAGCCGCCGGCTCGTCGCTGGCAGTTCGCGGGGCAAAATATGGCTTTGGAACGTCGGAGATTGGGACAATGCGACGGGCATTGATGCTCATATTGGCGAAGTCCGAGCGCTGGCTTTTGAGAGCAACGGGCAACACTTGTGGAGCGCCGGCGACGACTATCTGATCAAGCGATGGCGACTATCGGATCGCACATGCGTGATGACCCGGTCGGGACATACGGCAGAAGTCTATTCAATCGCGTTGTCCGGCGATGACAAATTGCTTGCCAGTCACGGCAACGACAACACGCTGCGTTACTGGGACTTAGCAACGGGCGAGCAATCGGCTTCGTTTCCGGTCCCCATGTGGTGGCGCACTCAGCTTGCGTTCACCGTCTCGGGTGAGCATCTCGTCACCGGATCGGACTGGGGAAATCGCAGCCTCAAATTTTGGGATTCATACTATGACAAACATTTAAATGCCAATACTGATTTACACGATGATACGGTCCGCTCGATTGAGCATACGAATGGTTCATCGCGGTTGATGGTGACAGCCAGCGACGACAATACGATTAAGGTGTGGAACGCAGCGAGTGGGCAGCTAGTTCGAACGCTTGCCGGTCATACGGCCGACGTCATGTCTTTAAGTATTTCTCCGGACAATCGGTTCGTCGCCAGTGCAAGCAACGATAAGACGGTTTGTATCTGGTCGCTGCCGTCGGGCGAACTAGTGAAAACATTAACGGGTCACACTGACGAAGTGAAGTGCGTCGCGTATTCAGCAAACGGACGCGCGTTGGTCACGGGTTCGAGTGATAGGACGATCAAGGTATGGCGGACCGCTGACTATGGGCTCGAAAGAACCATTTCGGATCATGCCGACGCCGTCCTGTCCGTCGCCTTTTCCCCGGATGGAAGAACGATGGCAAGCGGAGGTGATGATGGTGCGCTTTATATCTGGTCGCTGCCAAGTTTTGAAATCAAGCAGAAGCATTTCCGAGGAGAGAAAACCTTCGCGGCCTACGACGACCCGTTTCATGCCAAAGGGATCAATGATTTGAGGTTCTCGCCCGACGGCAAGTGGTTGGCCAGTGCTGGTGATGACAATGATGTCATCCTTTGGAATGCAATCGACCATGAATACAAGCGACGACTATCACATGGCAGCATCGCCTATCGAGTTGCGTTCTCGGACGACAGCCAATCGCTCTGTTCAGCCGACTTCTTCAAGCGCCAGGTTCATCGATGGGACGTAAAGAGCGGAACAAAAACAAACACCTTGCAGCTCGATTCATTGGCGACCGCAGTCGATTTCAATGGGGCTCAAGTGGTGGCTGGGGATGGCGGCGGACGAATCCATCGCTTTGAATTGCCGGAGACGAAGTGATGAAGCGTCTGCGGTCTGTGCCGGATGAGCCCAAACCATTGGGACAATGGTTCTACAATGTGTGCTTATTCGCCTTCGACGGGGTCTAATTGGGGTGGGTCGAATTTTCCCCACTTCGCTTGCTTTTCGTCTTCGTTAGGTTCGACGAATGGTCGTACGACACGAAATCCTACACCCAGCGCGTCGGTGAAATACCAAATGCTTTGCGGTAATTGGGGATCTTGTTGTTTCCATTCTTCGGATGAACCTTCGCGCGCGGCGCTGCGCAACATTTCGACGTCATCATCCCAACCGCCACCGCGAACCGAATGGGGATAAAGCGTTGTGGGAATTTCCAACGGGTTGACGGTCAACTTTTCAATACGCCGGGCAAAGATGTCAGGTATGTATTGATCCAGTACCCATTCGGCGACGTTGCCGTGCATATCATAAAGTCCCCATGGGTTGGGCAACTTGGTGCCAACTTCTTCGTATTGTTCATTACTGTTTTCCAGCGACACGGCATAGTCGTTGATGTCATCGGCCCCGTCACTAAATGAATACGCTGTGTTTGTCCCGGCGCGAGCGGCGTATTCCCACTCGGCCTCGGTCGGTAATCGATAATAGCGACCAGTCTTCGCCGATAACCAGTTGCAGTAGCTGCGCGCGGCGTGCTGAGTCATGCAGATCGCGGGATAACTTCCCTTGCCCATTCCGAAACTCATATCGGTGTATGGTTCAGTCGGACGGGTCATGCCATCGACGACAATTTCGTCTTCGCTCGCCTTGGTGCCCGCAAGATCACGACGAATGATGTCGATCCTTTCGCCCCAGGTATCGTATTGGTCCCAAGTGATCTCAAACTTGCCAATCCAAAATGGATCGACTTGGACTTCGTGCTGCGGTCCTTCGTCTGCGAGATGTCCGTCTTCGGTTTCGGGACTGCCCATCAAGAATGGACCGCCCGGAATCGGCACCATGTCAATCGTCAAATGAGTGTGGCGCAACGGTTCGCTGTACGGCTTCATCGCCGACTCGTCGGTCGCAATCGCGTCGGGAACATCGATCGTTGGCGGTTGGTCGCCGACTGCTTGATTGCCCACTGAAATCGCGGTTGCGGTTAATCCCAACGCAATCACCATTCGCAGCGAAGCCAATTCGTTCAACATTGTTTTCAAAGTATCTTCTAAGGAGAAACGAAGCACTATTTTTGACACTTACTCGCCACCACACATACGGCGCAAGTGCCGCTGCAACCACTGGACTTAGCGTCTCCGGTGCCGCAACCGGGGCCACATCCATCGGTCACCAATTTCGCGAAGTGCCGCGAGCGAACCCGCGACTCGTATCGCCCGGCCAATTGCTGGACCAACGATTCATTGGCCGGCTCAAGTTCGTCCAAGAAGTAAAACACCAGCGTGCCACAATCGAACAATTGATCGACGTCAAGTAAAACAGCTGCTGAACCGGCGGCCAGCAACTCGCGACGACAATCGTTCACGGCGGCACGGCGGTAACGTTCCAGTCGCGACAGCAAGAGCTCATCGGCGGCGGTGGTCTTGCGGACGATCGTGCTGGTCGACATTTCGGCCGGCGGGGAATCCAGTGACGGCGAATCAACTGGCGGCGAATGAGTGCGCGACGCATCGACCGCCTGGGTCACGACGCCCACCTCGAGACCGCGTCCGGTGCGACAAATCACGCGTTGGCCACGAGCGTATTGCCCGCCACCGGCGCGACTTTGCACCACGTCTCCCCAACTGCCAACTCGCACAAAATAATCTAACACGCCTCACCCGCTTGCCCTATCGCGATCCGGTTGCCAACATTATTCCGTCGTTACGTTCGATTTTCCTCAGGCACTGTTTCATGTCGACCGCCCTTTCGCAAGTCACCGCGAGCCTAGAGTCTACTTGCTCGCGAGATTTTTTTCACGCATTGGCCGATCGAGTGCTGGCCGGCCACGTAGCTACGCGCGACGAGGCGTTGGCGATTTTGGCCTCGGCGGATGACGATTTGCTCGACGTGATGTCGGCGGCATTTCGGTTGCGAAAGCATTATTTCGGCAAAACCGTTCAGCTTTATTTCCTGATGAACGCCAAAAGTGGTCTTTGTCCCGAGGATTGCAGTTATTGCAGCCAATCCAAAGTTTCCGAAGCGCCGGTGCCAAAATACAACATTTTGCAGCGCGACAAGCTGCTCGCCGCCGCTGAAATAGCGGCCCAGCGACAAGCCAAAACTTATTGTTTGGTGATTTCCGCGCGCGGACCAAACGAGCGTGAAATGAAAGCGGTCGAAACGATCGTGCCGGAGATCAAGGCGAAATATGGTCTAGATATTTGTGCCTGCTTGGGGTTGTTGACCCAGGAGCAAGCCGATCGGTTAAAGGCCTGCGGCGTCGATCGCGTCAACCATAACTTGAACACCAGCGAAGCTCACTACGGCAACATTTGCACGACGCACACCTACGCCGACCGTGTACAAACACTTCGTAACGTTCGCACGGCGGGATTAGAAGTTTGCAGCGGCGGCATCATCGGCATGGGCGAATCGCACGACGATATTGTGTCGATGGCGATGGAGCTGCGCGACCTCAAGGCGGAATCGATCCCGATCAATTTTTTGAATTCGATCGAAGGCACACCGTTTCAAGAAATTGACGAACTGTCGCCGCAAGATTGTTTGCGTGCCTTGGCGATGTTTCGCTTCGTCAATCCATCAAGCGAGCTTCGCATTTCCGGCGGTCGCGAGATCAAGCTGCGTTCGCTTCAACCACTTGGGTTGTACGCCGCCAACAGCGTCTTTGTGGGCGATTACTTGACGACCAGCGGCCAACCACCCGAAGCTGATTACCAAATGGTTCGCGACCTCGGATTCGAAGTTACCGGCCAAGCGTCGTAGTGCCGGTTTCCAGGTTGTTCAACGATCGGCGGCGAGTGCCTCGACAAACCGTCATATCGCCAAAACTCAGGCACGCCGAATTGGGCCAGCAGTGAAAGTTTGTTGATCGACGAGCGCGATCGATCCACTTTGATAACCAAATCCGGCGGCGGATCAATGGACAAGTCGCTCTCGATTTTGTCGCGAACCGCAGCCTCATGCTCAATGTAGAACGATTCGTCGGCCTCGAACCCACGCCGCAGGTTGCGGCGCTTAAAGGTTGTCGATGCCGAAGAGGAGATGTCGATGTTGTGAAATTCGGCGAATCTTTCAATCATCCGTCCAAGCATCGACTTGTCGATTTCGTGCGCCCGTGATGGTGACATGATTTCCATTTCGCCTTCATCATAAGTCAATAGTCCACCACGATCGGGATTGTCGGCGAGCGCTTCGTAAGTCTCCCACAGGACGTTGTAAATGACGATCCGATGTTCGCCCGCGAAATTTGCAATACTTATAAACTATTCTCGCGTGAAAATTCGGCGGAAGACATTTTTGACACTCCACGAAGAGTTTTGCAACATCGTTAGGCGGCGGCGAGCTTCGGGGTGAGTGGGATAGACTTCAAGGCAATGCTGATAACTTTCGATGGCGGCTTCGATCATGCCCGATTCCTCCTGACATTGACCGAGTGACAACCAGGCGAAATGGCAATCCGGTTGTTTGTCGATCGCCGACCGAACGCGTTGTTGTGCCTTGACGAACGCTCGATGGTGCATATAGATCAGACCTGTTTCCAATGGCACCAAAAAATCGCTCGACAAAATCTGCGCTCGATCGAAGCAATGGCGATCATTCTTTTGGCGTGACGCGACCATGATTTCGCCGCGAGCTTGCCATTGGTAAGCCGTTTCGCCACGCTGCATCAGCGACGCATCGCTGAGACCATTTGCGGACTTGAAATCGCCGAGTCGGCAATGTGCCTGAGACTGCGTCGCCAACAAGTCGCCGTTGTTAGGAAACATCTCCAACGCCTTCTGGCTCCACGTAATCGCTTGCGGATATTCGCCCAAGATAATCAGCATTTGCACCTGAGACACCCAGCCCAAGACCATCGCGCGATCAAGTTCGAGTGCGCGAGAATAGAATCGCAGCGCGTTCTCATGCTGGCCATCGCGGCGATGTTTATCAGCCATTGCGAACCAATAGTGCTCGTCCTTCTCCTGGGAATCGCCACGCGCGGCTGCGGGCTTAGCGACATCGTCGCCGTCGTCCCATTCAAGTTTATCAAAGCGTGCCACAGCGAATCCTAAAAAAGAGTAGAACAACAGCCCCAATTGTTCTGCAATAAAAGTTAACCTAAAGAGCGCCAAAACGCGAAAACGGATGAGTCCGCCAATACACGATACCCTGGATTGATCGCGAACTAACCACTCCCAACTGAGCATAAACTTCCGGGCGGATATTCAGCGGGTTGATACCGAGATTATCGGGCAAAACGAAGCTTGCACCGATCGGCACGACCAGTGCATTGAACGGCGTCGGCGAACTGGGTTGCCAAGGGGAAAGTACGCCATCGACCATCAGTTTGCCGTTCTCAAACGCCAGCGATTGGCCGCCCGTTGCAACCATGCGGCCGATTCGTTGGCCTTGGACCTGGTAGATCGCATTGCCGTAGCCGGGCAGGTTTTGGAATCGTTGGCGGTTGATTTCGTAAAGCACAAGCGAACCGGCTTGTGGTGACGAAGTCTGATTGACCAACAACACTTCGCCGCTGTTAAACATGCCGGTGGTATAGTTGATGGAAATTGGCATGGCGAATCGTGAAACAGCCAACGTTGCGGGATAGTAAAAGACAATCCCAAGAACCGCCGCAACCGCCAGCGTCGTCGCGATTCGTTGAGCAAAACCATCGAAGCGGCGCTGCATCGCGTCAATCGATGCGAGCACATGCCAAGCAAACATCAAACCTTGGGCGGCAGCACCGAACGGTAGGCCGGCAAACCAAATCAAGCTAGAAGCAAGAACGAGATAGACGCCAAAGATAATCGCTCCGCGACTTCGCTCGCCATGACGCCATTGCACCCATCCCGGCACAACCAAGAGCGGCCAATCGATGGCGTCGGTGATGATTCCGTCGCCGTCGGTACCGCGTGAAAAACCGATTCGTGGCATGCGGATCGATGACGTTAAAATGTTGCCCAGGTTGCCTTTGCGAAATTGTTGCCATTGTCGAACCAGGCCAAATCGCCAGCGATAAAACACTGACTTCAACTCCATCGGCACCGCCTTGGATGCACCCGAGGCACGCGGAGGATTGACGTCGAATGTCCGTGTTGCCGTCGTCAAATCGGCTCGGCACCGCGCGCAAAGCCGGCTGCCGGGCATGTTCTCAAAACGGCAACTGGGGCACTGCATCGCAACACTCAGTATTGGTTATGGATATCAAGGTGGCTCTTCAATTCACCTGATTGTTCATAGTATTCCTGGGTCAGTTGTCGGCTTTCTTCACGACCGATAATTTGCGCCAGCAACTCGGCGGCGTCGATACACGCCGGGCCCTTGATACCAATGGTACGAATCGTCACTACGCCATTGCGGTCAACTTCGATCTCGAACTCTTCCTTCGCCATGCTCAAAACCTTTCAATAAAAATCTACCAATTTCGCACGCGGATTTTGACAGATTGTTGATCCGTCATTTCTTCGTTCACAATTGTCATGTTGCGACCTTTCAATTCCGTCACGATGCGGTGGTAGGCGTATTGCTGGGTCACTTTGCCGAGCAATTCTTCGCCCAGTGCGCGCAATTCCGCTTTCGAGACGCCGCGGCCTTCCATGCAAATTTGCAACGAACCACGCGGGTCGCGGCTGAACGTCGCGCGAATCCCATCACGCTCGACCACCATCCGCTCACCGGTACCGACCGACACACCCATCACTTCGCTTTCTTCGACTTCGATGATCTCGCGGGTCATGCCGTTGGCGACCGTTGCCGAAACACCGGACGACACTTCCTGGACCATCGTAAACCCCGATGCTGCGACGGCGGCGGTTATGGCCGCCGTGATGACTGGCCAATTCGCAATCAAGATCGGCGTTACCACCAGCACGGTACTCATTCAATTCACTCCCAAACGCGAGGTTCGACAATCATCACTACAATTCAATTTTACGTCGGCTGGCGACATCGTGCGGCACCGCGATCGCCGTGGACGCCGGTCGCGCTCGACCGCTGGCCCAACTGCGCAATCGCGTCAAATCTTCGCTCATTGTCTTGGACAACGGTACCGTTTCAGCGATCGCTCGGCGAACGATTTCGGTATCGATGTCGGTTTCGTTGCTGAACGCGTCGAACATCGCGGCAATGATCGCTTCTTCGAGCTCCGCACCGTTGAATCCTTCGCTGGCTTCGGCCAAGGCGTTGACGTCAAACTTTTCCGCCGGGCGACCTCGCTTGTTCAGGTGAATTCGCAAAATCTCGGCGCGTTCCTCGGCGTTGGGAAGATCGACAAAGAAGATTTCGTCGAGGCGTCCTTTGCGTAACAATTCCGGCGGCAATTTGCTGATGTCGTTCGCCGTGGCGATCACAAACACCGGAGACGTTTTCTCTGACAACCAAGTCAACAGCGTGCCGAACACACGCGCCGACGTGCCGCCATCGCTGCCGGACGAGCCCGTTGCACCGGCGAGCGCCTTGTCGATTTCGTCGATCCACAACACAGCCGGTGCGATGCTTTCGGCAACCTGAATCGCGCGGCGCAGATTCTGTTCGCTCGAACCGACCAAGCTGCTGAACATTCGCCCCAGATCGAAACGCAACAGCGGCAATTCCCAAAGCTGGGCGGCGGCTTTGGCGCAGAGGCTTTTTCCGCATCCCTGGACGCCCAACAACAACACGCCGCGCGGCGCGGGCAATCCGAACGCTTGGGCTTTTTCGGTAAACGCGACGGAACGTTTTTTCAACCACGACTTCAGGTTATCAAGACCCGCGACGTCGTTAAAATGGTCTTCGGTATCGCAGTATTCCAACAGACCGTCTTTGCGAATGATCTGTTTCTTTTCGCTGAACACGATGCTGATATCTTCCGCCGACAATCGCCCGTCGGTCACCAGCGTCTTGGCGAACACGTTCTCGGCTTCTTTCAACGTCAAGCCGCGGGCGGCGCGCAGTAAGCTTTCGCGCGCTTGCGGATTCAGATCAATGACGACCTTTGGATTGTCTTTGACATCATCGACGATGCGGTCGAGCAAGCGCGAAAAGTCTTTGGTATCGGGCAAGCCGAAGTCCAGCAGCGTGACGTCTTTGGTCAGCTCCGGTGCAATGTTTAGCAATGGCGACGAGATCACGATTGTCTTGTAGGAATCGCGAAGTTGGATCGAGACATCGCGAAGCTTGCGAATCACCGACAAGTTGCACCGCACGTCTTCGGTAAAGCGATGAAAGTCTTTGAACAGATAGATCGCCGGATCGACGTGTTGCAGCACGGCGTCCAGCGCGGCCAGCGGATCCGACGTGTTGCCGCCGGAGGTTTTCGCGGGCTTGAGTTCGCCACCGGATCGAACGATTCCTTGGGTGATCGTCCAAACGGAAAGTTGCTTTTTGCGAGTTGTGGCAATCTTCCGCAGACAGCTTTCCAATCGTTCTTCTTCCCACGTGGTGACGTAGATAATTGGGTAGCGGGCGCGAATCAGCACGTCGAGTTCTTGCTGCGCCTGCCATTGGCGAGTCGCTTTGGCGGCCACCTCGCCATTGGCGGGCTTCGTCAGCGCGGCGGTCTTGGGCAAAGGTTCAGTCACGGATTGTCAACGCTCACAGAAGGGGCAGCGGTCGATTGGTTGTGGTTCAATTGCACAAGTCGCGATTGGATCAGCGAGTCGCCGGAGCGCTCGAGTTCTCGCAAGACTTCGAGCACTTCGCGTGACGTGCCGAAGACGAAAATGCGTCCGTCGGGCATAAGTTCAATGTCGGTGATTGCGGTTTCGTCGTCGGCGGCCAAGGGATTCGTCGCAGTGAAGTAAAGTTATCGAATGAGGTTAAGATTAAATTGAATCGCCAACGCCCGCGCCGCGCTGGCTTCGCTAATCGAGATCGGACGCGACAATCGATCGTCATGCTTGGCTTGCCAGCGTGGCAGGTAGCCATCTCGCAAACTGAATTTAACGCTTGGCATATTGTCGGCAACCCAACGAACGATTGGGACAAAACAGCAATCGTGGTGGCCGGGCAAGATAAGGTGACGCACAATCAGGTTACCCATTTCGGCTGCGGCAAGCAAATTCCGCGTCACGATTCCGACATAGTTTGGCACACTGGCAATGTGCTTGGCACACGCATCGTTGCCGAATTTGAAGTCGGCGACGTAGGTATCGACGACGCCGTCGAGCAGCCGAAGCGTCTGGGGCGTCGCGTAAAAGTCGGATTTCCAGGTGATCGGCGGCAATGAATCGACGGCGGCCATCGCTTTCAAAATTGCGGGCAAGTGAATGTTCGGTTCGCCGCCAACCCATTGCAAATTCGTCGCCCGCTTATCGGCTTCCTGATGCAACGAGCGAGTCAAAAATTCCGGCGTCAGCTCGGTGCCCAGCCGCGGGTTGAACGCGTTGACTTCGGCGATGCAGAATTTGCAGCGCAAGTCGCAACCGGACAAGTAGAACAAATGCGACGGAATCAATTCGGTCTCTTCGCCATACTCGACGCGGTGGCGAAAGACTCGCGCGGTGGCGTCAGCGTGACATGGACCTCGCTGGCCGACGAGCCGATTGACGCCGCAGCGATGTTCGCACAATTGACACCCGGTCAAATGAACGGCAGCGGCGGCGGAGCGGTCGAGCAAACTCGGTTGCTGTAATGGCATTGATATCAGTTACGGAGACGAGAGTAGAACGGCTGTCCTCAGCCGTTCGGGCTTCGACTGAACGATTGGGACAATTGGTTTACAATTTGAACGTCAGTGTAACCGGCGGTGTCGGCAAGTTACACTGGCTCCCTGTTCGGCTCCCTATATCCTTGTTCGCCAGGTATCACTCGTCATGTTTCAAGCCAGTTCTGGGCAAATCGATCACGTCCTCGTCGAAAACCGCTCGTTCCCACCGCCACCGGATTTCACCATCAAGGCCGTGATCTCGACGCTGGCCCAATACGAAGCAATGTACGCCGAGGCTCGCGACCATCGCGATGCGTTTTGGCAGCGAGAAGCAATGGAGCATCTGCACTGGTTCGCTCCGTTTGACCAAGTTTGTGATTGGCAATCGCCCAACGCCAAGTGGTTTGTCGGTGGCAAGACCAACGCCAGCTACAATTGCCTGGACGCAAACGTCGAGGCCGGACTGGGAAACAAGATCGCGATCCTGTGGGAAGGCGAGCCGGGGGACACTCGGTCGTTGACTTACAGCGAGCTGCTCGGCGAAGTTTGCAGGTGTGCCGCGGCGCTGCGGTCGTTGGGCATCCGACGCGGCGATGTTATCAGTCTCTATATGCCGATGACGCCGGAGTTGCCGATCGCGATGTTGGCATGTGCGCGAATCGGAGCGATTCATAGCGTGATCTTTGCGGGCTTCAGCGCCGAGTCGATCGCGGATCGCAACAACGATGCCTCCGCCAAACTGATTATCACCGCCGATGGGCTGTACCGCCGCGGCAAGGTGCTGATGCTGAAATCCACGGTTGATGAAGCCTTGGCAAAATCGCCAACGGTCCAGCATTGCCTCGTCTTATCACGGATCGGTTCGGACGACACGCCGATGACTGCGGGCCGCGATGTGTGGTGGCACGATGTCGTTGATCCGCAAAGCGATACGTTGGCCGCCGAGGAACTTGACAGCGACACGCCGCTGTTCATTCTTTATACGTCCGGCAGCACTGGCAAACCAAAAGGCATCTTTCACGCCACCGCCGGTTACAACTTGTGGGCCAAGCGAACGTTCCAGTGGGTCTTTGATCATCGCAGCGATGACGTTTATTGGTGTACGGCCGATTGCGGTTGGATCACCGGCCACAGCTACTTTGTCTACGGGCCGTTGTCCTCGGGCGCGACGTGTTTGATGTACGAAGGCGCACCGAATCAACCTGCGGAAGATCGGTTTTGGCAGTTGATCGAAAAGTATCGCGTGACGATTCTTTACACCGCTCCGACCGCCGTTCGCACGTTCATCAAATGGGGCGACGACCATGTCGCGAAGCATGACTTGACGAGTTTACGTTTGTTGGGCAGCGTCGGCGAAGGCATCAATCCCGAGGCGTGGATGTGGTATCACGAAAAGATCGGCGGCGCGCGCTGTCCGATCGTCGACACTTGGTGGCAAACCGAAACCGGCGGCATCATGATGAGTCCGCTGCCGGGTATCACCGCGACCAAGCCGGGATCGTGTACCCGTCCGTTGCCCGGCGTGGTTCCCGTCGTTGTCGATGAAGAAGGCATGCAGATCGAGGGCGATCACGGCGGCATGTTGTGCATCGCCCAGCCTTGGCCGGGAATGCTGCGCGGCATTTGGGGCGACGAAGAACGATACGCCGAACAGTATTGGAAGCTGGTTCCCGGCAAGTATTTAACGGGCGACAACGCGCGTCGTGACAGTGACGGGTATTACTGGATCATGGGCCGCATCGATGATGTCATCAACGTGTCCGGTCATCGCCTGAGTACGATCGAAGTCGAGAGCGCGCTGGTCAGTCATCCGGCGGTTTGCGAAGCCGCAGTGGTCGGCCGGCCGGATGAGCTCAAGGGTCAAGCGATCGCGGCGTTTGTCACCATCTCGGGTTGCGAAGCGACGGAGGAGTTGCGCCAAGAATTACGTCAACACGTTCGCAAGGCGATTGGTGCGCTGGCCCAACCTGACGATATTCGATTCACCGCAGCGGTGCCGAAGACACGCAGCGGCAAGATCATGCGCCGGTTGCTCCGCGACATTGCCGCTGGAAAAGAGTCCAGCGGTGACACATCGACGCTGGAAGACTATTCGGTGCTCGTTTCGCTTCGGCAAGAAGAGGCGTAACAACATAGAAGAACGAACGTCCCCAATCGTTTGGGATGCCGCGCTAGCAGAGGAGCCCAAACCATTGGGACAATGGGTTCTACAAGGGTTTGCCTTTATAGATTTTCGCCGATGGTCAAGCAGCGTAACTCGTCTTCAACGCGCAGAAGTAATTTGCCGTCCGCATAGGCTGGTGATGCACTGACGGGACCGCCTAGATTGACTTCCCCAAGCTTGCCGAACTTGTCGCCACATTGCAACACGATCGCCTTGCCGTCAAGCGAAATGACCAGCATCTTGTTGCCGACAATGATCGGGGACGCTCCGTAATTGCCGCCGATTCGCTCGCTCCAAACCACTTCACCGTCGGCGATTCGTATCCGCGATGCGATTCCGTTGTCGGCGACCAACATTAAACAATCGCCATCGACAGCGGACGTTGGTACATACGGTGCGGCGCGATCAAGTCGATACAATAACTCCGGTGCAGCGTCTGGTGAAACAGGAATTTTGATACCGACAAGAACATTGCCGCCGCCACCGCTGCCGCAGGTTGCGATCGCCACGTCACCGACCACGATTGGCGAACCGACGGATCGTTTGTCAAAAACCGGCATTTCCCAGAGTTTTTTTCCTGAGGCCGCGTCGATGCCAAAGACGCCGTTGCCAGTTCCGGCGGCGATGATTTGAGTCTCACTGCTGGGACTTTCAAACTTCGCGGGCACACCGTAGCAGGTACGTGTTGCCTGCAGCGGCGTGATCCAACGAGTGTCGCCGGTTTCGGCATCGACGGCGATCATCCGTTCGTGGCTGGGTTCTTTTCCGGCGGGCAATTCTTCGGCTTGCTGCGAGTCGTAGAGCACGACGAGCGAGTCAATTACCGCCGGTGACGTTCCAAATCCGTGATCGCTTTGCCATGGGCCGAAGTCGCGTGCCCAGACTTCGTTGCCGGTCATGTCGATGCAGCGCAGCCAGGTATGAATGTCGTCGGCGTAGCAAAAGTAGATGTGATTCCCCGCGATCGTCGGTGTGCTGGCCGCATAGGAGTTCCGCGCGTGAAGATGATATTGGCCGATGGGATACGACTTTTTCCAAACCGTCGCACCGGTGTCGATCCCGATTGCGTGCAGCGTTAGGGCCGTTTTCGTGGGATCAAACGCCAACAGAAACACGTTACCACCGTCAATCGCCATCGAACCAACGTCGCGGTGCCCCAGCGAAACGCGCCAGGCATAGTCCTTGTCACTCCACGAATCGGGCAATGATCCCGCGACGTGCCCATGGCCAAGCGGCCCGCGAAACGAAGTCCAACCGGTTGCGGTGGCGGTCGGGCCGTCCGCTTTGGCGGGCGAATAACTTGATACGTCGAGGCAAATCAAGCTGATTAGCAGTATTGATTTCATGATTTTGGCGGAGGCTTGAGGTGGGCGGGTGATTGCCACAAGCATAGTCGAAGTTTAGCCCAAGGGTGCGACCGGCGCAAGCGTGTCGAGTCACACCGGTTAAATGAATTGCAACGACTTTCCGGTGGCCGCGGCTCTACCAGTAGCCGGAGTCGCCAGACTTCGGATTGCAGAATCTGAAGTCTGGCGACTCCAGCTACGTTGGTATGAAAATATCTGCCGCGCCTAAGCCTGCGGCATGACGTAGGCTTCAACGACGCCGCATGCCTCTATTCTGGAAAAATGACCCATGTTTCGATTCGAGATTGCTGCCGACTACCGTCTGCTTTGGCAAGACGCCGCCGTTTGGAATTCGCTCGCCGGTGCTGCGCCGTTTCGCCAGACGCACTGGTTGGCAAGTTGGTGGGATCATTTTGGCGATTGTTTTCAACCGTACTGTGTTGTTGCGCGAGATTCGGCGGGCACCATTCGCGGATTACTGCCGTTGTATCGATCCGCAAACGCGCGTGGTGTGTTGCGGTTTGTTGGCGACGGCGAAGCGTGCAGTGATGGCTTGTCGATTCTGTGCCGCGATGAGGATGCGGATTGCTTAGGCGAAGAATTGGGTGCTTGGTTGTCGGTCATGGCGGCGCATCGTGAATGGGGTTGGAGCCTACTTGATCTCGACGGCATCGTCGCGGGAGATCTCGCGATGATTGCGTTCTCGCGCGGCTTGGCAGGCTCCGGTGCAGCGACCCATGCCCAATCGCGGATGCACACTTGGTTCAAGCCGACAACCGGCACCTGGGACCAATATCTAGCGAGCCTCAAGAACAAGCATCGTCGCCAAACTCGTCAGACCGACGAACGCATCGACCAAACACCGGGATTACAACGGCGACTGGCCACCGACGAAGCCAGCGTGCGGACGGACCTAGACGCGATGATTGAACTGCATCAACAACGTTGGAACGACGCGGGTGAGCCCGGAACGTATGCCAATCCTCGGTTCCGTGAATTCATCCATGCAGCCGCCGGGGCGTTTTGGCGCGCGGGGAAATTACGCATGGCGTCGTTAGCGATTGATGGCAAGATGATCGCTGGCGAATTGCATTTGATTGGTGGTGATGGAGCGATTTCGTTGTACAGCACCGGCGTTGATCGCGCCCACGGCGACTTGGGGCCGGGCCGCATGATGAATATTGAAACGATGAAATACGCCCATGCCAACTCGCTGCCGGGGATTGATTTCTTGCGCGGCGACGAACGCTATAAGTCGACGCTATTGGCACAACCAAAACGTTTGATCCGGTTGCGCGTGGTCCCCAATTCCGCCTGGAGCCGTGCACAGCACGCGGCTTGGAAAACTGGGTTCGAAATCAAACAGTGGGTTCGCCGCAAGCGGGGATCCGAACCGATCGTCGTATTGCCCGGACTGGAATTGACGAATTTTGCACAATGTCACGACGCAAATGATTGCCCGCGGGGCTTCGTCGTGATGTTGTGATTTGGTGGCGACTCGACTAAAACACTGCTCGCAAATTTTAGTCGATCTTTTCCATTCCACCTGCGATCCAGCTACCGTGCGCGACGTTGTACCGATCAAGAATGCCATTCTCAGCGTCAGCGACAAGCTTGGCATCACCGATTTAGCGCTGGGTTTGCAGCGCGCCGGCGTCCGGCTTTTTAGCACCGGGGGGACGCGGCGTCACCTCGAACAATCCGGTATCGAAGTTCGCGATATTTCAAGTTACACCGGCTTCCCGGAAATGATGGATGGTCGGCTGAAGACTTTGCACCCGAAAATTTTTGGGGGTATTTTGGCGATTCGTGACGACAAGAATCATGTCGAATCGATGCTCGAACACGACATGAAGCCGATTGATCTTGTCGTCGTCAATCTTTATCCGTTTAGCGCGACGGCGGAGAAAGTTGGTTCGACGCGCGATGAAGTGATCGAGCAAATTGATATTGGCGGGCCTAGTCTGGTTCGCGCCGCGGCGAAGAACCAAGGCGATGTTGCCGTGGCCACGAGCTCCGAACAGTATAGCGACATCCTGGCGATGATCGAAGATTTCGGCGGCACGAGTTTGGCACTGCGCCAACAACTTGCCTATGAGGCGTTCGAACACACGGCGGCCTATGATCGCGGCATCGCCGATTACTTGGGCGGTGACGCAGTGTCGCGAGATTTTCCGGCGACAATGCACTTTTCGTTGCGGCGCAAGATGCAACTTCGCTATGGCGAGAATCCGCATCAACGCGCGGCGCTCTACAGCGACCCACGTGTTCGCTCGGCGAACATTGTTAACGCACGCCAAGTTGGTGGCAAGGAATTGTCTTACAACAACTTGCTTGACCTCGACGCGGCGTTGGAAATCGTGCGCGGCTTTACGTTGCCGGCATGTTCGGTGATGAAACATAACAACCCGTGCGGCGCAGCGACGGCTGAGAAATTGGCGCGGGCTTGCCGCAAGGCGCTCGCCGGTGATCCGCTCAGCGCGTTCGGTTCGGTACTCGGATTCAATCGCACGCTTGATTTGCAGACTGCCGAAATGCTTTGCGAGCCGGGATTATTTATCGAAGCGATTGTGGCACCGGATTACGAAGCCGCAGCGGTCGGTTTGTTGACGTCAAAACCGAAATGGAAAGACAACGTTCGGTTGATGCAGGTCGGACGGCTTGATGATCCGGCTCCAGCTTTGCAGCGGCGATTCATCAGCGGTGGTGTGCTTGTGCAAGATGCCGACCGCATGGCTTCGGCTCCGCTGCAATGGAAAACGGTGACCGATACCGAGGTTGCCGACGCATTGTGGGATGATGTTTCCTTCGCCTGGGAAATGGTCCGACACGTCAAGAGCAACGCCATCGTGTTGGCCAAAGATACGTCGCTCGTTGGCGTGGGTGCGGGACAGATGAGTCGCGTTGACAGCGTCGAGATTGCGATTGATAAAGCGGGCGATCGATCGCGCGGCTCGGTGCTTGCCTCCGATGCGTTTTTTCCGTTTGCCGACTCGATCGATGCGGCGGCGGAATCGGGCATTGTGGCGATCATCCAGCCCGGCGGTTCGCGCCGCGATGACGAGGTGATCGAAGCCTGCAACCGGCACGATATACCGATGATTGTTACCGGTCGCCGACACTTCAAGCATTAAACCGTGGCGACCATTCTTGACGATATCGTCGCAAAGACGCGGCAAACGATTGCCCGGGATAAGTCGCGAGTTGCCGGCGAAGAGCTACGCAGTCAGATTCGCGATTTGCCGCCGACAAAAGATTTTCATGCGGCACTTTCGCGTACCGAACATGTGCGGTTGATAGCCGAAGTCAAACGCGCCAGTCCATCGGCGGGGCTGATTCGCGCGGACTTCGATCCGGTGCAAATCGCAAAGGCCTATGAGGCGTCCGGCGCCGCGTGTATTAGTGTGCTGACGGACGAGACATTCTTTCAAGGCAGCCTTGAGTATTTGCGATTGATTCGCGCCGCCGTCGACTTGCCGCTGCTGCGCAAAGATTTCATCATTGATGATTATCAATTGTTGCAGGCTCGCGCCGCCGGAGCGGATTGCGCCCTGTTGATCGCCGAATGTTTGTCAGCGGATGAGCTACGTCGTTTGCATGATGTCGCAACAGAGATCGGATTGCAAACATTGATCGAGTTGTACGATGTTGAGAACCTTGAGGCCGTATTAGCCACAACCACGCGGTTGGTTGGCGTCAACAATCGTGACCTGCGAACCTTCAAGGTCGACCTGCAACACACGCTTAAACTTCGCCAGCAAATTCCGCTGGACCGATTGGTGGTCGGCGAAAGCGGAATCGCGAATTATTCAGACGTAATGACGCTTGCTCGCGGCGGCGTCAAAGCGATTCTGGTTGGCGAATCGCTGATGCGAAAACCGGATGTTGGCTACGCGGTAGCGGCGCTGCTGGGCGATCAACGCGAGGTTTAAACCGGCGGCTAGCACCGATCCGCTCACAAACCAAACGACTCCGAACAGCAAGTCGTTTTTTAAACAAACCCGGCGCTGTCGATCTACTTGCCGCCCATCGATGACTCGATCTGCTTCTGCACCTTCTCGAGATTAAACGATCCGGGTGTTTGGCTCGGCGGAAAATCCTTCATGGTCATCAAGAATTTTGCGGCCAGCTGCTGCATCGGAGCGAGCACGAACACGCGTTCCAGGAACCAATCGTTGTAAGTATTCGCGTTGTGCTGGGCCTTCTCGAACGGGTCGCGGCGCAAATTGAACAATAGCGGCACGCGAAGTTCAGTGAACGGTTCGCGCCAAACTTCAAACGCCATACCCCGGTTCTCGAGGAAGACCGCTTTCCAATCGTCGTAGCGCATTGCCACAATTTCGCCATCGTCGTTGACGTAAATAAACTCATTGCGCGGCGACAGCTTCGATTTGCCCATCAGGTAGTCGAGTTGGTTGTAGCCGTCGATGTGATTCTTATAGTTGCGACCGTTGAGCGTCGCGCCGGCTTTGAGCTTTTCTTTAATGTCTAAGCTACCACCAGCGGCCGCGAACGTTGGCAACCAATCTTCGTGAGCGACGAGCCCATTGAGCGTCACGCCGGCGGGAAACTTGCCGGGCCAGCGGATGAAGGCGGGCACACGATAGGCACCTTCCCAGTTTGAATTTTTCTCGCTGCGAAACGGCGTTGTGCCGGCATCGGGCCAAGTGTTGTAGTGGGGGCCATTGTCGGTGGAATACTGGACGATCGTATTGTCGGCGATACCAAGTTCATCGAGCAAATCGAGCAATTGACCCACCTGCATATCATGTTCGATCATGCCATCGGTATACTCGTCATTACCTTTGTTACGGTGTTCGGACTTGACGTGCGTGCGGAAGTGCATGCGAGTGCCGTTCCACCAACAGAAAAACGGTTTGCCCGCTTTGTGTTGGCGAGTAATGAAGTCCTTGGCGGCGGTGACAGTTTCTCCATCAATGGTTTCCATTCGCTTTTTGGTCAGTGGGCCGGTGTCTTCGATCGTCTGGCCGCCATTGCCATCGGCTTTGCATTTGAGCACTCCGCGGGGACCGAAAACCTCGATGAACTTCTTTCCGCTGGGCATCACCATATCGGTTGGGTAGTCTTCGTTCTCTGGTTCTTCTTCGGCGTTCAGGTGATAGAGATTGCCAAGAAACTCATCAAATCCATGCATCGTGGGCAAGTGTTCGTCGCGATCGCCTTGGTGGTTCTTGCCGAATTGGCCGGTCGTGTAGCCGATGCTCTTCATCACCGTGGCCATGGTAATGTCGGTCTTCTGCCAACCTTCTTTCGCACCGGGCAACCCAACCTTGGTCATGCCGCTGCGGACCGGCACGCTGCCGCCAATGAATGCCGCACGCCCGGCGGTGCAACTCTGTTGGGCGTAGTAATCGGTAAAGGCGAGCCCTTCTTTGGCGACGCGGTCGATATTGGGAGTTTGGAAACCCATCATGCCGCGGTTATTATGGCTGATGTTCCAGGTGCCGATGTCATCGCCCCAAATGACAAGCACGTTTGGTTTTTTGGCCGATTGAGCTTGGGCAATCGAACCGAGAAAAACCACCGCAATCAAAGCCAATGTGTGGGGGACCAGTCTCGTTGTCATTTGTTTTCCTTTGAGCGTGCCTGGGGGCATATAATCGGGGCGTGATTCGATTCCAAAGTGCGACAAGCCGGTCCTCCCGCCAGCAACTTGAAAGCTGCGGATTCGAGTGGCGGATTATAGAAAACCATCGATGGCTTGCCGATCGGGCAATCGAGAAAAATGCCGGTCCCCTAGTGGTGGGCGCAGTCAGCACGACGCCAAATCCACCGCGTTGTGATTGATCGCTGGATTATTTTCAGTCATAGTCAAGATCATGAAGTTTGTAAGAAATCCATTGCCAGGTATGAACCCGTGGCTTGAAGCCTACTGGGGGGATATTCACACATCTCTGACCACCTACGCGCGCGATTACATCCAGCGCCAATTACCGGACGATCTGCAAGCCCGTGTCGAAGAATACTTGTCGGTGTTCGAGCCGTACGAGCAGTCGCGAAAGCTGCGGCGAATCTCGCCTGATGTGCAAATTATCCAGCAAGCGGGCACGTCGGCGGTGTCTGCTGGCGGTGCGGCGGTGGAAACATTGGTCGAGGATCAACCGCTGCGAATTCGTCGTCGCACTGAGCCCCAGACACTGCGATACATCCAAATTGTGGACGTGAAATCACAACGACGCGTTGTCACGGCGATCGAGTTTATCAGTCTGGCGAACAAGGCAACACCGGCGGGTCGCAAACAGTACATTGCCAAGCAAAATCAATTGTTGGACGCCGAGGTCAACTTGGTCGAAATCGATTTGCTTCGCGCCGGTCGGTGGGTGATGGCTGCCGAGGACGAACTTTATCCCGATCGATTGAAAACTCCCTACCGGATTTGTGTCGTCCGCGCCGAAGAATCCGAAGACGCGGAAGTCTATCAAGCCAGCTTTCGCGTGCCGCTTCCCAACGTCAAAATTCCGCTGCGCGCCACGGACAAGGATGTTATTTTGCCGCTGCAATTGCTCATTAACCAGGCCTACGAAAACGGTCGCTACGGCAACGATTTGGATTACTCGGTGACGCCCGATCCACCGCTGGAAAACGATGAGAGCGCCTGGATCGAAAACTATTTAAAAGGACTTATTCCACGCCAGTGATCAAGCGGGCGGGCAAGTGCGAAACGGAATTGAGCCAATCAAGTTGCCACCGTTTGCCATCGAAGTCCACTTTGCTGATTCCGGTGTTTCGCAGCGGTCCGAACATTTTGGCATCCGCGACACCGTCGAGCATCTGCGTCAACATGCAGCGCTTGAAGTCGGCGTGAATGATCGCAACAACGTGCCTTTGACTATTGCCGAAGGTAGCGACAAGCCGCTCGATTACGGTCGCGGCTCGTGCCTTCGCTTCGTCCTCAGCTTCCCGCGCGCGTCCACCCCACCACCCGCCGTCAAGAATCGACTCATCGACAAGCGCTCCGGGAATATGATTAATGATCGCCGCTCGACCCAACCCCAGTCCTCCCTCGCGGGCGTCATCGCCAAAGCCGCGGTAACAGCCGCCGCGCTCAAAAACGTTGTGCCAAATCGAGACCGGCAATTTAGTGGCGTCGACGACTGCGCGCGTCGTCTGCAGCGTCCGCAGAAACGGGCTGGTAATCAACGCATCAATCTTCAGCGTCTTGGTCCAACCGCCCAGAAACTCAGCCTGCAGCCGCCCAATCGCCGTGATCGCCGGGTCTTCGACGCGTTGGTAGCCAGGGCGGGCATTATTTTCGCTCTCGGCGTGACGGATTAAATAAAGCTGCATCGATTCTTTTCAAACAGTGACTAGAAATTTGCGTTACAATCTGACATAGACTGGCGGACATTCAACCCGTCGGTTCCCGCCTGCAATTCCCACCTCGAATTTAACCCAAAAACCGATGCGTCGTGATTTTAGACTCATTCGTTGGCTGCCGAAAAAAGTGTCTGACCGAGTCGTGGCAATGTTAGCGATGGGCTGCGTTTGCCTCAGCGCCGCGGCGGCGGACAATCTCGCTAATGTGCCAGCCGGAGCCGCCAAGTTCCTCCAAGCCAACTGCTGCGATTGTCACCAGGGCGACCATGCCGAAGCCGGCTTGGACCTCACCGAGTTTGTGGAACCGGCCAATACAAGCGTCACCAGTTCAAACCGTGACCCGTTGGCGACATGGGTCCGCTGCATCGATCGTGTCGCGGCGGGCGAAATGCCGCCACCGGACGCCGCCGAATTGTCCGCGCGCGAAGTCAATCAGTTTGTGACCACCGCCAGCACATGGATTGGTAGCCACGAGACCGCGCTGGCCGCCGAACTTGGTCGTGTTCAAGGTCGCCGTCTGACAAACCTGCAGCTCGAACGGACCCTCCAGGATTTACTTGGGATTGATATTCCACTGGCCCGAGATTTTTCTGACGAGCCGCGATCTGTTGGCTTTAACACGGTCGCCGATGGCCAAGCGATGTCGCATTTCCAGCTTGAACAACATTTGGCCGCCGTCGATCGTGCGCTTGGCGAAGCTTTCCGCCGCGTCAGTCAGCAAGACGACGAATCGATCGTCGAATTGTCACCGCGCCGCATCGCTCGCCAACGCCAAAATTCGCGAACCCGCGAGCCTGAGATACGCGACGGGTTGGCCGTCGTTTGGTCCGGCCGGCTGATTTTCTACGGACGAATTCCCGCGACCACTGCGGATGAACCTGGCTGGTTTCGCTTCAACGTCACCGCCTCGGCGCTCAAGCCACCGGCGGACCACGGCGTGTGGTGTACGGTGACCCGCGGTCGCTGTATCTCCAGTTCGCCGCTGTTGGTTCCAGTCAGTGAATTCGAGGCCACCGAGATTCCGCAAACCTGGACCTTTGAAACTTGGCTCGACGCCGAAGAAATGATCGAGATCCGTCCCAACGACTTGACGCTTGGGCAAGCCAAGTTCGCGGGTGGCCAAGTCGGCACGGGCGAGGGTGAAGACCAAGATGTGCCAGGCGTGGCGATGCACGAAATCACACTGCAGCGTGTTCACCACGGACCGACTCGCGATGTGATCCAGCAGATTCTGTTTGGCGACTTGAAGGTCAATCGAAACGGGTTGGCAAAGCTTGATGTGATTGCGGCGGACGCAAAACCGGCAGCAACCAAGTTGATGACCGCGTTCGCCACACGTGCGTTTCGGCGTCCCGTCACGGAAACCGAAATCGAGCCCTACCTGCGATCTGTTTTCAGCTCGCTTGACCACGACATGCCGTTGGCACTTGCGCTACGCGACGGATATCGATCGTTGTTGTTGTCTCCGAGGTTTCTGTATTTCCAAGAGTCCGCCGGCCAGCTCGACGACTATTCGATCGCCTCGCGATTGAGCTACCTGTTGTGCAACAGCATGCCCGACGATTCGCTGCTGCAAGTGGCGGCGGCGCGACAACTGACCGACCGCAAAGTGATCGCCGCTGAAACGTCGCGGTTGCTCGCCTCGCCCCGCGGACAAGATTTCGTCAAACTCTTTGCCGACCAATGGCTTGACCTTCGCGATATCGATTTCACCGAACCGGACCCGAGGCAATTTCGCGATTTCGATCGTATCGTACAAGAATCAATGCTCGACGAGACGGTCGCGTTTCTCGACAACATGCTGGTCGAAAACCGCAGCGTCACCGAATTGATTGGGTCAGACTATACGTTTTTGAACAGCCGCTTGGCCCGCTACTACGGAATTGGC
The DNA here is from genome assembly GCA_041753075.1 of Pirellulaceae bacterium. GTDB lineage: Bacteria > Planctomycetota > Planctomycetia > Pirellulales > Pirellulaceae > UBA6163. Next base: position 111,646 of record JBGSVE010000166.1, read on the forward strand.
GGTGTCGAGGGTGATGCAATGCGACTGGTCAAACTTGATCCGTCCAGTCGTCGTGGCGGCGTGATCACGCAGGGTGCGATTCTGAAGATTACCGCCAACGGCACAACCACATCTCCGGTGCTGCGAGGTGTTTGGGTGGGCGAGCGACTGCTGGGCGAACATGTTCCGCCACCGCCACAAAACGTTCCCGCGATCGAGCCCGATATTCGCGGTGCAGTTTCGATTCGGGAAATGTTGGCCAAGCACCGCGACCATGACGAGTGTGCGGTCTGCCACGTCAAGATCGATCCACCCGGTTTCGCGCTGGAAAACTATGACCCCGCGGGCAAGTGGCGCGATCGCTACGGCGAAGGCGGCAAGCGTGCAAAGCCAATCGAGATTGACGCCAGCTACCAACTTTCCGACGGACGCGAGTTCGACGATGTCGATGAATTTCGCCGCTTGATCGTCGCCAATCCCCAACCGATCGCCGCCTGCGTTGCCGAAAAACTGGTCACGTACGCGACCGGGGCTCCACCGCGATTTTCCGATCGCGACGAAATTCAACGCATCGTCGAAAAATCAGCCGACTCCGATTTTGGCTTTCGTACCATTCTCCAGCAAGTTGTTCAAAGTCCCGTATTTTTGACGAAGTAAGATCATGGCAAACTATCTGTTCCATCAACTTGACCGCCGCACCCTGCTCCGCGGAACCGGCGTGACGCTGTCGCTGCCGTGGTTGGCGGCGATGCAACCAGCGATTGCCGCCAGCAACGAAACGCAATCGCCGAAACGATTCGTTGCCATGACCCTTGGGCTGGGTTTGGTCGGCGACAATCTGAATCCAATTCAAGCCGGTCGCGGATACCAACCGAGCCGCTATCTACAACCCGTCGATGACATGCGCGATCACTTCACCGTCATTTCGGGAACATCGCTGCCCGGCGTCAACGGAGGTCACCGCGCCGAGGCAAGTCTGCTAACCGCCAACCCAGCCGGTAGCAGCAGCCGCGCGCGGAATTCCGTTTCGATTGACCAGTTGATGGCCAAGCATTTGGGCGACAACACGCGTTATCCGTCGCTGGTGTTGTCAAGCAATGGCAGCAGCAGCCCGTCGTATACGGACAGCGGTGCGATGGTCCCGGCGGAAGATTCGCCTTCGCGGCTGTTTTCTCGATTGTTCGTTAATGAATCGCACGCTGACCAAATTCGCCAGGCCGAGCGTGTGCAGCATGGCCGGACAATCATGGACCTCGTCGGCGACGACGCCAAATCGCTGGCCCGACAATTGGGTGCCGGTGATCGCCAACGACTCGATTCCTACATGACGAGTGTCCGTGATCTCGAACGCCGCATGGCCGAGTCCGAAAAATGGGCCCGGCTACCGAAGCCAAAAGTGTCTGCGCCGAAGCCTGTCGACGTCCGCAATGGTGCTGACTTTATCGGCCAACAAAAGTTGATGAACGACATGATCCGATTGGCGTTACAAACCGATTCGAGTCGATTCATTACTTATCATCTGGGCGGCAGCGGTGGCGTGGTGCCTCTAGCCGGCGTGGAACAGGGCTACCATGGCCTCAGTCACCACGGTCTTGATGAATCGAAACTTGATCAATTGGCGATCGTCGAGCAAGAGATCATTTGCACGTGGGCACAATTTTTGCGCGAACTGAATGAGATTAGTGAACCCGGCGGCACTTTGCTTGACCACACCAGCGTGTTGTTGACCAGCAATCTTGGCAATGCATCGAACCATAGTAACCAGAACATGCCGGTGCTGTTGGCCGGTGGATCGTTCCGCCACGGCCAACACTTGGCGTTCGATCGCAACAACAACTACGCATTGCCAAAACTCTATGTCAACCTGCTGCAAGAAGTCGGCCTGGAGACCGACAAGTTCTACTCGACCACCGGAACCATGAACGGACTGGAGTCAACACGAGCGTAGACTCAGTTAAGATTTCGGTTGACAAAAATTGTAGAACGGTTGTCCACAACCGTTTGGGGACGCACATTCGGCGGGGACAGCCGTTCGACAATCGCCTCAACCCAAACACAAAGCGGAGTTTATTCCGCAGAATCAAGCTCCGCTTGCATCTCGGCGTAGGTCTTCAGTAACGACTCCAGACGCAGTTTGAGCTGCGTTAGCTCGCGTCCCTGGTTCCCCGAATTCTCCAAAACCGGTCGCATCCATTCTTGCATTAAATGGAATTGGCCCTTGATCAAGTCAATCATCACGCGCGGCACTTTGTGCTGGACAAGCACCTTTTGATCCGGTGGCGCAGCGGCTTGTTGTTGGCTGATCGACTTCAATTGCTCAGCCGTGGCTTCAAGCACTTCGCCCATCCGCTGCGACGCACCGGCGATGCTTTGGCGCAGCGAATCCATCCGGGCGTCCATGCGTGATTCCGATGAACCGTCTTGCATCGCAATCGCCTTGGCAATCACTTGGCGTATCGATTCAAGTCCGTCTCGCATCGACGCCAATTGACGCAGCACTTGGCCGGTTTGATCTTCGGTGCTGATGCCCGACATTCGCACGTTCTCGACAAACGCATACTTGATCGCGTCCCAACGTTCCTTTTGCATCGCCGTCATCACGCCCAATAATTCGCGCAATTTCAACAGGTTGGCTTCGTTGTCCGTCGTCAGCGTCTGGGCATCTTGCTCGTAAGTGCCGAATATCAACGCTTGCAATTCAGCGTCGTTCATCACCGGCACAACCTTCTCGGCCATGCGGTTCATGTTGCGGTAGCTGCCTTGCAACTTGAACGGTGGCTCGATGCGATAGGCATCAGCCTGCGCCGCCGAACGAATGTATTCGCGATTGACTTTCAATACCGTATCGCGAACACGGATCAGCTTCCGCATCACCTCGAACATCGATCGCAACGCGTCAGCCGAATAGTTGCCCTTGAGTTCAATGCCTTCGAGCGAATCTCGCCCTGCCGCGCGAACGATCGCCCTTGCGTCGTCGGGGTTACCACTGGCAAGCGGTGCCAGGTGCTCATTGCTGGTCAAGCAATTTTCCAGGTAGCTGACTTCAAACGCTTCCGCCGCACCGCCAATGATTTCGCCCAGGTTGTAAACATCGGCCCGGTTTGAAAGCATGTCCGGGATCTGGAATCGCTCACCGCTTTCGGTGTACGGATTGCCCGCCATCACGACCGCGACGCGACGACCGCGCAAATCAAACGTCCGTGTCTTGCCATCGCGAACGCCTTCGATCTTGCGCGTCGCATCGCAAAGCGAAATAAATTTTTGCAACAACTCGGGGTTCGTGTGCTGGATGTCATCGAGATACAACATTAAGTTATCACCCATCTCGAGCGCCAGATTCAATCGCTCGATCTCTTCGCGCGCCGCCGCGTTGGGCGCCTCGGCGGGGTCAAGCGATGTGACGCCATGCCCGATCGCGGGCCCGTTGATTTTCATGAACACGACGCCCAAGCGATTAGCCACGTATTCCATCAACGTTGTTTTGCCGTAGCCAGGAGGACTGATTAACAGCAACAAGCCCATGCGGTCGGTGCGTTTGCCTTCGCCGGCGGCTCCCATTTGCTTGGCGAGGTTATCGCCAATCATGGGCAAGTAAACTTCGTCAATCAAGCGGTTGCGAACAAAACTGGTCAAGACCTTCGGTTTGAATTCTTCCAGCCGCATTTCGCGCCGCGACGAATCGAGTACGCGGTGTTTGGCTTCGCCTAGCCGATTGAAACGCGGCACGACATCGCTTCGGTAGTGATTGAGCCGCGTCAGCAATTCGTGATAATGCACGACCATCGAACCGGCGGCGATTCGGTTGTGCGTGCCCGACAAGCCTTCGACCTTGAGCGCCGCCGCACCGTCCAACAAGTGACCTTCGCCGAGGCCGTCTTGCATGATGAGTAACGCCAATTCGTTACGATAGCCAACCGCCGGATCAATCGATTCCACGGCTTTGGATTCGATAAACGCATCGGCCCAATTTCGCGCCAGGACGAACGCCCGCAATGGCCGCGCGTCATTGCTTTTCAATACATCGGTGACCCAATGCTTCCGATCCGCTTGGCCGATCGAACCGCTGAATGATTCAAACAATCCTAATGCCGCGGCACTCAGCGCGGGTGTCGCCGGTGAACCGACAAGCATGTCAAACAGGTAGTCCGCGATCGCGTCGGCGGTTACGTTGGGGAACGTGTCCGTCCATCCACTCTCGTCATCGGATGCGAGCTGCGCCAAGCGTTCGCGAAATTCTCGCGCCGGTCGCGCACCGGGGAACGCTTTGGCCAAATGTGCAAACCCACCGATCCAAGCGACGAGATTGCTGCGAGTTGGTTTCGTCGTCAATCGCAGCCACCACAACGTTGCCGCAGCTCGCACGCTTGGCGTATGACGCAGCAATCCCAATTGGCCATCAAGCTTGATGAGCGCCCCCAAGATCAGCGCTGCATCCTGGTCATGCACACCCTTGGCGTAGCCTTCGCTAAATCGGCCGGCGATCTGTTGCTGGACCCAAGCTAAATCCGGCTGCGGGTGCTTCGCATTTTCGGGGCCTGACCCCATTCTCGCTTGCTCGAACAAATCTACCGCGAGGTACTCGCCGCGATATACCAATGCGTTCTCGCTGATGAGTTCCTGTTGCCACAAATCACGCGCGGCGAGCAAATCGGGATCGGTCAGCGGCTCAAAATACTGAGTTCCGGTAAGGTGCAACGTCAATTGGCCGTCACGAATCACCGTGGTCAGATCGAGCGGCTGGGTATTGACGGCAAAGCGATGCTTGCCCAAACGAATCGTTTCACCGGAGCCTTCGTACAGGTCTTGGCGATCCTTCAATTGGCGAATCACTTCTTCGCGTGTTGTCTTCAGGCGGCTTTGGATCTCTTCGACCCGCACGGCGTCGTCGAGCGTCTGCAATTGCTCGACGATGCCACGGACCTTTTCGACCATCAAGTCTGCGGCAAAGTAGGCCAAGATCTCGTCAACGTTCTTGAACGTCGATGCCTTGGTGTGAATGCCTTGCAAGATACGCGACGCCGATGCAGACAACGTCTCGGCGCGACGATTTCGCGCTTCGACAAGTTGGACCTTGCGCGACTCAAAGGCGTTGTAAACTTCTTCGCGACGTTGACCAAGCTGCGTGATAAACTCGTCAAACTCGGCAAAGCGACCTTCGAGTTCTTCGAGCTGGATCATGACTCGCGTCAAATAGCTGTCGCACTTGTCGGGCGTGTCGCAGACATCGAGATAGCCGCTGACGGTTTGTTCCAGCAGCTTTAATTGCGAAGCGAACTCGGCGCGGCCCTCGGTGCCGAGCAACTCGTTCGTGCGTGCCTTCAGCGAGCTGCGAACACGGTTCAGCGATGCGAACACATTGCTAATCGCGTCGATGATCTCGGTGCGTTTGGTGGCGTCATCGATTTTGAGATTGCTGACCGTTTCGGTTAACAATTCAAGTCGTGCACCGGCTTCGTCAATCGTCTTTTGCAAATCTTTCGCTTGCGCCACACGCTCGACTATGGCAACTCGCTGCGCCGCTTCTTCAACGCGACCACGATACGGATCGAGTGCGCCGGGCGTGATCAAAAACTCGACGCAGCGCCGGCTCAATCGCTCGGCACGCTCGGCCGTTGCCTGCTCCAGCGTCGTGACCAACTCAACATCGACGTAACGAAGCTCGCGCAAACCAATTGCGTGGCCGCGTTGTTCACGTAGTTTCGACAGCGCAGCGACAAAATGGTCGATCGAATCAAACCGCGAACGTTCGATCTCCTTGCCGAGCGTTTCAATCGAATCTTTGACTTCGATCGTTCGCGTTTGCGTATCGCGGCGAAGTCGGACGACCTTCTCAAACTCTTCGACCGCAGCCGATGCGGCGTCGCGAATCGCTCGTAGTGGTTCGTCCAATCGCAACGTTTCGGGATTGGCGATCCAGAAATAGCTGTCCAGGATATCGCCGCAACGTTTGACCAAATCGACATACAATCCGGTGTAGTTGTCGTCCTTGTCGATCAACATCAACACTTCGCTGCACTCGGCCATGCCGCGGACCAATTCTTTGTTGCCAATCTTGAACAACAACGAATCCGAGTTGCTGATTGGGACAAAGTCGGGTCCGGTAAACGGCGTTTGCCAAACTTGGACAGCGTGATGTTTCTGTGGTTCGTCTTGGCCTTTGAAACAGACCATCGACCCATCGGGAAAGACCGCTTGGCCGCTGGTGACCATCGGCGTGTCAACGGTTTGGCGTATCAGGTTATAGCGCAGTTGAACAAACGTGCCACTAACATGATTGGCGAACAGATATAAGAAATCTTCACCATTGGAGGCGGGCAGCATCTTCTCGAACTGCATATCCGCTAAACCGTGATCGAACCGTTTGAATTCGCCGGTTTGCAAATAGTATCCACCGGAAAAGATGATGCCGTGATCATCCGGCAACATCACACAGGAATGCTCGATATCATCCAACCGCATCGCCGTGCTGAGCTTGGCATTGAAAACCAAATAGCGGAAACGATTTTCCTGGTATGGCTTGATCTTTAGTAGGACGAGATTGCCGAGCGAGGCGTAGTGGATTTCGGCGTCGTCGAGTGTTTGGTCGGCGTGGTCAACGGGCTCGGCGTAAATGCCCGCGCCGGATTCAGTACTGTTTTCGACCTTGATGGTCAAATCGCCGCCGACGGTTTCGACGAAAACGCGATCTTCGATCGAGATATGAGGATGCTTGCCGTAATGATGTTGGTCGCGAGTGGTGCGTTTCCAAGTGAACTCGTGCTGCGTGGGTGTTTTGACTTCGTGTTCGCTGCGATTGTCAATGTATTCAAGTCGCTGGCCAGCAACGCGGAACTTGAATGCCTTGTAGTCGTTGGTCGACTTGCCGACTTGAAATACAAAATACAGAAACGGGCCGCTGAGATAAAACCGCGAGAACGCGGTGTTCTTGTAGAAGCGATAGAGTGCCTCAAAGTCGGTTGCGAATCGTTCGTCGCCAAGCACCGAGTCGATCGGCTCGGTATGGAATTGCAAATCCTCAAACCGATAAAACGACAACACATCACCGATATGTGTTTCGGTCTTGAGTCCGAATTGGACGTTGTAGCCGAACAAAAATCGATTGCCGATGGCGACCAAATCGCGGGGAACACAATTATGGTCGGTGGTGACGCGTTGGGTGGCGAGAAGTTTGGTGTCGATGTTGCCAAAGACGTCGGTTCGTTCGGCATTGAGCGCTAACGAGCGTTTGCGCAGCTCATCGGCTCCTTCGTGCAATCGCTTGCGAAGGATCTCGTAGGTTCCGCCGGTGAGATCTTGATCGGTTGCCATGAGTCTTAGAGCTTGAAACGCATTGTAGTAGTGAGCGGATCGGCGCTAGCCGCCGGTTTCGATCGGGAAGCACCGGGGGCTAGCGCCCGCCCGCTCACCAGACCAGGCGATGTTCGATTACGCACTAGCAGGTTTGGCGACGCCGAGCTTCTTGACCTTCTGGTCGGTGATGCCGGCGGTGCTGGCCATTCCCAACAACGTCGTCAATTGACCACGAACATCTTCGGTATTGGCCAACCCCATCAGCTTGGCAATCAACGCTGCGATCGACAAGTCTTTGATCTCGTCGGTGCTCAACGAAAACTGGTTCGCCATGCTGTGCAATTGGTCGCGGAAGTAGTCGGCGTTGCCATCAAAGAATGTGTCCTTGATGTCGGTGGCCACGCGGCTGTTGTAGACAAAGCGATCGATCGCCTTGCCGCCCTTGACCGCCGAAGTGATCTGTTCAAAGAACTGGCCATCGCCACCGACGATATCAATCCGTGCGGATTTGAGCGCTTCGCCAACGACACTGGCTTGGCTTTCCGCGATCCCGCGTTGGGCCGTGATCGCCGCGATCTCGACGTTCTGTTCCTTCTCGAGCCGCAGCTTGAACTCCTCGTGGTCCTTGCCGACGCTGTCGAGTTGCTTCATTGCTTCGGCCTTCTCGGTGATGCCGGTCGCTTCGCTGTGATATTTTTCCAACGACACGGCGGCTTCGGCCATCCCTTGCTTCTGCACCGCAGCGGCCTTGGCTTCGATACCCTTGGCTTCGGCGACGGCTTTACGTTCCAGCACGGCGGCTTCGGCAACCCCTTCTTTTTCGAGCGCAACGGCGCGGGCTTCTTGCACGCGAGCTTGGGCC
>JBGSVE010000167.1:0-3508 GCA_041753075.1 Pirellulaceae bacterium
CACCGCCAAAACAATTTGCGAAACAATCGCCACGTACATCGGAATCACCGTCGGCTCGATGTCATTCTTGACGCTCGCGCCCGTTGCCATCGCGTAGCCGACATAGCTGAGCCCGGCAACGATCCAGCCAATCGTGCCGGCAACGCGGACGCGCGGAAATTGCCCCGCGCTGTCGGTCAAATTCGAGAACGCGATGCTGTTGGTCAGCGCCAGGGTTGGCATGAACGCAAGGTTGTACGCCAGCAGAGCCCACCACAGCAGTGATTCCTGTTGAATCGTCGATGTCCAAAGTAACAGCAACGCCGAGACACCGTGCAGCACCGCCAGGACCCACTGCGTTGGGAAGTAGCGATCGGCAATCATGCCAACGATGAACGGAGAAAAGATGGCCGCCAATCCGCTGGTCGCATACGCCAACCCAACAAACCCGCTGGAAAAGTTTGCGTTGAGATAAGTTCCCAACGTCGTCCACCAAGCGCCCCAGGTGAAGTACTGCAGAAACATCATCACAACGAGACGGACAAAGACGGACATGGCGGTCAGCTCAGCAGGCATGGTGAAGTAGTAAACGATTCCACGCTGGTAGCATACCAAGCGCCGGGAACGCCGGGTTACACCTCAAGCAATGATTGTTTGACCCGCCAATCATAACGACTAGCGCGGTGGTAATGATTCTTTGACGCGGTCGCGATTGTGACGTAAGTTCCCCGTGAGGTCGGTTTTGTTGACTCAGACTCCCCCGGATTCTTGAATGACGTTTCTTGCGGTGCTGTTTTTGATCGCGATTTCAGTGTGGTTTGTGCCTGCGCTGGAGCGCGCTCGTTTGCCGCTGTTGGGCGCGATCGTGCTGGTCGTTGGAACCGTCTTTGGACCAGCGTTCTTCGCGATCCAAGGGCCAATGCAAATCAGCATCGATCGTGTGCTATTCGTGATTCTTTGTCTGGTTGCGTTTTTTAGTTTGCGCGGCTCGACCGTGCGCATTCCGAACTTGGTCACGGCCGACTGGATTGTGGCCGCGTATGTGATCTGGGTCGCGGTGAGCGCACTGCGCGGCGAACCACCGCACGGAACCAGTCCGATTGGCACTTGGATTTTCTATGTGTTAATGCCGGCGATGATGTATGGCATCGTGCGTCTTGCCAAACTGCGAGATCTCGATCTTTGTCGACTGGAAACGGCGTTCATTGGCATTGGCATCTACTTGTCCGTGACTGCGGTCTTGGAGTCACGCGGTTTTTACGCTTTCGTATATCCTCGATTCATTGCTGATCCGACACAATGGGAATTTTTGGGGCGCGGTCGTGGGCCGCTACTCAATCCATCGGCCAACGGAATTGTATTGACACTCGCGCTGGTCGCTGCGGCGGTGCGTTGGCTGCGGGCTGACAAGCGGGGACGATTGTATTATGCATTGACGATGCTGGTGATCGTGGCAGGCGTGTACTCGACGTTGACGCGAAGTGTTTGGATCGGTGCCGTGTTAGCACTTGCGATCGTATTTTGGAACGTAACACCGCGCTGGATGAAAGCGCTCTCGCTGGCCGGATCGATACTGCTTGCGGGCTTACTGGTATCGGGTTTGAAGGACCAGTTGTTGAGGATGAAGCGCGACAAGAACCTCAGCGCCGCCGAAGCCGAGAAGTCGGTCCAGCTTCGTCCGTTGTTGGCCGTGGTAGCTTGGGAGATGGTCAAAGATGCTCCGGTCCAGGGACATGGTTTTGGTCACTACTTCCCGAGCGCTAAACCTTATTATTCCGATCGCAGCTATGGCTTGCCGCTGGAAATCGCTCGCGGCTACAACCAACACAACGTTCTGCTGTCGATCGCGGTTGATTGCGGTCTGGTCGGACTGGTGATGTTCGTGGCTTTGATCGGTCACTGGATTCAAGCCGGCTGGCGACTATCACTTGCCACAACCAGCATCCCCCAACGTCACATGGGACTCGTCGTTGTTGGCGCGATCGCTGGCTATCTCGTTGGTGGCATGTTTCAAGATGTCACGATCATGCCGATGATCAATATGTATTTGTTTTTTCTCGGCGGTCTGGTTACTTCACTCCATCAATCGATTGAAGAACCATCGATGCGCCGTTGCGATGCCAGACAGCACAGCGGACGCGAGCTCGCTTTGGCTTAGATCGACTTCTACACTTCAGGCGTCCAAGTCGCTGATTGTAGAACAATTGTCCCAATTGTTCAGCCAGCGTTAGCCGATTGCGAATGACGTTCGAGGAACGTGAGCTGTTGATGCAGCATTTCAACTCGTGACATTGACATTCCCGCCGCCCGCGCCGCAGCGATGGGTGACGCAAAAATCGCATCGAGTTCCATCGGGCGTCCGGCCAAGAAATCCAATCTCATGCTGCTGTCATAGGGGACCATCTGGCGTGTGTGATCGAGCGTCGCTTCGATCGCGTCTTCTGGCAATTGGCGACCACATGCCGCCGCAGCATTAAACACCTCGGCCATGATCGCTGCGGATAGTGCTTCGGTCGCGGGTGTGTCGATCAATTCACGCGTTGAAGTATTCAAGGCGACCGACAATCCGTTGAACGGAATGTTCCACATCAGTTTTCGCCAACGGGCTAACCACAAGTCAGCGGTTGGAGACGCGTCAATATTCGCGGCTCGTAAATCGTCGGCGATTGCTTGCACTCGCGCGCTGATCCCGGCGGCCGGTTGATCGGCCGGTGTAAACTCGCCCATCACGATACGTCCATAGTCGATATGGCGAATGTGAGCGGGACCAACTTTGTTGCTGCACAAAAAACAGCAGCCGCCCAGGACCCGATCTGAACCGATGACGGCGACACAGTCCGCTTCACTATGCAAACCATTTTGTAGACACAAGACGACTCCGCCGCTCGCGGTCGGGTTAGGCAAAAGGGATTGCAACAGGTGGTTTCGCGTTGTCTTAAGACCCACGATCGTTACATCGCACGGTGGCAATGACGCGGCGGAATGATGCAAGTTCAATCGTTCGGGCGGCAAGTGAAAATCACCCCGAACACTTTCCACTCGCCAACCAAATTCTCGCGCGTGGCCGAAGTCACTTTGCAAGAGAAAATGCACCTCGCGCCCGGCGTTTGCCAACATGCCACCGTAAAGCCCGCCGAGTGCCCCGGCACCGAGGATGCAATAGCGAAACGGTGCGCCGGATTGATTCATCGCCGTTGTCTCCCAAGCGAAAAAGCCGCGATGCTAAATGTGGCTGACATTCGTCGTTATATCGTCGCCCCGACTTGTCAGGACCTACCCCACCTTCGCCAAGATGCCAGCTTCGAGAATCCTTCCAATCCAATACGACATCGATGGGGCCTGGTTCGCCGTGGACTTCGAAGCCGTCAAAAGTCAGCCGCGATTAATCCGTGCTCCGACAGTCGCACTAGCAACTTGACAATGTCAATTGGCTTCGCTAGCCCCAGGTCCTCCATGATTCGGTTTCGTCGATTTTCAATCGTTCTTGTCGTGCAATGAAGCGTCTCGGCAATTTCACGCTGAGAGTTGC
>JBGSVE010000168.1:0-58269 GCA_041753075.1 Pirellulaceae bacterium
AGAGCTTCAGTCCGCTTCACCCGGCACGTCAATTGTACGGCACAGGATCGTCCTTCAGTCACTTTGGACACGGGAGCCATCCCTCAAAAAATCCAACAGCACATCCTGCCTATCCACGATAAACCCGGATGGACCTAATAAAACCGCGTCGGCTTTCGCTGGCGGATGTGGACTTTGGTATCGGAACCAAAAGGTCGAAATCGCTTACCTTTGAGCTGCGTTCCAAGATACAGGACACAGTTCATCATTACCGAATGGTGTCTGTTGGTTGCACCCGTCATCGCGCGGACCGAGCCGTCGATGTATTCGCTCTTGGTTAGCGCCAACTCCTCCGCTGCCAAGTAGGCTGCGGCAGTAACGAAATCAGGCGGTTCGGCTGTGCCCACGTTTGGTCCCTCACGCCCAGGTGTACGGTGGATATGAATGAGATTGCATTGTGACAAAACGCGGTGGAAGATGGCGAGAATGGATGGAAAAATCACTGAAATTAAGGCATAGATTGTTACATTTTCGTCGCTAACCATGCCGGGGTTCAGCCGGTCGGATCCAAGGCTCGCATCGCTATCGCCAACAACGCGAAGCGGAACTGGTAAAATGGGCCGACCTGCAGCGATTCGGTTCAGGAACGAGTGGTCAATTACTGGCGTATCCGGACTCGCCAGAGTTCGGAATCCCTGCGTTTTCCGAAGTCTGGCGACATCGGCTACGATACAGTCCGTCACTTAATCCTCCGCTCGCGGCTAAACTAGAAAGTGCAAAAGTCGAAATTGGATTGTCGAGTCGTGGCGATGGGAACTGTCTCCGGTCGAAGTGATGAATATGAACATCTTCTTTTCACGAACGCTCAAATTTTTCATCACGTTGGTCGCGGCGATGGTGGCATTGTCGCTCACGACCGATTCGTTAGCGCAACAGCTTCAACCGATTCGTGTCAGCGACGATGGAACTCATTTTGTCTGCGGCCCGTCCGCAGAGCGGTTCGTCGTCTGGGGTGTTAACTACGACCACGATCGGTCGGGCCGATTGCTGGACGAGTACTGGACTGACGAATGGGCGACGGTGGTTGCCGATTTTCAAGAGATCAAAGCGCTCGGTGCTAACTGTGTACGGATTCATTTGCAACTCGGGAAATTTCTAGATGCGCCGGACAAGCCCAACGAGGATTCGCTGTCGCAACTGTCTAAGCTCGTTCAACTTGCCGAAGTCAACGGCTTGTATCTCGATCTGACCGGGTTGGCGTGCTACCACAAGCAAAACATTCCGCCTTGGTATGACAAACTGAGTGAAGCAGATCGTTGGAAAGCACAAGCTGTATTTTGGGAAGCGATCGCGCGGACGTGCAAAGACAGTCCCGCCATTTTTTGCTACGACTTGATGAACGAGCCAATCATGCCAGGCAACGAGCCAGCGTCAGATTGGTTAGGCGGCGAATTGGGTGGGAAGTTTTTTGTCCAACGCATCTCACTAAATTTAATGGGACGCACGCGTGAACAAGTCGCCGAGGCTTGGATCGATAAGCTGGTCGATGCGATTCGCAAACAGGACCAGCATCACCTCGTAACGGTTGGTGTTATTCCCTGGGTGTTCGTTTTCGGTGGCGGCAAGCCGCTGTTTCATTCGCCTATAGTCGGCAAGCGATTGGATTTTGTCGCGGTGCATTTCTATCCCAAGGCCGGCGAAGTCGACAAAGCCCTGCAGGCATTGAAGGCGTATGAAGTGGGTAAGCCGCTGGTGATTGAGGAGATGTTTCCGCTGGCGTGCAGCGAAGGCGAGTTGGCGGATTTCGTCAATCGATCGGCGGACATCACCGATGGTTGGATCAGCTTTTACTGGGGCGCTGAGGTTGAGGAGCTTCGTGGCGCGAAAGAACCAACGATTGCAGAGGCCATCACGGCGTCATGGTTGGAGAAATTTCATGAACTTGCCGAGACCAAATCGAGTGCGGCGGTGTTACCATGAAGAGGACTTATCTCTCGTTCAAGGAGTACGCGATGCCAGTTTCTACTTGGTCGTCTTTCGCTCCGCTTGGTCCGACGCGATTGCGTTGCGGCGCATGGCTGGTTTATTTAGGGAACTTCGTTTCGTACCATCCACTTTTTGATGGCGTAATGATTGGTGTGCCATCGGCGTTTTAATGGACCGTGATTCGGCATGGCAATCGCTGATAGTCCTGGCTGTTTGATCCTGCTGTATCTGGACGCCCCCCAGGATTTCGGCGGCGAAGTTTCGACCGCAGTTCTCGACGTGATTTGGTCCGGCGAAGTGTTCGATGACCTTCGCACGACGAGGCAGATTCGTGACAAACCGGTGGCGATCGGATATTCAGCTCCCTGCCTTTGAACTTCCCAATTTCCGCTGGTTTTTTGGCGGATCGTTATGGATTGAGCGCAGCATTGCATAACGAGCGCCTTGCTGGAGCGACAGGATTCCCCTCACTCCGACATCAAAATTGAAAATAAACAAACGGGCGCGATTGGCTTGGTGACCAGAGTGCCAAGGCGGCGACGGCAAAGCCGACTAACCACGGTGTCAGTGGATGCTCAGGCCGCAAGTCAAGGAAATGTTGGTAGCGGCTTCGCCACAGCGCATGCTCGGCGACTAACAACAATAGCGCGGAAATCGCATAGGGCGGATACCAGTGAATCCCCTGCTGCCAATCAAACATCGACGACCAGAGCGCGACGCAGTGCTCCAGCGACGAAGTGCGAAACAACGACCAACCGACCAACACGAATGCGAACGTGACGGTCGTTCCGATTATTGAACCATGCGTCGCCCCACTCGCGGCCCTCGGTAGATCTCGTCGCCACCAGCGCTCGAGCGACAAGCCCAGCCCATGCCAAGCGCCCCAGACCACAAAATTCCACGCCGCACCATGCCACAATCCACCGAGAAACATCGTCAGCAGCAGATTGACGAACGTCCGCGCCGAGCCAAGCCGATTGCCACCCAGTGGGATGTAAACGTAATCTCGCAGCCACGTGGACAGCGTGATATGCCAACGCCGCCAAAAGTCGGATAACGAACCGGCGAGATAAGGATGGCGAAAATTCTCGGGCAACTCAAATCCGAGCAAACGCGCTGAGCCAATCGCGATGTCGCTGTAACCCGAAAAATCACCGAAAATTTGGCCCGCATAAGCCAACAACGCAATCGCCACGGTCGGCCCAGCAAACAATTGCGGTGCGGCGAAAACGGGATCAACCATCATTGCCAAGTGATCGGCAATCAGTATTTTTTTGAGGAAGCCACGCAGGATCTGTACCAAGCCATCGTAAATAGCACACCGCTGCACTTGAGGCGAAGATTCTAGCTGCGGCAGAAACTCGGCGGCCCGAACAATCGGTCCAGCGACAAGCTGGGGAAAGAACATGACGTAGATTGCGAAATCTAGCAGACTGCGACTTGGTTTCAGCACTCGCCGATAAACATCGATCGAATAGCTCATCGTTTGAAACGTGTAAAACGAAATACCAATCGGCAATACAATCGCCAGCATCCCCGGATGCCAACCCCAACGTTCAAACCACGTCGTCGCCGACTCGATAAAGAAGTTGTAGTATTTGAAGAAGCCCAGCGTGCCGAGATTGACGAGCACACTGACGGCCAAAAGCGTTCTCCTTAATTGCGGGCGCTCGATCGCTCCGAGCGCCATTCCAATCGTCCAGTCGACGCCGGTTGACGCCAGAATCAAAGCCAGAAAGCGATAATCCCAGTACGCATAAAAATACAAACTCGCGGTCAAAACGATCCACTTGCGAGCAAGCAACGACCGCGCGGATGCGACCAGCCCAACCACCATCAGCACCAGCAGCGGATACTCAAGCTGGGTGAAGCTCATGGTTGCGGGCGAGCTTTCAAGAATCGTATCATCGCTGTTGCTATCACGCGGTTCCCATCGGCGTTGAAATGGCCGTAGCTTGGGATACCGTTGTGAAAACCTCGCGGCAACTTGCTCTCCTCGTTCCACAAGGCGAGAAAGTCATCGGTCATATCGATAATGTTGACTTGATGTGACTTAAGCGCCAAACGCACGCTTTGCCAGGCATCGTCATCGGGATGGTCGCGCCGTAATTGCGAATCGATCCGCGGCACGCCGCAGGCGTAGACAATTGTCAATCGTCCGCCAATCTGCTGATTGATCTCGGCGACTCGATTGGCAACGATCGTCGCTCGCTCCGGTGCAACGGTATGTAACTCTCTCAATAGCGACGTTTGATTTGCAACCGGCCCGATCCCCAACCGAATCCTTCGCGGCTGGCCCGACGATGGATCAAGCAGCAGACTGCGCAGCGACTGGTAGGCGGCTTCGGCACCGAATTGTTTTGCCGCAGCCACAATCGGCGGTGACGCTTGATGCCAACGATCGTTCGCCCGGTGGTCCGTTTCATTGGCAATGCCCAACAAATCAGCCAGCTCGGCAATCAACCAAAAGTGCATCTCGGGTTGAAACTTGGCATCGGCCGCCGGCATCCAATCGGCCCAATCCGCCGCGTCGGTTCCCGAACGGCCAAACGGAACACAATCGATCTGGCGACTGAGCTGTTGTCCAGCGATGGTGACAACTTGATGGCCAAGCTTTTCGTTGTCGTTGACGCAAACGCCTTCGACTTGTGAATCACCCCAAACCAGCACGCGAACAGCAGAGTTATTGGGTTGCCAACCGGCCAGACCGGCTGGTCCAACGTGCGTGGTCGCCCAACCTTCGGTTCGCCAACGAATCACGTCGCCTTGCCGAAACGTAATTGCGTTGAGCGATTGGTTCTCGACACGCACGAGAATTGAGTTGAGCAGCCAGGGACCGGCCAACCACAGAATTGTCCACGAGCCAAAGAGCCCGATGAGCCATTTAATCATTCGCCGGCTTTGATCGGCGGCACCGCGATTGGCTCGACATCAACGCTGACATTCAACACCGTGTTGCCACCACCCAAAACCACACCGCGCATCGGAGCGACATCGCGATAATCTCGACCTACACAAATCGGAATGTGATCGGTCGCAACCAGGCACGCATTCGTTGGATCGAAGTCGACCCAGCCGAGCAGGTGACCGGCGTAGAGACTGGTCCAGGCGTGCGAGCTGTCGGCACCGATCAACCGCGGCTTGCCGGGCGGTGAGATGGTTCGCAGGTATCCGCTGACGTATCGTGCCGGCAAACCGATTGAACGCAAACAGGCAATTTGCACGTGGGCGAAGTCTTGGCAAACGCCGCGACGCAGTCCAAAAGCTTTCTCCGCTGATGTGTCCACATGAGTGGCCGAAGTGTCATACTTGAAATCGCGAAAAATTCGTTTCGTCAAATCAAGTGCGGCGGCCATTACCGGACGACCCGCCGTGAATGATTCAGATGCGTAGTCGGCGTACGATTTTCCAACGGCGATCATTTGTGATGGAAATCGAAATTCGATTGCGCTGAACCAGTTGTCATCTTGGCCCGATGCGACATCGTCCCGCACCACTTCCCAAGCCGCCGTTAGCTCTGGCGGCGGAAAACTCGTCGCCGCGACTTCCACATCGCTAGTCACCAATACCGACAATTCGCGATGCGCCGATTCAATCGAAAAGGTTTGTACCAAGTTGCCGTAATAGTCAACGTGCGAATGCGATAACCCGGGGCTGGGACTAATCTCGATTTCGGATTCGTGACACTTCACTCGCGGCAAATCTCGCGGCACCATCATCACTTGGTTTTGGCAAATCGCCACCGGGTCGCTGTAAAGATACTGCGTGCGATGAGTGATCGAGTAACGGCTGCTGGCTGAGGTCATAAACGGGTTTCAAAAGGCGGAACGTGAATCGAGGATAAGGACCCATAAGATACTCAATATCGCGACTGACAAACAATCGCATCCCGATTTTGATTCATGCACCCGGTGTGACTAAGGCCCACAGCGTCACCGAGCAATTGGCCGCGAGCGTCGATTTGTTCCCGACGCTTGCCGAGTTGGCTGGCTTGCCCGCATCGAATGGTCCGCAGCGAATTGATGGTGTCAGTTTGGTGCCCGTGCTGCGAGATCCCGCGATGCGAGTTCGCGATCATGCTTATCACGTTTACCCAAAAGAAAAGCGCGGACTAGCGATTCTTACCGAGCGTTATCGGCTGGTGCAATGGCAAGGTGGCGATAATGCGGATTCGATTGAGGTCGAGTTATACGACTACGAAAGCGATCCTGACGAGACACAGAATTTGGCGGCAAAGCAGCCGGAAGTGGTGGCCAAGGTGCAAGCGATTCTTGATCGGTAGCCCGAAGCGGTTCGAAGAGGCGATAAGTTTTAACGGGGGAGCGTCTTTATTAGCCGTTGACGTTCTGGTTCGGACAAATCGACGAAATGCTTTTTGACGCTGACAGAGACCTCCCTGGCCCCTTGTTTTCAAAGGGAAGCTTTGCCTATCGAGGCTCGGCAAGCCTTGTGCGAACTAGCTGGGGCAAGAATTTAACAGGGACCGAACCGTGATCCAGCACCGCTTCGTGGAACCGCCCGAGTTCAAATTTCTCACCCAACTCGCGCTGGATCTCTTGGCGTAACCGATAGTGAGCCATGCGTCCGGCAAAGTACGTACTCAACTGCACCGAGCTTTGCTTGGCGCGAACAATCTTCAACTTCGCCTCGCCCTCGGACTGGTATGCTTCGTCGATAAGAAATCGCAGCGCTTGCTCATCCGACATCTCGGTGCAATGCATCTTGTGGTCAAGAATTGTGTTGGCCACGGCGCGAAGATAAAACTTTAACTGGTTCAACCTCAGAGCCAGCTCACCATTGCCATAACCCTGGTCCAACATCATCTGTTCGGTGTAGACGGCCCAACCTTCAATGAAAACACCGGACTGCAGCACTCGGCGAATCAATGATGGAACTCGATTGGAGTATTCGAGTTGAACGTAATGACCCGGGTACGCTTCGTGGATCGTCAAGATCTGCAGCATGTGCCGGTTGTATTCTTCCAAGAAGCTTCGCACCTCGGACTCGCCCCAAATCGCCGGTGGCGGGCTGACCGCATAGTAACTCGATCCGCTGGGGTCAAGCGGCAGCGCGGAGTCAAGGTAAGCCAGCGAATTACCACGGCGGAATTCGGGCATCTCGATCACTTGGCAACGATCCGGTTCCGGCAACCGCAGAATATCTCGCTCGCGGATAAATGCCTTAATGTTCGTCACCGTTGAGCGAGCATCCAGAATCAAAGCCTCGGGCGGTCCGTGCTCTTTGCTCACTGCGGCGATCACCAATCCAATCGTTTCCCGCCTGCCGGCGTCATCGTCCGGTGGCAGCGGTTTCGCCGGAAAGTAACGGCTCCATAGTTGCCTGGCGACAACGTACATGTCGCGCTGCACACGTGAAAACTCGGCACTCGCGTCGGCCAGAACCTCATCGGCATCGCGGCCAACGTCCAAGACAAGTTCCATTTTGCGGGAGAATTTTTCTTTGCCCAATCGCCATTGTCCGTGAGCTTTGGGCAGCACGTCGGTCTCGAGGAAAAGCTGGTATTGCCTCAATTCCTCGGCTACGGCAGCGGCGGCTCGTCTCAGTGGTGCGGTTTGATTTGCCTCGCCAACCAAATCGAACAGGCCTTTCTCATAAAACGCGATCGCGCCACGGTTCTGCAAAATGGCGGTATCGAGCACCGTCCGCGGCGGATTTTCAATCGTCGTCTTCGCCGTCGCAATGATCCGCGGAATCTGATTCATTCGCGCGATCGCATTCGCGATGTTCTTTTCTTTTGGCAGCGTCGATTGCGTCAACAACGAATAAACGCTGTCGTTGATATAGCCGCCATAAGTTCGCGGGTCTTCCTCGAATGGTCTCGTGTGTTCGGCCAGCCAAATGTTTCGCACCAAGTCATCACGAAGAATTTCGTAGTCAACTTTGGCATCAGCCGAAAGTTCGCCAACCGGAAAGTTGGTCGTCAATACTGCCAGCGATTCTTTTTGTTGAGTTAACCAGCCGTCGCGAGCGGTCACCGAGATGTCGTCAAGCAAATGGTCAAAGCGATGGTCACCAAGAAACGTCGCGTCCAACGGGCGCAAAGTGAAAGTCGCTTCGAGATGTTGCTCAAAGAACGTCCGCAACCGCTGATCTGCACTCTGCGCAATCACCTGGCTGAGCGATGACAAACTAAATGCGATGGCGAGACCAAGCGTGATGGTAAAATGTGTTGACACAGTTTGAACCTGAGTAGGGGACGATTGAGACGACCAGACTTGGCTCAGCAAACGCTCCGTACCGGAGCACGATCGCGGCGACCGTGATTCTATGTCAATCCAAACTAACTGCAACTTTGTTTCCGCGATTCGCAAACGCATTGCACTGGCGTACATTTTGCGGTTTTCAAATCGCGAGGTAGTTTTGTGTCCTTAAGAAACTATTGGGCAAATTGGTGGTTTGATGGGCATAAGAATTAGGTTTTGACGGACCATTAGTCCATTTTCCAGTGCTTATAACCGTCCAGCATATAGTTCGGCCTCTAACGAACCACCGCGCCGCTGATGACTTGATGTGCTTCGCGGGCGTTGCCAAGTAGGTCGGTCGGTAAAGAAAAATTCGGGTCGCCATGGCCAAAGTTCGCGTCCTCTACCGGTTTAGCGTCGTCCAGCTTCGATTGACTGGGCCAACCTTCCCAGGTAAGACCCTGGAAATCTTCGAGTCCGCGACCTTGCTTGCTTTTCGCGTTGTCGCCGTCGCCCAAGACCACGTTGCCGACAATATTCACTCCGCTGCGACCGCTACTAAAGAGCAATGCGTTTTGGTCGCGAGAGTAGATCACGTTATTGGCCAGCACCATGCCTTCGCGGTCGTTCCATGATCCACCACGGAAGGCGTGGCCGATATTGATGATCGTGTTGTGAATGACTTTTAGGTTGCGAGTTCTCCCTTGGTGGTCGGTGCTTGTAAAAGCCGCATTATGGCCGCCGATCAGCAAATTATTACGAACGATCGCTTCGCCTTGAACTTGCATCGCGCTGTCGCCGCTTCGGTAGCACACATTGCGCTCGATGACATTGGGATGCTTACCTCCGGTCCCGTAAACGGTGATGCAAGGATAATTGCAATCGTGAACCACATTGTCCGCAATCCGGTTGCCCCAGGAACCTTGTTTGACTTCGATGCCATCGCCTTGGCTGCCACGACAATTAAAAACATGGTTTCGCGCGATCACACTTTCGCTCATGATCACGTTTCCGTTGTTCGAACCGAGGTACATCCCTTCTGCGGTTCCGCCACCATCGTGAATTTCATTCGCGGTGATGTACAGTCGCTGAGTGTTGGCCGTGTTGCCGCTCAAGCCAACGTCACCGGTGTGATGAATGTGGCAGCGGTCGATCCACACGTCCTGGCAATTTCCTAAACGGATCCCGTGGCTGCCGCCGGTGAATTCGATGCCGCGAACGCACAAGTAGCTAACCAAACTGTTTTCGCCAACGTTCATGATGTTTTGATTTGCATTCGGCCGCGTCACTACGACCTCGGCGTCATCATTGGCGACAATCCATATCGGTGCTGCGGAAGTGCCGCTGATGGACAGATCCCACAATCGATCGACGCTGTAGGTTCCCGTGCCGATTCGCAATCGATCGCCGGGGGTCAATTGCTCGATGGCTCTTACCAAGCGAGCCCCATTTTGAGTGTCCTCAATGAGCGGATCAGCGTCCAATTGGATTGTCCGCTGCGGTTTGATCGCGACCCACTCGGGTTGATAACTTTCCGCGCGAGCCAAACACTCAAATTCGATGCCGCACCAAATCGCTAGTAGCCAAATCGGTAACAGTCTTAAATACATTGTTTATTGTTCCGTCTTCCAGCCTACCGGCTGGGTCCATGCTTGCTGCTTTTGATTATCGAAAGAAGGATCATTGGCAGCTTACGAACTCGTTTCGACGGCGCGAACGTAAGGTTCGTTTCCGTCGACCTGGTAGCTCGGATGCGTGCCCTCGACGGTCGCCACCACACGACCGATTCGATCGAGTGAATCATCTTGTCGCTCCGGCTCGTCGGCCTTTACGGTTGGCTCGTCGGTCGCTGGACTTTGCTGGACCGGCTTGAGTGTCGCGATAAGATGATTGATTTGATTGTGGCCGTTTTAGACTTCGAAGAACCGTGCTAGAATTATTTTACACGCATGGCGCGATCAAGTCATTGTGGTATTTAAGAGCATGGCGGGAAGTCGACTGTGGAACGGGTATCTTGGAACTCACGACACCTCGGACGCATCAGAACGGCCCAGAGGAATCCCATGAACCGTCTACTATCCACAATGGGCATCCGCATTGATTCCATTCGCCCTCTTGTCGCATACCATTACGCAGAAATTAGTGGCACAGACATCGAACTACGCATCACCGGAGTCGAGCGAAATGAATAGGACGCACGTTTTCCTGGTCTTTGTCACGTTGACCGCAGGTTTCGTCGGTTGCAGTGATCCAGCAACGACGCCGATCGTCACTGAGCCTGACCTTTCGAGGAAGATCGAGTCGGACGCATCTTTATCAGAATCGAAACAGAAGCCGCATCGGATCACGAACCAATTTGGCATGACCTTCTGCTTGGTCACCATTGATTCGAGTCGCAGTGACCACGATGCATCTTTCCCTTCGGGGTCGTATTACTTGCAGCAAACCGAATTGCGATGGGAAAAACACAATCGGTTTCGTGACGCGGCGTTCGGGGACGGACTGTATGGCTCGATTGACTGGGGATACAACCTGGGCATGCCACTTTCGGATTGGCATTTAGGGTCAGTCTATGCCGAAGCACTATCTGAGTTTGACTCCGCCCACGACTACCGCTTGCCAAACGTGAAGGAGTGGAGCTTCGCTTGCAAGGATGGCTATGATCAAAGATGCCCTGAGTAATAGCGACGCTGAATGCGGCGACTTCCCGAACTTGTACCTCGGGATCTACGACGATTCGGGCATGGTGGTGCGTCCAAAACCCGATTGCCGTTTACGCTGCAATCCACTGGTTCGGTTGGAATTTTTCCCGGCCCTGGCCGTCCGCACGGTGTGCTTGGACCTTTGTTGTGCTCGGAGCAATTTACTGAGATCGCCTTTACGCGGACACGAAAATTGACTATTCCGCTAGTGACGCGTCGGTTTTGATTTGTGAGCGAAATTTAGCTAGTGCTACGTTTCAGCTTAATTTTTTAACCCGAAATCGAAGCTGAGGAAAATCGCTAGCCACCGGCCTGGATCGGGAAGTTCCGGCGGCGAGCTCTGTTTGCAAAGTGAGTATCCGAATGTTGGTTCGATTGACGTCTTTACTGATCGCCGTGGCAGTGACGTTGCTGAGGCGGAGTTGTCGTGTTGAGAATCACGACGACCCGCGGCAAAAACTTCGTGCCGCCGGCCAGAACTACATTTACTCGTTCTTGCATGCTCACCAGTTGGGTTTGATTATTGGTCGTGAGCCGGGGACCGGTGCGATGGTTTCCAAAAGCAAAGATGGCGAACTGATTGTGCCGTTGTTGCGTTTGTCGGGTTGCGTTCCGGTTCGCGGTTCCAATCGCGTGAGTCGCAAAAAAGACCGCGGCGGAAAGGAAGCACTGCACACGTTGGTAGGTCATGTGCTCAGCGGCAAACCTGCGGCGTTGGCCGTCGATGGCCCGCGCGGTCCTCGTGGTCGCGTCCACAAAGGCGTGGCTCTTCTTAGTCAACAGACCGGTGCGGCGGTGATCAATCTGGTCGCGATTCCACGTCGCCGCACCATCGCCCATAGGGCCTGGGACCGGATGCAATTGCCCTGGCCGCTGACGACCATTGACGGATACTTTGCCGAGCCCATTTTTCCCTGCGCAGGCGAAAAGCTCGAGGCCTATCGTGCGCGGATCGAGACGTCGCTGCTGGCTTTGGAATCGTTTCATGACCCCGTCGAAGCGGCGCACAACGACGATGAGTCGCTAGACGCCGACGAATTCACTCGCCGGGCGGCTTAGGATCGCGTTTTTGTGGAACAATTGTCCCAGTTGTTTGGGCCGCCAACGTCGTCGGATTCTCTGGTAATATGTGCCAAGCCTGTTGCTATTCGTTTGCCGCGGGAAAAGGTGTCTGACCCCAATTGCCCGGAACCGGACCTGCGAGTGCTTCGCACAATTGGGGTCAGACACTTGTTTCCGCAGCCTAACTGCTTTGATCGACATCTCGAAGGAATTTTCGACGCACCATGGATATGCGAGACACAGTTGCTTTGATTTTGGGGGGAGGCCGCGGAACACGGCTGTTTCCACTGACCAAGATTCGCGCCAAACCAGCCGTACCGTTGGCGGCAAAATATCGCTTGATCGATATACCGATCAGCAATTGCATCAACAGCGGCGTCAATCGCATCTATGTGTTGACGCAGTTTTTGTCCGTATCGTTGCACCAGCATTTGCGGCAAACGTATCGCTTTGACCATTTCAACAATGGCTTTGTCGAGTTGTTGGCCGCCCAGCAAACCGTCGACAAAGGGTCCGAATGGTATCAGGGCACCGCCGACGCGGTTCGCAAGAACTTGCGCTACATTCTCGAACACGGTGTCGATCGGGTATTGATCTTGTCCGGCGATCAACTGTACCGAATGAATTTCGCCGACATGATGAAGACGCATGACGAGTCGGGTGCCGACGTCACGATTGCGGGCATTCCCGTCAAGCGGAAAGACGCATCGGCACTGGGCATCATGAAAGTCGATGACTCGGGGCGAGTCATTGGGTTTGTTGAAAAACCGCAGACCGAAGCGGAACTCGCTGAAGTGCGCACCGAACCCGCGTGGATCGATGGGCACGGAATTCCCTCCGGTGGACGCGATTGTTTGGCGAGCATGGGACTTTATATCTTCAATCGCGATGTGTTGGTCGAACTGCTGACAAATACCGATTACGAAGACTTCGGCAAAGAGGTGTTTCCCGCCGCGATGCGGACCAAGCTCGTGCAATTGCACTTGTTCGACGACTATTGGGAAGACATCGGGACGATTCGCGCCTTCTACGATGCGAATCTAAGTTTGGCCCGCAAGAATCCGCCGTTCAACTTCAGCGATGCGAAGGCACCGGTGTATAGTCGCGCCCGATTTTTGCCGCCGACGGTTGTCGAAGACGCGACTGTCAACGGCACGCTCTTGGCCGATGGTTGTCGCATTGGTCGTGGTTGTGTGATCGAGAACAGCGTGATCGGATTGCGAACTGTAGTGGGTGACAATGTCACGATTCGTAATTGCGTCATCATGGGTGCCGATTACCACGAGTCGCCAAACGAGTTGAAGGCCGGTCAAATCCCTCTGGGCATTGGTGACGGCAGCGTGATCGAGGGCACAATCCTGGACAAGAATTGTCGCATTGGAAAGAACGTCCGCATCACAAATTCAGCCAAGCTTGAGCACCACGGCGAAGACGACGACTTGCAGGTTCGCGATGGCATACCAATCGTGATCAAAGATGCCCAAATTCCTGACGGCTTCGCGTTTTAGTCATGTTAGCCGGAGAATCCAGCCACAACGCCGTCAGGATCTAAAATGACGGAATCGCCCAACGCCGAAATATAGTGTGGGTACTCAAAAATTTTCGTGAAAATTTAATGAGTGCGTGCAATTTCACGGTCAGAGCGATATCTTACGTCTCCGGCCTGTGGATTACCGCAGCAGGGAAGCGCGGCTGACGGTGGAAAATTCGGCGAATTACTCGCGAATTTAGGCTCATCTATCTTTAAGGCAATTGCGATGAAACGTGGTCTTGATCGATTGTGGACGCGTGTATCGGGTTTGGTTGAAGGGCAGGCAGATGGTCGTGCGGCGGTCAGGGCGGGTCAGCGGCGCGTGAAGCGTCGTCGATCGACGCGGCTGGTCGGCGAATCGCTTGAACAACGTCGATTGCTTGCCG
Organism: Pirellulaceae bacterium; assembly: GCA_041753075.1. GTDB lineage: Bacteria > Planctomycetota > Planctomycetia > Pirellulales > Pirellulaceae > UBA6163. Next base: position 13,850 of record JBGSVE010000168.1, read on the forward strand.
TCGATATTCTGAACTTGCCGCTCCCGTTTTCATCCCAGAGCCCGTCCGGCGCACGTGGGTATCAAGCCAGTCAAACGTTCAACTTGGCGGCAGTTGGCGAAATTGACGAGGTTTTGGTTCCGTTGACGATGGGGCAATCCTTTTCGGTTCGCACCGTCCCGAGCAACTCACTGCTACAAACCCAGGTCCAGTTGGTCGATCCAGCGAACCAAGTGGTTGCGACCCGGACTGCGGCGGTTGCTGGACACACCGTTTCGCTCAGCGACGTGCCGATACTCGCCGACGGGACGTATCGTATTTTAGTTTCTTCGTTGGCGGCGACGGGCGATGTCGCGTTGCGGGCCTTCACTTCGGTGACGCTCGAGTCCGAGGCGAACGTCGGTGACAATGATTTCGTTTCGACTGCCGAGAATCTCGCTGGCAAGAGCTTAGCAATCGCCACCGACGGCCAGCGATACCTGATGTCAGGATCAACACGCGGGGACGCCGATTGGTTTCGTTTCCCGGTGACGGCCGGCCAATCGGTCAGCATTGAGGCGAGCACGTCGTCAAGTACGCGCATCGAGTTGACTCAAATTGACGGGTCAATTCTGGCGATTGGTGAGTTTGGTCGGATTGCGGACTATCTCGCTTCGGCCACTGGTGAGTTGGCGATCCGCGTCAGCAATCCATTCTCGACACGCACCGACTACACGTTGGCCGTGTCGATCGATGCGTCACTTGCGAACAGCTCCGCGCGAGATTTTCCGAACGCCCAATCGATCGGGCCGTCGGGAATCGCTTACGGTTCATTGAGTGACGACGTGGCGACATTGATCCGGGTTGCAGTCCACTCGGATCCGTTCGATGGCAATGAAATACAGCTTATCAATCAACTCAACGACGACACCCACTTCGACTTTAGCGCCGTCAAGGTTACCACGGACCAAATCGATTCGATCGACGAGCTGTTGCAGTATGACGTCGTTGTGTTGGGCACGCCGTTTGAACAATTGACGCCGACGGCCGCGGTGGCGCTGCGTAGTTTTTCGGAGGCGGGTGGTGGTGTGGTCGCAACGGGCTGGTTTGCATTTGCTTACGGCTCGTTCTCGGCCGTTTCGGCGGTGGGCCAACCGCTGAATGAGATTCTGCCCGTGACGATCGGCTCGGCGCGGCGAACGTCAAGCACAGCGGTCACTCCGACTGCGGTTGCTCATCCCGTGACGCAAGGTGTTAGTTCGTTTTCCTTCGGCGGCACGAACGATTACTTCAGCCTGATTGATAACGACGCGGTTGTGCTTGCGCGAACGAATAACAACATTGATCCGGCGGTGGTGGTGTCCGAACGTGGCGGTCGATCGGTTTACTTATCACCGACTTACTTCTTGTCCACGACTCAGCTCGCCAGCGGCGATGGCGATCGTTTGTTGGAACAAGCGGTGGCTTGGGCGGCGATTGAGAACACGGTCGATAGTTTCGCTTTCTTGGGTGATCCTGGACTGATTACCGTGACCGCGACGCCCCGCGGTGGTGCGACGCCGCAGCCGATCAATGACGTTCGGTTGGCAGTTGATTTATACGATTTGGACAGCGCCACACCCGCGACGCCAGTCGCCACCGTGACCACCGATCCGTTGGCATCGGCACCGCCGGTATTGAGCTACACGAATTCATCGACGTCGCAACGGCGCTACGTCGCGACGGTTCGCACCACCGCTGGCTCGGGCGATTATGACGTCAGCATCACCAATGGGATTGTATTGCCGCCGGTGGGTCAATTGACGGTCGAGTCATCGACGGTTCCGAGCGGCCAAGTCTTGAACTTTTTCGACTCGCAAGTCACGGTTGTCTTCGATCGCCCGTTGCTGTTCAGCTCGGTTCAAGCAAGCGATTTGATGGTCGGAGCAATGACGGCGACGTCGGTTATGGCGATCGACTCGCGAACCGTCTCGTTTGACATCAGCAACGTCGATGTCGGCGATGGTTTGTACGCCGTAACGCTCAATAATATCTCGGCCTTGGACGGCACTGCCATGTTGCCGTTGAACGCATCGTTTACGATCGATCGGGTTGCTCCGCAGGTCACCAACACAACGTTTGATACGGTGATCAATGGCCAATCGGCGGATGTTACTTTTGAATTGACCGTCAATGAGCCGCTTGACCCAAACTCGATCGACAGCTTCCCCTTTCGTGTCATTGCGAGCGACTTACCCAACGGATCGCAAAACGCTTTCAATGCGAATAACGCCAACTATGATCCGGTGACGAATCAGATTTCCGTCAGCTTCACTGGTCTACCGCAAAGTCGCTATACGTTTATTGTTGACACCAGTTTTTCGAACGTGTTGACGGACTTGGCTGGCAATGTGATCGATGCCGCAGGTACCGGCGAATCGTTCAGTGTGCTGCAAGTGCCATTCGATGTCGATTTCGATCCGGCAGTTCCCGCCAGTGTCGCTTTGTCGCCGCTGGGTGCGGGTGTATCGCAAATCCAGGTCGAGTCAGTTGCCGGTATCGTTGGCGACGCGGATTCATTTGTCGTGGAAATCGAATCGGGCGCACAGATCGCGATCCTAGCAGACCCAGCGTTTTCGGCGGATCGACTGCAAATCGATTTTTTGAATGCTGTCGGGGTCGTGGTTGCCACCGCTTCATCACCGGCGACCGGCGGAACGGCACGCTTGTCGTCGCAAGTCATCGCCGACGCAGGTATTTACACGGTTCGCATTACGTCACTCACCGCGCTGGGCCGATACAACGTCCGCGTGCTGTTTGGTGCTGGGCTTGAACAAGAGTCCGGCGAAGGTGGTAACGACACGTTGGCGACGGCCGAGATTCCTGCAATGACTCCGCGCGTGCTCGCCGGTACGGCGACGCCGACGGCGATTGCGGGCGTCATTGGTAATCGCACTGCGGTATCCGAAATCGATGAGATCGGTTTTTCGGAAGACTTCACCGACACTCCCCAGGGGATTACTCGCTCCGGTGTTGTTGGTGGCGAGTTCCTGTTGACCAACGGATTCGATTTGTATTCGCTCGCGTCCGACGGCACGCTGGCGTTCCAAACGAGCCTACCGACCTTTGCCCAAGCCATTGTAATGGATGGGCAAAACTTGCTGACCGGTTCTTTTAACGCTGAATTGCAGGTGGTCAATCCAGCGGATGGTTCGTTAATTTCGACGATCACCTTGACCCGGGACGGCGGCGGGTCGGTGTTTGGCATCTATGCGTTGGTGCGTACGTCGGATAACAGTTTGTTCGCGTTATTCGAGGGTAGCGGACTGGATACCAGAGCATTAGGACGAATCGACCTGGCGACGGGAACGTTAACCACGATTGCCGATTTAGGATCTTTCTATTCGTCAATTGCTTTTGACGCTCAAGATCGATTGTTAGCATGGTTGCCAAGTCAAACCCAGAACGATGGCCCATCGCTGTTTGAAATCGATTATGCCGATGGATTGCGGACGTCGCTGGTGCATGATTTCGGGAGCCTACAGCCTACGCAATCAGTAATTGGTTTTAGCAATTCGGGTGAGCTGTACCGGGCAACAAATCCGTTTTTCTTGAGCGGCGGTGGTGGCGGCGGTGGGGAATTAAGCACAGCTTTGGGCGCGGCCAATTCACAGACGGGCGATTGGCAGCGATTAGCGCTGACAACAACCCAAGACAACACCGATGTTCACGCGGTCACGCTGGCCGCCGGCCAGTGGTTGTCGTTGGCGACCAATCGAACCGATGTGCGGCTGGAATTGCTCAATCCCGCGGGCCAGGTTGTGGCCCTCGGATCAGCCCGCGGGTCGGTATCGGCGATCGAAGGATTTACCGCACCAACGGCTGGTACGTACCATGTGCGGCTGACATCGTTTGCACCCGCAGCGGATTACCGGCTGATCATTTCGCGAGACGCTAACTTGGCGCTCGTCGGCAGCAGCGCTGCCCAACCGGTTCCACCGACGGGTGTCGTTTATGGTCGAACGGGCGCGGGTTTGATCGGCGAGACCGTTGCGATCAACCAACCGACCACATTCGGTCGAACCGTTTTCGACTCGCTCAACTTTCGCTGGGACATTCAACCGGACGGGTCAATCTCCGATGGTTCGAGCGATGCTTATGACGGCGGCATGGTCCTGAACGGATTCAGCGGATCGTTCAACGGTTTTCAAGACGCCAGCGGTCGATCGTTCCGTGTCGGGCCCAGCACGGTCGCTGGCTTGAGTACCAGACGGTCGATCTATGTGCCCACCGATGACACCTTTGCGCGGTTCATCGATTCGTTCACCAACAACTCTTCAAGCTCAATCACGACGTCCATTAGTTACAGCACCAACCTTGGTTCGGATGGTTCTGAATTGGTTTTGGCAACGTCCAGCGGCGACACCGCTGTTGGCGTGAATGATCGCTGGATCTTGACCGACGATTTCAGCAACGGCGCTGGCGATCCTGCGGTCGGACATCTCTTTGCCGGCAACGGTGCGGTACAACCGATCGCGGTGTCGCATCCAAGCGGTAATGTGCTGTGGAGCTATTCGTTGACCGTGGCTCCGGGCGAGACCGTTTCGCTGATGAGCTTTGCGGTTCAAAACTTCAACCGCGCCGCTGCCGAGGCAACCGTCCGGCTCGTCGCTGATCTCGCTCCGGGAACATTAAGGTCATTGCCCGAGGATGTCGCGGGCACGATCGCTAACTGGTCGGTCTCAGCGGGCACCGCGTTTGAGTTAACAGCGGCCAATCCAACGAGTCTGCGGATTGCCACGGCGACTCCAGGTGATGCCGCCGGGTTGCCGCTGAATGCCGCCGATCCACGGTTAACGCTTTTCTATCGCGATGGATCGTCGCCAAGTACGGCCATCGCAGTCGACGATAATAGTGGTGCCGATGGACGAAACGCGTTACTGGTGCATCCCATTCTCGCCGGCGCACTGGGGCGGTACGGGTTCAACGTCGCGGGCTCGCCCGGCGGTGATTATGTCGCGATCGTCTCAGCGACTAACCCCGAAGACATTGTCGAGGCCAATAGCTTAAGCGCCGAATTCATCGACATTGATGCCGGGGCAAATTTGGTGATATTCCCCGATCGAGTACGGGTGACATTCGATGCCGATTTGAACTTGGTATCGGTCTCGCCTGCCGATTTGCGAATCAATGGATTGCCGGCAGCGGCAGTGGAGTTTATCGATGGCCGCACGTTGGAGTTTGACATTGCCGATGCCAACGTCGGTGACGGTGCCTATTCATTGTCGATTTCGGTGGGAGCAATCTCGTCACTTCGCGGTGCTCCCGTTGCGGCGATTACGCGGTCCTTCACCGTCGATGCGATCAGTCCAACGGTAATCGCCAGCACGGTGGCAACCGGAGCGACGGTTTCGCCCGGCCAATTGATCTACCAAGTGACCTTCAGCGAACTACTCGACACCGTCGGTCTGGGACCAGAGGATTTCACGCTTACGGCTGCCGGAGGCATTGCCGTGATTGCCAACTCGATGATCTATGACCCCGTCGCTTCGATCGCGACGGTGACATTTGAAGGACTCGTTGAAACCACCTATACCTTGCGAATTATTAGCGCCCCGACGGCGGTTCGCGACTTGATTGGAAATCTGCTTGATGGCGGTCCGTCGTTTCCACTTCCCAGCGGTGATGGTGTCCCCGGAGATGACTTTGTCGTCGCGTTCACGGTCGATGCGGGAACAACAACGTTGCCGACGCCTTCGGTCTCGTTGCAACCGGCAGCCAGCCGGATTTACAAGAGCGAATCGGCGGCGCTGATTGGACAAAGCGGCGATAGCGATCGATTTGTGATCGAGTTAAAGGCTGGGCAACCCTTCTTTGTGACCGCGACTGGCGTCAGCACATTGGCACCGCGTGTGCGAGTGTTCGACCCTAACGCCGTCGAGCTTGCTGTGGCGGACGGGGTTGCCGGCGGCGTCGCGCAGGTGCCGCTACTGGTGGCACCAGTGGACGGTTCCTACGCCGTCGTCGTTGAATCTGCCGACACAACTGTTGGTGCTTATAGCGTCGCGGTGTTACTGGGTGCCGCACCGGAAAACGAAACATTCACGGGCGCGAGCAACGATACGTTAGCAACCGCTCAAGACTTGAGCTTCCTCGTCGTGCAACCCGACGAAGCGGTGGTCGGTGCCGCGACGGGCGCTGCGGTCGTCGGCCAAGGTGGTTCACTGGATCACTATCGGTTCAATGTCACGGCCGGCCGGCCGGTCAGTATCGCCGCGGCACTCGCACCCTCCGCAACGGGACTTCCCGCCGGCGGGTTGTCACTGCTGGCCGCCGATGGAACGGTACTTGCCGTCGGCTCCGCTCGCGCCGATGGCTTCGTTCAAGATATCGCCGAGTTTGTGCCGTCCGTGGACGGTGTGCTGTTCGTTCGGATCGACGCGCTCACGGGATCGACTTACCAACTCGTTATCGCCGATGGTGCCGCGATTGACGTCGAACCAAACGACGATTCGGCGAGCGCGCAACGAATACAAGTCTCGACGACAATCCTGGGCGCGATTGCGGTTGGCGGTTCAAGCTACACCGTTGATTTTTCGGACAGCGTCGGTGGACTTTCCTTTGACCAGTTCACACCCACTGGTCTATGGCACGTAACGGACGTTTGCGATTCGTCACCGACGGGTCATTCGGCACCCAATTTTGCGTATTTCGGCATCGATAGCAGTTGCAATTTTAACGCCGGAACGGTCTCGGGAACCCTGACCAGTCCGCCGCTGGGTTTGCGCGCCGGAACGTCGCCGAGCTTGCGGCTGAAGTATCGCCTGGGCAGCGAATCGGGCACGACCTATGACCGCGCCGAGGTCCAGGTATCGACCGATAACGGACTCACGTTCACAAGAGTCGCTGATAAAAACACCCACTTTGCGCAGGCTTCAACTTGGACTGCGACGGAGATCGATCTATCCGCCTACGCCGGCCAAAGTGTTTTGCTTCGGTTTTCGTTTGCCTCAATCGATGGAGTCGCCAATACCGGACTGGGCTGGCAAATCGACGATCTTGAGGTCACCGGCGTCGCTGACTTGGAAGACCGCTACGCGATACCGGCGAACGCGGGTGATACGCTCAATATTCGCGCCTTGCCCGTTATTTCGCTGGGTGCACAACCGGCCGGCACGTTGTCGCCACAACTGGAATTGATCGATTCGGCTGGACTCGTTGTCGCCGCCGGAACGACGTCGATGTCCTACACGATTCCCGTCGGTGGCGGTGGGCTTTACCGGGCGCGAGTCAGCGGGTCAGGTGCTGGCGATTACCGAATTGAATTGTCCGGTTCCAGTGTAGATGGTGATACGATCGCGGCTTTGGTTGCCAGCGTTCCAGCGGACAGCCAATCATTGGCCACCGCACCGTCGCGCGTACAGTTGACATTCGACCAGGGGATTCGAATTGATTCGCTGCAAGCTGCCGATTTGGAGTTCGCCAATGCGGCGATTACCACTACCGGTATTGAAGTCATCGACGGTAATACGATTGCATTCGTTGTGAACGTGCCCGCAGGAATTGATGGGAACTTGGCGTACTCGGTTGCGGCCGGCGCGCTGCTTGACCTGCAGGGAACGGCCCTTAACGCGATCAACGGCTCTTTCACGATTGATCGCGTCGGCCCCGTCGTTCTTGATACAACACCGTCGACCCAGGCGTCGGCCCCCTTCTCGACCATCTTGTTTGTGTTCAACGAACCACTGGATCGCAACTCGGTCGACGTCAATGACATCGTGACATTTACTTCGCCCAGCGGTGCAAATTTGCGGCCGCAAATTTCCGGTGTGGTAGTCGATGGCGCGACGGTGCGAGTCAACTTTACGGCGCAGACCCTGGTCGGAAATTACACCTTCACGATCGGCGGTAATATCACGGACGCCGTCGGTAATTTAATCGATCAAGACGGCAATGGAACCGGCGGCGAAGCCACCGATGTGTTTACGCGCGTCATCTCCTTGCAATCACCCGATTTGTCACCCGTCGTCAACGGCTTTATCGGAACGACGACCTTCGGCCAAACGCTCGCTGTAAATTACACCGTCCGAAACATCGGCAACGACCCCGCGCTGGAACGTTGGCGCGATCGTATTTATCTTTCCACTAATACAACGCTCGATCGCGACGATCGGTTGCTGGTCACATCACCTTCGACGAACACGCTCGGACCGCTTGACGCTTTCGGCGGTGCAAACGATTCGTACACGCGCAGCGTCAACGTGACACTTCCGCTAACCGTCGATTTGTCGTCCGGAACGTACTACTTGCTGGTTGAAACCGACGCCGGTTTTACGCAGCCGGAAACAAACGAAGCCAACAACGTGGCGGCGACAAGTGCGCTCGCAATCAACCTGCCACCGCTTCCTGATCTAGTCATTGAAGCGGTGGTGGTGCCGAGTTCGGCGCTCAGCGGCCAACAGATTCCGATCCAGTGGCAATTGGCCAATCGCGGCACCGGTGACTTCACCGGAACGATTACCGATGCGATCCGGTTGTCGACGGATACCGTTGTTGGCAACGATGCGTTTCTGGCAAACTTTAATTTCACCGGCACTATTGCTGCGGGTGGTTCGGTGTTGCGACAACAACTCGTCACATTGCCTCTGGCAACCGAAGGCCAGCGCTACCTGGTATTCACAACCGATGCTGGCGGTGGGGTCTTCGAACATCTTGGCGAAAACAACAACTCGACGCTGAGTTCCGTGATTGATGTAACGCTGGCACCATTGCCGAATCTCCGCGTGACCAGTGTGACGCCGCCGGTTAGTGCGTTTAGTAGCCAATCAACGATCGTCAATTTTGTTGTTACCAACACCGGCAGCGGGCCGACCACCGCCGCGGTCTGGTATGACGCAGTCTACTTGTCCAGCGATGGTGTGCTCGATAGCAGCGATGTTTACCTCGGTGCTCAAGTGAACCCAGGATTTCTCGAACCGGCTGGCAGCTACGCATCAAGTCTTCAAGTGACACTGCCGCGTGGGATCGCCGGTGATTACCAATTGATCGTCGTGACTGACTCCGATAATCGCGTTTTCGAGAACCAGTTCGAAAACGACAATGTTACGGTCTCGGCTGTATTTCCCGTTACACTCACTCCGCCACCGGATCTGCAGGTCCAATCGGTCACCGGCCCGTTCTCGGCTTTCTCCGGTGGTCCGGCGAATGTCAGTTGGACCGTTGTCAACAATGGCACCGGGCGTACACTTGAAACCGCTTGGTTCGATGATGTTTACCTATCGACTAACACCACGCTGGATGGCTCGGATTTGCGACTAGGCACGGTTCTCCATACTGGTTTTATCAATGCCGGTGCCACCTATTCAGTCGTGAATCGACCCTTCAATTTGCCCGTCGGAATTTCCGGCGACTATTTCTTCATCGTTGTTACCGATTCGCAAAACAACGTTTACGAAAACGTATTCGAGCAAAACAATGTCGGCAATTCGGCGGCGTCTACCGATGTGCGTTTGACTCCGCCGCCGGATTTGGTGCCGACCTTCACGACGCTGCCAGCGACGCTTTCTGCGGGTCGCGAGTTCAACGTCGCGTTTACCGTCACCAACAACGGTATCTCGCCCACGGTCGAGAACAATTGGAGCGACCGGTTGTTCCTGTCGACCGATGCAGTGCTTGACGCCACCGACTTGCTAGTCCAATCGAAAACCCATTATGGCAATGTCGGTGTGTTCCAAAGCTACAGCGAGACATTGACATCGAGCTTGCCGTGGTCAGTCTCGGCCGGGAACTATTTTTTGATTCTTGCGACCGACTTTACCGACGCTGTCTTCGAACTGGAAAACGCCAACAACATCGTCAGCTCCGCGACGGCTATTCCCGTCACCGTGGCGGCACCGGATCTTGTTCCGCAGACGTTGGCTGCACCGACAGCGTTGACTGCGGGCCAAATTATCTCCGCAACCTGGACGGTCCAAAATTCCGGAATCGGCTCCACAAATGTTTCGCGGCGTGATGATCTGGTGCTGTCCACCGACAACATCCTGGGCAATAGCGACGACCGAGTTCTCAAGAGCGTGACGGTAAACACCGTCGTGCTGGCCGGTGACACTCAATCCGTCGTCGCCGACAACGTAACCGTGCCACTTGAGTTGGCAACCGGAATCTACAACTTGTTTGTGCGAGTCGATGCGACGGGTTTGCAATTCGAATCAAGCGAAGCCAATAACTTCTTCGGTCCCAGTATAGTCAACGTCACGCAAACGTTGCCGGACCTGGTCGCCGAGAACATCACGTTCAGCCCGCTGCAGCTTTCGAGCCAAAGCCAACTGACGATTGATTGGACTTCACGTAACCAGGGTGCCGCGGCAACCAATACGGGCTACTGGGTTGATCGCATTTACTTGTCCAGCGACAACCAACTCAGCCCTAACGATCTCTTTGCCGGATCGCTTTCCCAGAACACCGTATTGGCCGCCGGCGCTTCGCGTGCTCGTCAGGCGGTGATCGGTTTGCCCACGGAAATCTCGGGCGACTTCTTTGTCATCATTGAAAGTGATTCAAACGGCCAAGTGATTGAGGGTGCAGGCGAATCGAACAACGTTGCCGCTTCGGCAAGTACCGTCAACGTCACACTCGTGCCGACGCCGGATTTGCGCGTCACCGCCGTTGATGCGCCGGTGACCGCGTTCAGCGGCCAACCGATCAATTTGACTTGGACCGTCACGAACTCTGCCACCGTCCCGGCGATCGGCAATTGGTACGACGCGGTTTATCTGTCCGCTGACCAGGTTTTTGATCGCGCGACCGACACCTACATTGGGTTTCGCAACCGTCCCAGCGAATTAACCGTCGGCGGCTTGGCTGCGGGTGCTGTCTACAACCAAACCGCGTCGTTTGAGATACCGTTGGGAATAGCCGGACCGCTGTATGTTTTTGTGGCGACCGATTCGGGCAATCAAATCTTCGAGCGCGGTGCCGAGCTGAACAACAGCGGTTACGACCCCAGTCCCGTCAATGCGACATTGTTGCCGCCAGCCGACTTAGTCGTCGGTACGATTACGGTTCCGCCGAGTTCCGATGTTGGTGCGACGGTGACGATCGCCTACACGGTTCGCAACCAAGGCGTTAACCCGGCTCGCGGCCAATGGCAAGACTCATTGTTCCTGTCCGCCGATGGCAGTTTTTCGATCGATGACTTGCCGTTGGGAACGGTCTCGCACAATGGCGATGTAGCGGGATTGGGCGGCGAATATAGCGAAGTCTTGAATGCCCGTTTACCCGGTGTGATTCCCGGTAATTATCAAATCATTGTCCGCAGCGACATTCGCAACGCAATCGCGGAGTCCAACGAAGCCAATAACATCAGCGGATCGCTCGATGCTTTTGCGATTAATCTGCCGCAGCTCACGTTGGGCGTCGCGGCAACCGGCCAGCTTGCCGCCAACGAGTCGTTGTTCTGGACGATCCAGCTTACTGCGGGCGATTCGGTTCGCTTCCGTTTAGACAACGCCAGCGCCGACTCGACGAGCGAACTATTCATCCGTCGTGGCTCGATACCCAGTCGAGCGCAGTTTGACTTTGCGGCCAACGTGCCATTTACGAATGATCCGGCGGTGGTCATTCCCGTCGAAGAAACCGGCACCTACTTCGTGCTGGCCTACGGCGCGATCGCCGCGGCCAACAATGCTTTCAATCTGTTGGCCGAGAACGTTCCGTTGTCGGTCTTCGATGTCCAAACCAATCGGATTGGTGACGCTGGCCCAGCAACGGTAAAAATCTCCGGTGCAAGGTTCTCCACAGACACCCAGTTCGCATTGGTAAGTCCAACCGATCCGACGTTGGTCTTGGGCGCGTCCGATGTTTTGATTCAAGATTCGGTGACGGCCTTCGTGACGTTCAACGCCAACGATTTTCCTCAAGGCACGTACAACGTCGTGGCGCAGAACGACGGCTTAATCGCAACGCTCGATGCCTCCGTCACGGTTGTTAACACCATCGAGGGTGATGTCTTAGTAACGATTGACGGCGCGGCGCGCGTTCGACCCGACCGGTTCAATCCGTTTCGCGTGCAGTACACCAATGATGGCAACACCGATTTTTCGGCACCACTATTTATCGTCCAAAATCCCGACAACTTGCAAGTTGGGTTTACGACCGCAGATGCGCGGACGTTGCCATTGCACCTCTTTGGCGTTGCCCCCGATGGCGATTCCGGCGTGCTGCGGCCCGGCACGATCGGCAGTATCCCGTTGGTCTTCAACAGTAACGCGACGGGTGATGTCAACCTGCCGGTTGTGCCCATTCGAGCCAATGATGTGCGCATCGTCACCGACGCCCAGTGGATCCAGATCGCGGCTTCGATTCGTCCTCAAGACTTGACCAACATCCAATGGGATCCGTTCTGGGCGCGAATCCAACCGCGGATCGGACCGACCTGGGGTCACTATGTTCGTTTTGTTCAAGACTTGCACCAGCGGACCAAAGATTTGGACATCCGCAAAGGCGATGTGCGTTCGATGATGCGCGCGGTGTTTGACGATGACTCCAATTGGCGTCCCAGCAATATCGTTTCAGGCCGATTACTCGATTCGGGCACCGCTGCTGCGCCGATTGCCGATATACCCATCGCGGCTTACCGAGTCACCGGTGGTGCGAATGAACTTGAAGGCACAACGGTTACGGCAGCCGATGGTTCGTTTACGTTCGTCGCATTGACCCCGGGTGACTACGTTTTTGGGATCGACTACGACAACCATTTCTTTGATGCCAATCGCGATGGTGTCATCGACAACGATTCACCTCGACTCGATGTCTCCACAGCCGATGTTAACGACCTGGTGCTCTACGTCGCGGCTAGCCCCGAACCGGTTGTCACGGAATCTCAACCGGCCGTGATCGTGGACGCTTCCGGAACGTCGCACATCGTGTGGTTGGCCAATCAGCAGTTGTGGCACGCCGTCGGCGACGCCAGCGGCCAGTGGACTCAGGCCCAAGCGATCCCCGCTGCCGTCGGCAGCGATCCGGTGTTAATTTCCGGCGATCAATTGGCCAACGGCGGGCCGGGCTTGATGGCGATCTACCGCACCGGCAACGCCGATGATGCCGAGTTGTTCTATGTGCTGGGTCGACTTAACGACGCACGCACGGCATACATTTGGAGCGATCCCGTCGCGATGACCGATGACGCGGTCCATGACGGCGGGTTCGACGCGGCGGTGGCGAGCAACGGATTGCCGGTCGTGTTATCGCAACGGTTACGCATCGGCGACGACGCCAACGACACCAACGACGATGCCGACATCTACAGTTGGTCGGAGGCACCGACGGGCGATTTCGAGACGGCGCTGTTGGCCGCGCTGGAACGAGCGTTGGCCGAGGTCGAAAACAATTCCGATGTCGATGTCGAAGGCGGTTCGGTACGATTTCGTTTGCAAAATATCGGGTTTGGTCCGCGAACGATCCCGAACTGGGTGCCTTACCTGGGCGGCAAATACGAGGCCAACTTCCGCGCTTCGGCAACCGTCAGCGCCAACGATTGCAAGGCGTCGGGCCGAATCACCGCCGAAGGACAGGTCAAGTTTACAGACTACGTCGAAGGCAATTTGCGTGGCGAGGGCGGTGTCGAGTTTAGCTCGCAGGGAACACGCGGTGCCTGTGAGTACGAGTTTGACAACGCGTTTCTCAGTGGCGGCGGTGGGGCAGCCGGTGATATTCCGTTCGCGAAGATACCGGGATTGGGAAAGATCGAAGCCAATGCCGGCGTTCGGCTCGAAGGCCAAGCGGGACTGAACTTCCGTTGGGAACAGGGCAGCTCATTCCCTTCATGGCCAAGCAAGGTCGATGGCAGTCTACGCGTCGGGATCGGCGGATTTGCCAAGGGTAAGTCGAGCTTCAGTTGGCTGGGCGGTGCCGACTTGGTGCTGCGCGTGATCGGTAGCGCGTCATGGCGAATCAATTCGCCGTCGGACTGGGACTTCAGAGGTTTCAGCGTGGCAGTGTTGGCCCGCGCCGAGATCAAGGTAAAAAATCCGATCACCGGTACGGAATATAAAACATTTAAAGAATTCACATTCACTTGGAATTCAAGCGGTGAATCGGGGTCCAACTCGCTCGCGCTGCTGGGCGGTCCCATTGATACGACCCAGGTCCGCGAGCTCGAAGAAGCGACCAACCCCGACAACATCACGTTTGGTATCGAGACAATTACCAGCGGCGGCAACTTGATCGATTACGGAACCAGCTCGTTCTCCGCGATTGCACAGGATTTGCAAGAAGATACGCGACCAACGTTGTCCACAGGTCCCGATGGAACGGTTTACGGTTTGTGGAGCAACAGCGGCGGAGTGCGCGTGCATCAATACAACCCAACGACCGACTCGTGGAGCCTCCTCGGTACCGTCGGCGACGATGCGGGCTTGGCGACACGCGATGCAAAATTGACGTTCGACGCAAGCGGTCAAGGAATTATCGTGTTTGCCGGTCAAGACTACAGCGGTCTGTCGGACACGAGCACTCCAGCGCAAATCGAAACCGTGTTCGACCAAGGTGCCGAGTTGTATTACGCAACGTTCAACCCGACGACGAGTCAGTTTTCCGCCGACATGCCGTTATTCTCGTTGGCCGGTGACGACTCGGGGGTTTCGTTGTTGAGCGTCGCAGGCGGCGATACCATCGCCGTTTGGACGCATACCGATAACGATAGTGCCGCCAACGTTTACTCGTCGCGGTGGAACGCAGCGACGGCGACTTGGTCAGCGGCAACGGTGATTGCCAGTGCCGTGACAATTGGAAGCCGCCCGGCGGTTTCGATTGTCGGCGGAATTCCAACGATCATCTGGAGCCAGACCGACACGGCAATGATCGATGATCAATTTGATACGTCGTCACCAAGCCAATTGATGACCTCGCGGTTCGTCAACGGTGCCTGGACCGCTCCAGCCGATTTCACGTTTGGAACGTTGGTCACCACGACACGCATCGCGGCCACGGCAAGCGGTGAGCAGGTTCAAATTTTCACGTCTCCCAACGGTGAACTCAGCGTCATCACAAGGAACACGCTCGCCGGTGGTTGGTCGTTGCCGACTCGACTCAGTGTGGGCGGAAACGTCCAGCTTGATACGGCAGCGGTTGCTTTCGATAACGCGGGCCAAGCGGTGGCAGTTTGGATCGAAGTGGTGCGCGACGATGCGGGTATTGCGATATCGTCGGCGGTTAATTATGCCGCTTTCAATGCTGCCAACGGTACATGGTCCGAACCGCTGAGACTCGCTATCGGTGGAGCGTCAATCGGTCAGCTACGCTTGATCGAAAACCTTGACGGTGGCTTGGTCGTTGCGTGGACGGAGGGCAATTCGTCGGGTGACCAATCGCTGAGGACAGCGAATTGGTCGCCGTCGACCGCATCGTTCAATACCGCGTCGACGCGTTCGAACCAGGTGTTGGCTGGCAGCGTTTCGGTCGGTAGGGTGGCCGGTGATACGGTACTCGTTTGGCGTCAATCCGGCGGTGAGACTTCGCTGGCGCAAGGGCTTACTTACTCCATTCTGGGCCAAGGCGGTTGGGGCGAAGCGATATCAGCGGAATCGATGGTCAACGCCGAAGTCACACAGCGGTCCGCGGAGGTGACGCGTGAGGCTTCGCGAACCCAAGCATTTGACCAATACCAGATCGGCATTGCACAGCTTCTCACCCAGTACCTTGGCGGCGCCTCAGTCTTGATGACGGGCGCCGGAATCTACTTGCACGCCGCTGGAATTCTGCCGTTCAGCCCGCCGGAGGACTGTTGCAAATGTGACAAGTTCGACGAACGGACGGTTGGCTCCGATGAAGGATGTGGTTCGAGCACCGAAGTCGATCAAGAGAACTGCATTCGTATCACAACCTATAAGCCGTGCGTCGAACGACCGCGCGATCCCAACGACATTATTGGTCCCGAAGGGTTCGGCGAAGAGCGTTGGGTGTCGTCGTTGGAATTGCTGTCGTATCGCATTCGTTTCGAGAACGCAGCCGATGCCAATGCCGCCGCACAGCTTGTTGATGTGACTCAGCCACTTGACGATGACCTGTCGCTGCCGACATTCAAAATCATCGGGTTTGGCTTCCGTGGCTACAACTTTACAGTTCCCAATAGCCCGCCATTTTATACGACGGTGATCGACTTGACCGCCGAATTGGGCGTGCTCGTTGAGTTCACCGCTGGCATTGATGTCGCGACCCGTGAAGCGTTCTGGCGACTGGTGGCGCTCGATCCGGCCACCGGCCAACCACCGCTGAATCCCGATCTGGGATTGTTGATCCCCAACGACGCCGACGGCAACGGCGAAGGTTACCTGGATTACACCATCACCGCGAAATCCAACGTGGTGACCGGAACGCGAATCGATGCACAGGCGCGGATTGTATTTGATACCGAAGAGCCAATCGACACGCCGCCGATCTTCAACACGCTCGACGCTGCGGCTCCCACGAGCAATGTGATTCCAGGGACTGCACCCGAGCAAGCTGAATTTACGGTGATGTGGGCTGGCAGTGACGAAAGCGACGGTTCGGGTTTGGCCAGTTACACAATTCTGGTGTCGACCAATGGTGGCGACTATTCGGTTTGGCTTGACGAGACGACCGCGACCGAAGCGGTTTACACTGGCACGCCAGGTTCGACCTATGCGTTTGTATCGTTGGCGGCGGACAATACGGACAACCTGGAAGCCTTGCCCGATACGCCCGATTGGACCGTGACGCTGCCTGGCGGCGTTGCCGCGATTGGCGACTTCGTCTGGAATGACTTGAACAACAACGGCATTCGAGACCTCGGTGAACCCGGTGTCGATGGTGTGACCGTGACGCTGTTCAGCGACAACGGGACGCCCGCGGGAACTCAGGTTGCCACCGCCATCACTGCGGCAGGCGGTGCGTATGTGTTCGCAAATTTGCCAACGGATGTCAGCTACTTCATGACGATCACCGCGCCGGCTGGATTCGCGATCGGCAAGCCGCTGCAAGGTACCGATACCGCGATTGACAGCGATTTTGCGCTCGACGGCCGAACGGCTGTGTTCACGGTCAACAACGGCGACAACTTGACGGTCGATGCCGCGCTGGTGCAAACCGGCTCGATCGCGGGAACGATCTGGGAGGATCTCGACGGCGACAGCTTGCGCGACGCCGGGGAACCCAATCTCGTCGGCTGGACGGTATACCTTGATCTCAATGACAATGGATCGCTCGATGCAAACGAGCCCAGTCGCGTCAGTGATTCGCAAGGGCAATACAGTTTTACGGACCTGCGCCCCGACACATACGTCGTTGCTGAAGTCATCCAAGCGGGTTACATCCAAACGTTCCCCGGTCCCGCAGGCGCGAACTCGACCGATCGATCTTTCGTGCGCAGCGGCAGTCAAGCCGAGTTGTATCTGCAATCGATCGATGGTGAACTCGACGACCCGGCGTCTGGACAATTGCCCGCGGAACTTTCCACTGATCCCAACGCTGGCGGTTCCGCTGCGTCACGCTGGATCGGATTGGACCGCTTTTTGTCCGATAGCCGTTTCACAAACGCCAGTGCCGGTACGGTCGTCGTGATTGACACCGGAATTGACATCGACCATCCGTTCTTTGGCCCCGATGCCAATGGTGACGGTATCGCCGACCGGATCGTGTTCCAATATGACTTCGCCGACAATGATTTCGACGCATCGGACCAAACCGGCCACGGTTCCCATGTTGCGAGTTTGATTGCCGGCAGCGACTTGACTTACCCTGGCGTCGCGCCCGGTGCAAACATCATCGCGCTGAAGGTTTTCAAAGACAGCGGGCGAGGCACATTCGCTGACGTCGAACGCGCGCTCGCGTGGGTGATTGAAAATGCCAACGCGTATTCAATCGATGCGGTCAATTTGTCGATTGGCGACGGATTGAATTGGTCTGACACGATCGGCGGCTATGGCATTTCCGATGAATTGGCGGTGCTTGCCGAGATCGGTGTGGTCGCGGTGGCCGCAGCCGGCAACGGATACGGTTTGTTCAACAACGAGGGGCTCGCTTATCCAGGAGCCGACCCGAATACGATCAGCGTCGGCGCGGTCTGGGACAGCAATCGTGGTGGGCCGTGGCGGTTCGGTGCCAACGGTACCGATTTCTCGACCGCCGCCGGTCGGATCGCCAGCTTCAGCCAACGTGATCGTGACACGCTGGATGTGCTTGCGCCCGGAGCCGTTTTGACCGGCGCTAATCAATACGGCGGTGTCTCGGCGCTGCGCGGTACGAGCATGTCGGCACCACAAGTTACCGGCGCGGCCATTTGGGCCCAATCGCTGGCGCGAGCGACGCTTGGTCGCTCGCTTTCGACTTCCGAATTCCGCTATTTGGTTCGACAAAGTGGCACGCGGCTGGTTGATGGTGACGACGAAAATGACAACGTTTTCAACACCGGAGCATCGTTTGCTGGTTTGAACCTCGTATCACTCGGTGAAGCAATCCTGGCTTATGACGGATCGTTCGATGGCACCGGATTTGGGTTCGTTGATGACGATGGCGGCGATGGCAATAATGGGCCCGCAGCGGGACGCCCAAATCGTTATGTGATTGATCTGGCACCCGGCCAAAATCGCGTCGTCGTTGACTTTGGTAATCAATTGGCCGACTCCGAAGCTCCTCAAGTGGTTGATTTTTCCGCCGTTTCTCCGACGGTTCGCAATATCGGCATCGGCGAAATTGAGGTAACGTTCTCCGAGGCTCTCGACCCGGCGTCGTTCACCGTCGATGACTTCACGTTGCTGCGCAACGGCACACCTGTCTTGCTCGCTGGTGCGACGTTGGCGGAAGTCAACGCGACGACTTGGCGACTTTCTGGGCTTGGGTCATTGACCAGCGGTGAGGGAGCGTACTCGCTGACGTTGCTTGGGAGCGCCTTCAGCGACTTGGCCGGAAACGTGGGCCAAGGCACTGCATCAACCGCGTTTACCGTCGACACAACGGCGGCAGTCGGCGTGGTCCAATCGTTTGGAAGCCATCAATCGTCAGCCTCGTTTACGATCACCGTCGGTGGCCAAGATCCGATCAGCGGTGGCGTTTCATCGGGTGTTGATGTCTATGAGATTTATCGCCAGATTAACGGCGGTGCATTCAGCCTGTGGACAACAGTGCCGGCCGCGACTCCCTCGGCGCAGTACACTGCCCAGAGCAACCAAACTCTCGGCTTCTACGCGATCGCGATCGATGTCGCCGGCAATCGCGAAACCGGCGTTCCGGTTCGTGAAGTCGCGACGCTGGTGGGTGATGTCGATTTGCCGGTAACGGCGGTGACGAATGTAATTTCGACAACGCCGGCGTTGGTTGTTCAATTCACGGGCAGCGATCCAGGCGGTAGTGGCTTGGTGGCGTTCGAGTTGTTTGTCAGCGTCGATGGGACCGCGCCTCGTCCGGCGGGCACATTGTCGAGACCGGCAACCAACGGCACGGTGACTGGCAGTCTAACGGTGCCGGCGCTCGAAGACGGCGTCAGCCACTCGTATCGCTTCTTCACCGTCGGCGTCGATTCCGCTGGCAACCGCGAGGCCGTGCCAGGCAGCAACGACGATGTGACCGTGATGGTTGCATTTGATGCGCCAACACTGGCTGAGATCACGAACTTCCGTATTCAGAACGGTTCGGTTGCGCGATCCTACATTCGAAATTTGGCGGTTGATCTTTCGCAGACGACGCTGGCTGCGGGCATCGCGGCATCACTCACCGACGCCGATCCGATGAATGATCGTTTGTCGCTGGTCCGTTTTAATAGCAATCGCAGCGATCCGGGCACAGCGGTTCCCGTGACGAACCTGGTCACCGCCAATGGTGCTACACTCGACTTCGACTTCGGGCCACAAGGCATCGGTGGTAATCGCAACTCGATGAATGGCGATGGTTACTACGAACTGCATGTGGACGTTGATGGAATTGCGGCCAACGGCAACGAGTCCTTGTTGACGTTCTACCGATTGCTGGGCGATACCAACGGCGACCGCAGCGTCAATATAGTCGATGTCCAGAATGTCGATGGTGCCGTTGGCCAAAGCGGTATCAACTCGGCGGACGTCAACGGCGATTTGGCAGTTAACGTGATTGACCGAGCGCTGGTTCGTCGCGGCATGGGGCTGGGAACTCCAATCGATCCGTTATTGCCCCTCACCGATCCGGCGACGCTTGGCTTGCCGCGAGTGACCAATTTTGATGTTCAAAATGGCCAAACACAGCGATCGTTTGTCAATCGAATCGATACCGAATTGTCGCAGGCTCAGTTGGTCGACGCGATCGTTGCGACACTGGCCAACGGGACTGCAGCCGACGATCGGCTAAAGTTGGAACGCTTTGATCTGAACGGGCTGGGCCTGCCCCAAAGCGTTGATTTGGCCGGTCGTGTGTCCGCCGTCGATCGCGTCTTGGCAATTAACTTTGGCAGCGGTGGAATATCGGGAACCGGAAGCTCTAATGCGGGTGATGGTTATTATCAACTTGCCGTCGATCTCGACGGTAACATTGGTAACGGGTACGAAGCGAGATTACGCTTTTATCGCTTGCTCGGCGATGTCAACGGCGACCATGTCGTCGACCAGTTTGATACTGCGGCGGTCAACACCGGCAACAATCCCGAGGCTGATGCCAATGGCGATGGCGTCATTAATGTGGTTGATCGCTTCTTGGTAAGCCGGGCCCAAGGTCGTCAACTCAACAATACGCTTGAATTAAATGATTAACGATTTCCAGCGATTATTACACCCTGAAGCTTTCCTAGGAGTCCAATGATGTCCCGAGTTGTAATGCCCGGTAAGATTTGCTACGTGCTGGCGATGCTGTTTGCCTTGCTCGTCTTCGGCGCGAATTCGCGATGCCACGCGGCGCTGGTATTTGGCGTCAACAACACAACCCTAAGGCCCGGTGACGTGGCGAACTTCACGGTTTCGCTTAGCTCCACGGCTCCTGATGCCGGTTTCGAGGTCGGCTTGTTGCAGTACGACCTGAGCATCAGCAATGCCGGCAATCCTGGGTCGCTGTTACGATTTTCAACTACTCTCGATCCGATGCTTGTCGCCAATCCGAACTATATTTTCGCCGGTCGCACGACCAGCTCCCCAGCGACGACCTTGGATGCGGCCAATCCCCAGCGGTTGTCATTCAGTGATTTTGTGGACACGGCGGTTGATGCAGCGGCGAGCGTCTCGACGCCAAAGCTGGTCGGACTTTTCGCGGTCAGCGGTGATCCATTCGCGTCTCCTGTCGACGGCGATTCGTTTACCATCACAGTGAGTAACGTTCAGGTCTTTGATTCGGGGCTTAACCCGTTCACCGGCGTTGTGGAGTTGCTGCCGGGAACCATTTCGGTGGCCGTTCCCGAGCCCGCTACGGCGACGACTTTGGCGATCGGTTCGATTGCGGTGGCCTGGTATCGCCGGCAACGTGCCAAGTTTGCAATCGGCTAGGGACTTGCCGCAGGCTAGCAACTGGGCGACAACACAGGCTTTGTGATCCACAAAGTCTACCCAGATTGCCAGGTCGTTCATGTCAGAGCGTAATTTGCGCCGCAATTCGCGTCGAAATCAGCGAAAATTAAACTCCAGGCGGCGGCTGGGCTTTGAAAGTCTCGAACGGCGAATCGCACTGGTGGCACCGACCGACTTGCAATCGTTCACCGGCCGCGTGTTTGCGGACACGACTGGAAACGGTTTTAACGCCGGCGAAGAAGTTGCCGGAGCGACGGTCAATTTACATCGCGACGATGGCGACGGCGTTTTTAGTGCCGCCACCGACACGTTGTTCCGCAGTGCCACCACGGGCAGCGACGGTCGTTATCGCATCGACGGCGCGACGACCGGCAGCTACTTCGTCCAACAGCCCGCGCAAACCGTCGGCGGGCGAACGTTGTCGCAACGAGTCAGTCCGCTAGTCGTCGTCGATGCGACGGACGTAATGGGCCGATTACTGCGCACGATCGATTCGTTCGATACCGGTGCTCAGTTGATTTTCGACGACACGAATGATGGTGTGCCGGTGACGTCGTCGATACAGGGTCCGACCTCTGAGATCATTGGTGGCGAACGTGATCTGTTGGTTAATAAAACATCAGTCAACGGACGGGTGCAGTTGAGCGTCAATGATCCGTTGTTGCCGGGCCTGTTCAGCTTCGATGCAATTCAAACGGGACAAGGTCGGCGCGTCGTTTCCTGGGATGGGATCGACGGCAGCGCCATGGAGTTAGCCGACGGCGGGCTGGGCAACCTGGACTTGACCAGCGGCGGTACGGCGACCGGATTGCAGCTTCAAATTGGTGCCGATTCAGCGACCGGGACCGTAACCATTCGGCTTTATACCGACGACGGTGCGGCGGGCACCGCGACGCGATTGTCAACGGGAACTTTCGCCTTGCCCAACACCGGTGGCGAAGCGACATCGATTGAGTTTCTGCCGTTCAGCGGTTTTACCGCGACGGGCGGCGGCGGCGTTGACTTAACTCGCGTCGGTGCGATCGAACTGGAGATTACCGGCGGTACGAACGTCAACGGTTCGGCTGAATTAGTCGGTGCGATTGGACCAAACATCGAGACCGCTGACTTTGCAAACTTTGAGCAGGCCGACTTACGACTCGCCAAAGTCGTCAACAATCCATCGTCCGCGACCGGCCAGAACATAATCTTCACGATCACCATCAACAACGACGGGCCCGCCATGGCGAACGGCGTCGTGGTCACGGATCTGTTGCCCGCCGGTGTCGCGTTCGTCAGCTCAACACCATCTCAGGGAACCTACAACGCAACCAATGGCCAATGGTCCCTCGGTTCGATCGCCAGTGGTGCCACCGCGACCTTGGCCATCACCGGCCGCGCGTCCACTGCGAGCGTCATTGTCAACACAGCCCAGATCACGGCGTCGAGTGCCTTTGATCCCGATTCAACACCGGGCAATAACGTCGCGACTGAAGATGACCAAGCGACGGCCACCGTGACGATCGAAGCGGCGGACTTATCATTAACAAACACGGTTGATCGAGCATCGGCGCGCGTCGGCGAGAATGCAACGTTCACGATCATGGTCACCAACGCTGGACCATCAATGGCGACCGGCGTGGCTGTCTCCGCTGCATTGCCCGCCGGTTTGTCGCTGGTCTCCAACACACCGAGCATCGGATCGTTCAACGGTTCAATTTGGAGCGTCGGCACGTTGGCTCCTGGTGCCTCGGCGACGCTCACACTGGTCACTCGAGTTGATACCACCGGCACAAAGTCGCTAGCTGCCCAAGTCAGTTCATCGAATCAAGCAGACCCCGATTCGACACCGAACAACAACTTGGCCAGCGAAGACGATCAAGCGACCGCAACGCTCAGCGTCACGACGGCGGACCTGAATTTGACCAAGACAGTTTCCAACGCCAGTCCCAGCGTCGGTGACAACGTGACCTTCACCCTGGCCGTTCGCAACTCGGGTCCCGATGGCGCGACCGGCGTGTCGGTTCGCGATCTGTTGCCCGCCGGTTTGACCTTTGTCTCCTCGACGCCCGCTGGAGTCTATGAACCCGGTTCGGGAATCTGGGCCGTCGGCGCGATTCCGCTCAACACGACAAGCACGCTGCAAATTGTGGCGATGGCGACCGCGGGCGGTTCGGTCATTAACACGGCCGAAATTTTTGCCTCCGATCAACAGGATCCCGATTCAACGCCGAATAACAATTTGGCAAGCGAAGACGACCAAGCTTCGATCACCGTCAACGCTCAACAAATTGACTTGGCGCTCAGCAAGACGGTTGACAACCCACGGCCCAATCGCGGCTCGACCGTTGTGTTTACGACAACCTTGACCAACGCCGGCCCGAGCACCGCCACGGGCATCACGGTGCGCGATCCGTTGCCAGCGGGATTGACGTTCCAAAGTGCTGCGCCGAGCGTTGGTAGCTACAGCAATTCAACCGGCAATTGGACCGTGCCCAGCTTGGCCGCCGGCGGCACCGCAACATTGGTGATTACCGCCGTGGTGAACACGGCCGCCGCATTGACGGCGACGGCGCAGGTGATCGCCGCGGCGCAGACGGACAGCGACTCGACGCCGGGCAATAACGTCGCCGCCGAAGACGACCAAGCCAGCGTCGGCATCACAGTTCCCACCGCAGATCTCTCCCTGGCCAAGACCGCATCCACGGCGACACCCAACGTTGGCCAAAACGTGACCTTCACCATTACGGTTTCCAATTCCGGTCCTGACAATGCCGCAGGCATCGTCGTTTCGGATGTGTTGCCGGCCGGGTTGTCATTTGTTTCGTCGTCACCTGACCAGGGTGATTACGTGCCGACAACAGGTCGCTGGACCGTCGGTAGTTTGCCCTCGGGCGCGACCACTTCGCTACAGTTGATCGCGCGGGTTGACTCGGTCGGTGCCAAGATCAACGCAGCACAAATCATCGCTGCGGATTTATTCGATCCGGACAGCACGCCGGGCAACAACGTCGCCAACGAAGACGATCAAGCATCGACCACGGTCACACCCCAGCGGATCGATCTATCGCTGACCAAATCCACCAATCGTCCGCGGCCCAACGTCGGCGAGCAGGTGACCTTCACATTGACGCTGACCAATGCCGGGCCCGACGGTGCAACCGGCATTCTGGTCCGCGACCTTTTGCCCGGTGGGTTGACGTTTGTCTCCGCCAATCCGACTGCGGGAACCTATGATTCGACAACGGGCATTTGGACCATCGCAACCCTTGGTAATGCCGGCACCGCAACCTTGCCGATCATCGCCACGTACAACGCGCCGATGATGATTGTGAACACGGCCGAAGTGATTGCCGCCGCCCAAACCGATGTCGATTCCACGCCCGCCAATAACGCCGGCAACGAGGATGACCAAGCCGCCGTGACGCTGACACCGGCGACTGCCGACTTGTCGTTGACCAAGACGGTATCCACCGCGACACCGAACCTCGGCCAAAGCGTCGCGTTTACCTTGACGCTTGCCAACGCCGGGCCTGACGCCGCTTCGAGTGTGATGATTCGCGATTTGTTGCCCGCTGACTTGGCGTTCGTTTCGGCGAATCCATCGCTGGGAACTTACGACGCGACAACTGGAATTTGGAACGTCGGCGGGCTCGCATCCGCAGGTCGCGCGACGCTGGTCATCAACGCCACGCCCACAACGACCGGCGCGAAGACGAATACTGCGCAGGTCCAAACCGCAGACCAGTTCGATCCTGACAGCTCGCCCGGCAACAGCGTTGCGACCGAAGACGACCAAGCTTCGGTGATCGTGACGCCGCAACAGATTGATCTGTCGCTGGAGAAAACGATCAACCGCAACATGCCCAACATCGGCGAGAACATTACCTACCAACTTGTCCTTCGTAACGCCGGTCCCAGCACCGCGACCGGCGTGCGAGTGCGCGACTTGTTGCCAACTAACACGACGTTTGTATCATCGACCGCAACCAGCGGAGCGTACGTTGCATCGACCGGCATTTGGACACCGCTGGCGATCGCCGCCAACTCGACCGCCACATTGACGATCATTGCTCGCGTCAACGCGCCAGGCGCAACGCTCAACACTGCCGAAGTGATCGCCGCCGATCAACCGGATATTGACAGCACACCCGGCAACGGCATTGCGCTCGAAGATGACATCGCGGCGGTGCAGTTCGCCACACCCGTCGCCGACTTGTCGCTCGTCAAAACGGTAGACAACGCGACGCCCAATCGCACCGACCGCGTGACCTTCACGATTGTCATCACCAACAGTGGTCCCGACGACGCGTCGGCAATCGTGGTCAATGATCGCTTGCCCGCCGGATTCAACTTTGTCGATTCATCAACCACTTCGGGTTTGTACGTATCGACCGCCGGTACCTGGACGATCCCAACTCTTGCCAATGGTCAATCGGCGACGCTCGTGATCGTGGGCACACCGCGCACGTCGGGACCTAAGATCAACACCGCCGAAATTAATCGCGCCGCGCAAGGTGATCCCGACAGCACGCCGGGCAACGGTTTACTTGGCGAGGATGACACGGCCTCGGTCACCGTGACACCGGCGCTGATCGACTTGGCAACGCGGGCGACGATCGACAATCTTGCTCCGCTGGTCGGCGATGTGGTGACTGTGACGTTCAGCGTCAATAACTTCGGCCCGGCGACGGCGACGGGCGTTTCGTTGTTGGCAGCGATCCCGCCGGGAGTGACGTTGATCGACAGTTTGCCATCGCTGGGCTCGTTCGACCCGGCAACGCGAATTTGGACGCCGGGAACGCTTGCCCCGGGCCAAACCGAAACGCTGATATTGACTTTTTCAATCGATATGGCGGGCATTAAGCAAACCAGTATCCAAGTCATCACAGCGGATCAATTTGACAACGACTCCACGCCGGCAAACGATCTGACGACCGAAGATGACTTTGCCACGGTAGCGATCAATGCTCCGCGGCTGCTGACGAAGCGATTTTTTCTTTCCCGCTAACTGTTTTCGGTGTTGTCAGCACGGGGCCGATTGATGCTAAAATCGCGGTTGACGTAAAATCGGCTTTGACTTCCGCTTGACGGTCAGCCATGATCCGAACTTATGTAAATGGTAACTTCCGAATTCGACGAGGACCCCCGCGACGACGATCATGAGCGATACTGCGAACAACGACGTGAATGCCACCGTCAATGCGCTCGATGAGCAACTGGCACATTTGTGGATGGTGCGGACATTTCTAAAGAACAGCGACGAAGCCGTTGACGATGAAGAGGTCAGTGACATTGCTCGCGAACTTTACGATTTCATTGTCTCACTGGCACCGGCAAAAAAAGCTGACGACGACGATGCCTTTTTGAAAATGGCGAAGAAGCGATTTCCCAAGCTAAAAACGACGGCGGAGTTGTTTGTGGATATCCAGCCCGACATCAGCACGCATACGAACTTCGAGATGGCGGCCAAATCGTTGACCCTTGTGGTTGATAAGATCAGCTCGCTGCTGGCCAATTGATCGCCACCATTGCGGAGTCCAGCTAAACCATGCGACCGCATATTTTGGTCGTTGAGGATGAGAAGCATCTTGGCGTCGGGATCAAATACAATCTCGAAGCCGATGGCTACCGGGTGACGTTGGTCGAGGATGGCCCAACGGCCCTGCGGATCATCGGCCAATCACAAGACGGCGTCGATCTGGTGGTGCTTGATCTGATGTTGCCAGGCATGAGCGGTTATGCGGTTTGCGAAGCGATCCGCGATCTTGGTTTACGCATTCCGGTGATGATGTTGTCGGCCCGGACGCTTGCCGAAGATCGTACCCGCGGGTTCGATGTCGGCGCGAACCAATACATGTCTAAGCCGTTTGACCTGGACGAGCTACTCAGCCGCGTCAAAAATCTGCTGACCCTCAACCGCGCCCAAGGGTCCCCGTCACCGTCCGTCGGCGTAGCCAAACCACGTCCGGCACAAGTCGATGCACAAGCTGAATTTGGCAACGTGCAGGTTGATTTCACAACGCACGAGGTTTCCGTGGCGGGCAATCCGGTCAAGATGACGCCCAAAGAACTCAAGCTGTTGCGGTACTTTCTCGAGAACCCCGGCCGCGTCATTAGCCGCCAGGAATTGCTCAGCCAAGTTTGGGAAATGAACGGCAATCTGCAAACCCGCGCCGTCGACCAATTTATCGCTCGACTTCGTAAGATTATCGAAATCGATCCGGCCAATCCGCTGCACGTGTTAACCGTTCGCGACGCTGGCTACCGCTTCGTTACCGCAATCGGCTAACCGCGACGCCAGATTGCCACGTTGGTGTATGATAATGGTGCCAAAGTTCGGCACCCGCCACTGACGTGTTCCCGCCAGATCTCGACTCGTTTCAAATCATGATGAAAAAGCTGTTAATCGCGTTATTTTCGTTTGCTGCGGCATTGGCATGGACTGTGTCCTATGCCGCCCCGCCGGTTGAATTGGCGGATGGCGAAAAGATTGTCATCATCGGCAACACATTGGCCGAGCGGATGCAATTTGATGGATACTTCGAGACCTTGCTGCAAAGCCGATTTGCCGAAAAAAAAATCACGCTGCGCAACCTTGGCTGGTCGGCCGACGAGATCGATTTGCGGCCACGCAGTGCCAACTTCAACGAGCACGGCCACCAGCTAAGCGATCATAAAGCGAATCTCGTTTTGGCGATGTTCGGTCTCAATGAATCGTTCGGCGGTCCCAAGAACGTTGATTCTTTTCGGACTCGATTTCAAGCGTTTATCGAACAAACAAAATCGGACGCACCCGATGCTGAGTTGATTGTCTTCTCGCCGATTCCTCACGAGGACTTGCAGCGGCCTGAATTGCCCGATGGCAAGACAACGAACCAGAACGTGGTGCTGTATAGCGGTGTGATGCGTGAAGTCTGCGAGATGAACAATCTCCGGTTCATTGACTTGTTTGGCCCAATGCGGGAAGCGATGGATGCCAGCGCCGAGCCATTGACAATCAACGGCATTCACCTCAACGAACGCGGCAACGAATTGCTCGGAGCGGCAATCGATCGCGCGATGTTCGGCCCGCGCCCAGCCGGTGCCACCGAAAGCCTGGCATCGCTGCGCGCCGCCGTTGTCGAAAAAGACAAACAGTTCTACTACGACTATCGATCAGTCAATGGTTATTACGTCTATGGCGGTCGCAAAAACCCCTATGGCGTGGTGAATTTTCCCGAAGAGTTTGCCAAGCTGCGGCAGATGATCGCCAACCGCGACCAGCGAATCTGGGACATTGCCGCCGGTCGCCCGGTGACCGCGGAGATCGACGATTCCGCGACCGGAGATTTGTCGCCGATCGAGTCCAACGTTGCCCAGGAACCAACCTATTTCTCACCCGCAGAAAGTCAAAAGCTGTTTGCTGTCCAGGAAGGTTACGAGATCAACTTGGTGGCTTCGGAGATCGAATTCCCTGATTTGATGAATCCAGTTGCCTTGGACATTGATGCCAAGGGCCGGATATGGGTGACGACAACGCCGTGTTATCCGCAGTACCTTCCCGGCACACCTGTTAATGACAAAGTGCTCATTTTCGAGGACACCAACGGCGATGGTAAAGCGGACAAACAAACCGTGTTTGCCGATGGCCTGCATTTGCCGATCGGTATCGTCGTCGCCGACGCAGGGGCGTATGTTTCGCAACAACCGAACTTGATGTTTCTGCAAGACACCGACGGCAATGATGTCGCCGACAAACGAACCCGCGTGTTGCACGGATTCGATTCCGCCGACTCGCACCATTCGATCAGCGCCTTTGCCTTTGGGCCTGACGGTGCGCTCTACATGCAGGAGGGAACGTTTCATCACACCCAGGTTGAAACGCCCTATGGACCGCAGCGTGTCAAAGACGCGGCGGTGTTTCGATATGAACCACGCACCGAGCGTTTCAATATCTTTGTCTCCTATTCATTTGCGAATCCATGGGGCCACTGCTTCGATCCGTGGGGCCAAGATTTCGTTTCCGATGCCTCTGGCGGTGCGAATTATTTCGCCGCGGCGTTCAGCGGCGATGTGATCTATCCACAAAAACATCGTCAGATGGAGCAATTTCTCAAAAAGCAGTGGCGACCAACCGCCGCTTGCGTGGTCGTCAACAACAGTCACTTCGCCGATGAAGCGCAAGGCAACTTTTTGCTCAACAACACGATTGGGTTCCTGGGGACGTTGCAATACAAAATCAAAGATGCCGGCAGCGGATTTCATGCGGATCCGGTCGATCCATTGCTGTCCAGCCGCGACACCAATTTTCGGCCGATCGACATGAAATTCGGACTCGATGGGTCGCTCTATATCATCGATTGGTTCAATCCGTTGATCGGCCACATGCAGCACAACTTGCGCGATCCTAAGCGTGATAAACACCACGGCCGAATTTGGCGAATTCACAATAAGAACAAACCGCTGCTAACGGTTCCCAAAATCGCCGGTGCCGCGACGACCGAGCTGGTTGCGTTGTTGGCAAGCGGCGAAGCGATGCACCGTGACCAAGCGCGAAAGGAATTGCGATTGCACCCAACGGCTGAAGTTGTCAACGCGATTGATGGCTGGTTGGCGAAGCAGCAAGGCGATGATTCGCAAACCGAACATAACCGACTTGAAGCGTTGTGGGTGATGCAGCAACACGACCAAGTCCGCCCCGAATTGTTGACCGCGGTTCTGGAAAGCCAAGACGCTCGCGCTCGCGCCGCCGCAACTCGCGTGTTGTCGGTGTGGCAAGATCGTGTTCCCAATCACAAGTTGATTTTGGTTTCGCTTGCCAGCGATGAATCGCCTCGCGTGCGCCTTGAGGCAATTCGCGCGGCAAGCTTCTTTGCTGACGCCGACGGCGGGCGCGAAATCGTTGCCGCCGCCATGAGCAAGCCGCTTGATTATTATTTGAATTACACGATGACCGAGACCAATGCGACACTCGATCGACGCGGGGGCATCAAGTCAGGGGCCAATGCCGCGATCCTCGAGCGATTGGGCACAGGCAAAATTGATGATTCGCAGTTGACTGCGGTGACTCAAATGGCGGTGCGGGACGCCGACGTATCGCAGCTTGCGACCATTTCCAACGCGATCATTGGCGGTCCTTACGCAGCGGCGACCAAGACTGCAGCGCTAGGCGACGTTTTGGTCGCAGCCAAGACCAAGAAATTGCAACCGGCGATTGATACCGATCGTGCCGCGAAGGTCTTTGTCGCGGCGCTGAAGAGCGGCGACGGCGAGTTGACCGCGACGCTCGCACAGATGGCCGGCCAATGGCAAGTCGAAGAAATGACTGAAGCGCTGCGAGACGCAATTTTCGGCAACCAAGCTTCCGGCGAAACCGTCGATGCGGCGCTGGCCGCTGTGCTTGGCTTTGCTACGCCGCGCGCCTCGGATACTCGCGGTGAACTCGGTCGCAATGAAACGTCGGTGCCTCTGAAGCTGCGGTTCGCCAAGGTTATTGCGCCGGACAATGTTGGACTTGCCGCCGGTGCGATCCAGTACGCGTTGGCTCACGGCGTTAACGCAGAGGACGGCGAGTTGCTGGTCGCGGCCGTGCAAGCGATGCTTGCGGTCGACAAGGGCAACCAATCGCTGACCCGCGTGGTTCGCGAAACGCCGCCCGATGCCGATGCCGCGAAATTAGTTCTACGTGCCGTTTATGCCGATGGCACATCGAGCGGCCCCGTGATTGACCTACTTAGCAAAGTCGCCGGAATTGGTGGTCCGGCCAAGCCGCTAACGCCCGTAGAACGTGCTGACTTGATTGCGCGAATCGAGTCTCAGGGTAATGCAGCACGAGGCGAATGGGTCTACCGTCGCAAGGAAATGAACTGCGTTCAGTGCCACGCATTGACCGGTGCCGGCGGCAATGTCGGCCCCGACCTCAGCGGCGTCGGCGTCACAAGCCCAACGGAGTACCTGCTCGATAGTATCCTGGAACCAAGCAAGCAGATCAAAGAGGCTTACTTGACGTTGACCGTGGTGACCGGCGATGGTCTGGTGGTCAAGGGCGTCAAGGTTGATCGCGATGACACGCGGTTGGTGCTGCGTGACGAAAAAGGCAAAGAGATCGTAATTGCCGATGAGGATATTGAAGCTGAGTCCGAAGGCAAATCGTTGATGCCCGAAGGCTTGCATCAATTGTTGACTCAAGATGAATTGGTTGACCTCGTTGCGTTCCTTTCGGCGCTCGGTAAGCCGGGTGACTACGTCGTCAATAATCGGCCCACGATACAGCGATATGAGGTCGTCGCCGATGCTAAGCAGGTGTCTCGACTCAGCACACTACCCGAAGGCGGGCTTGAGGGCGAACTGGCGAAGCTTGATGCCCCCTCTTGGCAATCGATCTACGCATCGGTCAACGGCAACTTGCCGCTTGATTTGGTTCCGGTAAAAGGTTCGCCGCTGGTTTTGCGTGGTTCGATAAACGTGGTTGTGCCAGGCACCGTGGGACTCAAAGCGACGAGCGAAGCAGATGTACAGGTTGTTGTCGGCGGTGAATCGATCGCCAGCAATGGCGAGCAAGTCGTCGAGTTACCGGCCGGCCGACACGATTTTTACCTGGTGATCGAGTCAATGGAAAAGGCGAAGAACCTAGTAGCCGAATTCACCAAGCCCAGCGGAGCGGCAACCCAGTTTACCGTCGTCGGCGGGATGTAGCGACCTTCAAGATCTTTAGCGCATCGTTAGGATTGCTGGCACAGCATTTCGACGACATCGCGACAACGATCTGCGATGTCGTTGACATCATCGCGATCGTCGGGCTTGAGAAACAGACTTACATCGTCAGATGATTGAACCAGATACCATTGGTCGGTTGTGACAACGTGGTCGGCGCGCCCCGAGCGGGTGATGATCGGTTCGGGTGCCGTGTCGACGCTCCATATTTCCGGAAGCATTCGCTGCCCGCGTTGTGGTGGACCGGCATGCAGAAAACTGGCCGCGTTTTCGACGCTTGCGAGCCGACGAATTCGAAGTCCTGGGCCGGCACGATCCATTGCGATCACCGGTACTTGAATCTGCGGGCTGCGAATGGGTCCGATGTGATGTCCGATCCAACCGTTCTGTCCCAAACTGAAACCGCTGGTCCCGACCAGTGCGACGCCGATTGAATCACCAGCCGCCTCCGTAGCACTGAGTATCCAGCCGAGCAACTGATCAACCAATCTTATCTGGCAACCATAGGTTTGCATCCATGAGGTGACAAGGTCGGGATGGTCCGCCTGCGACCGCGCGAATCGAGGCACATTGATTCCTTCGAATAAGGCTGGCGGTTTCATGTTTGCTTCAGATAACATCGACTCTTCGGCTGCGTCGCCAAAGTCATCGATGGACCAGTCCCGCAGATCGTCCGGTGCGGTTTCTTCTTCGTCGTCTGCAACGGGAAACAACCAGCGCGGTGCATCCCAAATGCGAGTCAGCCAATCGCTATGTACCCACAGTAGCGACCAAACCGGCTCGGATTGTCGGTCGCCGATCCGCTCGATCATGGGAAGCAACAACCTTGCAAACGCCGTTTCTTCAATTTCCTGCGGCCAGCCAGCCTCCGATGATGAATCATCGACTTCGGCAATTTCGACCCCGGTTTCGACTAACGTACACTGTGCGAACCCGGCCTCTTCGGCAAGCTGCACGATTTTCGCCGCAGCGGTGCCAGTTTCGGTGAACAATTCGGCTCGCTGCGTCAACGCAAGATTACTGCCTTCTACACCGGAGTCTGATATGCCGCGCCAAAGTTGCCGCAATACTTCGATAACGTCGTCACTTGGTGCAACGCAACGATCCCAAAGCATACCTTGGGATGCCATCGAATCGATCGTCGGCGTTTCGTTCCAAGACGACCCATAGGCACCCATTGCGGCGGTGGCGAGACCATCAAGCGAAATTACAACCCAGCGCTGCGGCATTAGTTTCAACCCAATTCGATTGTGAAAGTTTCAGCAACAAGTTTTAGACTTAAACATAAAGACGAGCGGACCTTCGCAATTCCCATCTTTCAGGTGTGCGCGCCGCTCGGGGCTGCTAGGATCGCTCTCGCAAACGACGCTGTAGGTCTTGTTCTATCCGTGCCAGATCCTCGAGTGCCAGGCGTCGCAAATCCGTGTCGCTCGACGAGTCAGTGCCAAGCGACTGTTGAAGCAACTTCACCTTTCCGATCGCTTCCCCTTCAAGTCGCCCCTGTTCGCGACCTTGTTCGAAGCCTTCTTCGCGAGCATATTCCTCCTTAGATTGCGAGTCTCGCTCGGCCTTCAACCGGGATCCGTAAAGTCTTCGCTGATTTGGGTCTCTGGCGATCATTTCTAACACTCCTGTCGCCTCGGCAAACGCTGGGTTGCGAAGCCGGTTGGTAATTTGGTCCGTCGTCAATCCGTCTGCCCGCAGAAAAAAACCATTGCTCAATCGGATCGATGATCTCTCGATTATCGTTCGACGGCGTGTACTTTGGCAACTCTAGCAGGTGGATTTGCAGGTGATCAGTAAAAGTCAGGTCTCGCTTCTGGTTCCTTAATCGATAATCCAGAAGACCATCACTCACCTGCGGATATAGCATCAAGTCCAGGATGCAAATTCCAATCGATGGTCGCAGCTTCGTATAGCTGTCGCCGTCTCGGAGTTGCTCGATCAATTGCGTCGCCGCATAGTAAGTCAATCGTTGGCGCAAGGCCGCTGGCCGGGTCCGTTGGATTTCGATATTAGACCGGTGGTCGAAATGGGCGCGCTCGGATGTCGAGAATTGCGTATTTATCTTCCTCGAACTCCTTTTCGACGGTCGGATCGAGAATCTCGACAGCAGTGATCGTTGGCGATCCGCCTAGCACTGCGTTTAGGAAGTGGAGCGTGATCGCGGGATGATCAGGACTGCCGAGCAGCTTCTTGCCTGCGAAGTCCACGAGCGGATCGATGCCGATGGCCATGGGCGAATTCAGACGCAATCATTTTGAATATTTGCGAGATTCGATTGATCATCGCGATATCAAGAAAAAATCGGCGACCTGCTTAGCTAGGCAGGCCGCCGCGACGAATTACTCAATTGCGACTCGACTAGTCAAGGAAGCCGACAAGGTCTTGGCTGCGGCTTGGCTGCTGCAGTTTTCGAACCGCCTTGGCTTCGATTTGTCGAATCCGCTCGCGAGTCACTTTGAAGATGTGACCAACTTCTTCAAGTGTGTAACTGTATCCATCACCAAGCCCATATCGCAGCTTGATGATTTCGCGTTCGCGATACGACAAACTCTTGAGCACATTGGTGATGCGATTCTTGAGCATCTCCTGAGTCGCTCCAATCTGGGGACTTTCGGCCGTGCTGTCAGGCAGCAAGTCACCAAATTGGCTGTCTTCGCTGTTGCCGACCGGTCGATCGAGCGAAATCGGAAAGCGGCTCATCGTCAACACGCGTCGAGCTTCCTCGACTGTGGTGTCGGCGCGCCGCGCGGTTTCTTCAATCGTTGGTTCGCGACCCAATTCCTGCAACAACTGACGAGCGACGTTCCGGACCCGGCTCATCGTTTCGACCATGTGTACCGGAATTCGAATCGTGCGACTTTGGTCAGCGACGGCGCGAGTGATCGCTTGGCGAATCCACCAAGTCGCATACGTGCAGAACTTGAAGCCACGACGGTATTCGAACTTATCAACCGCCCGCATCAAACCCGCGTTGCCTTCCTGGATCAGATCCAAGAACGACAAACCACGGTTGCGATACTTTTTCGCGATCGAAACGACCAGTCGCAGGTTGCCTTCGCTGAGCTCACGCTTGGCTTGCTGATACTCGCCGTAAACTCGATTCAGCAGTTTGACGCGGTTGCGAAGCGAAGTCGGAGTCTCTTGGCACGCGGTCATAATTTGACGACGTTCCTTGAGCAACCGATCACGCTGGTCACCATTTTGTTTGCCGCGTCCCAGGCCACGCACCATACGATCGATTTCCGCCAAGCGGTGGACAAACTTCTCCAGCAGTCCAATGCGAGTCTCAATCCGCTGGGTTCGCAAACCGAGTTCTTCAACCAAACGCACGGCGCGCCGACGACGACGAGCCAGTGAGCGCCAGGCTTGTTCGCGGCGGCGGACCGAAGCGCTCTTGCTCAGCGCGGTTTGCCAATCGTGCTTGTTGCGTTTAAGCAACATTGAGATCGTCTTTAGGTTATGCGGCAGCCGTCCGAGAATCTGTTCTTTCTCCAAGTGGTCAGTTACCGAAACTTGCACGGTGCGATCAAACGGCAATTGTCCCCGGTGAACCTTGCGCAATGTTTTGAAAGCTTCGAGCAGGACGTAATGGTTTTCGAGCAACTTGGTACGAAAGCGGCGGCGAGTCTCTTCGATTCGCTTCGCCAACTCGACTTCCTGCTTTCGCGTCAGCAATGGGATTTCGCCCATCTGGGTCAGATACATCCGCACGGGATCGTCTGACCACGATTCATTTTCGTCGACACCGGAGAGCAACTCGTCAGAGCTTTCGAGTTGAACTTCGCCATCGGCGACAGCGTCCGCGACCGCCACTACTTGGTCGTCGTCGTTGTCGTCATCGGGAAGTTTACGAAACCCCGAATCGACATCCGTCGAGCGTGGTGAATCATCCTCAAAGTCATCCAAAAGCGTTTCAAACAAAGCGTAAACTCCTTAACCGTGCAAAAAAACAAAATGCCAAACAGGTGCGTAGTGGTGCGTCCCCAAGTTTACCACCCCAATTGGCGCCCATCGCTCCGTTCACCAAATTGGTAAAACATTGCGAATGTGTCACGCGTAGGGTCACGTTGTGAATTTAGCCGCAATCAAATTGCGAATCACAAACGCGAAACGTTCCTAACTCCCCCAGCACATGCGATACCCAGTACCAACTACAAAAACAAAACGAGTCTTTCATTTTCTAGCGGTCACTGAGTCGGACGAATCAGTCCGTAGTTCAGCCTTGCACGATGGGTTGATTCGCGATGCGAATGTTCGGCAGGTCAGATCGCTTTGTGGCGACCGCGTTCTATGATTCTAGTCGCCGGCGCGGCGTGGTCTAGCTCTGTGCAAAAAATCATTTTGCGTCGATCAAGTCACTTGCGATCGATTGCCGCCCTCCCTGTGTACCAGTAGCTCATCGGATAAACTACGCAGCCGCTTTGATCGCTTTGATCGCAAGATTTTCGCCGCCTCTGGGACATCGCTCCATGCCTCTTCTTCCTTGTCCTCATTGCGACCAATCGGTCGAGGTTGCGATCAGCCAAGCCGGCTCCGAAACGACATGCGGGTCGTGTCAGCAAGTCCTGCTGATTCCCAAGTTGGGCGAACTACGGCGCCTCGCTAGCGAATCGGCAAATAAGTTGCCGGAATCGGGGTCCAGGACATCTGTGCAGGCTTCGGCCGGCAGCGCGAAGCGTTTGTTCTTCGCCGTTTTACTGGGAATCGCGGGCATTGCGACGTTGGTTGGGCTGTTTTGTTTGTTTCGCTATTTGGCAATCGAAGTGCCCGCGACAACCGCAGACCACATCGCCGAAGTCACCGCAATTTACAACAACGTGCCCGCTGGCCAACTTGTCCGCGAATGGCAACAAATGGAAAAATTCGATTTAGACGCCACTGGGCCGTACAAGTACAAACGACTGCAAGTCGAAAAGGCGGCTTGGGGCGCCAAAGGACTCGCGGCTGTGGCGGTCATCGTTTTGGCCATGAGCATCGCACTGATCATTGCCAAAGCCGACAAGAAATCGATCGCCACAGAATAGACGATCGCAGCTATCGACCAATCGATTTCCAAGCGCCAGCCGGCCACGCGATGCTGGTCAGACACTTGGTCCGGCTTGGCCTAGTCTTCCATCTCGGCGACGCCTTTTTTGCGGGCCTTGACCGCCAGGCGAAAGGCTTCTTCTTCGCCGTATCGATTCACCGAAAAACGCTTCGTGCGGCGGACGCCGGGACTGGGACTCCACTGAGCTACCCAAAACATGTAGACCGGTTTCGATTTCCAGCGTGGGTCTTTCTCTTCGACCAAACGGACACCGACAACGCCTGATGTATTGCGACTCGACTTCTTGCGGGCGATTTCTTTTCGCGTGAAGTGTTCGGCTTCGGCTTCAAGTTCGTCGCGAAGCTCGCGGGCTGCGGCCAGCGCCTTGCGTTTGCTGCCAGACGTGATATCGGAAAAATATCGTTGCTTCATTTTTCCGCGGCGCATGACGCGCACCTCGTAACCATGCGTGGTTCCGTAGTCGAGTCGTGTAATGTTTCGATTGTTATTCATGTTGTCCTCTCGGCTGATTGTAATAGAAAGCAGCCTGCTCAAGTGCTTGGCGTGGTAATTTTTCTCCAAGTGATGTGGACCGCGAAAAGCCGTCAAATTATCGCCTTAATAGTGCGACAAGTCGTTGACGATTGGCATTGAGGTTGCGATGGTGATGGAGCGACGCAATGCGAACCAAGATGGTAACGGGTGCTCGCCACGCCCCCTTCGCTGTTTTTAATCGCTCTCATGCCCTCCCGTCCCTCTCGCCGCCGTTTCGAAACCTATCGTGCTGCGGTTAGCATGCGTCATGCGGACCGAAACACTGACCTGCACCAGGGACCAAGCGGCGGGCATGATTCGCTTGACCAAGGGTGGTCCAATGACCTGTCATCGGGCAAGGGATCGCCGCGAAAAATAGGTTCCAACCAGCGGACATTTGTTGTTCTGCTGCGTAAGTTCTGGCGTTTGGTATCGCCACATCATCGCCATATTATTTCAGCGCTCGCCTTGTTGACGATCGCGATTGCGTTGCGATTGGTCCCGCCGTTTGGAACCAAATTGGTGATCGATTGTGTGCTCACCAATCCTCCGCAGGCGTTGCCGACGTGGTTGTCCGGGCTGCAAGTTTCGACTGAGCCGATGGCAATTCTTATTGCTGTTGCGGTGCTGGTGATTGTTGTGACGCTGGCGGCGACTTGTATCGGCTTGGCCAGTCGATGGCTGGGAACCAAGGCGGTCAACCAAGCCCAGGTCACGATTCGCCAACAGGTATTCGAGCATGCATTGCACCTGCCGCTGCACCGCATTCACGAGATGCGCAGCGGCGGCGTGGCGAGTTTGATTCGCGAAGATGCCGGCGGTGTCGCAGAGTTGATCTTTAGTTTATTGATCAATCCTTACCGCGCGATCATTCAATTTTTGGGCAGCATCCTGATCCTGACGCTCGTCGATTGGAAGTTGATGGTCGGTGGTTTGTTGTTATTGCCACTGGTCTGGTTCAGTCATCGCACTTGGATCAGCCGCGTTCGACCATTGTTTCGCGACGTCCGCAAGCAACGCCAACGCATTGATGCTGGTACCACTGAAACATTTGGCGGTATTCGTGTGGTCAGGACGTTTGCTCGTGGGCACAGCGAAGCGGGGCGGTTTGTTCGCGAGGGTGACTTTTTAGTTCGCCAACAATTATTCACTTGGTGGTGGACTCGCATTATTGAACTGGCTTGGGAGGTGTTGATTCCGTTGGCATCTTCGGCGCTGTTGTTGTATGGCGGTTATCAGATCTTGCAGGGTGAACTGACGCTGGGTGAGTTGATGATGTTTTTGGTTTATTTGACAATGTTGCTTGATCCTTTGGCTACGATCGCCAGCAGCGCCGTCACGTTTCAAAATAATCTCGCCGGACTGGATCGTATTCTTGACGTGCTCGAACACGAGACCGAATTGCCAACTCGCGCCGACGCGGTGGTCATCCGCCGCGCGACAACTGCGGGCGCGGTTTCGATGCGTGATGTTTCGTTTGCTTATCCGGCGTCGAAGCCGAGTGTTTTGGAAGGCATCAATCTCGAAGTCAAAGCGGGCGAAACGATTGCGCTGGTTGGCCGCAGCGGAGCGGGCAAGACAACGCTGACCAATCTGATTGCTCGGTTCTACGATCCCGTGGCCGGTAGCATCCTGCTGGACGGACGCGACTTGCGCAGTATCGAGTTGCAAAGCTACCGTCGGTTGTTGGGAATCGTCGAACAGGACGTTTTCTTGTTTGATGGAACGGTGCGAGAAAATATCGCTTACGCTCGCGCCCGAGCAACCGCAGCCGAAGTCATTGCGGCGGCCCAAGCAGCGGCGGCAGACGAGTTTATCGGCGCGCTACCGGATGGTTATGATTCAATGATCGGCGAGCGGGGCGTCAAACTTTCCGGCGGCCAACGCCAGCGAATCGCGATCGCTCGAGCAATTTTAGCGGACCCCAAGATCCTGATCTTGGACGAAGCAACCAGCAATTTGGACAGCGAAAGCGAGCGGCTAATTCAAGCCAGCCTGCGTATTTTGCTGCGCGATCGAACGGCATTCGTGATCGCCCATCGACTCAGCACGATTCGCGACGCCGACAAAATCGTGGTTATCGACGGTGGCCGGATCATCCAGACGGGGACCCACGACGAACTTGTCGCCGTGCCGGGTCGATATCAAGAAATGGTGTCACTTCAAATCAACCCGGTCGCAAATTAACCTTATCATTTGGTTGGCTTGCGATAAACTAAGCGTCAAGCAAAAACCCAAACCCACCCGCTGTCTCCGCCAACGCCTCTGCCAACGCATGAACTTCGCACGCATTTCAACGCTCGTTTACTTCACTTGCCTTCTTGGCCAGACCATTGCTTTTGCCGGTGAGGCGGATTGGCCCCAGTGGCGTGGGCCCAATCGTGATGGCTATGCCGCCGAGCAATCGCTGTTGCAACAGTGGCCCGCCGGTGGACCGAAGTTGAAGTGGAAGTTTCACGAAGCGGGCATTGGCTATTCGGCGTTTTCGATTGTTGACGATCGACTTTACACGATGGGCACCAAGGGTGACCAATGCTTTGCGATCTGCGTGGATGCCAAGACCGGTGCGAGGATTTGGGAAACGGTCATCAGTCGCGCCGCCGCCGATAACGATTACGCCCACGGCTGGGGCGGTGGACCACGCAGCACGCCGACCGTTTCCGATGGCCACGCCTATGTCCTTACCGACGTCGGCGTCGTGGCGTGTCTACAGATCTCCGACGGCACGGTCGTTTGGTCCGCCGACTTTGTTAATCAATACGGTGGCTCGATTCCGAAATGGGGCTACAGCGAATCGGTACTCGTCGATGGCGATCGTGTGGTCTGCACACCCGGCGGACCCGAGTTCATGATCGGCCTCAATAAGATGACCGGCGAGAAAGTTTGGTCTGCGGTTGAGTTTGAAGAAACGGCTCAGTACGTCTCGCCGATTAAGGCCAAGCTCGGAGATGTTTCGTTCTACGTTTCGGCGTGCAAAAGCGGCGTCATCGGAATTAGCGCTGATTCCGGCAAGATCTTGTTCAAGGATTCATCAACCGGCAATGATGTGGCCGTTATCCCCACACCTATCGTTGCGGGCGATCGTTTGTATCACACCAGCGACTACGGAGCCGGCAATACGCTTTTACAACTGACCGCATTGGATGGTGATAACGTCTCGGCTGGATCGGTCTATCACTTGAGTACCAAGAGTATGCAGAATCATCATGGTGGCGTTGTGCTGGTTGATGGCGTGATCTATGGCTTCACACGAGCAGGTCGTGGAGCTTGGATGGCTCAAGATTTTGATTCGGGTGAAACGCTCTGGACCAAGAACGGTGACGCCAATAAGAGCGGTTCAATCGCCTACGCCGATGGTCGGCTCTACTGCTTCAACGACGATGATGCGACGCTCGTGTTGGTTGAGCCAAGTCTCGACCAATGGAACGCCAAAGGCGAGCTGAAACTTCCGGAGCAGACAGAGATTCCTCGCGGCAACGGTGCGATTTGGGCACATCCAGTTATCGCTGGCCAAACGCTCTACCTGCGCGACCAAGATCTGATCTTTGCTTACGATATCGCGCGGTAAGAACTGCAGAGTGCAAACTTGCCTGCTTACGCTTTCACATCCAGGTGACCGGCCTGGATCTGCTGCTGCACGTTGACGGCTTGGGCCACCCATTCCACGATCGCGTCGCCCTGCGCTCGGCCGACATCCAGTTGTTTCTTGGCGATCGCGAACGCTGCCTTATTCAAGATCGAATCCGATTTAGCTTGAATCAGTTCGGCGATACCTTGCTCGGCAGAAATATTCATAAAACGATTATCTTTGCGCGACGCCATTTCGCTTGATACAAAGTCGCGATGTTTCCCCGATGGCATTTTTGCCCGTTTCGATTAGGTAAATTGGAAAGCGTGTGCGGGCGGGCTCCGCTTATACTGGTTGCATTACCACCCAGTCTCGCTAGTCGTTTCAAAGCAAAATGACGAAACCGGTCGCTCCCGATGATCCACCACCCGACGACGACGACGGCACGGACCCGCCGGACCTGTTTACGACGGATGATGCAACGCTTCGGCCCACGGAGCGGACACTCGGGAAATACCGTTTGATACGGGAGTTTGGCAGGGGTGGGATGGGTGTCGTCTATGAAGCCGAACCGATCGACGGTGGTGCGATGGTTGCCCTCAAGACATTACAACACGGAACGGCTGCGGCGCTCAGCCGGTTGAAGGCTGAGTTTCGGATTGTTGCGGACCTGTCGCATCCCAATCTTGTCCAATTATTCGAGTTGAATACGACGGGTGACATCCCGTTCTTCACCATGGAGATTATTCGCGGTCGTGGGTTTAATGATGATGTTCGCGCGAGCTTCGAAAGCGTCGCGGCAGCGCCGACTGTGCCATTCAACGAGCAGCGATTGCGCAGTTCGTTCAGCCAACTTGTCGAAGGGCTGGTTGCGTTTCACGCCGAAGGCTTGATCCATCGCGACATCAAGCCGAACAACGTGATGGTTACGACGGAAGGCCGCACCGTGATTCTCGATCTTGGATTAGCCGTCGAAACCGAGGTCGCAAAGTTCAATAACACGCAGCATGAAATAGCCGGAACGCCGTACTTCATGGCCCCTGAACAATTACGCGGTGAATCGCTGACGGCGGCTTGTGATTGGTATGCGGTCGGCGTGATGTTGTACGAGGCGCTGACGGGTGAGCGTGCGTTTCAATCACGTAAACATGCTGAGCTGTTGCAAGAGAAAACCGAGCAATCGGCACCAACGCCACGAAGTTTGGTTAGCGAAGTTCCCGGCGATCTGAATGATTTGTGTCTCGATTTAATGCGGGCAATACCAGCCGATCGACCGAGCGGCCAGGAAATCTTGCGACGCTTGCAAATCAAAAGCAGTTCGTCAATTGAATCAACCGTTTGGATTGGCCGCGAACGCGAGTTGGCGTGCTTGCAGTCGGCTTGGATCGATGTCCGTGCCGGGAAGCCACGAGTGGTTTTGGTATCCGGTCGCAGCGGTTTGGGAAAAACCTCGCTTGTCGATCATTTTTTGGCGGGCCTGCGTCGCCAGGAACGTGTCCTTGTTTTGCGTGGTCGATGCTATGAAAACGAGGCCGTCGCCTATCGCGGATTTGATGGTGTTGTCGATTCATTGTCGGCTTTTCTTTGTCGGCTGCCGCGCCAACAAGCCAAAGAGATTTTGCCAACCCAGATCGATCAAGTGTGCCAACTTTTTCCGGTGCTGGAGGAGGCCGCGCGACATGCCGGTCGGTCGTTGTCGCGCAGCAATCGCCGCAATGATC
Source organism: Pirellulaceae bacterium (assembly GCA_041753075.1). GTDB lineage: Bacteria > Planctomycetota > Planctomycetia > Pirellulales > Pirellulaceae > UBA6163. The sequence continues at coordinate 56,789 of JBGSVE010000168.1, forward strand.
CACGAGAAAAACAGAAGGGCCTGGTGGCGTTGCGAGATATGCTCATCCGCCTTTCGTGGAATACCGCAGTCGTCATCTTTATCGATGACCTGCAACAGGGTGACGAGGACACGGCTGCCATTTTCGGCGAGCTCACTCGACGCGACGAAACGCCGGCGGTCTTGTTTTTGGCAACCTACCGCAGCGAAGACGCGGACATCAATTCCTGCTTGCGACTGGTTCGCCAAAGCCAGTTGCCCGCCGCAGAGCAACTAACGCTCACCGACCAGCTTGAGGTTGCCATTGAAAAGTTGTCCCACGCCGAGGCGATGAGGTTAGCGTCATCATTGCTGCTGCGGCACGGCGTCAATCAATCGGAGAGCCAATCTCAGATCGCTGACGAGGCCGACGGCGATCCGTTGTTTGTACGCATGCTTGTTGAACACTTGGTTCGTCTCCGCCGGGATGGCGCTCCGATTGCCTTGCAACCGGCGAACTGGACGCTCGCCACCGTGATCCAAGAGCGGATCAAATCCTTGGAAAAACCGGAACGCGTCGCGTTGGAAATTCTCGCTGCCGCAGGCCGTCCGCTCGATCAACATACGCTTCAACAGGTCGTCGGTGCGGGCAATCATTCATTGGGCTTGATTCGCTCGCTACGCGTAAAACGCTTGATTCGGCGACTCGGCGATCTGCAACGGATCGAATCGTTTCATGACAAGATTCGTGAAACGGTGTTGGGTCACTTGCCAGCAAGGAAGTTGTCGAAATACTGCTTGAAGCTGGCCGAGCAAATGGGAGCTGGCGTCGGGCCAGAGAATATCGATGTCGAATTCATCGCTGACTTGTATCGCCGCGGTGGCAACCAGCAGCAAGCAGGAATTAATTACGAATTGGCTGCTGTCCGTGCTGAATCCACGTTTGCGTTTCGCCGCGCCGCCGAATATTTCCAGTACGCAATCGATAACTTGAAACCCAGCGGTCGGCGCGAACTGGCGTTGCGAAAGGGACTCGGCGATGCACTTGCAAATGGGTCACGATCGGCCGATGCCGCCGCGCAGTACGTCTTGGCTGCGGCGCTGGCGGAACCCGAAGCTCGTCCGGGCCTGCAGCAACTTGCGGCGCTTCGCTACTTAACAAGCGGGCATGTCGAAGAAGGCATTAATACCTTGCGAAAGGTCTTGGATCACTATCGATTGCCGTGGCCGGGCAGCCGCTTTACCGCAGTCGTCGGGCTGTTGTCGCGAAACGCTTACCTGCGTTTTCGCGGCCTGCGTCCGCGCAAATTCATCGCCGGCCACGTGCCCTCACAGCGTGATGCGGCGAAGTTGGATGCTTGCTGGACGGCGGCGGCGGGGTTGAGTTTGGTCGATCCGCTGCGCGGCTCGTTTTACCTTGCCGAGACGCTGCGCCGCTCGTTGACGACTGGCTCGGTGGCAACGAGACCTCGCGACTTGGTTGCCTACATGGGACAAGTCGCCATCGGTGGCAGCCGCAGCCGC
>JBGSVE010000169.1:0-43504 GCA_041753075.1 Pirellulaceae bacterium
TAGAGGAACTGGGCCAGCGGTTTACGCTCGACGACGGGAACGCCGTTCTCCAGTGCAATCTTGCGGATTCGCTGGGCCACATTGCCAGCACCTTTCGCCACGACGACCGGAGCAACCATCGTCGCCGGATCGTAAGAAATCGCAATCGCAAGTTCGGTGGGGTTGGTGATGACGACATCCGCTTTAGGCACTTCGCTACCAATTCGCTGCATCATCAATTGGCGTTGCAATTGCTTACGTCGCTGTTGAATCTGTGGGTTGCCGTTGCTCTCCTTCATTTCGTCGCGCAGTTCCTGGTCGCTCATTTTGAGGTCTTCCTCATGTCGCCACCACTGGAATCCGTACTCGAACAAACCGAGAGCTAACAGCGCCACCGCGATCCACATGCAAATGCCAAACAAGCATTCAAACAAACTCTTGGCCAATACTGGAACCGACGCTGACCACATCTGCACAATCGAAGCCTGACGACTTTTCAGCGCGACATACGCGACCCAGGCAATAATGAATACCTTGATCATGCCAAAGCCAAGCCGCATCGCGCCGCGCACTGAAGTGATGCGTTTGACACCGGCGAGCGGACTGATATGGCTGAACTTCGGCATCAACAAGTCGGTGTTGAATATCAATCCCACCTGTGACACGTTCACAAAAATGCCGGCCGCCATCATCATTGCCAACATCGGCACGATCGCGACTCCAAATCTGGCGGCAAACCTTAATAAGTTTTGAGTCGCATCTTGGCTGGTCCACGCCTTGGGCGACGCCAGCGAAAGTGCATCGACCATCTCGGTGGCGACGGTTTCACAAAGCCCGCCGCCGAGCCACCATAACGCGGCGAGCGATATCACCAGCATGGCCGCCGAAGACAAGTCGGCACTCTTGGTAATCTGGCCTTCTTCGCGCGCTTTTTCACGCCGCCGATCGGTGGCAAAGTGCTTCTTATCGCCTGAACTCTCCGCCATGTCGTTTGCCTACGATTGATTCGGTGCCCACAGGTCGGCCAGTCGCGATAGCGCCGCGGCGAACTCATCCTGAAACACGTAGCCCGCCGAACCAATCGACATCGCCGCCACGGCCAACAACGCCACGGCGTTGATTGACAAACCAATCGCCAGCACGTTGATTTGCGGCAACGTGCGGCTGATCAATCCGGTGATCAAATTGCCCAACAGCATCGCGACCACCACCGGCGCGGCCACGCGAATGCCCGCGCCCAGCGATGCGCCCATTTGGGTCGTAATCAATGTCATCATCGATTCGTCAAATTCGACGCGGCCGGGCGGCAGCGCACGAAAGCTCTCGATCAAAGAACCCAGCAACATTCGGTGGCCGCCGGCAAGCACCATGACCGCGACGACCATCAAGCCAATCAATTGCGCCAGTGTCGGCATCGGGCTGCGCGTCGAGGGATCGATGGCGTCGCCCAATTGCATGCCGCTGGTTCCCGTCATGATTTCGCCGGCGGTTTGCAAACCAGTGACCAGAATCTGCACCACGCTGCCAATGATCATTCCGACCAATGCTTCGCGTGCCAGCATGATGGTCAAGTCAATGTTGTTCGTCGCCGTTGGGCGTTGGCCCGCCGCCAAGTCGATCACCGTCGGTATGATCAAGAACGTTAACATCACAGCCAACATTGCGCGGATTCGTTTGGGGACGCCCATACCGACCGCCGGCATCGACATCAGCACCATGCTCAACCTCGTCATCACCAACATCACCAACAACAAATGTTTGGTCGCGTAATCCGTCACCTCGTCGATCAATCGTTTGCTCCCGTCACATCTGGGCCGCGTTCTCGAACACGGTGCGCGTGAATTCCAACAGGCGAGTCAGCAACCACGGCATGCAAGCGATCATCACGACGGCCATCGCGACCAACTTGGGCACAAACGAAACGGTTTGATCTTGAATCTGGGTCAGCGCCTGGATCAAACCGATTGCCAAACCCGCCGCCATGCCGACGAGCAGCATCGGTGCACCGATGATCAGAGCAGTCATCAGCGTTTCGCGGCAGAGGTCAACGGCGTGTTGTGGTTCCATATCGCTAGCTCGACAACGTTCCGAACGAACTCATCAACATCTCGACTACCAACCGCCAACCATCGACCAATACGAACAACAACAGCTTGAACGGCAACGAAATCACCGCCGGTGGCAACATCAACATGCCCATTGAAATCGTCACGCTGGCGACAACAAGATCGACAATCAAGAACGGTAAATAAATCTGGAAGCCCATCAAGAACGAAGTCTTCAACTCGCTCAACATGAATGCCGGCAACAACACCCGCATCGGCACATCATCGAACGTGCTGGGCGGCGGACCCTCGGCATCCATATAGCTGTAGAACAGATGCACGTCTTCGTGGTTGCGGGCGATATCGATTTGCCTCGCCATAAAGTCGCGAATGGGTGCCGCGCCCGCTTCGTATGCTTCTTCCAAACTCATCGGTTCGGTCTGACCAGTGTATGGCACAATCGCGTCGTCATAGACTCGCGTCCAAACCGGTGCCATCACAAACATTGTCATGAACATCGCCACGCTGGTCATCACCTGGCTCGGCGGCAACGACTGCAAACCGATCGCCTGGCGCAACAAACCAAATACAATAATGATGCGAACATAACATGTCGTCATCAGCAACACCGCCGGAGCCAGACTCAGGACGGTTAACAGCATCATGATCTGCAGGCTACTGGACAAACCTTCGGGGCTGGTCCATTTCTCGGGTCCGCCGGCCAGGAATGATAGCGATTCCGGCCCGACTTCGATCGCTTGGGATTGCGGTGCGAGCAATTGAACGGCACCAACCGACGGATCGATTGCCTTGCCAGTTGCCCAACCGGGGCCTTGTGCGCCAGCGACACCGCTCGTCACGGGGACGATTATCGCCAGCCAGAATATGAATTGTTGCAGTTTCGTCGCCACGCTCGGTCGCTCCCGACTCAGACTTTAGAAAAAAATGCCAGTCCAGCGAAAGAGCGAGTCGGCGACCTGTAAATCGGCGGTTTAACTGAGCAGCGTTAAGTCCGGTAAGCGGAATGGCGCTAGCCACCGGTATTTGCCAATCGAAACCGGCGGCTAACGCCGACCCGCTCACAAACCGAGTGACTTCGCAAAACTTAATGTTCGGTGTTGACTTCGCAGATTTTTCTTGTATCGTTGTGTTAATACAAAAGGTTGCGATGCAAATTCACATTTCCAGCGACGGCGTACCGATCTACCAACAGATCGTTGACCAAATTCGCTTTCGCATCGTCTCGGGCGTGCTGCACTGCGGCGATGAATTACCAACCATTCGCGGGCTCGCCGAAAGTCTGCAGGTCAATCCCAACACCGTCGCGCGGGCTTATCGCGAACTCCAGCAAGAAGGTTTGGTCGAAAAGCGACGAACCACCGGCACCTTTGTCGCCGAACTCGTTGAACAACATTCACTCGCCCAACGTCGCCGACTGTTGGCCCCACACGTCGACAAACTGCTTACGTTTTCTCGTCAATTCGGCTTTTCGGTTGACGAACTTATCACCCTCGTTCGCAAACGCGACGAGCAATCCCCACGCTCGGAGTCGCCATCATGAGTAGTCCAGTCGTCACCGATGTCGCGGTCGATGTTCGCCAATTGTCTCGGTCGTTTCGCGGCCGCGTCGCACTCGACCAAGTTGATCTGCAGATTCCCCTGGGGTCGGTGTTTGGTTTGGTTGGACTCAATGGTGCAGGCAAGACGACATTGATTCGCCATTTAATCGGCTCGTTTCGGGCGCAGGTTGGCGTGGTCCGCGTGCTGGGGCTTGATCCGGTTACCGACTACCAATCGGTGCTGGCCAAAATCGGCTACTTGACCGAAGAGGACTCGTTGCCCAAGTGGATGCGGGTTGGCGAATTAGTCGATTTTTCGCGGGCGGTTTATCACGGCTGGGACAATGCCTACGCAGCGCGGTTGCTCGATGACTTCGGACTTTCCCGAAATGACAAACTCAGTTCGCTGTCCAAGGGGCTTCGCGCCCGCGTGGGTTTGTTGGTCGCGATCGCTCATCGGCCCGAATTGCTGATACTGGACGAGCCGAGCACGGGACTCGATCCGCTGGCGCGTCGCGATATTCTCGAAGCGATCATTCGCACGATCAGCGACGATGGCCGCACCGTGTTGTTTTCCAGCCACCTGCTCGATGAAGTTGATCGAGTGTGCGATCACGTGGCCTTGATGCGCGACGGCCGGATTGTCGAAACGGCAAGCTGTGACCAATTGCATAATCGTTATGAGGAGATTGTCTATCGCACCGACGCCAACGGGCCGCCCGATATTCCGGGTGTGTTTGGTTGGCAAGGAGATCAAGGCGAATGGTCCGGCGTGATCGATCGCGCGGCCGCGACGACGGTTTTGGAATCAACGGGTATTGCGGTGCTGGATCGCCGTGACATATCGCTGCACCGGTGGTTTGCCGCGCGCGCGGGTAAGGAGCGATCAAGCCATGAATGAGTATGTTGCCGTCGGGCGTTTCATTTGGTCCAAACACCGCATTGTGATTGTGGTGTTCATGATCGTGGCGCTGATGTGTCAAGCAATGTTCTTGTTGACAAAGCACAACACAACATCGGTTTCAATAATTCCGGATGTATTTGGTGGCATCGCCTACATGGTTTTTCTGGCCGCGATGTTGTGGGGATTATTTGCCTTGGATTGCAGCCAAGTCGGTGCGCTCGAGTTGCCCGAGTCGGGTTACAGCCCTTGGCTAATGCGAACGCCAATCTCGAACGCAAAGTTGGCATTGGTGCCGTTGCTTGCCAAATCAGCATGGGTGATTGGGTTGTGGTGTGTCTTTGTGCTGAACCTGCGCGTTCTCGACGTCGGCGTTGGCGTTGTTGGTCCCGCGGCTTACCTAGCTGGCTTCGGCATGACGATCTCGGCCATCGCCTGGCGTCCGTTTCGAAATGGTTTGCTGCGGATGATTGTGATCAGCGCGGCATCAATGATTTGGTTTGTGATATTTGGCGTAATCATGGACCAAACGAGTAATCATCCTGGTGAGTTGCGGTTCGTACCGTGGTTGAATGCCGCCGCCGTTTTGTTTTATCTGGTTGCGTTCGTGATTGCCTATCGAACGATCCCAATGGCACGCGTTCATCGCCTGGGAATCGCACCGCCGAATCGCTCCGCGCTGTCAAACAAATTGCAGGCGTTAATCGGCAGCAACGACGACGCCCCGTCACCGGTGATAATTCATGACGGACCAATCGCGGCGCTCCGCTGGCATGATCTGCAGCGGTGCCAATTGTCGCGAACAATTGTGACATTGCTTTGCCAAATTCTATTTGGGTTGGTTGTGTTGGTGTTTGATCTGCCGACGGAATTGATAATCCCGGTGGTGGTAATGCTTTGCGTTTGCGCTTGTTTCTCCGCCGCCAGTACGCTGCTTGAACCGACGACCCACCAATCACTACCAACATTACCGCCCTACTTGGCAACGATCCCGCTGAGTTCAACCACCTTCGCGTATTCGCGATTGCGGACGCTGCTTTTTACTTACCTGCCGCAAGTTGCGATCGCGATGTTGTTGTTCGCGGTGGCGATGACGCGGCAATCCAATCGCGATGATTGGTATCGTTGGGTGGAGCAATTGAAGACGTACGATACGATGATTGGGTCGGCAGCGAGCGTCGGCCTGCGGATGTCATTGGCGATTGCGCTGGCGTTCTTGTTGCTGGCCGCCGGACGAATGGTCTCCGCAGTGTGGGTTGGCATGTCAGGGCGCTCGTCAATGGCAATCGCAACTTCGGTCGTGGCGGTGATTTTGTTTTGCCTTGTGCCGATCATCGGCTTGAATTGGTTTTACAGATTCAACGAGTGGGCCGAAGTCACGCAGTCGCTCAATCATTGGCTGACGTTTGTGCCCTGGTTCGTCGGTGCGTTACTAGCCGCCAAGTCGCTCGCGGTCATCGGCGTATTGAGTTGGGCGAAGCAAACGCAAGCTGTTCAGGCGAGCGTCATGCAAAACGTACTGGCGACTTGGTTGGGAATCGTCATCGGCGCTGCCATCATTTTGCACCAGCTAGTTCCCGACATTCGATGCACCTTCGCGATGTCTTTGGCTTACACAGCGCTGGTCACGCCACTGGCCCGATTGCTGGTGCTACCGATCGCCGTTCATTTCAATCGCCATCGCTGATCGTCAAAATCAAAAATCATCCGCAGCGCGGTATGCGGCGATGACGGCTTGTTCGCCATCTTCATCGGGGCGGCTGTTGCCGTGTTCCATGCCAATCACGCCGCTGAAGCCTTTGCTGTGAATGTGCTTGAACACGTTGCGATAATTGATTTCGCCCGTGCCCGGCTCCTTGCGGCCGGGATTGTCGCCGGATTGAAAATACGCAATTTCGCTCCAACAGGCGTCGATGTTGGGGATGAGATTTCCTTCGGTGATCTGTTGGTGATAGATGTCAAACAGAATCTTGCACGAAGGACTATTGACCGCGCGACAAATCGCAAACGCTTGGTCGCTGCGTTGTAAAAAGCAACCGCCGTGATTGGCATAAGGATTCAGCGGCTCAAGCACCATCACCAAACCATGCGGCTCGATGATTTCGACACAACGACGCAGCATGTCAATCACATTCGCCGTCTGAAAACCATCTGCCAATCGTGGACCGCCATAACGATTCCACTGCGCCGCATCACCGGCTTGTTGGTCAATCGAACCCGGCACGACCGTAAACCACTTGGCTCCGACGCGTTTGGCAATCTCGACGGCGGCTTTCATCTTGCCAAGAATTTCCGCAGTCGATGTCTCGTTAGGCCGCGCAAACGTTGGGTGATCAAAACTTCCATAAGCAACGAACACGCCCATTTGCATCTCAAGCGACTTGAGCGTTTCGCCAATCTTAGTTTGCATCTCCCGCGTTTCCTCCGGCAGGCCGTTGTATTCGAAACCGGTAAACCCTTGATCGGCGCAAAACTTGATCTGGTCAATCACATCTTTGCCGCCGGCGTTGGCAAACATCCCTGGATGCGGACCGTAAGCAAGTTTGAATTTCGTGACCGCACTGGTCTGGGCACTGGTCCGAGCGGACAGCGAACTGGCACCCAAGGCGATGGCCGCCACGGCAGCGGACTTTAAAATTTGGCGACGTTCCATGATGGCGAAAACTGGGTGAAAAGGGATTTGGGGTCAGACACTTATTTTCCGCCTTGGCGAGCCAACAGCTTGATCAGCTCGCGACAAAAATCGGGCAAATCATCGGGCTTGCGGCTGGTCACATGATTGCCATCGACGACCACGGCCGCGTCCTCGTAAATCGCTCCGGCGTTGACCAAGTCATCCTTGATGCCCGGTGAGCCGGTTACGCGAACACCACGATACACACCCGCCGAAATCGGAATCCAACCACCATGGCAAATTGCCGCGATCGGTTTACCGGATGCTTGAAATTCGCGAACCAATTCAAGCACCTTCGCGACGCGCCGCAATTTATCGGGCATGAATCCACCGGGCACAACCAAACCATCAAACGACGATTCGGTCGCATCCGTAATCGCGATATCCGAGACACAGGGATATCCGTTCTTGCCGGCGTATGTCTCCCCGGCTTTGGGACCGGCCAGCGTCACTTCGGCTCCGGCTTCCTGCAACCGCAGCTTCGGATACCACAGCTCAAGGTCTTCGTAGATATCACCGGTGAAGACCAAGATCTTCATTCCGTCTAGTGTCAGCGAATCGCTCATTTGTCTTGTCCGAATTGATAGATCGTCGTGTGCTTGTATTCATCACCCGGGCTCAACAAGATCGTGGGGAAATTGTCGTGATGAACTGAATCGGGAAAGTGCTGGGTTTCTAAACATACGGCACCGCGATGCACATAGGTTTTGCCATCTTTGGCAACTTGACCCTTGAGAAAATTACCGCTGTAGAATTGGATTCCTGGTTGGTCGGTCTTGACCGTCAAAGTTCTTCCGCTGGCCGGATCGCGAAGCACAGCGACGACGCGAACATCTCCCGTGGACTTGTTCAGCACCCAATTGTGGTCGTAACCAATCGCGGCCGTGGTTGTCAGCGGATCGATCCGCTCGCCGATGCGTGTTGACTTGCGAAAGTCCAGCGGCGTGCCATCGACCGAAGCGATTTCGCCGGTGGGAATCAAGCCTTCATCGGTCGTTGTGTAAGCATCCGCGTCAATCATTAACTCGTGGTCCAACACCGAACCGCTGCCCGCACCGGCCAAGTTGAAGTAGGCATGGTTGGTCAAGTTGATTGGCGTGACCAAATCGGTTGTTGCGGAGTAGCGGATCGTCAGTCCGTTGGCCGGCGTCAAGGCGAAGCGAACCGATATATGAACGTTGCCGGGAAAGCCTTCCTCGCCATCGGGACTGAAGTATGAAAAGTCAACTGCGGCGACAGTTGGATCGGCGGCATCGATTTCGCCGTCCCACACAACTTTGTCGAGACTGCGCGGGCCGCCGCCATGCAGCGTATTGACGCCATCATTCGCAGCAAGCTTGTAAGTCTTGCCATCGAGTTCAAACGATGCGCCACCGATGCGATTGCAAACGCGTCCCGTCGTGCAACCAAAATACTGATTGCCATCGGACTCGTAACCGGCGACATCATCCCAACCGTTGACGATATCGACCGCCGCGCCATTGTCGCTCGGCACTTTGATCGAGCGGATCGTCGCGCCGCGAGAAATGATTTCGACCACGACTCCGCCGTCACCGGTTAAACGAAACGAATCGACGGATTTTCCGTCCGCTGTTTTGCCAAACGCCGTTTTCTCGACGCCCGCGGCCCAGGAGACGTGAATTGGCAAAATAGCGACCAAGGAAAAGAAGATCGATTGTTTTACCAAGGTTTGCATGCGGTTGACTCCGAGAGAAAAGTGGTGGGGTAAAGCGAGTTCGTGTTAAGGTGAAGTATTAGTGTAATGCGAACCCAGTAGGCCGTGGACATTGGCAAAGTGGCTGTTTAGAATCCTCTGCGGTGAGAAGCGAGTTTCTGTCGGCTCCATTGGAACGATGAAACTTGGCTAGTGTTTGGAACTTTCGCATATCGACATTATCGGCTCGGCGTTTTAACCGTCCGGTCGCAGTGGTGTTGCTTTTCTGCATGGCAGGCATGGTGACGGGCATTCCGCTGCCAACAATGTCGGAAAAGTCTGCTTCGGGGAAATCTCTCGCCGAGCCGTTTCCTTGCCAAAATTCACCGTGTGGTTGTAACACAGCGGCCAAGTGCTGGGACAAGTGTTGTTGCCATAGCGACAAAGAAAAATTGGCTTGGGCAAAGCACCACGACGTGATCCCGCCGGCGTTTTTGGTCGCTCGAGTCGCGCGGTCAAAAGGTGGTCATGTTGTCGGGGCAAGTTGTTGCACTGCTGATACGGCGAAACCAATGTGCTGTGAAAACAAATCCGTTGTCGCGAAATCGGTGATCCCAAAAGCGAAACCGACCGTTTCAAGTGTGCGCATCGTATCGATTGCCGGATTGCACAAATGCAGCGGCATTGAGATGGTGATGAAGCTGTTGTCCACATCGATCATCGCGCCGCATTGGATTCGTGCCGCGATGCCTGACCCGATGTTTCTTTACGCGATGTTACTCGGTGATGAAATCATCGAGTGTTTGCCTGGATCAATCGATCCGCCGATCCCCTAGCGACCTCTCGCCAAGCCGCGACCGACGAATTTTCCCTCGGGTCGCATTCCAACACGGGCTCTCCGCAGTCTCAGTCGCTCTCACGAGGGTGGCCTGGACTCGCTTCTCACCGATTGCGTGAACCGCATCTTCGTGGGAGCGACTGATGCTGCGGATTGGCTCTTCGTTCGTCCACCCAACTTTCCAGAAAATACCAGCTATGAATAAGACAAACTATCAAACTCGCCATCGTGGCTTTACGCTCGTTGAGCTACTCGTTGTCATCGCCATCATCGGTGTGATGGTCGGATTGTTGTTGCCCGCCGTCCAAGCGGCGCGGGAAGCAGCCAGGCGAATGAGTTGCAGCAACAATTTTCGCCAACTCGGATTGGCGATGCACAACTACGAATCGACGTATAAACAATTGCCACGCATGGGCACCCGCGATACCGATTTTTCAGTCCAAGCGCGCATCTTGCCGTACATCGAACAGTCAGGATTGTACGAGGGACTTGACTTCAGTCTGCCCGCCTTCGGAGGCACATTCAGCGGCAAGATTCCGCACCCGAAATTAGCCAATGCGTTTGGCACACCGGTGCAGACATTTCTGTGTCCCAGCGACCCTGGACCGGCCACATTGTCGACGACGGTCAGCGGTATGGAGTATACATTCGGCGGAGTCAATTATTTGGCAAGCTATGGCAGCAATCGCAAAACCAACTATGACTTTCGCTGGGTCACTGATGGTCCGTTCTCGGAGCCGCGTGGTTTGAAGTTTAACCATGTTCTGGATGGACTTGCCAACACGGTGCTGATGAGCGAAACGGTTCGCAGCCATGGTGCTGATCAAACTCGCCTGGCGGGGGTTTTGCCGCCAAAGCCATACGCCCAAACGCTCAACGGTTCCAGCGGTGTGGGCACGACGTTGGGCACAATTCAAGGGATGCCAGCGGTCGGCGGCCCTTGGACTGGGTTTGTCGACGCCAGTGGCAACATCTCGACGCCCGACGTGATTTCATTTTGGAACACGTTTACGAATTGGCGCGGCGGTTCCAGTCCAGCGCTGCGTGGTCGTGGTGCATCATGGGCATTTTCAGGAGCCATCAATTCGATGACCAACGGATTCCTGACGCCCAATAGTTCGACGCCGGATGTGGTCACGCACTGGACTGGCTACTTTGCGCCGCGCAGCTACCACACCGGCGGAGCGCAGCTGTTATTCGCCGACGGCTCGACGCATTTCTTGACCGACAGCACGAATCTTGAATTGCACCGCGACTTGCACAGTTGCAACGGCCATGAAGTCGTTGGCGAGTTTTGATTTCGTGTTCGCTATAGTGCTGCGTCCAAATCAAAAGTCAGGGAGCGCCATTCCGCTCACTTGATGAACACTTAGTTTCAATAGACGACCGCTCACAGTGCCGTGGCTGGCCCGATTATCCAGTGGTCTGGCGTTGGCAATTTCCGCTGCTCATCCGTCGGGATCATCCAGTAAAGTCTGCAATCTCGTCGCCAACTCGGTATCGCCTAGTTTTTCGACCCAACGTTGGTCGAGCAAGCCGACGCCGATCATGTCCAACACATGGACTTGGTCTTTGCGCCGAAATGCCGTCAACTTCATTCGCAACAATCCCATCAACTCGACGATCCGTTTGCCGTTGATATCCACGACAGAACCAACCTCCGGTGTAGTGAATTGTTCGCTTTTGCGAACTTTTTCTCCGGCCCAGATAACGTGAATCGCTTCGCTGGGGCGTCCGTTTTCGCCATCCAGAAACATCGTCACATTCATCGTTTCGGCGGGCACAAAGCCGACGCCCGAAAGCGCTACGGAGGCGGCCGCAAAGTCACGCCGATCAAGCAAAATATCAACATCGCGAGTATTGCGGACCGCACCTTCGTCAAGCGTGGCTACCCACGCCGCTACGGCGTTACCGCCAACAACCGCATAAGGCACATTCGCTGCGCCCAGCGCATTGCAAACACGATCAAGTCGTTGGCGGACCTTTTCCACGGCGTTAAACATCCTGTCAAACACAAACGGTGCTTGTTCGCGAACCAACAAATCGAGTTCTTCGGGTGACATGAACGAATTGTAACCGATGCCGGTCCGCGATTATGCAATCGGCGGCCGACGATTATCTACTGGGCGGCCGCCTTTCGATGAACCAGCGAATAGACGCACGGCACCAGAACCAACGTCAGCACCGTCGATACGACCATTCCGCCTAGCAGCGCGCGGGCCAGCGAAATCATGGTTTCGTTTCCGGGGGCATACGCGAACGAGAGCGGCAACATTGATGCGACCAAAGTTAGCGAGGTCATCGGAATCGGACGCAAGCGAACCTGTGCCGCCGACAGCGCCGCCTCACGAGGCGACAAACCATCGGCGCGACGACGATTGGCAAACTCGACCAACAGAATCGAATTGTTGACCACGACGCCAATCATCATCAACGTGCCCATCAGCGATAGGATGTTGATGTAGGTGCCGGTCAGGTACAAAACAACCAGCACACCGCCGATCCCCAGCGGCACCGCCAACATGATGATCAGCGGATCGACAAACGAGCGGAACTGGGCCATCAACACCAAATACACCAACAGAATCGCGATTGCCAAACCAAGGCCAAGCAGTTTCATACCTCGAACGCATCGTTTCGACGGGACCGCGCAGCGTCACGCTCTCGCCGTTGGCAAACTCCATCCCGGCGAGCGTGGTTTCGATATCGCGGGCGACTGAGCCGAGATCACGACGGGAAACATTGACGTAGACATCGTTGACGCGGGCAATGTTGTAATGAGCGATTTCTCCAGGGATCGTCACGCGGCTGACTGTCGCGACATTGGACAGCGGAATCGTGATCGGGCCATCTTCGGTGTTCAACGACAATGGAATGTTGCGGACATCGTCGAGTGATTTGAGATCGTTTGATTCGTATTGCACAGCCATTAAAAAGTCGGTGCCGGACTTGGGATCGATCCAGATCGTCGGCGAGTAACCAACGCTGGAACCGAGCGCCGTCAAAACCGTTTTGGCGATATCTTCTTGATCGACGCCCAAATACTTCGCCCGTGTCCGATCACCCTGCACGTCAAATTGCGGATAGTCCAACGCCTGGGCGATTTGCGCATCCGCAGTACCGAGGATTGGCTTCACCGCCGCAACGAGGCGTTCGGCTGCTTCACGACACGCACCCAGCGCGCCGGCCGACACCTGAACACTGATCGGCGTTGGCACACCTTCGTTCAGCGCCATGTTCACAATTCCGCCGGAGACAAACAAGAACTGCTCGAGCGGATAATCTGCGGCGAGCTTGCTGCGAAGCTCGCGAATGTAATGGGCGCTGGTGTTGGATCGTCCGGCCTGTTTCAAGTTGACGATCAAGTATGCCGTGTCGGGGCCCGAGTTAGAACTGAGCACGGTCGAGAAGCCCGCACCCTTGCCGACGGGCAAGCCGATGTTGGCAATCAACGTATCGATTTCTTGTTCCGGAATGACCGCCTTGATAGTGTCTTAAATCCGTGCGACGAGGTTTTCGGTTTCATTCAACTCTGTCCCGGGCAACGTTTTGATACGCAGCTCGAACGTGCCTGCATCGGCTTCGGGAAACAGTTCGGTACCGATGTGTGGCAACAACAAAAACGACGCACCGGTCGCAACGACAATGACTGCCGACCACAAGGCCGGAGCCTGCAGCGCGGCATCGAGCGTGCGACCATAGAACCCGCGCGGCGTCGTAGAGTCGTCACCGACTTCTCCATGTCTATCGTGGGCAAGCCGGGATACGAAAAGAAACTGACCACAACCGGCTTTTTGAAGTCAAGCAAAATGCCGATCGTAATCCCCAGGATCACGGCGGCACCCAGCACACACAGCGCGATGGCGACGGCCAAGATGGCGAAACGATTCTGCAGCGAAAAATTAGTTAGTCCCATGATTGCCTACAGTGGTTGGACTTTTTGGCCGGCGGTGAAGCGACTGGCGATGACAACGCCAACGCCAATCGTTGCCACCACGACGCCGACAACGCCCGTCGCCAACGAAATGATTGAGTCGCCACCGGCGGTGGTTCCGGTCGCTCACATGACCGAGTTGATGGTGATCGAGTTGGAGGGCAGCGACTTCGCGATGGCCAAAGACTGCCGCTGGAAGTTTTACAATCGCTGCAAGCTTTGGAGATCGCTGAGCGCGCGAATTTGCGATCCGTGGTCGATCATAATCAATCGCAGTTCCGGTTGCAGTGGGCGCTGGGTTGGCCGGTTAGCGGGTCGTAAACTAAGCATTGAAAGAGTTAAACAATTGGGACAATTGTTCTACTCTTCGAAAGACGAACTAGGCCTTGCGAACCGCGATCGGTTTGCGGCGGCGTGGGAACAGCTCGCGACACAATGCGCAGATAGTCCCGTCACAGCTTCGCGCCCCGCAATGCTCGCGACCGTAGTAGATGATTTGCAAATGCAGATCACGCCATGACTCCGGCGGGAACAAGCGTTTCAGATCGGCTTCGGTCGCGACGACGTTCTTGCCAGCGGTCAATCCCCATCGCTGGGCCAGCCGATGAATATGGGTGTCAACCGGAAACGCGGCCAAGCCAAAGATCTGGCTCATCACCACGCTGGCCGTCTTATGACCAACACCCGGCAACGATTCCAATTCGGCGAATGTGCTGGGGACCTCGCCAGCGAATGAGTCGATCAATTGATTGGCCAAGCCGTGCAGCGCCTTGGCTTTCTGCGGTGCCAATCCGAGCGGGCGGATGATTGCCAAGATTTCAGCAACCGCCGTAGTCGCCATCGATTGCGGTGTACCGGCGCGCTCGAACAACTCGGGCGTAACTTCGTTGACCTTCTTGTCCGTACACTGCGCGCTCAAGACCACGGCGACTAACAACGTAAAGGCGTCGTGATGGTCCAGCGGAATCAGTGGGTTGGGATACAACTCACCAAGTCGCCGCGCGATCAGCGCGGCACGGTCTTTCTTTTTCATTCAACTAAGGTGGCCGGTGAGCGGACGGCGCTTGCGTTCCGGCTGGGTCGGCAAGGCTTCGGCATGATGCCAAATGCCCGCCCCAGGACGCCAGCGCACGTCCGCTCATGTTCGATGTGTTTCACGACGAAAATTCGCCGTGCCACGATGTTACCGAGTGCGAGTCGTCGGCAGGTCGGCAAGTCGAATGTACCCTTCCATTTCGACATTGCTGCGAACAATGCGGAAGCGACTTTGAGCCGTTGATTTGCTGGACAATTCGTTCATGATCGATTGCAAATCCGCTACGGTGCCAGTTTGCCAGTCATGCAATCCGATCAGCACATCGCCGACGTGAATGCCTTGGTTATAGGCCGGTGAACCTTTGCGAACGGCTGAGACATACAAGCCAACGTCATAGCTGCGACGAATTCGGCTGTTGATTTTCTGCATCGTGGCCTTCGAGACCGGTTGTGCCCTGATGCCCAGTGCATTCCAAACGAGCGTTTGCACGTCATCGCCGACTGTCGCCGAAGTTGGCTCGATCGCCAATGCCAAGCTGATCATTTCGCCTGCTCGCTCAACCTGCAGCGGCACCTTCTCACCAGCTCGCGACTCGATGATTGCCAACCCAAAATCAAGCCGATCGTTGATCGGCGTTGTACCAACCTGCACGATGCGGTCGCCGGATTTGAAACCTTCGCGGGCTGCGGGACTATTTGCGGCCACGGACGCAATTACAACGCCATCGCCGTCCCGCGGTCCGCCTTCGGTTCTCATGCCTAGCGACAATCGATCTTCGTTGTGACTACTGATCATATCGGTGACGATATCGATTGCTTGGTCGATCGGAATCGCAAACGCAATCTGTTGGGCTCCGACTCGCACTGCAACATTGACGCCAATGATCTCGCCGTGAATGTTCATCAGCGGTCCACCGGAATTGCCCGGATTGATCCCAGCGCTGGTTTGAATCAAGTCGCGATACTCTTGGGTATCATTCACGGGAACATCGCGATGCAGGGCCGAGATGATGCCCTGCGTCGCGGTATGTACGTAGCCGAATGCATTGCCGATCGCGATCACCGGCTCGCCGATCATCAAATCGCTGCTGGTTCCGCGAGGGATTGTTTCCAGTGATCCGCTGATTTTGACTTTCAGCAAAGCCAGATCACTGCGGACTTCTGTGGCGACAACATCTGCGGTCGTGTTGGTGCCGTCGGCAAGCGTGATTTGCACTTCGTCAACGTCTTCGACAACGTGATAGTTGGTAATCACATAACCACGCGGGTCAATCACGACGCCCGTTCCCATGCCGTTGACTTGCCGTCCGGCTTCGCTCGCGACTGCGGTCGAGGCGGCCGTTGCTCGCAACGTCTTTTGGCCGTGAATGTTGACGACGGCTCCGCTGCAACGACGAATCGCCAACACCGTCGGCGTCTCGCGTTCGGCGGTCTCGGCGGCGACAGGTGCGTTACCAACGCAGGCCGAGCTGGAGACCGCTATCGCTAACGCAATCGCAAGTTTCTTTGATCGCTTGGCAACGTGAGCGGTTTGACCAAGTTGGCTAATGTATCGTCGCATGGAGTCCCGCACGTCCGTAAGCAAGTCTTCCGACATAATCACCGGTACGAGGTGTTGCATCGGATGTTACGGCTGTGTCGCTTCACGCACTTAAAACGACGCGGCAAGGTTTACCAGTCTTAACAAATGCCTGCCCAAATCACACCCAAGTGGTGTGCATGACGGTTGTCCCCAACGATTTGGGAACTTTACCCGTAGCCGGAGTCGCCAGACTTCGGATTGCTGATTCTTAAGTCTGGCGACTCCAGCTACGTTGGAATGAAAATATCTGCCGCCCGCCAAAATTCACGGCGCGAAAACCGGTCGCGTGGGCAGCGGGTGGAATCTTGGCCACGGCACTTCGGCTGGTTTTTCTGATTCCTGGAAATCGTCCGCGTCGGTGAACAAGTCAGATTCGCAATTGCGCTCGGCATTTGCCCCGCGCTGCGGTCCAAACATGCCGCCGCGGTCGGCTTCGTCGTGATACCGCTCGCTCGGGATGCTTAACGCCACACAACCCGACGAGATCACCAGCCCGCTGCAAAGAATCAGCGTGGCAATCGGTTTTGAATTACATGGGCAGCGGAGCATGGCAATCCTTGTCGCCCCGGCGCAGGCTTGCGCCGGTAAATACTCCCCCCTGCAGCCTTAAGCATCGGCCAATCGCCAGCATTGAGTTTAACGATTGGGAAAAATTTTCCTACAAAGCTGATTTTGACGCCATGCCCGCTTGCTCAAAAACGTATCGCGGCACCGCGTAACCGGGTAACAGCTCGCGCAACGACTCGATCAATTCCCGCCCACGCTCGACCGCCACCTCGAAATGCGCCGCACCGCGAACGCGATCAAGTTGGTGTAAGTAATAAGGCTGGACCCGTAAATCGACCAACCGCCGGCACAACGATTCCAGCGCCTCGACGGAATCATTGACATCGCGCAACAGCACCGCTTGATTGAGCACCGGAATTCCGCCGCCCGTCAACATCGCCAATGCGGCCACCACCTCATCATCGATCTCGTTGACGTGGTTGCAGTGCACAACCATCCACGGCACCAAACGGCTGGACCGCAACCGATCGACAAACCGCTGGTCGATTCGACTGGGGATCACGATCGGCATCCGTGAATGAATGCGCAATCGTTTGACCGTCACGACTGACTCGATCGCCGCGACCAATTGATCCCATTTGCCATCGGCCAACGTCAACGGATCTCCACCGCTGAGAATCACTTCGTCGATCTCGGGACGGGAGGTCAACTCGGCGACCATCTCGTTCCAATTGCCGCGATGGGCCGCCAGGGCTGAGTAATCAAATTCGCGGCGAAAACAATAACGACAATGCACACCACAAACGCCCGTCGCCACGACGAGTGCCCGCCGTGCATATTTCTGCAGCAATCCCGATCCGAGGTATGCGTCCTGGTCGCCGACGGGATCAGCCACAAAATCCGCCTGCGGGAGCGCTTCTTCGGCGACCGGCAAAACTTGGCGCAACAACGGGTCCGCGAGGTTGCCACGCTCGATTCGGCTGGCGAATTCGCGGGAAACGAACGTGGGAAACAGCGCCTCGGCAGCTGCCGTCGCCGGATCGCCAGCAGGCAAACCCAGCTCGCACCGCAATTGGGCCGCGGATCGAATGGCCGCGCGCATCGAAGCTTGCCACCGGGTCGGGACAACGAGTCGATTTGTCGCTAGAATCTGCGTTGAAAGGTTCACACGGACATCCTATTTCTTTCCCGCTGATGGAGCCAGCACGGTCGTGGCAAGTTACAACACAAGCGATTTTCGCAAAGGTCTCAAAGTCCAAATCGACGGCGAGCCCTATTTGATGGTCGAAATGAATTTCGTCAAACCCGGCAAGGGCAACGCATTGTACAAATGCCGGATGCGAAATTTGGTCCGCGGCACCATGCTTGACCGCACGTACAAGGGCGGCGATTCGCTCGACGCCGCCGACGTCGAATCAACCGACGTCCAATTTTTGTACCGCCAAGGCGAGAACTTTGTGTTCATGGATACGGTCTCGTTCGAGCAATTCGAGGTCACGCCCGATGTTGCCGGTGACACTTGGAAATACCTTAAAGACGGTATGGCTTGCACGATGACACTGTTCAACGGCAACCCGATCACTCTTGAACCGCCGACACACGTTGAACTTGAAGTCATCGAAACCAACCCGGGCACCAAGGGCGACACGGCCACCAATGTGACCAAGCCTGCGAAGGTCGAAACCGGTGCCGAGTTCAACGTGCCTGGCTTTATCAAGATTGGTAACGTGATCAAAATCGACACCCGTACCAGCGAGTACGTCGAACGCGTTAGCAACTGATTCGTCAGTAACCAGTGGTAAATAAGTGTTGACCAACCAGCCGCCAGCGCCGACTTCGCCAATCGACGGCCGGCGCATCGCGCTGGCCGGCAAACTCGGTGGCATGAACCGCCGCGAAGCAACCAACTTGCTGCGTTCCTTCGGTGCGTCGGTCGTCGATCTTGATGCCGTGCAAATCGATTGCATTGTGATCGGGGCCGAGGAATCGCCGCTGGCCGAAACCGAGTTGCTCGATTCGTCGCTCAGCCAACGGGCCGCGGCGGGACAATTGGAAATCATTCCCGAGACCGAGTTATGGCAACGTCTCGGCTTGATGGATGTCGAGGCGCAGGTCAAGACGCTTTACACACCATCGATGCTGGCTGAATTGTTGGGCGTGTCGGTGCGAATCATCCGCCGGTGGCATCGCCGTGGTTTGATTTTGCCGGCGCGGACGATGCACAAGTTGCCCTATTTCGATTTTCAAGAGGTCGCCACGGCGCGGCGGTTGGCCGAATTGGTTGCCGCCGGTGCCAGCCCGCAGGCGATCGAGCGCCGCTTGCGCGAGTTGGCCGAAGTCTTGCCCGATGTGCAACGACCGCTGGCTCAATTATCGGTCATCATCGAAGGTCGCCATGTCTTGTTGCGCCAAGGCGAAGGCTTGATCGAGCCCGGCGGCCAATTGCGATTCGACTTTGCCGCCAATGAACACACCGAACGAAGCGATGACGCCGCCGCGAGCGTGTTGGCGTTTCCGTTGCCCGAGGATCGCGAAAGTATTTATCACGTCAGCGACTTTGCTTCGCGCGATGAATTGCTTGACAAAGCGTATCAATTGGAAGACGAAGGCGAATTGGCGGCCGCAATCGATTGTTGCCACGCAATTTTAGCCCGCGATGGGGTTCGCGCGGACATTTGTTTTCAACTGGGCGAGTTGTTGTACCGCGATGGCCAAATCGAAGCGGCGCGTGAACGATACTATACGGCTATCGAAATTGACGGCACGTATGTCGAGGCGCGGACAAACTTGGCCTGCGTCTTGGCCGAAACGGGACGGCATGACTTGGCGGTCGCGGCGCTAAACGGCGTGTTGACGTTGCACGAAGATTATGGCGATGCGCATTATCACTTGGCGTTATCGCTCGAAGAGCTAGGCGACCAAGAATCAGCCGATCGCCATTGGCGGCGGTTTTACCAACTCGCCCCACGCAGCCCCTGGGCCGAAACGCTCGCCGATCGCTTTCCCACGTAAGGCGCCCCAGCCACGTTTTGAACATCAGATTCGCAAGATTTGCCGGTTGACGTACAATGTTGCTCCCATTTACTGAATCACCTGTCACTAACACAACTGCGCCTGCGGAAACCATGCCGTCGACCGAGCCGAAACCACTTGCGATTCAGTTCGTCGATGCGCGGGGAACTGAAACCGATGGTCCAGGCGGCGACGTGGCGATTTTGCTGGCGCTGCGCGAGAAACTCAGTCCGCGCGGTGATCTGGTCAGCGCCCGCGGCCGCGCGCTGACGCAACAGGTGTTCGGCGAGGCGTTGCCACCGATCAAAGTGGTCGAGCGGATTTGCAATGATATAAAAGAGTCGGGCACCCGCGCCCTGTTGCGCTATTGCGCGGCTTTGGACCAAGTCGAACTTAGCGCCGAGCAATTACGAGTGCCTGCAGCGGAGTTGGCGGCGGCCCATGCGGCAGTCTCGACTGAATTGCTCGAATCGATTCGCCGGATTCGCGATCATATCGATACTTTCCAGCGCGCGATTCTGCACCGCGACGTGGTGATCAAGCCACGGCCCGGAGTTGAACTTTGGCAACGCTACGTGCCGCTGCGCCGCGTGGGTGTATGTGTTCCTGGCGGTGCGGCGGCGTATCCGTCAACGGTTTTGATGACGGTCGTGCCTGCGCAAGTCGCGGGTGTCGAGCAAATTGCGGTGGTTGCACCGCCGACACCGTTTGGTGCTTACAACGCGGTGATGTTGGCGACTTGCCACGAGCTTGGTGTGACCGAAGTTTACCGCGTCGGCGGCGCCCAAGCCGTTGCGGCGCTGGCTTATGGCTGCGATGTGATTCCCGCAGTTGACAAGATCGTCGGCCCTGGCAATTTGTTCGTTGCACTGGCAAAAAAACATGTTTTCGGAACCGTTGACATTGATTCGTTCGCCGGGCCAAGCGAAGTGATTGTGATTGCTGACGAGACAGCCAATCCCCATTTCGTTGCCGCCGATTTATTGGCCCAAGCGGAACATTCGCCAGGTTCGGCAATCTTGATTACTTGGAGTGAATTGCTCGTCGAACAAGTTCAGTCTGAAGTTGCCAAACAAGTCGCTGCACTGGAGCGTGCCGAGTTGACGATCGATAGCTTGGAGTCTTTTGGTGCATTGATTTTGGTTCGCGATGCCGCGCAGGCTTGCGCGATCACCGATCAATTCGCACCCGAGCATTTGCACATTCAAACCGCCGACCCGAAATCGCTGTTGAAGCGAATTCGAAACGCCGGTGCGACGTTCTTGGGCCATCACACGCCCGTTGCGCTGGGCGACTATGCCGCCGGTCCAAGCCACGTTTTGCCCACCGGCGGAACGTGCTCGTGGGCAGCGGGTTTGTCGAGCAACAGTTTTCTGCGCAGCGGCAGCGTCACGCAATTTGACCAAGCCGCGATGGAGCGGATTGCGTCGGACGTCGAACGTTTGGCAAGCGAAGAGGGGCTGACCGCTCACGCGCGCAGCGTTGCGATTCGCCGTGGAGAAACACGATGAGTTCATTGTCGTTTCGCGCGGCACTGGCCAAGATGCAGCCTTACAAACCCGGCGAGCAACCGCGCGGTGGCGAGCTGGTCAAGCTCAACACCAACGAAAACCCGTATCCGCCGCCGCCTGCGGTGGTCAAGGCGATTTGCGACGCGGCCAACGGGCCGTTGAATCGATACCCCAACCCAATGGCCCAATCGTTTCGCGTTGCCGCCGCCGAGGCACTCGGTTTGCCCGGGCCCGAATGGATTTTGGCGGGCAATGGCAGCGACGAAATCTTGACGATGTTGGTTCGTGGGTTCGTCGGTGAAGGCGAAAGCTTGCGATTGCCCGATCCCAGCTACATCCTGTACCGCACGCTGGCCGAAATCCAAGGCGCTCGGTGGGAACAGATTTCGTTCAACGACGATTGGAGCCTGCCGGATTCATTCGCCACGCCACACGATTCGTTGCGGCTGGTCTTGTTGCCCAATCCGAACAGCCCCAGCGGTACGATGATCGTGCCGGACAAGGTTGCGGCGATGGTCCAACGACTGGATTGTCCCTTTGTGGTCGACGAAGCGTATGTTGATTTTGCGGGAACGAATTGTGTCGATTTGGTGCGCCGCGATGAACGCGTTTTGGTCACACGAACGTTGAGTAAGTCTTATGCGCTAGCGGGCATTCGCTTCGGCTACTTGATCGCCCAACCGCACGTTGTGGCCGAATTGGCCAAGATCAAGGACAGCTACAATTGCGATACGATTTCGATTGCCGCCGCCACCGCCGCAGTGCAAAGCGGATCATGGCTCGAGTCGATTCGCACCAAAATGATCGCCACCCGCGGGCGAATGGAACTGCGATTGACCGAGCTTGGTTTTGATGTCACACCATCGCAGGCGAACTTTGTGTGGTGCCGCCACGGCCAAGCCGATCATCAAGCGATTTATGATCATTGCAAAGTGGGCGGCTATCTGATTCGGCACATGAATTATCCCGGTTACGGCGACGGATTGCGCATCTCGGTCGGCACCGATGAACAAGTCGATGCGTGTATCGATCTCATCCAACAATGGCTGCAACGACAATGACACGAACCGCCACGATCGACCGCAAGACGAACGAAACGCAGATCCACTTAAAACTCTCGCTCGACGGCACTGGCGCGGGAAAGCGCGAGTCGGGCATTGGATTTTTGGATCACATGCTGGACTTATTGGCCAAACACGCGGCGATCGATTTAGACGTCCAAGCCAAAGGTGACCTGCACGTCGACGACCACCACACGGTCGAGGACATTGGCATCGCGCTGGGCCAAGCGATCGACCAGTCGCTAGGCAACCGCGCGGGGATCTTTCGCTATGGACACTTTACATTGCCAATGGATGAATGCCTCGTGACGGCAGCGATCGACTTGGGCGGACGCTATGCGTTCGAGTATCACGCTCCGATCGCTGTGAACAAAATCGGCAGCTTTGACACTGAACTTGTCGAGCATTTTTGGCAATCCTTTGCGTCCAATGCACGCACCAACCTGCACGTTGTTTTGCATCACGGCAAGAACGGCCACCACATTGCCGAAGCCGTATTTAAAGCGACGGCACGAGCAATTCGGATGGCAGCCAGCACGGACCCAAGATCAAGCGGCATCCCAAGCACCAAGGGCGTGCTGTAGGTGTTTGATTTGGACGTGGCTGGGGCTTCCGGCCGCAGCGCGGCGGCTGGAAGCCCCAGCCACGTGTTTCCATTCGCTCCGCCGCCGTGACATCACGACGACGGAGCTTCGTAAAACAATGTTTCAACCCTAGAAATCGCCCGAGATGACTTCTTTCGAAGCCCGCGATCCCAGTGATCCCCACAAGCCATACGGACTACTCGAACCGGGCGCACTGGCACCTGTGCCGCCAAGGTAAACCATCGGCTGGCGACTGTTGCCGGCTTCGATCGATTCGGTAATGAACTTGACCGCACCGTCGGCCATCAGGACATGGACGCCGCCTTGATGGCGACTTGACACCGTACCGACAAGTCTGCCGCCAGCATTTCGTTGCGGACAGATTTCGGCGTTGGGCGGCAGGATCGTATGACAACCGGTGTATTCAACCGGAATGTCTGCCCACCGGAAGCCACGGCCGCTCGTTGCGCCGATGAGCGCTTGACCCGGGACCCAGAATCGCGGCCGCAGCGGGTCGATCAAGCCTGCGTCTTGGCAATACTTCGGATTGTCGCGAATCAAATCGAGCGCTTGCAGCGGTTGTTGAACTTGCCTCGTACGAATATCGCTGTCACCCAAGTCGGTTGCGATCTCACCAAAGGCAACTGTGTTGGCTGTACCGTCCAAGATGTCTCGCAGCCCCGCTTTTTTGTTGACAACAAAGACGCCACGATCAGCCGCTTGGGATTGTTGAGAGTTGGCAGAATTCGGCCCTTTTTTCCAAGCGACGCCCCCGCCGCCGAACGTCAGCGAGCCAAGAATCGAGTGGTAGTAGGAGTCGCCTAAACAAACCGCATAGTTGGTTCGTCCCAAAGCGGGCAATCCCACACCGGGATCACTGGGGCAACGGTAAGTTGAAACCTCAGTAACCCAGGGAACATACCGAATCTGCTCGGGCGTCGGTCCCATCGCTGGCCATGGAACGGCCATCGGAGTATTGGGGACCGTGGCGTCAATCAAGCTTGGTGCCGTGATCGATTCCCACAAAGCTTGTTGCTCGACGAACGGGGTCAATCCGACCAACGCACTAAGTCGCCATGCGTTCGCGTGTGGGTGAGAAACCCACCAATTCGTTGTTGCCACGTTCATTCCGAACGGTGGCGCGCTGACCATGCCGGGGCTGTCCGTCCCGGCACCGTGGATCGGCAGGCTGTTGTAGGCCGCATGATAGTTATGCATTCCTAAACCGATCTGCTTGAAGTTGTTACTACAACTCATTCGCCGTGCGGCCTCGCGAGCGGCCTGAACGGCGGGCAATAGTAAGCCCACCATGACACCAATAATCGCAATCACGACCAACAATTCCACCAGCGTAAAGCCATACCGGCTGCGCACCTTCGTCGTACCCATTTCGGGACCACCTTGGTTAAAATAAGAGAACTAGAGTGACCGTTAACCGACTGTTAACAATCGATAAACTTCGTCATAACCAATTGATATCGCATAATCAAGCGAATTCACGCCAAGATTCCCACGACGCTCAACCGATTATCGTCTCGCCGATGCCCAGCTGCGAACCGACTTTGCTGTAATGCGTTTGTGCTTCAGGCAAAAGTTTGGCCAATTCGCTGGCGCGACGATCGTCCGACGGATGCGTCGACATAAACTCCGGTGGCTTGCCAGCGGCGTCGGCGGCGGCAGCGAATCGATGCCAAAACTTGGGTGCCTCGGCGGGGTCATAGCCGGCCTTGGCCATCAACATGATGCCGATGTGATCCGCTTCGAGTTCATGTTTGCGACTGTACGGCAACAGCACCCCGTATTCAGACGCCAAACCGTATGCCTGCATGACCGCCTGGCGACGCACTTCGTCTTGTTTTTGTAGTGCGTAGCTCATGACCGTTTTGACTCCATCGACGGCTGCGTTTTGACTCATCCGTTCACCGCCGTGGCGGGCCAGCGCGTGAGCGACTTCGTGGCTCATCACCACCGCCAACCCCGCTTCGTTTTCGCAAACCGGCAAAATGCCCTCGTGTACCGCGACCTTGCCACCGGGCAAGCAAAACGCATTCTGCTCCTCGCTGGCCAGTACCCGAAACTCCCACTGGAAATCCGCGCGGTCCGAAACGGCTGCAATGCGGTGTCCAACGCGGTTGACCAATTCCACAAATCGCGAATTGGTCGTTTCCTTTGTCTCGGCGGTGACTTCGCCGTAGGTTTGTTGCCCCAGACTCAATTCCTGCGATTCCGGGACGATCAGCAATTGTCTTCGGCCGGTCATCGGAGCCGAACGGCAACCGCAGGCGGCGATTCCCAACGTCGCGAAGTATCGCAGGCCATCGCGGCGTGAAATGGATCGGTCGGCCATCGTTTCGTTCGCTTTTCACATGTTTGAATGATAAAAACGGCAGCTTTGTTGCCGCAGCCACGACGCAAATCGGACTCGCAGCGTAGCATTCAGCGCGACTTTAGGGGCTTGGACCCGTCAGTAGCAAGCACATTTGTCAATCATCGCTTGTCTTTTTGCCGCGCCAATGGATACAATCCAGTGTCGTTTACCAGTATTTTCCACTCACGAGGGCATTCCTTCGATGGCAGTTAAATTGACCGAGCGGGCTGCTCAAGAAGTCCAGCGGTTTCAACGCGAACACAATTTCGATGACACAATGGTGCTTCGCATCGGCGTAGCCGGCGGCGGCTGCAGCGGTTTCAACTACACGCTCAATTTCGACGACGCCTACGACGACAAGGTCGACAGCAAGTTCGACTGCCATGGCGTGCCCGTTGTCGTCGACAAAAAAAGCGCTCTGTACCTCGATGGCACCACCGTCGATTGGATGGAATCACTCGAAAAGCAAGGCTTTACGTTTGAGAATCCCAACGCTGTGAAAACCTGCGGCTGCGGCAGTTCTTTTCAAGCGTAACTCACTGGCAATTTCAGCGAGCTTGAATTGATCAGCCGCCTCGCGATAGCGTGCGGTTCCCGCAACTTAAACCGCGTGCCATGGTACTGCGGCTGATCCGAAAATCGACAAATGGAGACGAATGAATTCCCATGAAATGTGTTTCCATATTTGCCCTGCTGCTAATTATATTTGCGGTTGGATGTTCAAAGGAACCGACGATGGTTGTTGAGCCAACCAACCAAGAACAAATTGATATGATGCAAGCGATGGTCGACGCCGAGTCGCAGTCAGCGGAAGAATCGGTCAAAGAGTAGACAAAACTGCCGGGTTTGGAGTACGACCAATTGATCGCTCCATCTCATCCGGCTCATTCGGTCCCCACCGGTAAATCTTCCGTGCGATTGGAGATCGATCCGGTTATCGCGCGGGTCGACGAGATTGTCGAAGCAATTGATCGCGACCTGCCGACTCACCCCGGGCTGGCGCGGGTCGCGCGGTCGCTTGCCCAAGTCACTCGCGATGCGAAAGAAGTTTCGCGGCGATTGAAGCGTCCGATCGGTTGGCATCGCTTGCCCGCCGTCTTCCTCGTGTTGGCACTGCTTTGCCTCGGCGTTTGGGCCTACTGGTTGTGGTTCCATACTTCGCGGTTGACTGTCGCCGTACCCGAGCGCGATGCGATTCAACTGAAGACCAGCGCGAGCGGTCGCGTGCAAATTGATTCGCTCACGACCGTTGGATCGCAGGCCAGCATCGAGAAGCTGAATCGAGGTGAAGTCGATTTAGCTTTCATTCAAGGTGGCATCGATATTCCCGACGCCCTGCCACGAACCGAGCTGGATCAATCCGAGTTGGTGCTGTTGTTTCTGCGCCAGCCGCTCACTCAAGCAGCACAAATGCGCAAAGTCTTGACGTCCGCCGAAGAACAAGGCAGCCATCGATTGGCCCAGCGGTTTACGCGAGTTTGGGGCAACGGCGAACTAGTTGAGTACGTCCATGATTGGAGACTGTTCACGGATGACAAAACCTATGACGTTGCCGCGGATGTCGACGGTGTTTTCGTCGTCAAGGATCCGATGAGCGACAAGCTCGAAGGCATTGCCGCGCGACTGGCCGCCAAAGGATTCCGCTTGGTTTCACCCGATATCGGCGCGGCAAGCTTACGACTGGATTTCTTGCGTGAGTCAACGGTTCGGCCTGGGTATTTGGACCCGACGGATTTGTTGCCGGCTCAAGCCGTGGAAACTTACAGTGTGACCACCTATCTCGTCGCCCGCGAGGGTCTGTCGGATAACGAGATGGCCGTGGCGCAGCAGCTAGTACGTCCCGACCGCGGCTTTCCGGTACTGGCCAAACCGTCGTTGGGAACGGCCAGCGATGTGGCCCAGGGGATCGAAGCCGCGTTTGGGATTGTGATCTATATCGGCATCGCGTTCTTGGCGCTGCTGGGGCTCGATGTGGTCGCGTATCGCAAGCGATTCCACGAGCTGAATTCCATCGTCAGCCTCGTCAGTATGCACCAGAGCACCAAGGATGTGATTGGCGGTAGTCGCCAGCAGAAGGCACACAACGTCAGCTACTTAGCCGTGTGCAGCGATTTGCTTGGAATCATCGCCGTCGTCACTGGCTACTACACCCAGGAAAACTCATCGCTGATGTACAACGGGTTGTCCGATATTATCCAAGAGCGCTGCAGCAGCCTCAAGCTCAACATCCAGCTCAAGATTCTGCAAGCGCTGATTGACTTGCCGATTGTCGAAACGCAGCCTGCCAAATTAGCGCAACCAAAAAACGTTCCCGTTGCGACCATTGAATCGGGCCAAGCGGAAGCTTAATCTACGCCGCTCCAGAATTTCTATTCTCACCCGACCCGAGCTGACAAGGGACAACGATTGTGAACGCATTGAGAATGTGTATTGGGCGATGCCGCTTTGAGTTCGTGTTGCTTGGCTTGGTCGCGTTGTGTGCGAATTCCGTCGCCAGCGCACAAGACGCGGTGGTCCCCGCCGACGAAACTACCAACATTGCCGAATACGAATCGGCAGTTTCGACCGATTCAGCAGATTCGGCCAGCGCCGTGGATGAATTGAAGGCAGAGGTCGCCGCGGCGGCGCTGGCCGGCCACAACGCTTGGATGTTGACCAGTTGTGCGTTGGTCTTGTTCATGACCGCTCCTGGATTGGCCATGTTCTACGGTGGACTTGTCCGCAAGAAGAATGTGCTCAGCGTCATGATGCAGTGCATTTTTTTGATGGGCATGATGACGGTCGTGTGGGCCATCTACGGTTATTCGTTTGCGTTTGGTGGCAGCGGCGGTTGGTTTGGCAATTTCGAGTATTTGTTTATGCAAGGGGTCCAGCGAACTTGGGACGACGTCGCCCAGGCACCTTTCACGCCGATGGAAGGCGGGATTCCTCGCTTGACGCACATGCTGTTTCAAGGCATGTTTTTCGTCATCACGCCGGCGCTGATTTGTGGTGCCTTCGCCGAGCGAATGAAGTTCAGCGCCATGGCGTTGTATTCGCTGCTGTGGGGCACATTCATCTATTGCCCGCTCTGCCACTGGGTCTGGGATGCCGGACCGTTATCGTTCAACGAATCGAGCATCGGCGGTGGTGCGCTCGATTTCGCCGGCGGCACGGTGGTTCATATCAGCAGCGGCGTCTCGGCCCTCATCGCCGCATTGCTGATCGGACCTCGGATGGGATATCCCAACGAACCGCACCAACCGCAT
Organism: Pirellulaceae bacterium; assembly: GCA_041753075.1. GTDB lineage: Bacteria > Planctomycetota > Planctomycetia > Pirellulales > Pirellulaceae > UBA6163. The sequence goes on from JBGSVE010000169.1 coordinate 28,493, forward strand.
AATTTGACTTACACGGCGCTCGGTGCGGCGATGTTGTGGTTCGGTTGGTTCGGCTTCAACGCCGGCAGCGAACTATTGTCCGACGAGCTGACGAGCAGCGCTTTTGCGGTGACTCACTTTTCCGCTGCGGCCGGCGCGTTTGCCTGGGCGCTGACCGAATGGTTGCTCAATGGCAAGCCAACGGTTCTGGGTGCCAGCTCCGGTGCAGTGGCTGGTTTGGTTTGTATCACTCCGGCTGCCGGCTTTGTGCAACCAATGCCATCACTGCTGATGGGTGCGGCGGCGGGCGTGGTCTGTTATTTTGCCTGCTCGATGCTCAAGCGACGGTTACGCTACGATGATGCGTTGGATGCCTTTGGCGTTCACGGCGTGGGTGGCACGTTGGGCGCTTTGTTGACGGGAGTCTTCGCCACACGGGCCTGCTTCAACCCGACCGGCACCGGCCCGCTGGGATTCCTCGAAGGCAACGCCCAAACGCTCATCGGCCAAGGTGCCGCGGTGCTAATCACCTACGTTTTTGCGGGCGTCGGCAGCTTTATCTTGCTCAAGCTAGTTGATGTCATGATCGGCTTGCGAGTGCGTGCCGAAAGCGAACAACGCGGATTGGACATCACCGATCACGGTGAAGAAGGCTACACGTTCCTATAGATCATTTCGCCGTGTCTTCGTAGATCGGCAGGTGACGGTAATAAACTTCCAATGACAACAGATTCATTGTTGTCAGGTAAAGTCGACCGGCGTGGGCGCTCCAGCGATCAGGCACCGGTGACTTGGGGTCCCAACTGCCGGCCTGGGGACCGACTTTGATTTGCTCATCGACCAATAACGGGTTTAGTCGTTGGTTCCAGCTTTTCCAGTGCTCGCCGCCCATGTGGAACATCACCTGGGTCGCGTAGTACCAATAATAGGTGTCCCGCAGCGGTGCTTTGGCGTCGCCCAGCGACGGTGGATAAAGCGCGATGTAATCGGCCGCCGATTGCATGTCTGGATTGTCGCGACGCCAACCTGAATACATCCGCATCAGCATCGCGACGGCGGTCATCGTCGGTGTGACGTCGCGGCCATGACGCTGCGCCGGTGTGTCGGGTGCATACGGGTTATAGCGGTATCGGTCGGCGCGTCCGCGGCTCGCTTTGGCAAACTCGAGCCAGCGGTTTACGCCATCATAAGCCTTTTGTGGAACGTCCAATCCGGCAAGGTCACCGCTCTTCAGCGCCATCATCATCCAACCACTAACGCTCGTGTCGCTACTTACCTGTGGCTGATAACGCCAACCGCCACGTTCACGATGCTGCGTTTTGACGATGTAGTCAATCGCGCGCTGAGCGGGATCGCGCAAATTTTCGTCCTGTGTCATGCCGTAAGCTTCGCAAAGTGCCAGCGCGGCGATGCCATGCGAATAGAAGGCGACATTCTGGTCGCTAACTTTATTCTCCGAGCGATAAAGATTCCCATCTGGTTGCTGCATGGCGATCATGGCGCGCAGGCCCAACGAAACAGCCGGTGCATACTGATGCTGCAGGTGCGTGTAACCGGCTCCCTGGAACGACAACAAGCAAAGCCCCGTGGCCGCCGTATCGCTTTGCAAGATCACCGTTTCACCATGACCCTGCAGTGACCAATGGCCGTCGGCTAGTTGTCGCGAGGCCAAGAAAGCCAGCCCGCGCTCGATCGCTTCTTCGGTCGCCGGTCCGACCAGTCCGACCGGCGACGGTGCGGCACCGCCCTGGGTTCGCATCGCGCGGCGTTTGAAGGTCTCGACCGCAGCGATTTCCGTCCCCGCAGGAACCACGGGACCACCGACGTCGCGGCGTTGGCGATCACTGGGTCTTAGCGACAGCGATTCCACTTTTGGCTCGTTGTCCATCGTGACCGAAACGCCCGAACGCACCGCCACCGCATCGGCCAAACCCATAATGCCCAGAGGCAAATTCAAATCCATGGCCAACGAGTCGGCCCCACCGGCGTCGGACGCTCGTCTTCTTTCCGCCATGTCGCCACGTGTACCGGATGATTCGCTGAGCCGATCTCGTGGCGTGCCATCGGCATTCGCAGCATCATTGGTTTCACCCGATTTCGCGTCTCCCAAGCCAGCGATCTCGGAGCCGACTTGATTAATGGCGCTCGGCGATTCGCCAGCGGGAAGCGGCAACCCAAGCCGTCCGTTTCGGCGACGTGAGGTCGTTTCGCTTCCCACGCCAGCATCAATACTGGGCAATCCAGCCGCATTGGCAACAGCCGAACGGTCCGGTGCACCGGAGATTGTCCCAGGCTGAACGGTCGGTGCAGGCATGGCGTCAAAGTCGCTGCTCAAACTCGCTCCCACAGCCCGACTGGAACGCGCCGAGGGAGAATCGGTCGGCGACAGCAATCGCTCGGCGCTCGGATCGATCGCAGCCGTCGCCACCGAAGTTGGCGCGGGTGCTGCGCCAGCCGCCGCCACCGACCGCTCACGCTGCTGCGGATTGACACGTTGGCGAGCTGCGCCAACGTTGCCGATTGTTGGCATCTGATCTTGCGCCGTCGCTTGAGCGCGCCCCGCATCAGCCATCGCGCGCGGTTGCAAATCCGGTGTCGGTGCCAACGAGGGAGCCGCCATGGATCGCGCCGGAGTGCTTGCCGTGCGACTTTGTTCGGCAAGTGATTGTCGTTCAATCGACTCGGAACGCACCGATGGCTGTTGCTCCGCCGGCGTGGCGATGGCTTGCGGAGTTGTTGTGGGGGCCGATTGTGAATCTAATTGTGCGACGCTCTTGGCTCGTTTGCCTGGCGAGTTCGCCGGCGTCGGCATTGCGGTCTCGGGTGTTTGGCGCGGCACCAAAAATTTTTCCGCTGTCATCGCGGGCTCGATCTCGTTCGTCGGCAACTCCAACTTTGCCGCCGAATTTTCCACCGGCGGCAGTGTTCGCTGCTCCATTGGAATGACCTTGGACGCCGTCTCCGCGTCGGTCGGTTTTGACCAATCAGGCTGAGTCATTTCCTGGGACGGCGTTGCGAACAGGTAGTCGGGGACGGTCTTGCGAACCGGAATTCGCCGTGGTTCGTTGCCGGTAAACGCTTCGGGAAAATATCGGCTGAAGATGATCACGTTGACGGCCATCAGCAACAAAAGCAGATGGACGAAAATACTGAATAGAAATCCGAGCTGAACCGACTTCTCAAAGAACTGCGACGCGAAGCTGCGCGCCAGTAGTGATAGCCCAATAACGCCCGCCGGGACAACCAGCACGTAAGTCCAAGCGTTGTAAAGCGGTCGCGGATCGTCAAAGCGAAATTGCGAAATGACCATGTAAAAGACCAGCGCCCCCAGGCCAACCAAAGCCAGGTCCAACGGCCACATTCGCTCAGACCGCTGGAGGCCGCCGACGTTTTGGACATTGGCTTGTGACATTGATTACTCCTGGGGCGCTTCGCGAGTCGTCACCGAATAATCCGAAATGCCGGCTCGATTGCAAATATCCATGACGCTGACAACCGGCTGAAATGAAGCGGTCCCATCGGCGCGGATGATGGCGGTTTGGTTGGTCGGATTCTCGGCAACAGCAGCCGTTAACAAACGTTCCAGTTCGCCCAGTTCGGTTTCTTGGCCGCGTAAATAAATCACACCGCCTGCATCAACGTCGATGACGATTTCGCGCGGGCGGCGGGTCATCGGCGTGGCGCTCGATGCCGTCGGCAAGACGATATTAAGTCGCCGCTCTTCATCTTCAAACTCGCTGGTGACGAGGAAAAAAATCAGCAACAAAAACACGACATCTATCAATGGCGTGAGGCTGAGGTTTCCGGCGGCGCTCGATCGTTTGATTGCAATCGCCATCGCTAACGCTTCACTTTTTCAGTAACCGGCGGCGCCACGGCAACCGGCGGTGGCACCGGACCGTTACCCGCGGTCGCGCTGGTTGATGGTATCGGACGCAGCGTTCCATCGGCTTCCAATCGCGACCGGCCGCTGAACCGCGACAGTCCGGGAGCCAACTCGAACGCAAACCGCTCGATTTCATGAAACAATTTTGCCAATCGATTTTCCAGATATTGAGCGAGAATCGCTGCCGGAATGGCAACCACGAGACCAGCCAACGTCGTGACCAGCGCCGTGTAAATGCCTTCGCTCAATTGTTCGCTGCGGCTTTTATCGGCAGTCAGTGTGGTAGATTCGTGAAACGCCACGATCATGCCCCAGACCGTACCGAGTAGGCCCATCAACGGTGTTGCGGCCGCGGCCAGCGATAGCCAGCGAATCGGTGCCGAATAATCATCGGCTTCGCGCTGAATGGTTTCGGTTGCGGCGCGTTCGATTTCAGCTAGCGGTTGTCCCGTTCGCATCAACATCGCCTCGACCGTCTTGGCGGTTGGCGAAGGATAATCGCGACAGACTTCCAATGCCGCCGCAGGATTGAAACGTTCCACCGGACGACTCATCTCTTCCAATTCATCAATCAAACGTCGCGGCAATATCCGTTTGCGGCGCAGGCTCAGAAATCGTTCCACGGCCAAGGTCACGACCAGCAATGACATCAGCCCGATCGGAATCATGAACGCGCCACCGCGCGAGATCAGCGACAACAGATCGATGCCGGTTGGTTTATTGGGGTCCGTCGGAATCGGCGGCGGCGGGGCGTCGCTTAATAGCGACTCAACCATTTCCGAATCGACCGGCACACTCTGATCTTGCGCAATAACGACGCTTGGAAATGTCACGACCACGAGCGCCAAAGCGAGTGCAATCACAACTGCAGTGAATCGAATTGGCGTCATATACCATCGGTCAAACGGATTTGCGGAAATCAATTGGCAACCTTTGTGCGATTACGGTTGGGGTCCGTCGGTGGTGTGGTATTCAGCGCTCCGGTGTCGAGCTTCATCCGATTGAGCACGTCGAGACGTTCCTGGCTTTTGGCGGCCAGTTCATGCTTGGGATGTTTATCGATCACGTACTTGAAAAAGTCTTTTGCAATCCTCGCGGCTTTCTCGCGCCGCGCCGCGTCACTGGCTTTCTGAATCAGCAACTCGGCACAGCGACCGGCCTCAAAGCCGCTTTTGGCTTGCCAGTTCTTGACCGCTTCAGGAGCCTTGTCCGCACCATATCCATACATCACGCGCTGGAACTCAGGGATTGCCTTGGCCAGATCACGATTACCGAAATAAATCTCGCCGATCATAAATCGCGACTTAGCAGCGGTTTCATTTCGATAGTCGTTGGCGACGCTACCGAACCATTTCAATGCTTCATCGTCGTTGCCAAGTTGCTGGTTCGCCAACCCAACTTCGTACAAAACCTGCGGCAAATAGCTCGTTTCCGGAAATCGCTTGCGCAGCTCTTGGTACCACTGCAGCGCCGTCTTCCATTCTTTAAGCTGGGCCGCACATTGGCCGCCATGCAGGTAGACCAGCTCGCGAACTTGCCGCTCGGCATCGTCATCGAGCGTCTTTGCCGTCTCGTCGTTCGCTTCGATTCGCTCGCGAGCGATGGTGTAAGCGGCGAGCGCGTCGGCGTACTTCTGACGCTTGAAATCGTTCTCGCCACGCATCAGCAACGCATCGCTGATCAATTTACCCTCGGGAAATTCCTTCGCTTGACGCGAGAATGCGTCACTCGAAGCATCAAAATCGCCAGTTTTGAATCTCGACCAACCAAGTCGGTACAGTGATTTTTCTAGCAAGCCCTGCTCGCTGGTTGCGCCAGCGGCGGCGGCGAATGATTGCGCCGCGTCTTTCCAATTGCTCGCTTCGTATTGCTGTTGGCCGATGAAATAATTTCCTTCGGCGGTCAACGGATTGTCGGGAAACTTTTCAATCAATTGGCCAAAAGTAGCAATCGCAGCTTCATCTTGGCCGCTCTCTTTTAACGACCAAGCCCATTCGTAGATGACCTTGTCCATACTCGGGTAGTTCGGCACCGAGGCAACGAGTTGTTCGAGTCGTTTGGCCGCTTCGGCAGGTCGGTTTTGTTGTTGGTCGATTAGCGCCAACTCATACAGCGCGTGACCGCGATTGATTCCAGCGGGCAATTGTTCAAGCAGCGACGTTAATTGGACGCTGGCTTCTTCTTCCTTGCCAAGCGTTCTTAACGAGATTCCCAGAGCCAATAGCGCATCGTCGCCAATCGCGTGATCGGGAAACTCCTTCGCGATCCGTTCTAGCGGTGCCACGGCGTCGGCTGGGCGACCGGCCTGCAACAGGTTCCAACCATTGCCGTAGAGTGCCAGCGGCAATAGCGACGGATCGCGGTTCGATTTTGCAACAGCTTCATAATCCTTTGCCGCAGCTTCGTGGTCGCCCGACATGGCCGCAAGTTGTGCGATGCGAAAGCGTGCTTGGTCGCCGCGTGCGCTATTGTCGGAACTGGTTACCAGCTTTTGCCAAACTGCTTCGGCACCCTTCTCGTTGCCTGCAGCCAATAGCGCTTGGCCCAACAACAAACTGGTCTCGCCAGCCTTGAACCACTTGGGGTCCGCAGCCAATGACGCTTCGAGCGCCTCGGCCGCTGGCTCCGGGCGACCAGCCGCAAGATGGCTCGCACCGATGATGTATTTCGCTTCGGCAACTTGCGGCCCAGGGGCAGAGGGAGCAAGTTGTTTTTCCAACAGCTCGATCGAATCGTCGTACTTGCCCGCCAAGTAGGTAGCCATCGCGGCCCGCAACAACCATAACGGTTGTTGTATATTTTTTGCCGTCGCCGGATCTTTAATCAATGCCTGGTAAGCCTCGGCGGCCTCGGCGTGTGCTCCGCCCATTAACGTTGATTCGGCAACGATATAGCGAACATCCGGCGACAACGGATTGTCGGGAAATCGCTGCAAAAAATCGTTCGCAAGCTTGATCGCCGCGTCCGTTTGGCCAAGTTGCAACAACGCAAACGCTGCGTTGTAGAGCGCACGGGCCGCTTGGGGATCATCTGGTCGCGCGTCGTAAAAAGCCTGGTACAACTTTTGCGCCTCGGCAACTTTTCCAGGGATCATCATCAAGGCTTCGGCAAGATCAAGCTTTAGCGCCATCGCATAATCACCGGTGGCTCCGGCGTCGAGTTGCTTTTGCGCAATCACTTGGGCAGCTTGTGGTTTGCCTTTTCGCATCGCAATCGTCGCCAACCAATGAGCCGCTTCGGTCGCGGCGCTGACGTTGGACTGCGACAACACACGCTGAAAACGTTTTTCCGCCTCATCCATATCACCGGCGCGGTAGATGCTTTGTGCCGACGCCAAGGTTGCCGATGCGGCATGCGGTGAATCGGGAAACTCGCTCAACAAACGTTCATACAGCGTCGCGGCGTCTTGCGGTTTTCCCGCTTGCACGTGGGCGAACGCCTGGCGCACCAAAGCATAAGCGACATCGGGTCCGTTGCCGCCGGCGACCGACGCAAACTCAGCAGCCGCATCGTCGAACTTCTTTTGCAGGATCAACACGTCGCCAATTCGCACCCGCGCATCGCTTGCCAATTGTTCGTCCTTGCATCCTTCGATCAATTGATGATACGACTTGATCGCGTCATCGAGTTTCTGCATCTCCTCGAGTGCAACGCCGCGCGCATAGTACGTGTCGCAGCGCAGCGGTGAATCTTTGGCCGAATCCATCGCGATCAAGCGATCGTAAAAGCTGACCGCTGTCTTGGTATCGCCCAGTGCATACGCAGCTTCGCCGCCGTAAAACAACGCGCGATCGGCAAATTTGCTGGTTGGCTTTTCCTTGAGCAGAGTCTTAAAAGTATCAAGTGAAGATTTCAGCCGTTTGGCGTCCTGCTTTTCGCCGTCGCCGGCAGCCGCAAATTGGCACCACCCGAGATTAACCAAACTTTCCTCTCGCAGCTCGGATTTTGAATCCTTAACCGACCTCTCGAACGCATCGCACGCCGCCGCGTAATCGGGCTGGGCTTGTTGCATGTAACAGACGCCGAGGTAATGTGCTGCTTTGGACGCGTAGTCCTCTTCGGGATATTTGTCGAGGTACTTCTTCCAACCCTCGACCGCCAACTCCAAAGCGCCATTGGTCTGAAAGTTTGCGGCGTCGGCATACAACGCCATCGCTTTTTCGTTATAGTTCGCCGCATCTTGGCCGGTGCAGGCAGTTTCACTGGAGCTGAGCACCGCCACGACGACTAATATCAGAACCAATCGTGCGATTGATTTGGGATGAACCCACATACCTTGCTCCCGGTGCGACCTGAGTGACTCCGCGCGAAAATCTCCGCTCGATTACTTTTTAGTTTATCGGTGAGCGTCGAAATGGGAAAGGTTGTTAAAAGTTCCCTCATTCGGCTACGCTTGTCTAACCCCTCAACACCACCTCTTTGACCTGGACTCCCAAAACGTGCCGACCAGCTTGATCACCGGTGGAGCCGGTTTCATTGGTTCCCATCTGACGCAGTGCCTGCTCGAGCGTGGCGAAAACGTGATCGTTGTTGATGACTTATCGACAGGACGCGCCAACAACCTCATTGACGTGAAATGCAACCCGCGTTTGGAATGGATCGAAGGTTCGGTCGAGAATGCAGACCTGGTGGCCAGCGTCGTCGATCGCGCCGACCGGGTTTACCACTTGGCCGCCGCCGTCGGCGTGGCGTTGATCGCCAAGCAACCGATCCAAACGATCGAGCGCAACATCTATCCGACCAAACTGATCTTGGATCGTCTGGGCGAGCGTGCGGAGCGCGGTGATCGCGTGCCATGTTTTATCGCCAGCACCAGCGAGGTCTACGGCAAGAACCCCAAGCCGGTCTGGTGCGAAGAAGACGACCTCGTCTTTGGCGCAACGACAAAGCCGCGGTGGAGCTACGGTGTATCCAAAGCGATCGATGAATTTTTGGCATTGGCATTCTTTAAAGAATGCGGATTGCCCGTTGTGATTGGTCGGTTCTTCAACGTCGTGGGCCCGCGCCAAACCGGTGCCTACGGAATGGTGTTGCCTCGGTTTGTCGAAGCCGCCATCGCCAACCGACCGTTGGTGGTCCATGACGATGGTCGCCAAGTACGTTGCTTCGCGCATGTCGCCGATGTGGTGGCTGCCGTTGTCAAACTAGTCGATACACCGGAGGCCGCTGGGCGAGTTTACAACATTGGCAGCGACCAGCCCGTATCGATCTTAGAATTAGCACAAAGGACGATTGCCAGGGTGCAATCGACCGCGGGCATCGAGTTCCAATCGTATGCCGAAGCCTACGACGAGTCGTTCGAGGATATCCGTCGCCGCGTACCCGACCTAGCCCGAATTCGCGCCGCGATCGGATTTGCACCGCGGCATACGCTCGACGACATCATCGATTCCGTCGCCGCATCAATGCGATAAGGATCGCGCGGTCGTCAATTACGAACACGATTAACCTTCCGGCTATACTAAGTGCTTCCCAGTTTAAGTGTGTGAGGAACAACGATGAGCGGGGTAGTACGACTGAATTTGCGGATGACCGAGGCGGAGTACGCGATTTGGGAACGTGACCAGGTGGTGCGTCATGAGTTCTACGCCGGGGAAGTTTTTTCGCAGGCCGGCGGGACGCGGCGACATAGCCTGATCGCGTCCAACATACTTGCCGAAGTCATTTAAATCCTCAAAGGACAAGATTGCCAGGCTCACGGCAGCGACATCCGAGTTCACATCGAAGCGACGGGATATCAGGCTTACCCTGATATCTCGGTCGTTCGTCCACCGTTTGACAATGACAATGACTATGTGATCTCCAGGCCCCTATTGGTCGTTGAAGTGCACTCGCCATCGACCGCCGACTTTGATCGTGGGGGAAAATTTGGACACTAACGCCAAATATTAACGTTGAAAGAGCACCTCGTCTTTTGGCAGGACGAAGCGCGAGTCGAGCAGCATACTCGAACCGCCGATGGGCTGTGGTTGCTGCGAGAAGTCGTCGGTATCGCTGAAGTCCTGCAATTGGCCAGCCCCCGCGCGCCACTGCCGCTTCGTGATGCTTATGCCAAAGTCAACTTGTAGCCGATTTAATCATTATGAATCCAACGAAATCAAACTCGCCGACGGGCGATGCGGACGAGCGACCTGACGAAGCCGCGATTGGGCCGATTCGCAACGCCAATCACGAAGCCCAAGCATAGCTGGAAGAATACGCCGGCAGCCGTCCGTGACCCGAGATATTGTCTTCGATAATTGCGATGGCAATGCTCGTCAGTGAATTGGCAATTGCGGTCTCCCGAAATTGCTCAAGCCGCGTAGGTTTTCTGATTGTTTTGCAATTTGTCTTGCGATACGATCATGACTTGATTGGGTTGTGGTCTCGAAGCGGCCTGCCTAAACATTGTTCGGATTCGAATGAACTTCTCTATAGACCGGCTGGGCGTTGGTCGACTCTACCTAGCGCACGGCTGCGCGATTGCAGCGGCAGGGCCTCGCACATGAACCGGCGTCTAATCCTTGCGCTCGGAATTTTTCTGAGCGGAATCTCGACCCCATTATTACTGGCACAATCGCCAGCAACTCCGACTACACGCGTAGTAACAACGGCAGTGTCCGACACGGAGGCCGTTGCGCAATCGGCAGCCGCTTTTGAAGTTGCGTTTAACTCGGGTAACGCGGTCGCTGTCGCGGCGCTATGGACTGAGGACGGTGAATATGTCGACGACGGCGGCCAGTCGTTCAAAGGCAGAAAAGCGATTCAAGGCGAGTACGAAAGAGTATTCGCTGACGGCAAGGACCATAAGATTCGGATTGTCATTGACTCACTGACGTTGGACGGTGAAAGCACCGCGACTGAACAGGGCCGCGCGATGCTCGATCCCGCTCCGGCGGGAGCACCCGCGTTTGGTTCGTACACCGCGACTCATACGAAGGTGAATGGCAAGTGGCTGATGTCTAAAGTCGTCGATGCCCGCATCGAACTGCCGTCGTCCTACAACTTCGTTGCCGATCTTGATTGGTTGATTGGGACTTGGGTGGCTGAGGAATACGGGTCCAAAACGGTGTCTGTTTGCAGTTGGGTTGCCAACAAAAGTTTTGTGCAGCGGATCTATACCGTCACCACACCGGATCAAATCACAACCAGCGGTGTGCAGATGATCGGATACAACCCGCAAGGCCGCCACGTTCAGTCATGGAACTTCAGCCCCGATGGTGGTCATGCAGTGGGAACATGGTGGCCGCGCGAAAACGGTTGGATGGCACAGATGCAAGGCATGTCAGCCGATGGTCGCAGCAGCTCGGCAACGGTGTTGCTTACGCGGTTAGATGACAACGCCTATGTCTGGCAATCGATCAATCGCATGTTCGACGGCCAATCACTGCCCGAGACGGATGAAGTCATCCTCAAACGTCAACAAAAATAATCCATTTGACAAATCATCCTTTTAAGGAACCAATCATGACCCATCGCTATGTATTTCGCGTTCTATTGGTGTTGGCTGCCATGCTCACCGTCAATGACTGCTTCGCCCGTGGCGGCGGCGGAGCACGTGGCGGCGGCGGAGCACGTGGCGGCGGTGGTGGATTTAGCGGCGGCGGTGGTGCATCACGAGGTGGTTTTAGTGGCGGCGGAGGCGGAGGCGGATTCAGCGGCGGTGGATTCAGCGGCAGTGGATTCAGCGGCAGTGGATTCAGCGGCGGTGCAGGTGCGTCGCGAGGTGGTTTTAGCGGCGGCGGTGTGGGCGGATTTGGTGGCGGTAATGCCGCAGCGAGTGGCTTCGGATCGGCGCGCGGCGCCAGCCCAGGGTTCGGAGCAGGAGCCGCGGGCGGTGGCGGGGTTGGAAATATCGGTCGTGGCAGCGGGGCTGGAATCGGCGGCGGGGCTGCTAACGGAGCTGGCGGTATTGGCCAAGCTGGTGCGGGCCGTGCCGGGGCAGCACCCAGCCGCGATCAACTCGGCAGCTTTCTCGGCATACCGTCGGACGAAGGTATGTCGCACAACAAGTTTCCCGGCAACAACAATGCCTCAAGTGCTCAAAGTGCGGCCGCTGGCGCTGCGGTTGCAAATCGCAATTCGTCACAAATTCCTGGCGGCCAAATGTCTGGCGGCCAAGGCACCGCGGCGGGAGCTGCGGCCGCTAACCGTAATTCACCGGAAACTTCAGGCGTTCAAGGCGCTGCCGCCGGGGCGGCGGTTGCCAACCGCAACGATCCCAACTACTCCGGAGCTCAAGGAGCGGCGGCGGGTGCAGGGATCGCCAATCGCAATTCACCTCAATACTCCGGTGCTCAAGGGGCAGCAGCGGGTACCGCAATCGCCAACCGCAACGATCCAAAGTATTCCGGAGCGCAAGGAGCAGCAGCTGGTTACGCAGCCGGTTTTAATCGTGCCACTCCCTCGTCAAGATATGGAACGGCGAGCGTGGTTCGCGGCAACTTCAATCACTACGACCTCTATCGTCCAGGCTGGAACGTCAATCATCCCGGTGCTTGGTTCGCAGCGGGATGGGGCGCTAACAACGCATGGCGATCTGCCACTTGGACGTCGGCCTGGGGCTGGTGCGGATACAACTACACGACACCGCCGATCTACTATGACTATGGCAACAACGTTACCTATGAAGGCGACAACGTTTACGTCGATGGACAAGACGCTGGAACGTCGACGCAGTATTACAACCAAGCGATGTCATTGGCGAGCACTGGTGCTCAAGCGGCCGCGCCCAGTGATGGTGAGTGGCTTCCATTAGGTGTCTTTGCACTTTCCAAAGATAGCCAGTCCAAGTCAGATGTGACCATCCAGATCGCTGTGAATAAGGAAGCCGTCGTGCGTGGGAACTACACCGACACGGCTACCAACAAAGTCCAAACGATACAAGGTTCGGTTGACAAGGAAACGCAAAAGCTGGCGTTCACAGTCGGCAGCGACACCAAAGACGTTGTTGAAACCGGGCTGTACAACCTGACCAAGGACGAAGCCCCCGTGATGATTCACTTCGGCAGCGAGCGAACCGAACAATGGCTGCTAGTCCGGCTGAAAGATAACACCGCTCAGTAAGTTTCATTTAGAAGATCAGCCGATGGGCATTATGTCAGCAAATGAAAATCCATCAACATCAAAGAAGTCTCAGCTATGAACCGAACATGTCTCAACATCAGCTTTTTATTGCTAACTGCGGCGGTATTGCTTAGCGCTAATACTCCGTCACAAGCTCAATCCAAACAGCCTAACATCGTCGTCATCATGGGTGACGACATCGGCATCTGGAACATCGGTGCTTACCACCGTGGCATGATGGCTGGCCGGACGCCCAACCTCGACATGCTCGCCAAAGAAGGCATGCTTTTCACTGACTACTATGCTGAAGCGAGTTGCACGGCGGGGCGCGCAGCCTTCATCACCGGCCAGTTGCCCATCCGCACCGGCCTGACCACCGTCGGCCAAGCGGGAGCCAAAGTCGGGATGCCCACTGCGGCTTGCTCGATGGCAAGCGCGCTTAAGGATCTCAATTAAGCCACCGGCCAGTTTGGCAAAAACCACCTCGGCGATCTCAATGAATACCTGCCTACCGTGCATGGCTTCGATGAGTTCTTCGTCTACCTCTATCACCTCGATGCGATGGAAGACCCCGCGCACCCAGGCTATCCACAAGAGCTGCTGGACGTCGTCGGCCCGCGCAACATGGTCCATAGCTGGGCCACTGATAAGGATGACGCCGCCGAGATGCCGCGCTGGGGAAAGATCGGCAAACAGAAAATCGAAGACGCAGGCACACTCTTTCCCAAGCGGATGGAAACCGTGGACGACGAAATCCGTGACATCGCATTGAAGTTCATTGACAAGTCCAAAACGGACGGCAAGCCGTTCTTCTGCTGGATCAATCCGACCCGGATGCACGTCGTCACCCATCTCTCGGACAAGTACCAGAAAATGCGAAACTCGCAAAACGGCTGGACCATCCAGGAAGCCGGCATGGCCCAGCTCGATGACGACATCGGCCTGATCTTGAAGAAGCTTAATGACATGGGCGAGGACGACAGCACCATCGTTCTTTTCACCACCGATAACGGCACCGAGACCTTCACCTGGCCGGACGGCGGCAACACGCCGTTCAAAGGCCAGAAGGGCACGACCTACGAAGGCGGTTTCCGTGCCCCGGCGATGATTCGCTGGCCTGGCAAAATCCCCGCAGGCGTGGTTGAGAATGGCATCATCTCTGGCCTCGACTGGTTCCCAACATTCGTCGCCGCCGCTGGCAATCCGAACATCAAGGACGAGCTGCTCAAGGGCAAGAAGATCGGAGACGTGACCTACAAAAATCACCTCGATAGCTACGACCAAACAGCAATGCTCACTGGCAAAGGCCCCTCGGCCCGCCACGAGATCTTCTACTTCGGCGAAAGCGATCTCGGCGCAGTGCGCATCGACGACTGGAAGTATCGTTTCATTGAGCAACCCAATGGCTGGCTCGGCGCCAAGGACCGTGTCAACGCACCAGGCCTGACCAACCTGCGACTGGACCCCTTCGAGCGACTGGGTTATCCGGTTAACGGAACCTTGGACGGCGCCCAAGGCTTCTTCATGGATTCGTTCATGTATGAGTTCTGGCGCTTCGTGTTCGTGCAGCAGGAGGTGGCGAAGCTGGCCAAGACGGCTATAGAATATCCGCCCCTCCAAAAGGGCGCGAGCTTCAACCTCGACGCCGTGAAGGCGCAGATTGAGGCCGCCGCCAGAGCCCACGGGCAGTAACGTTAATGTTTCGATCGTGAAAGTCAACTAACATAATCGTGTAACGATCGGACCGCTTCTTTAAAGCGCGGGACATCGAATTCAACCAATAAACTAAATCCCTGAACACTCGGAGAATCGAATGAAATTTTGTAAGATTGTCCCTGTCATCACGTTGCTAGCGGCCTTCGCGCGGCCAGTAACAGGCCAGGCGCAGAACATAACCCCCGCCGAAACCCGCGCCATCGCCGAGGCAGCCTACATCTACGGCTACTCGCTGATGACGACCGAGGTCACACAAGAGAGCTTGAGTTTCGTTTGCAGAGGATGGTTTCTCGCCGCCGCTGCAAACGGCATGCTTTGGCGAATGAGCATTTGAACCGGATGCGACCCGACAGCAGGAAACACGAATAACTCCAAGTGAATTCGCA
>JBGSVE010000170.1:0-12867 GCA_041753075.1 Pirellulaceae bacterium
CCGTTCATGCTGCGCAGTCGCCAACGCAAAGTGTTAGCGACTTTCTAGCAACGTCACACTGCGAAACGATCGTTCGCAAGCAGGCACCGATTACGCGAACTCTTCGCTTTGAGCAAGCGGTGTGCCGAACAGTATTGGGTCTGACCCTTTGGAGGCGAGTCGATTTCATTGGTTTTTTTGCCTCGCCGGAGAGGGTCAGACCCCTTTTTGAAACAGTCTCTAAGTTCAATTTGTCGAAACGAGTTGGAAGATGCAGTCGGCGGCTGCTGGGATCTGACACGGTTCCAACTATTCATATTGAATGTCGGTGGCGAGATCATTAAGCACGCACGTCGGGCGATCCTGCGGATCGCGGAGGATGCCTCCGCCAGCTCACGCGCATCTGTCCGAAGTACTGCGCAGGTGACGACACCCATCGTCACGAAAAACGCACTTGGGGTCGGGGAACTGCGCACCGCGCGGAAGAATTTACCGTAAAATCGCACATCGCTGCGCGACTCGCAGCTCAACAGACAATATGCGACTCAAAAATGTTCCTGGTGAATAATTCGGGCTAATGCCTACCACCTCACAGCTTGACGCCCTTCCGAAAAGACGTACGTCAACGAACGCTCACCGGTAGACGGTTAAAGTCAGAGCAGGCTGTGCTATGGGTCAGCCTTCAGGATCGTCGAGCAATTCCTGCAAGCGATCTGCTAACGCCGATGTGAAGCGACTGGGCCACGTTTGGTCGATAATACCCAGTGAAATCATGTCGCGAACATGAACTCGGTCCTTGTCTCGAAACGAAGTCAGTTTCATGCGCACCAATGCTTCCAACGGTAACGTGCGCGCACTTTTCATCAGCTCGAATTCATTGATGTTCGGAACTGGTTCCACATATTCGGGGCGAACCTTTTCACCGGCGAAAATCACGTGGACGGCGTCGCGTGCCTTGGCGTCGGGACCATCCAAGAACATATCGACGCTGGCAGCGTGCCGATAAATGAAACCAGCTTTTTCGAGCACTTCAATCACCGCGGGCAATTCGCTGCGATTCAAAATAATGTCCACGTCGCGCGTATTGCGGACAACCGATTCGTCAACCTGAGCGACCCAGTATTGCACGGCGTTGCCACCGATGATCGCGTACGGAAGGTTCGCTGCGTTGAGCGCCTCGGTGACGCGGCGCATCCGCTCTCTGACATTTTCCACGGCTCGTTCGATCCTTTCCCACAGTTCGTCGCCCGCGAATTTGACTTCAATCATGGAATGTTCTTACCGCTTTGATGACGCCGGTTCAATTACAAAAAAAAGAATCTTTATACCTAGTGGTTCGCAGCTTGAGTTGCGGGTCGAGGCGGAGTTTGACTGCCAGTAAGCTCACGCGTCAAGTCCGTTCACGCCGGCAGCCGTACTGCTGCCGAAGCTGTCAATTTCGACGTTCATTCGCTGAGCCATCGAAACAAATAGGTTCGCCAGCGGCGTGTTGTTCTTTGAATCGTGTGCAACGTAATTACCATGTCGATAACCGCCGCCGGCGACGATGATGGGTAGGTTGTGCCAATCGTGAGCGCTGGCGTTACCGAGGTTCGATGCGAATAGGACTGCAGTGTTGTCGAGTAAGCTTACACCGCCGTCATCGATCGCACGCAACTTGCTGAGGAATTCAGCAAACACGATAAATTCGGCTTCTTCAATCAGCCGCAACTCGTCGATCTTTTCCGGATCTTTGCCATGATGGGAAAGACCGTGCCAATCACTGGAAACTCCCTCGACTTTTGGAACCGCATTGAGTCCGCTCAATTCATGTGTGATCATCCGGGTTGAATCAGTTTGCAGCGCCAAGACGGTGATATCGTAGAGCAATCGCTGCCGCTGGATCGCCTCGTTTTGATCGCGAATGTCTGTTGGCGCTTTGGCGTCAACAGTTGGCTTGGGCCGTTTGACCCAACCTTCATTCTGCTGCAACCGGCTTTCTAGATCGCGAATCGACGCCAAGTATTCGTCAAGCTTGCGGCGGTCTTGCGAGCTGATCCTTGATTTCATTTCACGGGCGCGGCCAC
The DNA here is from genome assembly GCA_041753075.1 of Pirellulaceae bacterium. Lineage (GTDB taxonomy): Bacteria > Planctomycetota > Planctomycetia > Pirellulales > Pirellulaceae > UBA6163. The sequence continues at coordinate 2,046 of JBGSVE010000170.1, forward strand.
CGACGGTATCCAAGATGCTGCGACCTCGTTTTAATCCCGCGAGTTCATCGGCTACTTGCTGCGAAGTGCCATCCACAAACAACATGGCAAACAGTACCGCGGGCGAACTTTCTCCCGGAATGCTGACGCCGCTTGATGTCCACGAAAGCGAGCTGTCGCCGCGTGTCGATAAGCTGAGATAGGGATACCGCGTTTGGACGCCGATCTTTTGGGCAATCAATTGATCGAGCGAGATCGAATTGCGAAATCCAGCAAGTCCTGGTCGCTGGGCCGAGGTCAGAAACGTCAGTGACGAGGCGTGGCCGTTGTTGCCCTGTTGCTCGGGATGCGATAGGCCGCTGAGCAGCGTAATTTGGTCGAGGTGATCCTTGAGTTTTGCAAGATAGGGAGTCTCGCCCGTCAGCGGTCCCGGCGACTCGGGGTAGAGGTGCGGTGCATGAAAGCCAAGCCCGGCACACATCACAACCGACCTTTTGGGTGAACTGATCGCCGCCGCACCTAAGGCTCGCATGCCAACGCTTGGACCCATCGCTTCAAGCAGCGGCAGCGAAATCGCAGCCGCACCAACGCCGCGCAAAAGCTGTCTGCGGTTCATTGGCGGGTTTGCGATGGGATTGAACTGATACATGTTTAAATCGTGTTATGCGGGTCGCGTTGAGTTCGAATTATTTCATTCGAAATGCTTGGCTGGTGACAACGAGATCGATCAAGTCGCCGACGCGGTAACCTTTATCTTCGGCCTTCGCGACAATTCCGGCGACCAGCGGTCGATCGGAAAAACCCAGTTCGCGACCGGTGGCGAAAGTCAGCAGCTTGGTTGTTAATGCCGTCGCTAATATATCAGGGTGAGCGACAAGATACTCGCGAAATTCTTGGTAGCCGGCGAATTGGGTCCCGTCGGCTAGAGTTCCGCTGGCGTCAACTTGCGGTCCAAGCTTATATCGCACTTTTCGACCGGCGAGTTCAAAATTCACCTTGTCGCCATCGCCTAGACTGCGAAACCGCTCGCGATAGCCACCGATTGGATCGAAACATTCCAGCGCAAATCCCGGCGGATCGATCTTCGCGTGACAATCGCGGCAACTGTCCAAATCACGATGCTTTTCGAGTAGCTCACGCAGCGTCGTCGCGCCGCGAATATCGGGTTCAATGCCGGGGATTTCGGGCGGTGGTGGTTGCGGCGTTCTGCCAAGAATTCTTTCTGTCACCCACACACCGCGGACGACCGGCGACGTATTGGTTCCGTTCGCAGAAACCTTCAAAATGCTGGCTTGGCTAAGCAGCCCACCGCGAAGACTATCACTTGGCAATTCTACCGGTCGAATCGTGGGTCCCGTCACATCTTTGATTTCATAATGTTCGGCAAGTCGGTCATTGAGCATCGCAAAATCGGATTTGACAAGATTTGTTACCGGCAAATTATCAGCAATCATCTTCGCGACGAATTGTCGAGTTTCTTGGAGCATTGAGTATTGCAGGTACTCGTCATATTCCGGGAAAAGTTGCTGATCGGGACTGGTGAACTCGATATCGCGAAGGTTGAGCCAAACGTCGCAAAAATCAACCACAAATCGCTGGTGCTTAGGATCGTCCAACAGTCGCCGAGTTTGCGTTAGCAATGCCGCGGGGGCTTTGGAAAGTTGTCCTGCGGCGGCAACGGATCGCAATTCATCGTCGGGCGTGGTGCGGGTTAAAAAGTAGGCAAGCCGCGCGGCAATGGCATCATCCGTTAGCCATCCGTCGGGTTCATTCAGGTATAAGAAGTCAGGTGAACAAAAGACGGCCGCGACGGCACTTCGCAGCGCCGCTTCAAGCGTCGAGCCTTCCTCAAGTTGCTGTTGGAATAATCCAACATAACGTGCTACGTCGCTCGGCGATACCGTTCGGCGAAAAGCTTGTGCAGCGATTGCCAACAACGTTTTCTCGGCGGCTTGCCGCGGCTCGTCGGCGCTCAACTCAAACAGTTGTTCGCGTTGAAACTTGTGCGTCTTCGTTGGCGTCCGGACAAACTCGCCGTATAACAACTTATGCCCGCGACCAGGAAACTCATCAATGATCGGTCCGGTCAATTCGACTTGATTGATGGCGATGCCAGGGCCTTTGTAATTATCTAAACCGTCTTTGCGAATGTTGAAATTGCCCGTATCAATTCCGCAGGCGTCGATTTCGATCATGTAGCGAGCTTGAATATCGACTTCCATTTCAATGGTCGTCATGGCTCCCGGTGGCAGCTCGGCGTATCCGTAGGTCAACTTCTCGGACCCGCGCAGGAAACTGGTGCCGCCGATCCGAATCGTAATGGGACGATCGCTTTGATAGGCGTAACCGGAAACACGAACCTTATAACGGCCTGGTGGCTTGACTTCGGTTCCTCGCAACATGCCGGTCGGGTAGCTTGCGTTGGAGAAAAATACTACCGAGTTGTCGGGTAGTTTTTTCCAAATCTCCCCGATGAATTTTTTACCTTCGTCGGTCTCCGCATAACTGGCGGTCAAGGTATTCGTTTCGGGACGCTCGACGGTTGCCATGGTCGCGGCGGCAATCACATCGTCGGCGGCGGTGAGGTATTGTTGCAAGTGAACCATCGATATGCCGAGCGCTTCGCCGATGTTGTCGAACTCGTGCGAACGACCATCTTGAGGCAATCGGCTTTCCAGGTTCAGATTCGTACCAAAAATGTCGTTCATCGTGTTTTGGTATTCGCGACGATTGAGCCGTCGAAAGATCGTCCCCTTGTGGGCAGCGTGAACCTGCGTCAGCGGTGTCGCCAACAGCCGGACGAACGCCTCGCGATCTTGCTGGGGAACCGAGTCCGAGTCTTTGGGCGGCATTTCGCCGGAATGAACTCGATCAAACACACGTTCCCATTTCGCAAACGTCGCCGGATCGCCGAGGTCGCTACCAATTGCGTCCAAATTGAAACCGCCTTCATCCGCACCGCTGGCGTGGCAATCGTTGCAGTAGCTGGCAAAGAACGGATTCAGATTATCGCGCGAGATATTTTCATCAGCGACAGCGAAAGCGGTCGCGATTAACTCGATGAGTAGCCATGACGAAATTAAGAAAGATCGAACTTGCACGAATTGAATCCGCCTGAAAATGGTTTACGCGTCGCGCTTTGGAATCACGATTCTCATATCCTTGAGTAGCAATTGCAAATCATCCCATGCCGCTTTCTTTACCGATTGTTCGCGAAGCAAATAAGAAGGGTGATAGGTCACCAATACTTTACTGGCGCGATAGGAATGAAATTGGCCTCGCAATCGCCCGACGCTGAGCTTGCTGTTTAAAATTGCTTGGGCGGCGACCAGCCCCAGGCAAACGATGTATTCAGGTTGAATGATCTCAAGCTGGCGATCCAAGAACCCACGGCAATTCGATAGCTCGTGAAACTCGGGGTTGCGATTGCCAGGCGGACGACACTTGATGGTGTTGAGAATAAAAACGTCGTCGCGCGAAAACGTGCAAGCCTCGATCATTCTAGTCAACAATTGGCCGGCTCGACCAACAAAGGGACGGCCCGACGCATCTTCCTCCGCGCCAGGTGCTTCGCCTAGGAAACAAACTCGCGCGGCGGCGTTACCCTCGCCCGGCACCGTCATGGTTCGCTGCGAAGCGAGCAATTCACAATTTTGGCAATTGGCGACCTGGTCCGCGATGGTCGCCAGGGAGGATTGCCGCTGAAGGATCGGCAAAGCCGGCTGGTTGTAGGCTTTTGGCGACGCCAAATCACTCGCCGCGTGACCTTGCACGGGCGCCAGTCGCGATCGAACTGTGGCGGAACCGGCAACCTGCGAAGCTGCCGCTGTTTTAGCCAGCGACTTGGCAATTGATGCGCGCAGCGGATCGGCGTCCGCAGGCGACTTGCTCGGCGGCGGTTCGGCCGCAACCTTACTTGCCGCTTCGCCGACAAACTTTTGGACCGATTGAGGCGCGGGCCGCGGTATGAATTGAACGCCGCTGCGGGCGAGTTGGCCGAGTACCGCCTGGACGGTGACGGCGGTTAAAACGGGTTGGTTAGTGGTCATGTCTTTGATTGTCACTGCGGATTGCGATCCCTGTTGGCCGAAAAGGCTTGCGTCTACACTTGCAATTTCCGTCACATCGCATTTTTACGCTCTCTTTGAATTGTCCGCTCACTCATGGCCGTCCCGCAAGTCGCCATCATCGGCCGTCCCAACGTTGGAAAAAGTAGCCTGTTCAATTGGCTCGCTCGTCGTCGTCTGGCAATTGTCGACGACTTCGAGGGTGTCACACGCGACCGGATGACCACGCTCATCGAGCAAAATGAGCGGTTCTTCGAGTTGATCGATACCGGCGGCATGGGTGTTGAAGACGCCGACAACTTGACCGAAGATGTTCGCAACCAGATCGAGCTGGCCATCGATTCGGCTGACGTGATTTTGTTGGTCGTCGACATTCGTACCGGGATAATGCCGCTGGACACACATGTCGCCGAAAGATTGCGGACGATTCAGCGGCCGGTGATCCTGGTCGTCAATAAGGCGGATCATGTGAATCTTGATCAACACGCCAGCGACTTTCATCAGCTTGGGCGGGGGTTACCGATTTTGGTCAGCGCCAAGGAGAACCGCAATCGTGAGGAGCTGCTTGATTTAATCGTTGATCGGTTGCCGACGCGGAGCGATGACGAGTCGGTCGCGGATCCGCAGATGAAAGTGGCGATCGTCGGTCGTCGCAATGTCGGCAAAAGTACGTTCGTCAATACGCTTGTTCAAACGGAGCGGATGATTGTCAGCGAGATTCCGGGCACGACGCGTGACAGTGTGGACGTGCGGTTTGAACTTGATGGGCAATCGTTTTTGGCGATTGATACACCGGGGCTGCGTAAACGAACGAGTCAAAAAACCGATCTCGAGTTTTACGGAATGCACCGCGCCCAACGCAGCGTCCGGCGAGCCGATGTGGTGCTGATGTTCTTTGATGCTGCGGATACGATCAGCCGCGTTGACAAGCAATTGATGAGCTACGTCATCGAGAACCACAAGCCGTGCATCTTCGTCGTCAATAAATGGGATTTATTGATGGGCACAATGCCAACGGATCGTTGGGTGAAATACTTGCGAGCGCAGTTTCCCACACTGACCTATGCACCGATCGCGTTCGTGACTGGCCAAACGGGAAAGAACGTCAAGCAACTTCTCAATCACTGCACGATGCTTTTCAAGCAGGCGCGCCAGCGAGTTTCGACCGGTTCGCTCAATCGGCTTGTCAACGCCGCACTTGAAAAGCAGCCGCCGCCGATGTACCAAAACCGTCGTCCCAAAGTTTACTACTCGACCCAGGTGTCCACTGAACCGCCGACGATCGTGCTGATGTGCAATGATCCCAAGGGATTCACCAGCGATTATCGTCGCTATCTGCTTAGTATCATGCGCGACCATTTGCCGTTTGGCGAAGTGCCGATCAAACTCTATCTGCACAAGCGGCATCGCGAGCAGGACGCAGAATCGTCGTGAGAGAAAGTGTTTGGCATCGGTTGCGGCAAGCCGCTACAATGCGGCGATTCGGGAATTTCACTTGTCCGCACAATTAGCATGGCGAAAACGCAACTGATTCGGTTCGGAGTGATCGTTGGAACGTTGACGATAGCTGGTTGTGGTGGCCAGCCGGTAACGTCGAAGGCCGCTCCGTCAAAGGATGAGATCGAGCGATTCATTGAGGCGAATCCGCAGTATGCTGAGCCAGCCGACAAGTCCAAGGACTCAAAAGATTCGATCATGCTGGGTCAGTAGTCGATTGCACACGGAGAATTCAATTGTGTCGAGAACCCATCGTCGATCAACCGGCTTCACGCTAGTCGAATTGCTGGTCGTGATCGCGATCATCGGTGTGATGGTTGGCTTGTTGTTACCGGCGGTTCAAGCGGCGCGCGAGGCTGCGCGGCGGATGGCCTGCAGCAACAATGTCAAACAGATCGGCTTAGGATTGCACAACTATCATTCCAGTTACAACCTGTTGCCCCAATACCAAGGCGGCAGCGGTGGATTGCCAATCTCGGTGTCGTTCGATCCGATCGTGGGCGTCGATGCGAATGCGTTGAGCATTTTTGTTGGCTTGTTGCCGTTCATCGAGCAACAGGCGTTGTGGGAACAAATCAGCAGTCCACTTGTCGACCCAATTAGCGGAGGCATCTTTCCCGCGATGGGACCGACACCTTACAAGCGATTGGCAAGCCACAGCGTGACACGCTATGAACCCTGGTTGACCGAAATCGGGACGCTGCGATGCCCCAGTGACCCAGGCTTTGGTTTGCCCGCTCATGCGCGAACCAACTACGCCGCTTGTTTGGGCGATTCGGCGATGGTCAATCATTCGCCGCTGGTTCCCGGCCTCGGTCGTTGGCCGGAAGATGTCAATGCCGCAGTCGCGGCGCGAGGCTCGTGTCGTGGTGCGTTTGTGGCGCGGCAGTTCACCTCGTTCTCGGACCTGCGTGATGGCTTGGCGAACACGATTTTAGTCGGCGAGATCAATACCGATCTTGGCGATGAGGATATCACCACTCAATTGTCGGTCGTCGACTTGCCCGATGTCGCGATCAACCCAAACTTTTGTTATGACCAAGGTTACCGAGACCCTGCTAGGCCACGCTTTTGGGGCACGAATTCGACGGCGGTCGAAATTGATTATCGACGCGGTCATGCCTGGGCCTTGGGGCTGCATTTATGCACGGGGTTTAATACGATTTTGCCGCCCAATCAAGGCATGTGCGGCTCGATCGGATCGGTCGTCTCGCGATTGATGGGCGGCGTCACACCGGCGAGCAGTCGTCACCAGGGCGGAGCACATGTTTTGCTTGCCGACGGCGCGGTTCGCTTTGTCACCGATTCGATCGAAGCGGGCAGCAGCAGCACGACCACCGTGTTCGTCGACATGAACGGCGATGGTAACTTGAGCGATAGTAGTGCCGCACCCTACCAAGCCGGCTCGCGCAGTCCGTTCGGCTTGTGGGGAGCGATGGGAACTCGCGCGTCAAGCGAAGTGCTGCAGGACAGCGAATAGAATCGTGAGCTGATCGGCTCACTGAACTCGGCGCTGTTCAGCTAACGCTCGGGCCGAGAGCGCCAAGTAGCAACTTGAGCCGATCCAGACCAACAAGAAACCCACCGCGTGGCTGGGCCCAAACGGTTCTCCAAATGCAAACGCGCCCAATGCAAATTGCAACGTGGGGCCGATGTACTGCAAAATACCAACCAGCGTCAACGGGATTCGCTGTGCTGCGGTCGCGAACAATGCCAGAGGTAAGACCGTGATGCCACCACCGAGCAACAGCAAAAAGATCGTTCGCGGTTCGGCTTGACTTAGCGGCCCAACGCCAGCGGACTCGCTCCAAAGAATGTAGGCGGCCGCAGGCAAAAGTAGCACGCTGGTTTCGATCAACAATCCCGACATTGCGGCTAGCGGCGCTGACTTCTTGACCAAGCCGTAAAGCGAAAATGATGCGGCTAGCGCAAGTGAAACCCACGGCAGCACACCGCTGGCCAGCGCCATCACGATCACGCCACCCATGGCGATGCCAATCGAAGTCCACTGCGGCTTGGTCAGCCGTTCGCCCACACAAACGACGCCGAGCAACACGCTAAACAATGGATTGATGTAATAACCCAGCGAGGCTTCAATCACGTGGCCATGATTGATTGCCCAAATGAAAACAAACCAGTTAACGGAGATCAACGCGGCGGCTAGCGAATAGATTGCCCAAACACGCATTCCAAATCGCGGCGAACTCACCCACTGGTTGCGCCGTCTCCCACCGTAACGCCCCACGCCAAGGACAATCGCGAGAAACGTGAACGACCACACGATCCGGTGGCAAACTAATTCAACCGAGGGCACGTGGGCGAGCCACTTCCAATAGATAGGAAACAGGCCCCAACATGCGAAGGCGGCAATTGCTGATATCACACCCCGGCGAAACTCACCGTTGTCCACTTCGCCTCGTAGACTCGTGCCGTTTGAAGTGTTGACGGATGTCGCCGCAATGCTTTCGGTTTGCCCGGTGATGGGTGCTTGGCTAATCGTCAGTGCCCGCGGCGGTGGTGAACTAGTTTCAAGCACGATTGCTGGTTTCTGCTACGAACTGGATTGATAACGAGACTTCCGGCACCCAGACGTGTCAAGGTGTCGCAAGGTTCGCCGACCGCGTCGATCCTTAACAATGGTGGACTGAAAATTTGGTACTCTTACGTACCGATAAGAAAGTGTCCGCCGTTTGCAACGAACCTATCCGCTGGGAGCCAGTCGTCCATGAAATCGCCCGAAGAACTTCAACGTGCCCTCGGATGGAATCGCGAACTGGCCAACGATCCGAAGGAACGCGAGCACCTGCGCAGCTATTTGGCGTTGCAACTTGCCGCCGCAGGCATTGCCCCGCCGATCGACGATTCGACCGACTCGGCAATGGCGGTCTTTTCACAAAGCATGCTTGATAGTCTGCGCGAAAAGACACGATTGCTGAGCGAGCATCGACCGCCCATCGACCAACGGATCGAAGCATTTTTGGCGCGTTACTTCGAGGGCGTTTACAGTAAGCCATTGCGATTGCCGGGTCGCTCGCTGGTACTGGACCGCCACGGCATGGCGCGAGAGTTGAGTTTGCCGGTGCGCGGCGACCATTTCCAAAATGATCTATTGCAATCCTATCGATGCTACAACGGCGTATTAAACAATCCGGCCAGCGACCGGCGGACTACCGCTGGCACGTTTCATGTTTGTGAGGATGGTTTACCAATTGCCGCCGACAAACGCGCCGTTCCGCGGCGTGTGTTTGTTGAATTGTTTCGCGCCGCGGTGAATCCTCCTAAAGAAAGTTTGTTGCTTCCTTATACAAGCGAATCGCCAAATCCGCCTTCCGCCTGGGTGTCATTGTTACTGCGCCCGTTAGTGCGACCGGAAGTTCCTGGTTATTGCAGCGCCAAGACGATGGAAACACGTTTCTTTGCACCAGGATCGTTGGTTAGCAATCTTGATTTCGTGGAAACCATTTTTGGCAACGCCGGTGACCCGTTGATTTCGGCAAACAATGCAGGCCTTGATGTTTACCATTGGTCAGGCCATACCGGTTGCGTCATTTTGGCTCCGCACCTGATCACGCTGACCAAAAAAGATCTTGGTTTGCCGCATTATGACGAGGCCACGGATCGTCAACGTCGTGATTCGATGTGCTACCGTGATGCTGCGGAGAAATACAACGACGGTGTTGCCTTCAAGTTGACTTGCCGTGATACCGCAGGCGTCATTGTGACTTTGATTGCCGATAATTATTACGGCTATTGCAAGAAAGAAGTCAAAACCCAGTTAAGTTATGCCGCGAATTTGATGGGCGGTGCCGAGGAGGAACATGCCGGCGGTGCTCTGGCTTTTGCCTCGTACTCACTTGGCGAAGAATTCCAGGTTAATAGCCGCCGCTACAACGGTCGCTCATTCGATGATGTCGCGCGCGACTACGAATCCTTTATTGACATTAAGCCCGAAGGTTACGGTGTCGATCGCCTGTATCCGAGCGTGATTTACATTCCCGAAAACTCGCGCGCGACGCTATCTGGACGATGCATTCGCTGGATGCGAGATGGTGTCGAGCATCAAATCCCGCTGTCGCCGGATCAAACTTATATTGCGCCCAGTGGGTATAAGATTCGTCTTGAACGACATCCCAGCGCCCCGTCATGGCGATTGGTTGGAACCGTCGGCGAGGGCGTTTTTTGTCACAAACCATGCACGGTGTCCGGCGGCGGCAAGAGCGAGATCAGTAAGAGCCTGCGTGATTACATGTTGTATGGGCCGATTTTTGTTTCGGAGATCGATGAAGACTTCGATAAACTCGATGAAATCTTTTCCAAAAACTATCAAGAACGTTGGAATCAAAAATATGACGATAAACCGGATTATGCAAAACGCCAAAGTCGCTCGGTACTGGCCAACGAACGCAGCTTGGGCAGCGTCATTCAATTGCTTACCCCATCACCGGATTTTAGCGATTCCTATAACCAGTGGTTGCAAACAATTCCGGACCACGTGTATGCACTAGCGCTAATCATCAAACGGTTCATTACACCGGAAACACGAAACCATTGGCGTCAACATTTTGGCGTTGATATCGTCAACGGTTCCCCAGGGCATGAACTGAAGTTTGGTGACCGGGCACTGGTGGGAACTTATTTGCGCGTCGGCCTGGACGGTTCGCGCTGGCGGACGTTTAAGTTGCGCCAGGATTTCATCGCGTCCGCCAAAGTCCAGCGAGAAGACGATATCTCCGCCAGCACCGTAGTGCCGCGATCAAAACTTCAAGACCTAGGACCGGCCGTCGCCAATGCCGACAGCTATAAGTTCGTGGAAAATTGTGAGTTTCGTCTATTCCAACGACCCGATGATGCAATTCACCGTGGGCTCGACTATCAGACCGAATTGGATTTGTCACGACCAAGCAATTTCGTTAGCAATTTCCAGCCGCTGACGCGGGACAACGTCGAAGCGATCGTGACCGATGTCATTGATTTTGAAAAATATACGAAGTCAATGCAGCAGATGCTAACTTCTGCGACAGCGTCAGGCGCCGCATTTACGGTAAGTAGTGCTCACCCTCGGGTATTAACCGACGGCAGTAAGACGAAGAACCCACGGTACTTGCAAGACCGTCCGGATATGACGAATGCCAAAGATACTTATGTGGCTTATCGCGGGATGCAGATGTTTCGCAGTGTGCCTGCCGATGGCGCAGTCCAGGCACCGGTGGCGGCGATCCTTTGTGGACGCCGCAACAATCCTCCGGACAAGCCAGCGGGGATTCGCTCATTGGCGGTTT
>JBGSVE010000171.1:0-1975 GCA_041753075.1 Pirellulaceae bacterium
CATCGAGCCGACGGTGATTCCGATGTACGTGGCGATTGTTTCGCAAATTGTTTTGGCGGTGTTTTGCTTAGCCCTGCCGCACACGCCACCGCCGAGCAAGGGTCAAGCGGTCACCGTTTCGGATGTGCTTGGACTCGATGCATTGAAGCTGCTTGCCAATCGTGATTTTCTCGTGTTCGTCATCGGGTCATTTTTGATTTCGATTCCGCTGCAGTTTTATTACGCCTATACCAACGCATTCTTAAACGGCTTGGGACTGGAAAACGCGGTCGGTTGGATGACTATCGGCCAGGGCTCAGAGATTTTTTTCATGTTGTTGATGCCGGTGTTCTTCGCCAAGCTGGGAGTGCGGTGGATGTTGGTCGTCGGCATGTTGGCCTGGGTCATTCGTTACGTGCTGTTTGCCTTTGGCGACATTCAAACCTCGTTTTGGATGTTAGCGTTTGGGCTGGCGCTGCATGGAATCTGTTACGACTTTTTCTTTGTGACCGGCCAGATTTACACGGATCGGAAAGCCGGACCGAAGATTCGCGGTGCGGCGCAAGGCTTCATCACGGTGGTGACATTGGGACTTGGTTCATTGGTCGGTAATTCCGCTGCGGGTGCGGTCGAGAAATATGCGACGACCAACAGCGTGACGAATTGGCAAACCTTCTGGTTAATCCCGGCGGCGTTTGCGGCGGCTGTGATAGTCGTGTTCGCTATCGTGTTCCGCGACAACGACGCAGCCGCTACTGGCGATCAAGCATCGCCAGAAACTGGTCCAGTGGTTTAGTGTTGGCCACATCGGCGGCGACCAAACCGGCGCGACGTGCCTGCATCATACCGTAACGCATCACGATCAAACCTTCAGTCGAATGCGCATCGGTGTTGATGACAATGGGAATGCTGTGCCGCTTGGCGGCGGCCAAGTTGACGTCGTGCAGATCGAGCCGCGCGGGGTTGGCGTTGAGTTCCAAGAATTTCTTCCGCGCCACCGCCGTATGCATGACCGCATCAAGATCGACTTCGTAGGCATCACGGCGATTGATCAACCGACCCGTCGGATGTGCGATACAATCGATATGGGGGTTTTCCAATGCACCGAGAATGCGTTCGGTGATTTGTGAACGTGGTTGCTTTTGGCCATAGTGAACGCTGGCCAACACCCAGTCGGCCTGGGCCAAACAATCATCTGGCAAATCCATTCCGCCGGCTTCGAGGATGTCACACTCGACGCCTTTGAGAATCGCCAAACGGCCCTCGTACTCAGGCCGCAGCTCGTCGATCATCTTCCACTGCGCACGCAATCGGTCAACATCCAGGCCGCGGGCCATTGATACCCGTTTGCTATGATCGGTGATCGCGATGTATTGCAAGCCGCGCTCGATCGCCGCGTCCGCCATCTGGCGCAGCGTCGCGGTGCCGTCGGTGGCGCTGGTATGCATGTGCAAGTCGCCGCGCATGTCCGCGACGGTGATCAAATCTGGCAACTTGCCTTGCGCCGCCCAATTGAACTCGTGGCGATCCTCGCGCAACTCCGGTGCGATCCAGGGCAAGTCGATACTGGCATAAACTTCTTGCTCGGTTTGGCCAGCTATACAAACGTCATCGGCTTCGCGAAAGACGCCGTACTCGTTGATCTTCAATCCCTTCTGGCCGGCCAATCGCCGCACGTGAACGTTGTGTTCTTTTGAACCGGTGAAATATTGCAGCGCCGCACCGAATTGGGATGCCTCGACGATTCGCAAATCGACTTGAAACGCATCTCCCACGCGGATGGAAACTTTAGTGTCGCCGCGTCCGATTGTTTGTGAACGCTCCGCGAATGATTCAAAATGGTCCATCGCTTTGTCGCGTTGTGTTGCAATAGCGACCAGGTCAAGATCGCCGACCGTTTCGCGGCCACGGCGGTAGCTGCCCGCCCATTCCATTTGGGTAATCGATTCGCAACACTGCATGTGCGCGGTCAAACGCTGGACAAGCTCGTCGGCGG
>JBGSVE010000172.1:0-13934 GCA_041753075.1 Pirellulaceae bacterium
CAGCCGCGCGGCAACGCGCCGCGTGCTTGTCGCCGGTCGCACGCTCGCCACATCACGACGCGAACCGTACTCGCGGGCAATGATGTCACTTTCGCGTGGCATTGCCGCACTGCTTCGTGGGCATTGGTCGTCATCGCGAAAGAGTAGTGACCAGGCGGTCGAACATCTGCAACATGAAAGTTGTCACGGTTACACGTGGGAGTTGGCGACGGCGCGAACGTTTGCGTTTTGGTCGCTGCAGTACCAGGGCAATCTCGGTGAGCTGGCACGCCGCCAACCCGAAATGTTACGCCTCGCAAAAGAATCCGATGACCTGTTTGCGATGCTCAATTTCGGAACGCAAGTCACCGCGCATTTGGAGCTTGCCAACGACAACCCCGAAGAATCATTGCGTCGACTCGAAGAGGATCGCGCGCGATTATCCAGCGGCGGCTTCTTTATTCAACATCACAATCAGGTACTCGCCAAAACCTATTCGCTGCTTTATCAAGCCAAGCCATGTGACGCCATGGCCGCGATCGACGGCCAATGGAAAAACTACCGGCGTGAGTTTTTGTCATTGATCCAACAGGTTCGCGTTGACCATCGCCAGGTTTTCGTGCGGGTTTTAATCGCACTGGCGGCATCCGAGCAAGGAGAGCAGCGAAGTAGATTGTTGAGCGATGCCCGCAAAGAAATTCATCGCTTGCGAAAAGAAAAAGTAGGCTGGGCTAGTGCGCTGGCGATTGCCTTTGACGCCGGCTGCGATAACGTTGCGGGCGATTCAGAATTGGCCACTGAGAAACTAACTCAAGCGAGCGTTTTGCTGTTTCGCGCGGACATGAAGTTGTTTGCGACCGCAGCGGAACATCATTTGGCAACGCTGCAAAACAACGATCCGACCAGAGTCAATGAACGCTGGGTTACGCATTGCGTTCGCAACGGTCCGCGAATGGCCGAAATGTTGGTGCCCGGATTCACCGGCGCACCGACTTGAGCTTGAAGTACGGCGGCAAGAAGCGGGCCAGGTGCTCGGCCGTGCCCGGCGGGGCGAAGGCGTCGGCGCGAGGTGGTTCAGAAAAATCGGTGATCGTAAATCCGGCGCTGCAAAGCGATCCGATCAACGTGTCGAGGCTGTGCGCGAATTCCTGCGTTCCCCGCTCGCGTTGGGGCGAAGTCACACGTGACTCAACGCCCAGTGGCATTGCTTGGGATGCCGGCGTATTGATGACGTAACGATCGACGCCGTCGAACATAGCCAGCAGTGACGCCGGCTGCTTGTGCTGGACCACATAAATGCCGCCCCAGCGCAGCACGCGGGCAACTTCGCGATACATCGCACTGACATTGGCCAAGTAGCAAACGCTGACTGGTTGCAAAACGAAGTCGAAACTTGCGTTTGCCAGTCCACTCAGGTTCTCCGCAGTTTGGCAAACACAGCGGAGACTCAGTCCGCGCTTCGCCGCAACCTCGCGGTCGTGGTCGAGTTGTCGCTCGCTGATATCGACCACCGTGACCTCGGCACCGGCAAGGGCGTGCAGCGGTGCTTGGCGGCCGCCGCCGGCACCCAGGCAAAGCAATCGACATCCGACAAACCACTGGGCGGCAAGCCAGGGATCGATCGCGGCAACGGCACTTTCGCGATCCGGTGGCAGGGACATCTCACCGGCAAATCGCGAGTCGCTGGCGAGTTCGTCCCAGGCCAATTGATTGCTGGATGTAGCGTCAGAATGAGTTGGTTCGGGCATCGCCCATCGTTTCATTTGCGCGACAAGCTCGGCAATAGTGTGGTCGGTTGTAGTGCCGCTTAAGTAGCGGCGCATTGCATCAATCGGGCTGCAGATTACCGTACCGATCATCAATCGTGGTGCCGCCGGTTCGTGCAATCCAATCCAGTTTGCCGCCAGCGAATTCACCGCCCATTGACCGAGCCATGCACCGTAACAAGCGGCAATCATTTCGCGATCGACGCCCAACTCATCACGCTCGCGTCGCAAGATCGATTCGGCAAGCGTAATGTCGTCGTGGCCGAGCGTTTGGTGATGCGATATCAGCGCGTGAGCGATTGCTCCGGCGGCGAGTTCGCGAAGAGATTGCAGCGCCGCGTCCACGTTACTCGCTTACGATGGCCGAACCGCGATCACACTGAATCGTCAATTCGCGTAATTCATCCCACGGTGCTGCTTCCATTTGAGCGGGCGTGCAACGCCAGGCCCAATTGCCATCGGCAACGCCAGGCAGATTCATTCGGGCATCGCCACCCAGGCCAAGCAGATCCTGCATTGGTGCGATCGTCACCGCAGCGGCGGAAGCCCACGCCATCTCGACCATCCGCTTGGCAACTTCGCTCTCCGAATCCGCCGGCTCGGATTGCAGATGCGCCCAGAACGAATCACGATGCGCTGGATTAAGCGTGCGATACCAACCCAACGTCGTGTCGTTGTCGTGAGTGCCGGTGTAAACGACCATGTTCTCGACACTGTGCTGGGGCAAGAACGCGTTGGTCGGATCGCCATCAAAGGCGAACTGCAAAACGCCCATTTTCGGAAACGAAAAATCAGCAAGCAGTTGACGCACGTCGTCGGTGATGGTGCCAAGGTCTTCAGCGACGAACGGCAACCCGCCCATCGCGGATTTGACCTTCATGAAAAAGTCGGCGCGCGGTCCGTCGACCCATTGGCCTGTTTCGGCGGTCGGTGCACCAGCGGGAATGTTCCACGCCGCGCAGAACCCACGAAAATGGTCCAGCCGCACCAGATCGTGTTGTTGCATCAATGAATTGAGTCGATCAATCCACCACGAGTAACCTTGTTCGCGATGTGCCGACCATTGGTAAGCCGGGTTGCCCCAAAGTTGGCCCGTTGCGCTGAAATAGTCCGGTGGCACACCGGCGACGAACTGGGGACGCAAGTCGGCATCGAGTTTGAACAGTTGCGGGTTGGCCCACACGTCCGACGAATCAGCCGAAACGAAAATCGGCAGGTCACCAAACAGCTTGACATCACGCTGGGCCGCATACGACTTCACTCGCGCCAATTGGTCAAACACCAAGAACTGCTCGAACTTGACTCGCGCGATCTCATCGGCCAACTCGACCTCGGCCTGCTGCAACGCCGCGACGTCACGGTGACGATATTCCTCTGGCCAATCGACATAACCACAACCTCCGAACTTGCCTTTCAATGCCACGAACATCGCGAAGTCGTCAAGCCAACGTTTCTGGCGAATGCAGAACGACGCCATGTCCCGCGTGAGCATGTCGCGAACGCCGCCACGATTGTTGCGATAGTTCACATAAGCCAAACCCAACAAATGTTCTTTCCATGGGATCACGCGATCGAAATCAACATGGTCGGCAGGAAATTCTTCCTCGACGACGCATTCTTGATCGCTGAGCAAACCAATCGACACGAGTACTTCCGGGCTAATCAACAGCGGGTTGGACGCGAACGTCGACAGCGGCATGTACGGCGAGTTGCCCATGTCGGGCGGACCGATCGGCAAGATCTGCCACCAACTTTGTCCGGCAGCGGCCAAATGGTCGATCCACGCAAACGCTTCGGGACCAAAGCTGCCGACGCCATGGACCGACGGCAGCGAAGTGACGTGCATCAACAAACCCGCGGCGCGATACCCAGGTGGGAAGACACATGACTTGACCGCTTCCCGAATTTCAGTTTGAACCAAAGCTGACTCTCGCTCGTTACAATGTTGTTACAACCGGCAACTCATTGACCGGAAAATATCGATTGACAACGTCCATGAATTCCGCCGGTGTGCTGACTCCGGCGACGTGGGTGCGAAAGTATCGGGCACCGGGTTTGCCTTGGGCATAACAACAGGCGAACTTTCGCATCAGCATGGTTCCCTTGTCCACGCCAAACCGATCGATGACCAATTGATAATGCTTCAGCATGCAGTCGCGCTGGGACTGGAGGTCCGGATCGGGCGGCACGTCGTCGCCCCGCAGTGCCGCAGCCGCCTGCGAAAACAACCATGGCCGCCCCAGCGACGCTCGCGCAATCATCACACCATCAACATCATAGGTCCGAAAAGCTGCCACGACCTTTTCAGGTGAATCAAGATCGCCATTTCCGATCAACGGAATTTGTCGCAGGTGTTGTTTGATTTCCGAAATGCGGTCCCAGTCGGCGTTGCCACGGAAAAAATCCTGCGCCGTGCGTCCGTGAACGGTCAACGCCGCCGCCCCCGCTTCCTCGACAACGCGGGCAATTTCGTTGCAATTGATTGCGTCGCGGGAGCAACCCAAACGAATTTTGGCCGTCACCGGCGTCGGACTGCAAGCCGCAACCAGCCGCGAAATGATCGCGTGCATGCGGTTGGGTTCGCGCAGCAAATAACTGCCGCTATGCGCCTTTTCGGTGACCTGTTTAACCGGACAACCGAAATTGATGTCTACGACGCTGACCCGGTACTCTTCAGCTAACCGTTTGCCGACTTTGGCCATCGTCTCGGGATCGTTGTCCCAAATCTGGACCGCCAGCGGCCGCGCTTCATCGGCCACGCCCCACAATCGATCGGGATGCTCGGCTTCGTGTTCGTCAAGCCAAACGAAACCGCGGGCGTTGACCATTTCGGTCGCCAACAAACCTGCGCCACCATACTGGCGAACGATTTCGCGAAACGCGGCGTTAGTAAAACCCGCCATCGGGGCCTGCAAAATCGGCGGATCGACGACGAGCGAACCAATTTTCAGCGGCGGCGGTGGAAACGGACGCGACACGGGCAAGGCAACCTGCGGACAGAGATCATAAACGACCGAATGCTTCGTCAAACTCTCACTGGAGGCTTGCAGAAATGTTCGACGACGCTCCGCCGTCGTATTTGATACGATGGCGGAGCGTCGTCGAACGCTTTTGAGCATAATGGATCAAGCCAGAACCAGCACTGGGTCAATTTTTGCGGGCGAATCCTCGACCTCAACTTCAGCTTGATGCACCGCAGCCAACAATTGGTAAAGCGCCGGCACCACGAACAACGTGAACAACGTCCCAATCAACATTCCGGCGACCAGCACGATACCGATGCTGTTACGCGCCTCGGCACCCGGCCCAGTGACCAACACCAGCGGAAAGTGCCCCAGGACAGTCGCGGCGCTGGTCATCAAAACGGGTCGCAAACGAGTTTGCGAAGCTTCGATGATCGCCTCGTACTTGCTGCGGCCCTGCTCCTGCAGCGTATTGGCAAACTCGACAATCAGAATCCCGTTCTTGGCCACCAATCCGACCAGCGTGATCAAACCAACCTGCGAATAGATGTTGATCGTCGTCAAGTCGAGAAACGTCAATGACAACGCGCCCGAAATCGCCAACGGTACTGATCCAAACAGCACAATCAACGGGTCACGGAAGCTGCGGAACTGTGCCGACAGGACCAAATAAATCAACACCAGCGCGAACCCCAGCGTCACCGCCAACGCGGAACCTTCCTGGCGAATCTGTCGCGACTCCCCACCATAATCAATCACGGCGGATTGGCCGAGCACATCCTGCGCGATCCCCTCGAGCGTGGTCAAGCCTTGGTCCTTGGTCACTCCGGGAAACACGCCCGCGAAGATTCGCAGCGAACTTTGTTGTTGAAATCGTTGCAGCGATCGCGGCGCGGTCGCCGGTTCGATCGAAGCAAACGTCGACACCGGAATCAACTCGCCGCTGGGCCCACGAATTTTCAAATCCATCAGCGCCGACGCGGATTGACGCTCGTCTTCGGCCAACTGCGGAATGACTTGATAACTGCGATTGAAATAATTGAACCGGTTCGCGTAGCCACCACCAAGCAGCACGCCGAGCTCTTGGCCAATCGCGGCCAAGTCGAGGCCCATGTCAGCGATCTGTTGGCGATCGATGACAACGCGAGCTTGTGGCAAGTCGAGTTTCAGATCGGTATCAACAAACATAAATTGACCTTCCTGCTGTGCCCGTTGCACAATCTGGCTGGCCAGCGTGGCCAATTGCTCCACCGGTTGGTCGCTCTTGATAACCAGCTCGACATCGTATTGCCCCGCACCAGGCAATGGCGGAATCAACACAGGAAACGCGCGCACACCGGGCACCTGTGAAACCAATCCAAAGACTTCGCCTTGCAACTCGGTGGTGCTGCGGTCGCGGTCTTTGAAATCCTTTGTGATCATCCCACCAAAGCCGCCGTTGGAGGTGACCAAGGCCCACAGGTATTTAGTCTCGGGCATTTGCTGCAACGACTTCGCCAATTCGCTTGCCCACCGCGACGTCGACTTCAGCGTTGCATCGGGAGCGGCTTCGAGCATCACCGCAATCGCGCTCTGGTCCTCGACCGGAGCCAACTCTTTGCCCGACATCATATACAATGGAGCGGCCGCGAGCGCGATCAGCATGGTGCAAAACGCAATCGACCACCGCATCGCAATCGCACCACCAAGCAACACCGTATAACCACGGCGCACGGTCTCGAATCGTCGATTGACCCACCGCGTCAAAAACCCTTCTTCGCCCGATGGATTGAGCAGTATCGCGCTCATCACCGGCGACAAAGTAATCGCCACAAACCCGGACACGATCACGGCGGCGGCCAGCGTAAAGGCAAACTCGCGAAACAGCATCCCGGTCAGTCCGCCTTGAAAGCCGATCGGTGCGTAGACGGCGGCCAGCGTGATTGTCATCGCAATGATCGGACCAACCAATTCGCGCGCACCGACCAGCGCCGCCTGCGTTCGCGTATTGCCCATTTGCACGTGCCGTTGGATGTTCTCGACGACAACAATCGCATCATCGACCACCAGCCCCACCGCCAAGACGATCGCCAGCAGCGTGAGCAGATTCAACGAAAACCCCATCACCAGCATCACCGCGACGGCACCGATCAACGACACCGGCATCGCGACCAACGGCACCAATGCCGTGCGCGCCGAGCCGAGAAACAAGAACACCACGATCGCCACGATCGCGATCGTTTCCATCAACGTTTTGGAGATCTCGCGAATCGCATCGCGCATGAATTTGGTGGCGTCCCAAGCCAACTCCATTTCAACATGCTTGGGGATGGTTGACTGCAGCGATTGCATTGCCTTGCGCAAATTCGTCGCCACTTCGATTTCGTTGCTGCCGGGCAACGGCCAAACCGACAGGTAGACGGCTTCCTTGCCTTCGTACATCGCCACCATTTGCGGCTCTTCGGCTCCCAATTCAACGCGAGCAACATCGCGCAACCGAATCGTCGCACCGTCGCGCTGCGAGACAATCAACTCCTCGAATTCTTCGATGCTGCGCAGGTCCGTATTAGTCAACAAATCGACTTGCACCGTGTCGTTCTTGACGCGACCGATTGCCGCCAAGAAATTGTTTCGCCGCAGCGCCGCGTAGACATCGCCCGGCGTCAAATTGAGCGCCGACAATTGTTGTGGCGAAATCCAAACGCGCATCGCTGGCATTTGTCCCGCTTCAATGCCGACGCGCTGAACTCCGGACAATGTTGAAAGTTGTGGTTGGATGTTTCGCGTTAACCAATCGGTCATTTGCGATATATCAAACTCGTCCGACGTGAAGCTGAGATAAAACGATGCGTAAGGCCGATCGGCGCGCTGCAGTTCAATCACCGGCGGTTCGGCTTCATCGGGTAACTCGCGCCGCACCTGTTGCAATCGTGCGCTGACTTCGGCGAGCGCCTGGGTGCTGTCGTGATTGAGCTTCAAGCGGATCGTGACCGTACTCAGACCCGATGTGCTGCTGGATTCGATGTAATCAACACCAGCGATTGCCGAAACCGCGCGCTCGATCGGCGTCGTCAAGAATCCGCGAATCGTCTCGGCGCTGGCACCGATGTAGAGTGTGTTGATCAAGATCGACGTGCTTTCCAGCTTGGGATATTGCTGGATTGGCAACAGCGTGATCGAGCGCAGGCCGACGAGCACGATGACCAGGTTCACGACCACGGCCAAAACCGGATGCTTGATAAAAATGTCGGTGATCGAGCGCACGGGGTTGCCTATTGAGGAGCGGGGTTGGGCGTGGTGGCAACTTGCGACGCCGGCGGTTGCGGTACTGCGACCAACACGCCTTCGCGCAACTTGAATGAGCCATCGACAATGACTTGGTCACCAGCCTGAAGTCCCTGGTAAACAATCACCGCGCCGTCAACGGTTTGCCCCGGCGTGACGCGGGCAACCGTCGCGCGCATGCCGCCACTTTGGTCCGGCTTGGCCAAGTACACAAACGCACCGGTTGGCGAGCGACGCAGTGCCTCGGCGGGGATCGCGATCCCATTGAGCTCTTTGCCGTATTGGACTTCGACCTTGACCGAATCGTTCGGTTGCAAGAACGCCGGCGGTTGGTCAAGCTTGGCCCGCGCCATCAGGTTACGAGTCATGCGATCGGATTGCGAATCGATCGCAACCACGGTGGCTTCAAGCGGCAGCGGCTCAACCAACAACTTCACCGCTTGACCCACATCGACCGAATCCGCGACTGCTTGCGGCATCATGAAATCGATGTGGATATAGTCATCGATCCCTTGCAGCGTCGTGATCTGGGTGCCCTCGCTGAGGAATTGGCCCACGTGCGTATCAACCAGTCCTGCCTTGGCGCGAAACGGTGCGACAAGCGTTTTCTTGGCGATGATCGCGGTCAATCGAGCGATGTCGGCATCCGACTGGGTCATGTCCGCTTCGGCTTGGTCAATTTCGTTACCGCTCGATGCGTTCGCCTTGGCAACTAACCGCGTTCGCTCGAGCATCGAGCGGGCCATTCGTTGGTGCGCCTTGGCTGATTGCAATTGTGCTTCTTCGACGCTGCGGTCCAGAACAACCAACGTTTGGCCTTGTTCGACAACGCCGCCGGCCCGCATCGGAACGTCAACGACTTGGCCGGCGATCTCGTTGCGCAGCGTGATCGACCGGGGTGCATGGACCGTGCCGATGGCGGTAACTCGCGGGCTAAATGAAACAGCCACCGCGGCTTGGATCGAAACCGCCTCGGGCATTTCCGGTGGCGGGCCTTGTTGGCTGGCCACCATGATCGATCGATATTTGTAAAAAGCCAGGCCACCGCCGATGCCAAGCACGGCGGCGATCAGGACGCACGAACCAATGACCACGCCGAGCGTTCGTCGATTGCCAATCAATATGAAATTCCTGTTACGCTGGATACGATTTACAAACTCTATCTTAACCGAAATTGACCTTTTATCCTCTCTCGATCACCATGACCGTGCATTCGGAACCAACTAAACGCGATGCGACGACGGCGCTGGCCCAGCACCGCACAGAATTGGCGTTGGAACGCACGCTGCTTGCCTGGGTGCGAACCGCGTTTGCGTTTATCTCGGCGGCTGTGGCAATCAATCGCGCGCTCATTGCCGACGCGACCTCGCGGCTGTTTGAAGACGACACTTGGGCATCGACGTTGAAGTGGGTCAGCATCTTGATGTGCATCGCGACGACGACGCTACTGGCGACGGTGATTGTCCAATACTTTTTCCAAGCCAGACGTATCGCGCAAACAACCGGCGACCGCGCCGCCGCATCTTGGCCCTCATTGATGGCGGCGATCCTGGTGTTGCTACTAGGAATCGTCGCCAGCGCGTTGGTGATCGCCGCCTAAGTGCTCAACGACGCTCCGCCGTCGTTTCAATACGACGACGGAGCGTCTTTGAACACACGGACACGGTATCGGCTACTTAGGTTCGGCGAACCGATAACCAATTCCGCGAACCGTCTCGATCAACTCGGCGTGGGGTCCCATCTTCTTGCGCAGCGAACGGATATGGACGTCGATTGTTCGTTCGAGCACCATCGTGTCCTCGCCCAAAGCCGCATCGACCAATTCGCTGCGATCAAACGCGCGTCCGGGTTGGCGGATCAGTGTATCGAGCAATCGAAACTCGCTCTTGGTGATCTTCAGCGACTTGCCCGAGATCTCGACGCGGTATCGTCTTCGGTCGACGGTCACGCCCCCCGCCGAAACCGAGTCAACCGTTTCAACGCTTGGCTCGCGGCGACGAAGCAGCGCCTTGAGCCGCTGCAACAACACCGCATAGCTTTCCACCGGCTTGACGACATAATCATCCGCACCGACGGCGAAACCGATCACTTGATCCGATTCTTCGCCCAGGGCGCTGAGCATCAGGATGAGCGTTTCGCGAGTTTCCGGTGAGGCGCGAAGTTGTTTGCAAACGTCGACGCCGCTGAGTACCGGCAGGTCCACGTCAAGGAATACGACATCCGGCAGTTTCAATTTGGCTTGCACCAACGCATCGCCACCATCGGCGGCCCGGTAGACTTCGTAACCGGCGCGGGTCAGTTGATATTCCAATGTTTCCGCTAGGGGCCGATAGTCCTCAACAATCAAGACTTTGGTTTTTGCCATGGAGCTTTCGTCGTGGGCGGTCGGTTGGTCGGTCGCCGAGGTAGCGATGTCGCGTTGTTTCTCAAAAACGCAATGTTCGCTCAAACAACCAACTTTTGCATCCCCGCAATCCGCGTCAACGCGGTTAAACGTTTGTGAAGACGCGGTGAAGCTAACCCCCTGGCGGAATGGTCTGAAAGAATCAAGGCTGATCGATGCTTTGGCTATTGCATTTCGTTGGCTGCTTCCGCGTTGCCTTCGTCGATCATCTGCTGGTACTTGTCAATCTCGCTCTAAGGAGCATCCATGACGGCGTTGCCCTTATCGCCACATCCAGCAACAAGGACCAGCAGCGCCAAAGTAGACATAGTGATTGTAAATATGCGCATTTAAATTTTTCGGAATCGAGTTGTTTAAGAACGTGACGCAGATCGCGATTTAGAAGCCACCACTAATTACTGGTCCATCCTGCCTATCCACTATAAACCCGGATGGACCTCAGTTTGGTACGCGGCGAACCTAAACACCAACCACTTCGACGGGCATAACAAGCTTCGGCCCGCGGACTTTCACATAACCTGAAATTGCGACGATCACGATCGCCAACAATACCAAGACCTTCAACCAAAATACACGATTGGTTCTCATCGCCTCCAGCTTTGCACTTCGCCCGACCAACGCCGAGGCGATAAAGAACACCCCAAAGGCCAAGAGAATCTTGGTGCCCACTAGGCCGTGGTACAGCCCGTCACCTTTGTGAACACCGATGGCACCAAAAAAGTTGTAAAAGCCGCTGACTAAAAACAACAGGATGCCGATGTAGACAAACTTTTTCCAACGGCGCTTCACCTCGGCGGCCAGTGCGTCGTGCGACTCTTGGCTTAATTGCTTGGCCGCAGGTACTAAGACGAGCAGCGTAAAGATGGTGCCGCCGACGATGGTGATCGCTGTGGTGACATGAACGATGCGAGAAACGGTATCAATCAATTCCACGGTATGTCCTCGTCGACGACCAACAATTTTGCGAATTCGAGCAACGTTCCTTTTTCAAAATGAACGTTCTTCGTCGCCACGGCATATTCCGACAAGGACAAATGATAACGACTTTCCGCTTCGCTGACGCGCCGCTGGGCATCGAGAAGTTGTTCCAGGTTGACGGGCAAGCCGGCCTGGCGATTGGCGTCCAGTGCATCGAGCGCATCGCTCGCCGCCAGATACCGATTCAGGTTCGTTTCCACTTGCGCCGACGCGCGATCGCAATCCGCAACGACCGCCGTTAAGTCATGCAGCACCTGGCGTTCTTGTTCGCGCAGGATCGCTATCTCGCGCGAGACATGAATTTGGGCAAACCGCACCGCCGCGTGCCCCTGGCGAAACCCCACCGGCAAAACCAATTCAAGGCCGGCTTCATATTCTTGGAAATCAAAATCACCAAGCTGCTGAAACGCGGAATTGTCACCGGCCAGTTGCTGGTCCAATCCGCGGACGCGGTAAATACTGACCAGGTCGAATTGCGGCATCAAGAAATTCTTCGCCGCCAGGACTTCCAGCTCGCGTCGCTTGACCAACAGCCGTTGTTGCTTCAATTCGGTGCGTAACTGCATCGCCTCGACCGTGATCGATTCCCAATCAAAGACGATCGGCGCGGTACTCGGGTTATCACTTGGTCGAATCAAGTTCGCATCCGAGATGGGTAGGCCAATCAGCAGCCGCAGTCGGCGTTCGGCCGCCTGCACACCGCTGAGTCCCGCGAATGTTCCGCCGGAGGTCGAGTTGTTGACTTGGGTTCGCTGGACCAGCTTGCCGGTGATCGCGTCCTGGAGGTCTGATTGAAATCGATAGTATTGTTCTCGCGCCAGCGCTTCGGCCGCACCGCTTTGGCGACTGGCACTTTTCTGCGCCTGGTAAGCCTGCCAAGTCTGGCGGCTGCGTTCCAACGCGTCGCGTTTGGAACTCAAATCGCGGTAGGCAAAATACAGATCCCAATATGCGTTGACCACGTTGCTGATGTAGTCCCGCGCACCTTGGCGGAATTTGGTTTCGCTGATGTCGTTGTTGACCTTAGCGATCAACACACCGTTGTAAACGCCGGGCCGGGCACCCGGTCCGGCGACGCGATTGAACGTTGCTCCGCCGCCTTGCAACAGCGGTTGCCGTGCTTCGGCGTGCAATTGGGTTTGCCATGCGCTGTTGGTAAGATTGCCGGTGGCGTTGTTGGCGTCGTAATCCGTGACGCTGCGAACCGCAAATTCGGCACCTGTCGCGGTACGTTTTGAGAATTGAAAAAGGTAGTCATGCGTATCTTGCTTGAATGCATTGGCACCGCCGCCGAAGAACCTGTTGTTGAACCGCCGATCGTTGTTTTGAAACTTGCCGATCGCTGTAAATTGGGTGTCAAACGCCGACAGCGCCGCCTCGATGCTGGCCTGCGGATCGTTTTCGCTCAGCCCCGGTAATTCTTGAGTGATGACCGATTGAGGAGCGCGCAACACTGTGCCACCAAGATCGCGCAGCACCGACGCGTTGCTCATCGCTGTTTCGATCGTCTGCTGCAGCGTCCAATCCAAATAGGCAACTTGGTCAAAGTCTTCCGGTGTCCGCAGCGTCAGCGGTGCTGGGGTCGCTTCGATCGGCGTGGTGGTCGTCGCACCGGAATCGACCTGCCGCATGATCGCATCAACGGGAACGGTGTTGTTACCGATTGTTTCGGGGAAATTGTGGTAGCTACGACAACCCACACCGCAGCTAAGTGCGAGCACGACCCCGCCGAGCGCCAGCCGTTTGGCGAGCGCTATGGGGTTGCGATGACTACGGGTGCGATTCTGAACAGCCATACCAACGAAACTCGTGGCCAACCGGTGCCGACGCGCAAACCGACACAATCGATACAAAGCGCGTCATCATCGTTGTTCGACAGATCGACCCACCCGCATTGAATCAAAGTTTTTTGATACTTTGGCTCAAGTCTGCCAAGCTGGTTTCGTCTCAGCAAGGATTTCGCGGATCGCGGTTCGGTCCTCCGCAGATAAATGGTCGTACCGTTTGCTCGTGTCCTCACCGGCAAGCACGCTGGTCAAACGGGTCTGAACCAATACTGTTCGGCACACCGCTTGCTCAAAGCGAAGAGTTCGCGTAATCGGTGCCTGCTTGCGAACGATCGTTTCGCAGTGTGACGTTGCTAGAAAGTCGCTAACACTTTGCGTTGGCGACTGCGCAGCATGAACGGCGAGTTGAGCGTGTTAAGATCGCTCCCCGATTGCTGTCTATTGATTTTTTGCGTTGGCTTCGTCGTGAGCTTTGAGTTGCTCCAAATGGGCAACCAGTTCCTCTTCACTGGCCAGGCCGGTGAAGTAGAAGCAGAGCATCTCGAACGTGCGCTTCGTTGGTTTGCGACCTGTCCATAGATTGATCAGCTGGCAGGCGATGATTGCACAGTAGGCTTGGATCTCGATGCCGTTCTGGCTGTGGCTGAGCAAGTGATTGCAGCCCAGGAACTGCTTAAAGAATCTAAAAAAGATCTCAATTTGCCACCTCTGGGCGTAAAGCAGCGAGATCATCTCAGCGGGGACATCAAGCAGATTGGTAGCAATCCGTAAAATGCCGTCGCTGCTGGGACTC